>CAYYTH010000001.1:0-145183 GCA_964474665.1 uncultured Aestuariivirga sp.
GCAACAAGAACCGCAGCGCTCAAGCGCCGCGTCCCTCAGTGACCCGGCTTATATGAGAAGCCCGGCCAAAGTGTCAAGCAGGTCGAACGCAGAATCTTGAAGATTCTTGCAACCGCCTGAGACAGCTTGCGGAAATTGATCCGTGTGGGCGCGATGACGGGGTGCCGTCCGGGGCCAGACCAAGGCCCTCCCCGCCATCTTGAGGCCTTTGCGACGGCAGGCCGCTGTCCGTCATATCGGCGTCGGCGGTCCCACCCCCCTCAAGCATGGTTAACATGGTTAACGAATGGGTAACGTCTGGGTGGGATAATGCCCAATGCTATTCCGGTCCGCAGCTCTGGCGGAAAGCCTGGACAGGCTAGCAAACCCTGTGGAAACCGCACGGCCTTTGGCGGTTGACTATCGGGGTTCGTACGGGCATTTTCCGTCCCGCGTTGGGGCCTCCCGAGGGGGGCCCTTGAGTCCCGGACGGAGCGAGACAAGGGAACAGGCTCCGGAGAACTGCCAGGGGAAGACGGCAGGCCGATGGTCCGGACAAGCGAGTGTGACAGGGGATTTGAGTATTGAACGATCGCGTTGACAGACAGTTTCGCGCCCGCACGCCAGTTGCTGGCTCGACTCGCCGTCCGCCACTGCCTTCGAAGCTGCCGACCCGCGCGCTCCCGGCTCCTGCCGCCGCCGTCACCGAACCCGCCCCCGATCCTTTCCATGTCGAGCCGGCCCATCATCGCTGGCTGCTGACCACCTGCGTGGCCGGCATTGCCGGCTCGCTGGTCATCGGCAGCGCCGTTCTCGGCATCTTCGGCGAGAATGCCGCCCCGCGCGATGCCTATGCCGCCGTCGAGAAAGCCTCGATCAGCGGCTTCTATCCGGACAGCGCTGATTCCGGCCGTTCGCTGATCGGCCGCAAGGAATTCGCCACCACCTACCAGCCGCAGGCCGATAATCCAGACCAGGCCGTGGTCCCGGAACGCGATCTCAACAACGCCAATCTCTATCCCGAGATCACCTCTGGCGACCTGCCCTACAACGAAGACAGGCCGGTGGTGATCGACGCCGACATCGATGGCGTCGAGGAAGAACAGAACATCACCACCATCACCAAGCAGGTGCCGCCGGAACCGACCGACGAGACCTTCAAGCTTGCGAAGGGCCAGTCGCTGATCGACGTGCTGACCGACCGTGGCGTGAGCCGGGAAGCCGCCAAGGCCCTGGTCGCCGCCATCAACCCGATCTTCCCGGTGAACATGATCAAGGCGGACACGACGTTCGAGCTGACCCTCGACCGCCAGATCGACTTCTACGGCCGCGAAGTGATCTTCCCGGTGGAGCTCTCCTTCGAGCCCGGCCCCAAGGAGACGCTCACCGTCGAGGCCGACGAAGACGGCCGCTTCGCCGCCGCCATCGAGGGCACCAGGGCCGGCACCAAGTCGCAATATGCGCAGGTCAACCACTTCCGCACCAACGCCAGGGTCGGCTCCAGCCTCTACGGCACAGCCAAGGATAACAAGGTACCGGACTACATCATCGCGGAATTCACCCGCATCTTCGCCTATGACGTCGACTTCCAGCGCCAGGTGAAGGCCTCGGACAGCTTCGACGTGTTCTACGGCAACCCGCTCACCGGCTCGTCGTCCAAGCGCAAGGTGCTGCACTATGCGCAGCTCACCCTCGACGGCAAGACCAAGACCTTCTACCGCTACACCACGAGGGACGGGCAGACGGACTACTACGACGAGAAGGGCCGCAGCGCCCAGAAGTCACTGCTCAAGACGCCGGTGTCCGGCGCCCGCCTGACCTCGGGCTTCGGCATGCGCCGCCATCCGCTGCTCGGCTACTCGAAGATGCATGCCGGCGTCGACTTCGGCGTACCGCAGGGAACCCCGATCCGCGCCGCCGGTTCCGGCACCGTCAAGATCGCGGGCCGCCACGGCGCCTTCGGCATCGCCGTCGAGATCAAGCACAACGACCGCTACGAAACGCTCTACGCCCACATGAGCAAGCTCGCCGCCGGCATCCGCCGCGGCGCCAAGGTGAACCAGGGCCAGATCATCGGCTATGTGGGCTCCACCGGCCGCTCCACCGGCCCGCACCTCCACTATGAAGTCCATGTCGACGACCGTCCGGTGAACCCCACGCGCATCAAGGCCGCTGGCGGCAAGCAGCTTGCCGGCAAGGAGCTGATGAAGTTCAACCAGTTGAAGCAGCGCGTGGTGGCCATGATGCAGCAGGCCCCCTCCGCGCTGCAGGTGGCGCAGGCCAAGCCCTAAGTCCGGATCGCACAATGCTTGCGCGGGCGCAGCGCGCCTGCGATGAGGCATGTGATGCGCGCCTTCGTCACCTTCCTCGCGGCCTATGTGCTGAGCCAGTTCTACCGCTCCTTCCTCGCGGTCATCGCGCCCGAGCTGGCGCGCGAACTGCTGCTCGACCCGCAGGCGCTGGGCAACCTGCAGGCCTTCTGGATCCTCGGCTTCGTCGTCACGCAATTCCCGGTGGGCTGGGCGCTCGACACCGTCGGCCCGCGCCGCACCGTGGCACTGCAGATGCTTGCGGCAGTCGCCGGGGCCCTTCTCTTCGCCACGGCGCACAGCGCCTTCATGCTCAACTTCGCCATGCTGCTGATCGGCGCCGGCTGCGGTGCGATCTACATGGGGGCGATCTATCTCTTCGGCCGCAGCGCTCCGCCGCAGCGCTTCGCGCTCTTGTGCTCATGGCTGCTGGGCCTGGGCACGGCGGGGAACCTGCTCGCCGCCTCGCCGCTCGCATGGCTGGCACAGTCGATCGGCTGGCGTGGTGCGATGTTCGGCATGGCGGCGGCCACCGCACTCTCGGCCCTCTCCGTGCTGCTGCTGATCCGTGATCCGGAGCGCATCACCACACATGGCGCGCGCGGCCTGTTCGGCGGCCTCGGCGACGTCCTGAAAATCCGCAGCCTGTGGCCGCTGCTGCCGATCACGGCGGTGAGCTATGCCGTGGTGCTGGCGGAACGGGGATTATGGGCCGGGCCCTATTTCGCCTCGGTCTTCGGGCTGGAGCCGGTGGCGCGCGGGCATGCGCTGCTCGTGATGGCGGCGGCGATGTCGGCCGGGGCCATGGCCTATGGCCCGATGGACCGGCTGCTCGGCACGCGCAAGTGGGTGGTGTTCGGTGGTGTTACCGTTACAGCACTCTGCTTCGCGGCGCTCGCCCTGCCCGGCCTGTCGCTCACCGCTGCCATCATCATCATGGGCCTGCTCGGCGGCTTCGGGATGACCTATGGCGTGCTGATGGCACATGGCCGCAGCTTCGTGCCGGACCATCTGCTGGGCCGTGGCATCACGCTGTTGAACGTGCTGTTCATCGGGGGCGCGGGCGTGCTGCAGCCCCTGAGCGGGGCGCTGATGAAGCGGCTCGCCGACCAGCCCCCGGAGCAGGCCTATGCCACGCTGCACCTGATCTTCGCCGGGCTGCTGGCCGCAAGCCTGGTGGTCTATCTCGTCGCGAAGGACAATCCGCCGAAGGCGTGAACCTCAGCCAAGACCCAGTTCGCGCTGCACGCGCTTGGGCAGGTTCAGCGCCGCGAGGCGATGGCTTTCGCGCAGGTAATCCTTCAGCGCCGCATCATCGAGCGTCTCGGCCGTCCGCCGCTGCAGCCAGAGGAGCCCGCGCGAGGCGAGATAGGGTGCGGGCCGGATGCCGGGCTTGTCCTTCAGCAGGTCGAAGGAGAGTTGCGAGGCCTTGAAGGTGATGTCGAGCGAGGCCCCCTCCCAGCGCGAGGCAATGGCGAAGACCTTGCCCTTGGGCCCACCCACTTTCCACACATGCGCATCATCCCACTGCACGACGTGCGCCGTGTGAACGAGACTGCGGCAGAAGCGGTTGTAGCCGTCGAGGGTCATCGGACGAGTGTGCCAGCACGATGCCGCGGCCTCAAGTTCCCCTCACTCACCGCACGCGGGCTTGACCCGCGAGTCTTTTTCAGCGGCAGCAAAGGATGCCCGGGTCAAGCCCGGGCAAAGTGAAGTTTTTGAAGCGAAAACAAGAAGGGCGGCCCCGCGGGACCGCCCTCTGTCAATTCACGTCAATCGATCAGTGCAGCTTCACGACCTTCGGGTCGACGGCGGGCTTGCCGCCGACGGGCACGCCGTTGAAGGTGAGGAGCCCGCCCATCACGTCGACCTTCACCGTCTGGCCGTCCTTGATGCGGCCGGAGAGGATTTCCTCGGCCAGCGGATCCTGAAGGTTCTTCTGGATCACGCGCTTCAGCGGACGTGCGCCGTAAGCCGGCTCGTAGCCCTTCTCGGCGATCCAGTCGCGCGCGGCATCCGAGATCTCGACTTCGATCTTGCGATCGGCGAGGAGCTTCCTCAGGCGGCCGGCCTGGACATCGACGATGGCGCCCATGTGCTCGCGCTTGAGCCTGTGGAACAGCACGATCTCGTCGAGGCGGTTGAGGAACTCGGGGCGGAAGTGGCCCTTCACCACGGCCATCACCTCGTCCTTCACCACGTCCACGTCCTGCGTCTCGCCGAGGTTCACCAGATACTCGGCACCGAGGTTCGAGGTCATGATGATCAGCGTGTTCTTGAAGTCCACGGTGCGGCCCTGGCCATCGGTCAGGCGGCCGTCATCGAGCACCTGCAGGAGCACGTTGAACACGTCCGGATGCGCCTTCTCGATCTCGTCGAAGAGAACGACCTGGTAGGGACGCCGGCGCACGGCCTCGGTCAGCGCACCGCCCTCGTCATAGCCGACATAGCCGGGAGGGGCACCGATGAGGCGCGAGACGGAGTGCTTCTCCATGTATTCCGACATGTCGATGCGCACCATCGCGTGCTCGTCGTCGAACAGGAAGCCGGCCAGTGCCTTGGTGAGCTCGGTCTTGCCGACACCCGTGGGGCCAAGGAACATGAACGAGCCGATCGGCCGGTTCGGGTCCTGGAGGCCGGCGCGCGAACGCCTGACCGCGGTCGAAACCGCGATCACCGCATCGGACTGGCCGATGACGCGCTTGGCGAGTTCCGTCTCCATGGCGATGAGCTTCTCGCGCTCGCCTTCCAGCATCTTGTCGACGGGAACGCCGGTCCAGCGCGACACGACCTGTGCCACGTGGTTCTCCGTCACCGCCTCCTCGAGCATCTTGGCGCTCGACTTCTCCTCGGCTTCCTTCAGCTTCTTCTCGAGGCCGGGGATGGTGGCATAGGCAAGCTCGCCCGCCTTGGCGAAATCGCCCTTGCGCTGCGCCTGCTCGAGGTCGAAGCGCGCTTTCTCAAGCTCCTCCTTCACCTTCGAGGCGGACGCAAGCTGCGCCTTTTCCTCCTGCCAGCGACGCGTCATGCCGGCCGACTTCTCCTCGAACTCGGCAAGCTCCTTCTCGAGCTTCACGAGGCGGTCCTTGGAGGCCTGGTCGGTCTCCTTCTTCAGCGCCTCGCGCTCGATCTGCAGCTGCATGATGCGGCGGTCGATCTCGTCGAGTTCCTCCGGCTTCGAGTCGACCTGCATACGCAGCCGCGACGCGGCTTCGTCCATCAGGTCGATGGCCTTGTCGGGCAGGAAGCGGTCGGTGATGTAGCGGTTCGAGAGAACCGCCGCCGAGACCAGCGCCGAGTCGGTGATGCGCACGCCATGGTGAAGCTCGTACTTCTCCTTGATGCCGCGCAGGATCGACACGGTGTCCTCGACCGTGGGCTCGCCCACGAAGACGGGCTGGAAGCGGCGGGCAAGGGCCGCGTCCTTCTCGACGTGCTTCCTGTACTCGTCCAGCGTCGTGGCGCCCACGCAGTGAAGTTCACCACGGGCCAGAGCGGGCTTCAGCAGGTTCGAGGCATCCATCGCGCCGTCGGTCTTGCCGGCGCCCACGAGGGTGTGCATCTCGTCGATGAACAGGATGATGCCGCCTTCGGCCGCCATGGTTTCGGACAGCACGGCCTTGAGCCGCTCCTCGAACTCGCCGCGATACTTGGCACCGGCGATGAGCGAGCCCATGTCGAGCGCCATCAGCTTCTTGTCCTTCAGGCTTTCCGGCACGTCGCCCTTGACGATGCGCAGCGCCAGGCCTTCGGCAATCGCCGTCTTGCCGACGCCGGGTTCACCGATCAGGACCGGGTTGTTCTTGGTGCGCCGCGACAGCACCTGGATGGTGCGGCGGATCTCCTCGTCGCGGCCGATGACCGGGTCGAGCTTGCCCGCTTGAGCGGCCTCGGTCAGGTCGCGAGCATATTTCTTCAGCGCGTCATAGCCCTGCTCGGCCGACGCGGTATCCGCCGTGCGGCCCTTGCGGATGGCATTGATGGCCTCGTTCAGGCCCTGGGCGGTGACGCCCGCATCCTTCAGGATCTTCTGGGCTTCCGACGGCTCGACGGCCAGCGCCTGCAGCAGGCGCTCGGCGGTCACATAACTGTCGCCGGCCTTCTCAGCGATCTTCTGGGCGGCCTCGAAGACGCGCGCCATTTCAGGCGACAGGTAGACCTGCCCCGCGCCGCCGCCAGAGACCTTCGGCATCTTCTTGAGCGCCGCCTCGGTTTCCCGCAGCGCCAGGCGCGAATCACCACCCGCGGCCTTGATCAGGCCGGCGGCGAGGCCTTCCTCGTCATCGAGCAGGACCTTCAGCAGGTGTTCAGGGGTGAAGCGCTGGTGGCCCTCGCGAAGGGCCAACGACTGGGCGGACTGGATGAAGCCGCGCGAACGTTCGGTGTATTTCTCGAAATCCATTTATTTCTCCTCCTCGGCACTCCTCATGGGCCCCGGAAAAGGCACCCCTGAAAAGCCGTCAACGGTTTGATGTGCCACCCCAACCCATTCTGAACCCCCGCGAGGCATTCCCTGAGGAGAGCGGCCCTTGATGAGTGTCATATGGGAAGTGTTTTCAATCTATCAAGCGGGGTCAGTAGATCCCGCCACTTCCTTCCTAACCTTGCGCCATATCAATACTTTGACAACCAGTCTGCCCCCAAATGGAAGCATGGTCCAGAAGCTCGATCCCACTGGCCTCGACGCCTACAAGCCCGCCGAGGTGGCACTGCGCATCGAAGAGGCGGGGGTCAAGAAGGCCAACCTGCCGGCCGTCCCGCTGCTCACCCTCTCGGTGCTGGCTGGGGCCTTCATCGCGCTGGGGGCGGCCGCCTTCACGGCGGTGCTGGCGGGCACCACGCCCGGCTTCGGCCCGGCGAGGCTCCTCGGTGGCATTACCTTCGCCACCGGCCTCATCCTCTTGGTGGTGGCAGGGGCGGAACTCTTCACCGGCAATACCCTGATCGTCATGGCGCGGGTCGACGGCCGGGTCAGCACGGCAGCACTCATGCGCAACTGGGCCTATGCCTTCACCGGCAATCTGATCGGGGCGCTCGCGGTGGTGCTGCTGATGGTGCTGTCGGGGCTGCTGGACGGCCCCAAGGGCGATGCGGCGCGGGCCATCGCCGAGGCCAAGGCGGCGCTCGGCCCCATGGAGGCCTTCACCCGCGGCATCCTGTGCAACATGCTGGTCTGCCTCGCCGTCTGGGTGAGCTTCGCGGCGCGTGGGGTGGACGGCAAGATCCTGGGGATCGTCTTCCCGATCTCGGCCTTCGTGCTGCTGGGCTACGAGCACTCGATCGCCAACATGTATTTCATCCCGCTCGGCTGGGCGCTGGGCGGCGAGGTCACGCTGGCGGGCTTCCTCGGCAATCTCTTGCCCGTTACGCTGGGCAACATCGTGGGCGGCGCCGGTGGCGTCGCCCTCACCTATTGGCTGGCCTACCGGCCGCAGGCCTGATCGCGCCTCAGTCGGAGGCTTCCGGAACCTCGGTCGCCGTTTCCTTGCGGGTGCGGCGGACGCGCTTCACCGGCGCGGCTGCAGCTTCTTCGGCAACAGCCTCGACCGGGGCCGGCGCAGGGGCCGGGCGGCGCAGGAAGGACGGGGCCTCCCAGCGGTCGGCATCATCCGAAGCGGCCGGCGCCGGAGCGGGTTCGCTCCGCGGCTGGTCATCCTGCTGGCGGGGCTGCTGGTTCTGCTGGCGGGGTTCGCCGCCCTGGCCCTGCTGGTCGTTGTTGCGGCGCTCGTTGCGGTCCTGCCAGCGCGGGCGGAAGCGGTCACGGCCCTGCCCTTGATTGTCACGACCCTGATTGTCGCGGTTCTGGTCGCGGTCGCGGTTGAAGTCGCGGTCGCGGTTCTGGCGGAACTGCTGGTTCTGCTGCGGGGCACGCTCCTGGCCCTCGATGGACGGCTGGTCGCCCAGTCCCTCGGGTTCGCCGCCCTGGCCCTGCTGCCCGCGCTGCTCGACCTGCGCCTCGCCATGGTCCTCGAGGTCCTCGTCGTCGAAGTCCTCGTCCTGGCGGCGATAGGGCTGCTGGTTCTGCTGCGGATTGTTCTGCTGGTTATAGGCCTGCGCCGCGAAGATGATGCGAAGGTAATGCTCGGCGTGCTGGAAATAGCTTTCCGCCATCACAATGTCGCCCGAGGACTGGGCATCGCGGCCGAGCTGGAGGTACTTGTCGGCCACCGTCTGGGCGGTGCCGCGGACCTTCACGTCCGGACCGTTGCTCTCATAGACGCGGCTCAGCGGGTTGCCACCACCGCCACCGCCGCCGCCACCCCCGCCGCCTCCGCTGCGATGGCGGTTGCGATTGCGGTTCTTGTGAGTCGGTCTCATCGAAATTCCATCTTCAGACTTGGTCTGATCTTAGGTTGCACGAAGCTGCCTCACGAAACCCTTGGTTCCGCGGCAACCGGTCGTCACATCTGCTCAGAAAGTGAGCGTCTTCAAGCTTAACCCGTTGGTTTGAGAAGGCTTCCGCCAGCGGCGCGTGTCCCGGAGGGCGCGTGCCATATCCCCGCCTGTGCTGATTTCAACTGCGGGCCTCTGCGCCATCCCGGCGCCAATGCCCCAACGTCGTTCCCGGCACCAATACAAAGGGCAGAAAGCGTTTCCGACTCCTGTTTAGCCCACAGGCCCTTCATTTCCAAACGCTATTTTTCGTCGCGGTCAAAGACCAGGCAGCGCGCGTGGCCGCCCAGGTCGCGGTGGCGCCCGGCAGGCCGGAAGCCGTGGCCCACGAAAATCGCCGCGACATCCTCCGCCTGTCCCGCCCCGATCTCGACCAGCACTTGCCCGCCCGCCGCGAGGTGGGCGTCGGCACCGACGGCGATGATGCGATAGGGGTCGAGGCCGTCGGTTCCGCCGGACAGTGCGAGAGAGGGGTCAAAGTTCCGAACCTCGGGGCTCAGGCCTGCAATATCGCCCGCCGGAATATAGGGCGGGTTCGACAGGATGATGTCGAAGGCCCCGGCGACCGGGAGAAACCAGCTGCCTTCGCTGAGGGTGAGCCGCGCCGCGACGCCGAGGCGCCGGGCATTCTCGCGCGCGACAGCGAGGGCGGCGGGCGACAGGTCGGTCGCGACGCCGGTGGCGTCCGGCCGTTCGGCGAGCAGGGTGACGGCGATGGCGCCGGTGCCGGTGCCGAGGTCGAGCAGGCGCGCCGCCTTGGGCATCAGGGCCAGCGCAGCCTCGATGATGGTCTCCGTGTCGGGGCGCGGGTCCAGCGTATCGGGCGTCACCGTGAAGACGCGGCCATAGAATTCGCGTTCACCCAAAATGCGCGAGACCGGCTCATGCTGCACGCGGCGGGCGATGAAGCTTTCAAAGCGGTCGCGCTGCGCCGGCGTCAGCGGCCGGTCGGGACCGAGGATGAGGTCTTCGCGGGAGAGGCCGGCGGCGGCCTGCAGCAGAAGCCGCGCATCGAGTGTCGGCGTGTCGCTGCCCTTCAGCCGCGCGGAAGCGGCGGCAAGGAGGCTGGCGAGCGTGTCAGCCGGCATTGTCCGCTTCAGCCAGAAGCTCGGCCTGGTGGTTGGTCATCAGGGCCTGCACCATTTCCTCCAGCGCCGGGCCCTCGATGATCTGGTCGAGCTTGTAGAGTGTGAGGTTGATACGGTGGTCGGTGCAGCGCCCCTGCGGGAAATTATACGTACGGATGCGCTCGGACCGGTCACCCGAGCCCACCTGGTCCTTGCGGGTGGCGGAGCGCTCGCTGTCGATCCTCTGGCGCTCGATCTCGTAAAGCCTCGCGCGCAACAGCTTCATCGCGGCATTCTTGTTCTTGAGCTGCGACTTCTCGGTCTGCTGGGCCACCGCAATGCCGGTGGGGATGTGGGTGATGCGCACCGCCGAGTCGGTGGTGTTCACCGACTGGCCGCCGGGGCCGGACGAACGGTAGACGTCGATGCGGAGATCCTTGTCCTCGATCTTGATGTCGACGTCCTCGGCCTCGGGCAGCACTGCGACGGTGGCCGCCGAGGTGTGGATGCGCCCCTGGGTTTCGGTCGCCGGCACGCGCTGCACGCGGTGGACGCCTGATTCGAACTTCAGATGCGCGAAGGCGCCGGCGCCATAGATGTTGGCGATCACTTCCTTGTAGCCGCCATGCTCGCCCTCGCTGGCCGAGATCACCTCGACGCGCCAGTTCTTGGAGGCGGCATAGCGCTGGTACATGCGGAACAGGTCGCCGGCGAAGATCGCCGCCTCGTCGCCACCGGTTCCGGCGCGGACCTCGAGGATGACGTTCTTGTCGTCGGCGGCATCCTTGGGGAGCAGCAGGATGCGGATCTCGTGCTCCATCCGCTCGATCTTCTCGTCCAGCACCGGGCGCTCTGCCTCGGCCATCTGGGCGAGTTCGCCGCCGGCCTTCACCATCTCGTCCAGGTCGCGGCGCTCGTCATAGGCCTTGCGCAGGTCCTGCGCCTTCTTCGCCGTCGGCTCGAGGTCGGCATATTCCTTCGAGAGCTTGACGAAGGCGTCGCCGGATACCGCGCCCGACGACATGTCGTGTTCGACGGAGGCGAAGCGGTGGATGATGCGGTCGAGCTTTTCGTGCGGAATGGCGGACATGGCGCGGCTTCTAGCCGAAGCCTCCGCCGGTTGGAAGATCAGTCCTTGGCGGCGGTGTCGAAGAGGATGGTGACCGGGCCGTCATTGACGAGGGCCACCTTCATGTCGGCGGCGAAGATGCCGGTTTCCACGGCGAGGCCCTCGGCCCGGAGCATGGCACAGAAGTGATCGTAGAGGCGCTGGCCCAGTTCAGGCGCCGCAGCCCGCGAGAAACCGGGGCGGTTGCCGCTTTCCATGCCCTGGGCGGCGAGGGTGAACTGGCTGACCGCCAGAACGGAACCCTGAACGGCGGCGAGCGGCAGGTTCATCTTGCCGGCTTCGTCCCGGAAGATCCGGAGGGCCGAAATCTTGCGGGCGAGCTTCGCGGACTCCGCCTCGGTGTCGCCCGCCATGGCGCAGACGAGAACGAGAAAGCCACGGCCGATGGACCCGGTGATCCGGCCATCGACCGTGACGGACGCTTCGGAAACCCGCTGGACGACGGCGCGCAAGGGCCCGGCGTCAGCCTTCGAAGGACTTGATGTCGAGCGAGCGGCCGACCAGGATTTCGCCCGGCGTGCCGAGGATGCCCTTTTCCTTGCCGTCGATGACGTAGACCAGCAGGCCGCCATCGCGCGCGATGACGACGAGGCCGTCCCGGTTCGGCACGCGGTAGGTGTCGCCCTTCATCAGCATCTGGGTCATCACGACATTGCCGTTGGAATCCTCGATGCGGACCCAGACGGGGGCCTTGGCCTTCAGCGTCAGGCGGCTGTCGGCATTGGCATCGCCGAACTGCTTGCCGTCCTTGGTCTGGGTCACGTCGCCCGCCGCGGCCGGGGCCGGGCTGGTGGAGGCGGTGGCCTGCGGCACGTTCTGCTCGATGAGCGCGGTGATGCCGTCAAGCCCGGTGCCTTCGAGTGTGTTCTGCCCGTCGCCCAGATCGGCGGACTGGGTTTCGGCCTTCGGCATCGGCTCGTCGCCCACGGACACGTCGGCGGCGTCGGAGCCGGTCGAGGCGGTGGGCATGGGGTCGGCGCCCGCGGGGGCGGGCGCTGCCGGATATTCGGTGGCGGTGAGGTCCATCGCCTTTTCAGCGCCCGGCATGAGCATGTAGCTCGCGGCACCGAAGAGCAGCACCGCACCGGCGAGGCCGGCGACGAGGCCGCCGGCGCCGCCGGGAATCCGGTTCATCTTCATCTTCGGCAGCTTGGCGAGGGGGGCGAAAGACAGGATCTTGGCGCTGGAGAGCGGCGCCGGATTGGCGGGGTGGCGCGGCTCGGCCTTCAGCTCCGGCACCGGCATGAACTGGGCGAAGTGCATCACCAGCGGCTCCGGATCGAAGCCGAGGAACTCCGTGTAGGCGCCGACCATGCCGAGCGCCTCGTTGCGCTCCGGCAGGCAGGTCATGTCACCGTACTCGATTGCCTCGAGGTGATAGGGGTGGATGCCGCAGCCCTCGGCCGCGTCCTCGAGGGTGAGGCCGCGCATCAGGCGCTCATGCTCGAGATACCAGCCGGCCTCGCCCAGCGGGTCGAGGTCGCCGTCCGGCTTCTCACGCATCTCAATGTGGTGGTGGGGGGCCTCCTCGTGGGGGGCGGCCTCCTCGTGCTGGTCCACGGCGGCCTGGGCCTCACCGGTCATCTCGACGCTGTCATCACGCATGTTACCACTCTCGGGCACTGGTTACCTTTTGCCCAAGAATGACCGAGAATGGTGAATGGGAAGCTAACGCGGAGCTGGTGGTACCCTTTGTTCACCTTGTCCGGGCGGGACCCGGGCGACCTCGGGTGGCGGGGGAAAGGATCGCCGGGTCAAGCCCGGCGAAGGTGAACATGAGGGAGAGGGCATACAAGAGAGTCAGAATATAGTCCTTCTAAAGGTAAAAGTTCTTGACTTTGGTCACGGGATGGGGTATATGGGCAGGCATGGTGATGCTGCTGATTGACATCGTGATCCGGGTTCTGGGGCTGCTGAAGGGGCTCTCATCCGCCCTGTCGGGCAGCTTCTCCCAGCTTCGGCGGGAGAAGGGCTCGCGGTCAGAGGACCACGCCGTTCCGCTGGGCGAATTCGAGGAGTTCGGGGCGGAGCGTGTGGAGCGGGCTCTTCAAGAGCGGTTCCATGAACTTCCACAGTTTCTGGCGGTCGAGGGTGCGCAGCATGGCCTTCACGGGGCCGATGGCGGAAGGAACCATGGAGATCGAGTTGAGGCCGACGCCAATCAGGCCCATCGCCTCCAGCGGGCGGCCGCCCAGTTCACCGCAGAGCGTTACCGGCTTGCCATGCTCCGCGGCCTTCTCGACGATCAGGCGCATGGCGCCAAGTGCTGCGGGGCTCAACGGATCATAGCGGCCGGCGAGCTTGGGGTTGCCGCGGTCGGAGGCGAAGAGGAACTGCACCAGGTCATTCGACCCGATCGAGGCGAAGTCGACGAGCGGCAGCAGATGATCGAGCTGCCAGAGGAGCGAGGGAATCTCGATCATGGCGCCGAGCTTCAACGGCTCCGGCAGCTTGTGGCCACGCTTGAGGAGATGCGCCTTCTCGATCTCCACCACCTCGAGCGCGCGGCGGTACTCATCGACGTCGGCGATCATCGGGAACATGATCTTCATCGGCTGGCCTTCCGCCGCCATCATCAGCGCGCGGAGCTGCAGGCGGAGAAGGGCCGGACGATCGAGCGCCATGCGGATCGAGCGCCAGCCCAGAGCCGGGTTCTCCTCCTTCGGCTGGCGCAGATATGGCAGCACCTTGTCGGCGCCGATGTCGAGCGTGCGGAAGGTGACGGGCTTGCCCTGGGCCTGCTCGATGATCGCCTCGTAATGGCGGACCTGGCTCGACAGGCGCGGGAAGCGGCTGGCCATCATGAACTGCAGCTCGGTGCGGTAGAGGCCCACGCCGTCAGCGCCTGAATCATGCACATGCGGCAGGTCGACGATGAGGCCTGCATTGATGTTGAGCTCGATGCGCTCGCCCGACTTGCAGACCGAGGGCTGGTCGCGCAGCGCGGCATACTGCGCCTGCTTCCGCGCATAGAAGCGGACCTTCTCGGCATAGGAGCGCTGAAGATCCGTGGACGGACGAACGAAGATGTCGCCGGTCGAGCCGTCGACGATGATCGGGCTGCCGGTGTCGACGAGATCGATGAGGCCCTCGGCCTGGCCGATGGCGGGAATGCCGAGCGCCCTGGCGACGATGGCGACATGGCTGGTCCGGCCACCCTCCTCCAGCACCACGCCGCGGAGCTTCGATCGGTCATAGTCGAGAAGTTCCGCCGGACCCATGTTGCGGGCGACCACGATGGCATTCTGCGGCAGGTCGGTGCGGGACGCGGTGGCGATGGCGCCGGTCAGGATGCGCAGCAGGCGGTTCGACAGGTCGTCGAGGTCGTGCATGCGCTCGCGCAGGTAAGGGTCGGGTGTGCGCATCATGCGGGCGCGGTTGTCGTTCTGCACGCGCTCCACCGCGGCTTCCGCCGTGAGGCCGGTGTCGATCG
Organism: uncultured Aestuariivirga sp.; assembly: GCA_964474665.1. Taxonomy (GTDB): domain Bacteria; phylum Pseudomonadota; class Alphaproteobacteria; order Rhizobiales; family Aestuariivirgaceae; genus Aestuariivirga. The sequence goes on from CAYYTH010000001.1 coordinate 14,311, forward strand.
CCTCGCGCAGGCGGTTCATCCAGCCCTTGTCGTGGGCGAACATGCGGATCGTCTCCAGCACGTCCGAATATTCGGTGGCGCCGCGCTGGGCATCCGACCCGTCGAGCAGTTCATCGACATGGGCGCGGAGCTGCGCCACCGCATCCTCGAGGCGGCGCTTTTCGGCCGGCACGTTCTCGGCAATGAGGTTCTGGATGACGACGCGCGGCTCGTGCAGCACGGCATGGCCCAGCGCCACGCCTTCGGCCAGTGAATCGCCGCGCAGGTGATGGCTTCTGACATGGGCGACGTCGGCGGCGACTTCACGTGCCACCTCGCGCAGCTCGCCCGCGGCGATGACCTCGGCCAGCACCATGGCCGTGGTCTGGAGTGCCTCTTCCTCCTCTTCGGTATAGTGGCGCCGGGTGCGGTTCTGCACGACGAGGACGCCGATGACGGAGCCGCCGCGCATGATCGGCACGCCGAGGAAGGAGTGGTAGATCTCTTCGCCCGTCTCGGGCAGGTATTTGAACGAGGGGTGCTGCTGGGCGTCCGACAGGTTGAGGCCGATCGCCTGCTTGGCGATGGTGCCGACGAGGCCCTCGCCCGCCTTCAGCTTGGACTTGTGCACGGCCTCGCGCTTGAGGCCTTCCGTTGCATAGAGTTCGAGCACGTCACCCGGACGCATGACATAGATCGAGCAGACCTCCGCCACCATGTTGGCGGCGATGATCTGGACGATCTTGTCCAGGCGCTTCTGCGCTGTGACCGGCTCCGCCATGACCTCGCGGAGCCTTCTGAGCAGGACACGCGGGCCGAGGGCGGAGGTTCCCATCAGCCGCCGTCCCCGCGTACGGAGACGCGGACCGCTTTCGAGCGGCCGGCCTTCGTCGTGATGTGGCTGATGGTGAGGCGCATGGCTCTATCAGGCGACCTTGGCGTCGAGGCCATAGGCCGTGTGCAGGGCGCGCACGGCGAGTTCGGTATAGGCCTCGTCGATCAGAACCGAGGTCTTGATCTCGGAGGTGGTGATGGCCTGGATGTTGATGCCCTTCTCGGCCAGCGCCTTGAACATCTTGGCGGCGACACCGGCGTGGCTCCGCATGCCGATGCCGACGATCGACACCTTGGCGACATCGGCCGAGTGCGCGAGGTCGTCGAAGCCGACCTTGGACTTGACCGCGTTCAGCACTTCCAGCGCCTTCCTGAGGTCCTTGCGCGCCACCGTGAAGGTGATGTCGGTGTAGGCGCCGTCGGCCGAAATGTTCTGGACGATCATGTCGACCGAGATGTCGGCCTCGGCGAGCGGACCGAAGATCGCGGCGGAGACGCCGGGCTGGTCCTTCACGCGGCGGACGGAAACCTTGGCCTCGTCGCGCGAATAGGCGACACCACTGACGACATGCTGTTCCACGATACGTTCCTCATCGCAAACGAGTGTTCCGGGACCGGTCCCGTCGGGCTTGTTCTGGTTCGGCGCATCCGGCGCCTCGAAGCTCGAGCGCACCTGGAGCGGCACCTTATACACCATGGCGAGCTCGACCGAACGGGTCTGCAGCACCTTGGCGCCAAGGGAGGCCTGCTCCAGCATCTCCTCATAGGAGATGCGGTCGAGCTTCTGGGCGCCGGTCACGATGCGGGGGTCCGCCGTGTAGACGCCGTCGACGTCGGTATAGATGTCACAGGCCGCGTCAAGTGCGGCGGCGATGGCCACCGCCGACGTGTCCGAGCCGCCGCGGCCCAGCGTGGTGATGCGGCGGTCAGGACCGATGCCCTGGAAACCGGCGATCACGGCCACCTGGCCCTGGTCCATGCGCTTCCTGATCTCGTCGCCGTCGATGCCGGCGATGCGGGCGGCGCCATGAACGCCGTCGGTCTTCAATGGAATCTGCCAGCCCTGCCAGGAGCGGGCGGGAATGCCCAAGTCCTGCAGCACGATGGCCAGCAGGCCGGCGGTGACCTGTTCGCCGGAGGCGACCACCGCGTCATATTCGCGGGCATCGTGCACGGCGGCGGCCTCGCGGCACCAGCCGACCAGGCGGTCGGTCGTGCCGGACATGGCGGAGACCACAACGGCCACGTGGTGGCCGGCCTTGACCTCGCGCTCGACATGGCGGGCAACGTTGCGGATGCGGGCAATGTCCGCAACCGAGGTGCCCCCGAACTTCATTACCAAACGGCCCATCGGCCTCGAACCTTTCATGTCCCCCGCCGCCCGGAAACCCCGTCTCGGGAGGTCCGGCTGGTGGCCAGTTCTGAAGGATTTTGAACCCCCGGGTGCGGCGCGGCGTACTCATAGATGACAGGCTTCGCTTATGCAATAATGCCCAAAGCATAAAATTGGATTTCAGAATGACCGCTGCCGCCCCCTCCCTCGACCCGTCAGAAGTTGCCAAGTTCTCGGCCATGGCCGCCGAATGGTGGAACCCCAAGGGGAAATTCGGGGTGCTCCACGTGTTCAACCCGGTCCGGCTGCAGTTCATCAAGGAACAGGTGACGGCCAGGCTGGCCCGCGACCCCCTCGAGCGCGAGCCCTTCCGGGGGTTGCGCTTCCTCGACATCGGCTGCGGCGGGGGCCTGCTCACGGAGCCGATGGCACGGCTGGGAGCCTCGATCACCGGGGTGGATCCCTCGGAAAAGAACATCAAGACGGCCTCCGTCCACGCGCAGGAGATGGGCCTCGAGATCGACTACCGGGTGGGCACGGCGGAAGACCTGGCGGCGGCGGGCGAGCAGTTCGACGTGATCCTCAACATGGAGGTGATCGAGCATGTGGCGGACCCGCAGGCCTTCACCCGCACCTGCGCCTCCATGCTGAAGCCGGGAGGCCTCATGTTCGTGGCCACGCTCAACCGCACGCTGAAGTCCTTCGGGCTTGCAATCGTGGGTGCCGAATATGTGCTGGGATGGCTACCCAAGGGCACGCACCAGTGGGAGAAGTTCATCACCCCCGCCGAGCTCAAGGGCTGGCTGGCCGAGAACGGGCTGTCGACGCGCGAGGAACTGGGCGTCACCTACAGCCCCTTCACCCGCCAGTGGAAGGTGAGCCGCGACATGGACGTGAACTACATGCTGGTGGCGCAGAAGGCCTCCTGATGTATCTCGGCATCGACATCGGCACCTCCTCCGTCAAGGCGGTGGTGGTGGACGGCGCACAGGCGATCCTCGCCACCGCGACGGCACCGCTTTCCGTCTCGCGGCCGAAGGAGCTTTGGTCGGAGCAGAATCCGCAAGACTGGTGGGCCGCGGTCGAGCAGGCCGTGTCGGAACTGCGCCACAAGTCCGGCAAAGCGTGGCACGAGATCAAGGCCATCGGGCTTTCGGGCCAGATGCATGGCGCGGTGCTGCTGGACGAGGCAGGACAGCCGGTGCGCCCGGCGATCCTGCACAATGACGGGCGCGCGCATGCCGAGGCTGCCGCGCTCAATGCAAAACTGCCGGAGATCGGGAGCATCGCCGGGGTTCTCGCCATGCCGGGCTTCGCCGCGCCGAAGTTGCTGTGGCTGGCGCGCCATGAGCCGGAGGTGATCGGCCGGGCCCGGCACCTGCTGCTGCCCAAGGATTATGTGCGCTTCCGCATGACCCATGGCTTCGCCACCGACATGTGCGATGCCTCCGGCGCGCTGCTCCTGGATGGGGCGACGCGCCAGTGGTCGCCCGAGATCGCGGCGGCCGTGGGCATTCCGCTGTCGATGCTGCCCATCCCGCTCGAAGGCTCTGCCGTCTCGGGCCTGCTGCAGGGCGAGGTGGCGAAGGCCTGGGGGATGCCACCCGGCATCATCGTGGCCACTGGCGCGGGCGATGCGGCGGCGGGGGCTGTCGCGAGCGGAGCGGTGAACGAGGGCGACGCCTTCATCTCGCTCGGCACGGCGACACAGTATTTCGTGACGCGCGCGCGCTACCGCCCGGCGCCCGAACACCTGATCCACAGCTTCTGCCATGCGCTGCCCGGCCGCTGGTTCCAGATGGCCGCACTGCTCAACGGCGCGGGCGCACTCGCCTGGGCGGCGGGGCTCATGGGTCGCGACGACATCGGCGAGTTGCTCGCGGACACCGAACGCGCCTTCGCCGGCCCCTCGCCCGTTCTGTTCCTGCCCTATCTCTCCGGCGAGCGCACGCCGCACAACAACGCCCATGCCAAGGGCGTGCTGTTCGGCCTGACGCCGGCGACGACGCCGGAACAGGTGACGCAGGCGGTGCTGGAGGGGGTTGCCCTGTCGCTCGCCGATGCGCAGGACTACCTCGAGGCCACAGGCCCACTGCCCGGCCGGATCGCGGTCAATGGCGGCGGATCGAAGAGCCGCTTCTGGATGAAGATCCTGGCCAGCGCGCTCAACAAGACCGTGCTGCTGCAGGCGGGCTCCGAGGCCGGGCCCGCCTTCGGTGCGGCCCGGCTGGCACGGCTGGCGGCGACGGGGGAGGACCCCGGAACCGTTTGCAGCAAGCCGGGGATCGCGGCGGAAATCGCCCCAGACCCGGATCTGGCCCGGGCCTATGCCCAGCGCCTCACAAAATTCCGCAGCCTTTACAAGGCGGTAGCGCCGCTGTTCTGAGGCGCGGCGAGGGTCCGTTCAAAATTTAACCCTTCACCCGGCGGACCTCTTGACGGAACCGCTCCCCAGTCATATCTCCTCTGCTAGCTGTTAGCACTCGATATCCCTGAGTGCTAACAGGGCGGGCCTCCCGAGGGAGAGGTTCGTTCAAAACCTCAAATAATGTAAATATGACGAGGAGTTAGCCGACATGAAATTCCGTCCTCTGCACGACCGCGTGGTTGTCAAGCGCGTCGACGAAGACACCAAGACCAAGGGCGGCATCATCATTCCGGAGACCGCGCAGGAGAAGCCGATGCAGGGCGAGATCATCGCCGTGGGTCCGGGCGCGCGTGACGAGTCCGGCAAGATCGTTGCCCTCGACGTGAAGAAGGGCGACCGCGTGCTGTTCGGCAAGTGGTCGGGTACGGAAGTCAAGATCGACGGTACCGAGTACCTGATCATGAAGGAATCCGACATCATGGGCATCGTCGGCTAAGCCACGAAGCTCTTTCTGCCCCGTAAATCAATCAGTTAAGTTCGAGGTATTCACATGGCTGCCAAAGAAGTCCGTTTTGCCGCCGATGCCCGTGAGCGCATGCTCCGTGGCGTCGACATTCTCGCCAACGCGGTGAAGGTCACCCTCGGCCCCAAGGGCCGCAACGTCGTCATCGACAAGTCCTTCGGCGCGCCGCGCACCACCAAGGACGGTGTCACCGTCGCCAAGGAGATCGAACTCGAGGACAAGTTCGAGAACATGGGCGCCCAGATGGTTCGTGAGGTCGCTTCCAAGACCAACGACCTCGCCGGCGACGGCACCACCACCGCCACCGTTCTCACCCAGGCGATCGTTCGCGAGGGTGCCAAGAACGTGGCCGCCGGCATGAACCCGATGGACCTGAAGCGCGGCGTCGACATGGCCGTTGCCGTTGCCATCGAGGACATCAAGAAGCGCGCCAAGAAGATCAAGGGCTCGGCTGAAGTCGCCCAGGTCGGCACCATTTCGGCCAATGGCGAGAAGGCCATCGGCGACATGATCGCCGAGGCGATGCAGAAGGTCGGCAACGAGGGTGTGATCACCGTCGAGGAAGCCAAGACCGCCGAGACCGAACTCGACGTCGTCGAAGGCATGCAGTTCGACCGCGGCTACCTGTCGCCCTACTTCATCACCAACGCCGACAAGATGATCGCCGAGCTCGACGAGGCCTACATCCTGCTGCACGAGAAGAAGCTCTCTTCCCTGCAGTCGATGCTCCCTGTGCTCGAGGCCGTCGTCCAGACCTCGAAGCCGCTGCTGATCATCGCCGAGGACATCGAGGGCGAAGCCCTTGCCACCCTCGTCGTCAACAAGCTGCGTGGCGGCCTCAAGGTCGCGGCCGTCAAGGCTCCGGGCTTCGGTGACCGCCGCAAGGCCATGCTCGAGGACATCGCCGTCCTGACGGGTGGCCAGGTGATCTCGGAAGACTTGGGCATCAAGCTCGAGAACGTGACGCTCGACATGCTCGGCCGCGCCAAGCGCGTGAAGATCGAGAAGGAGAACACCACGATCGTCGACGGTGCCGGCAAGAAGGCCGACATCCAGGGCCGTTGCGCGCAGATCAAGGCGCAGATCGAGGAGACCACCTCGGACTACGACCGTGAGAAGCTGCAGGAGCGTCTGGCCAAGCTTGCGGGCGGCGTTGCCGTCATCAAGGTCGGCGGCGCCACCGAAGTGGAAGTCAAGGAGCGCAAGGACCGCGTTGACGACGCACTGAACGCCACCCGCGCTGCGGTGGAAGAAGGCATCGTCCCCGGCGGCGGCATCGCGCTGCTGCGCGCCAAGAAGGCCGTGTCTGCCCTGAAGTCGTCGAACGCCGACATCCAGGCCGGCATCAACATCGTGTCGAAGGCCCTTGAAGCCCCGATCCGCCAGATCTCCGAGAACGCGGGCGTCGAAGGCTCGATCGTCGTCGGCAAGGTGCTGGAGAAGGAAGGCAACTTCGGCTTCGACGCGCAGAACGAAGAGTACGGCGACATGGTGGCCAAGGGCATCATCGACCCGGCCAAGGTCGTGCGCATCGCGCTGCAGGACGCCGCCTCGGTTTCCTCGCTCCTCATCACGACGGAAGCGATGATCGCCGAGAAGCCCAAGGACAAGGCCCCGATGGGCATGCCCCCGGGCGGCGGCATGGGCGGCGGCATGGGCGGCATGGACTTCTAAGAAGTCCTGTCAGCTCTTCGCTGAAAACAATGAACCCCGGTGGCGACACCGGGGTTTTTCTTTTGACCGGTGCCGCTGCCCTACGGCACCGTGATGCCGAAGTAGTCGCCCTGGTTGCTCTCAAGCGCCTGGCGGCTCGCGGTCGTCAAGGTGGAGTCGAACAGCGTCACCTCCGAGATCGTGCCTCTCCAGTCGCCGCCCCCCTGGCCAAAGCCGCCACCGCCGATGCGCAGGGGATAGACGGAAGCAAAGAAATAGCTGCTCGCACCGCCAGCCGAAAATACGCCATCCAGCGCGCCAGACATGCCCGACGGACCCGACAGGCTGGTGATGACGCGCTGCTGCGTGGTGGAGCCCGGCAAGGTGACGACGGCGCCGCCGATATTCGAGCCGAAATATCCGCTGCCTCCGGACAGGGCCCGGAGCTGCCGGCCCCCTGGCGGGCTGCCAATGTTCCGGTCGCCGAGAATGTGCCGGATGATGCTCGTGTCCGTGCAGCGTGCGACGGCGTTGAAGCTGTTTGCCAGGGACTGCGGAACGGCCGCGGCCGTCTCGAGAAGGCCGCCTGCCGAGGTGAAGGACAGCGCGGGCCGCCCGCCCTCCGTCTCGACCGCTCCCGCATTCACGAGTTGCGGCTGCAGGCTGACGGAGGTCGACATGGCGTTGCGGCTGTTGCCGGACTGATCGTACCAGATGCTCACGAAGCAGGAGGCGAAGCCGCAAAAGCCTCCCAGCGCCGCGAGGTTGAGGTTGCCGGTCATGGTTGCCCCGATATCCTGCTCGGCATCGTCGGAGTTGCGGCGCACCCTGAGCAGCGGGCCCGTGTAGGCGCCTCTGATACGGCGCACCGAATAGCTCGCAAGCGTCGCCGGCAGGCCGTCGAGCACGGCGGTGAGGACCGGCGCGGCTGTGGCCGTGCGCGCTTCGCCCGTGCCGCCGGCGGTGGTGGAGAGCGTGACCGACAGCGTGAGCGTGCCTGCGGGCAGCGCCGACACATCGACTCCAGAGACGGTGTGCGGGTTGCCTGAGATGATGCCGGTACCGGTGACGCTGCCCGCGCCGCCGCTGGACGTGATGGTATAGTCGAAGGACGCACCGGATGGGGCCTTGGCGATGGCGAAGCTCACGTCATTCGCATTGGCATTGGTGATCGGACTGGTGGTGAATGACGTGGTGTAGGTCTGGACCTTGAGGGCGGAGGTATCCGGCGGCGTGAACGTGAGGGCACTGACCGGATTGCCCGCAATGTCGGTGATGTTGCCACCATTGAGATCGAGCGGCGAGGCGAGCGTGATGCCGTTGGCATCGAAATCGCCCGGCTCGACGGCATAGGAGAAGGTGAGCGAAGACGTGCCGGTGCCTGCGGCATAGGTCGCGTAGCGGGGTATGCCACCAACGTCGATCGCGATGCGCGGTGTTCCCGCCACCACCACGGGCTCATCCATCGCCAGGGTGAAGGTCAGATCGGCAGCATTGGCCGGCATGCAGACGAGCCATGGCGCGGCCACCAGCCATGCCATGCACCGTGACGGATACCCTCGCCGCGACGTACCGCTCACACCGCGTGCCCTGCGTCAGAGATCATCATAGGTGCCGGCCGCGGGCGGCGTGACGGAGAGGATGGTGGGGGCAAGCGTGTCCTTCGTCACGGTCGCTGTGACCGGGGTTCCGGCGTTGCCGAGGCTGTCGGTGAGCGTGACCGAGACGGTAAGCGTGCCGTCGGCCAGACCCGTGAGATCGAGGCCGGTGACGGATTCGGGATCCGCGCCAAGGGTGCCGCTGCCGGTAACGGGCGTGCCGCCGCCCGAACTGGTGATGGCATAGGCATAGCCAGAGCCGACCTCGCCGCCGGCGATCTCGATGCCGGTGTTCGCGGCGTTGCCGGCATTGACCGGAGTGTCGGCGAAGGACACGGCATAGCCCGATGGCGGCAGGCCATCGAAGGACACGGTTGCCTGCCGCGGGGCGCCCGTGCCGCCCGCCGCGGTGGACACGGTGACGGCAAGGGTGAGCGTGCCGGGCAGAAGACCGGAGACATCGACGCCAGTAACCGTCTCGCTCGCCGAGGTGATGGTGCCGGAACCGGCGACGGAGCCGGCGCCACCGCTCGAGGTGATGGTGTAGCTGAAGCTGCCGCCCTGCGGCGCCTTGGCGATGGTAAAGGACACGGCACTGGCATTGGCGCTGGTGACGGGGCTCGTCAGGAAGCCCGTGGTGTAGGTCTGGATCCTGACCCCCGATGTGTCGGGCGGGGTGAAGCCGAGGCTGCTGGCGGCATTGCCGAGGCTGTCGATCAAGCTGCCACCATTGAGGTCGAGCGGCGGGACCAGCGCAATCCCGTTAGCATCGAAGTCACGCGGCTGGATGGCATATCTGAAGGTGAGCGCGTTGGTGCCGGAGCCCGTCGCGTAGTCGGCATAGCGCGTGACGCCGCCCACATCGATGGCGAGGCGCGGCGTCCCCGTGACCGTGACGGGCTTGCTGGTGGTGAGCGTGAAGTCGAGCGTGGCCGCGACGGCAGATGCGTTGACCAGAACCAGGATAGCCCAGACCCACATGGCACGGCGCAATGTCGGTGTTTCAAAGATCATCGAACTCTCCCGGTGCGGGCGGTATGATGGCGACAATGACCACAGGGCTTGCATCCTTCGTCATGGTGGCGATGGCGGGAGCACCCGCATTGCCGACAGGATCGGTAAGGGTCAGTGACAGGGTGAGCGTGCCGTCGGCGAGACCGGAGAGGTCGAGCCCGGTCACCTGATGGTTGGAGCCGGCCACGATGCCGCTGCCGGTGACGGGCGTGCCGCCACCGGAACTGCTGATGGTGAAGGCATAGCTTGCACCCACATAGGCATTGCTGACCTCGAAGCCGGAGGCGGTGATCGGGCCCGACAGGAAGGCGACGGCGTAGCCCGAGGGTGCTTCGCTGTCATGCGCGATGGTGACGACGTTGGAGGCGGCACTGGCCTGACCATCGGCACTGGCCGCACCGGCGGGCACCTGGAGCCTGACCTCGCCCTGCCCCGCTGGCGTCACGTTCACCGTCCATGTGGTGGCATCGTTGCTTGCAAGATGTGCGGGGCTGCCATTGGAGACTTCAATGTCAGCGATGTCGAAACCCGCCACCGCCCGACTGAAAATGATCCGGAAGGGAATGGGGCTCTGGCTGGTGGGGCTGGGGACCAGCGCTTCGACCGTAACAGCGAGGGCCTCGGTGGATTTTGTGATGGTCGTGGACACTTCGGGCCCGGCGGCTCCTTCCTTTGTGATCACCAGGATCACGAGTGTGAGCGTGCCGTCCGCAAGGGAGGAGACATCGATGCCGGAGATGGTCTGCGACCCCTGCGTGACCAGGCCGGATCCGGTGATCGCGGGCCCGCCGGCGGCGCTGAAAATGCGATAGCTGTAGCGCGATTGCAGCGGCGCACCCGTGAGGGTGAAGCCGACGTCCGTGGCATTCGCCGCCGTCACCTCGCCGGGGATGAAGGTGATGGCGTAGTTCTGCGGCACATCGCGGCTTTCGGTGACGATCTCGTTTCGACGGTTGACGAAGATGAGCCTGCGGTCGCTCCAGGGGGTGGGCGCCAGATCACCACCGCCGAAGACCTCGCCGCCCATCTGCCAGGTGAGGCGGAAACCGGCCTGGATGCTGCCGGCGTCATCGCCCGTAAACGTGGCGCCCAACTGCAGGGCGGGACTGACCGCATAATCCGCCGAGAGCCGGAGCCCCATCCGGTCGGGCTCCGACTGCTGTTCCCACCGGAAGGCGGACAGCGTGAGGCGCAGATCCTCAAGCTGCGGCAGCTCGCCGGCAAGCCCCGCGTCCCAGCCGGACAGCGGACGCTCCTCGAGCAAGGGGTTCAGTTCGGTCCAGCCACTGAGACCAATGTAGCGGTTGGCAAAGACCGTGACGTCGCTGGTCGAGGCTTCGATGCCTAAGCTCATGCGCTGGTGGCCAATGGGAAACTGCCGGTCGTAGAAGGCATTGAGACCGAGCATCAGGTCGCTGTCGGGGAACTGGTAGCGATAGCCCGCGCCAATGTTGGCGGTGGTGTCGCTGAAGTCGGTCACCACACCGGCCTGCAGGAACAGCGTGTGATCGAGGGCGGCGGACTGGAACAGGCTGTCGATGGTGCGCGCCTCCAGCGCCGGGCGGCCGCCGGGCGACCAGCCACCGCTGAGTTCAAGCTTGCGGAGGAAGCGGATGCCATTGTCTTCACCGAACCGGATCGCATCGCTGATGAGACCCGCCATTTCCTGCTGGGCGGCGGCCGCCACCACCTGCACCGCCTGGCGCTGGAGTTGGTGCACGCGCGGCAGCTTGCCGTCCACGAGGAAGCCGACGGCGGCCTGCTGACCGATGTTCCACAGGCTGTCGAGCCCGGTGCCGAGGACCCTCGGCCCGCCGGATTGCCCAATCAGCCTTGAGGGGCGCATGTGCCCGGCGAGCGTGCCCGCAACGGTGCCCGCGAGCAACCGGCGCAGCGATGCGCCATCAATCTCGCCACCGGAGGGTTGGGACGGCCCGGCGGGGGCCGTGACGTCATGGGGCGGCAGGAGCCGCTCCGCGGTCTCACCTGACGGCGGCAGGACGACCTTACGGACTGGCAAAATCCGGGGACGAAGATGCATGAATGCCTCAACATGCTCGTCCGGCGGCGCTGCATCAGGTTGAATGGGACTATCAGCTACCGTTACGTCAGTTGCCGGTTTCGGGGCTGCGGGGGACGGGGCGCCCTCGAGGCGCCCGGCCGGTGCGGAAGCGGCGATGATCCGACGCAGAGGCAGGTTCACCTTGGCCGAGGGATTGGCGATTCGCTGAGGCCTGGGGGCTTGCACCACCGGAACCGCAACGTGCGAAATCACCCCCGGCGGAGAACACCCGCATGCGAGGAAAACGCCCTGACCGCCGCCGCCAGACCCTGGACTGTTACGATCGACCGCCGAGGCAAGAAACAACGTGGCGCAAACACCCAGGATCGGCAACCCAACCGCAATCACGCGTACTGTTGGCATGTCTTTGGAACGGGTCCACCGAAAGAACCCCACGCTGCGCCAGCAACCTTGCCCGGGGCTTTTCCCCATGCATTTCGGCGCTTTGTCGCGCCGGCGGCTAGATGCGCGAACGCACTTGCATTTGAGGCCGTATCGGACTACAGACGGCCCCGGTCAGCGCCCGTAGCTCAGCTGGATAGAGCACCAGACTACGAATCTGGGGGTCATGGGTTCGAATCCTGTCGGGCGCGCCATTCAAATCAAGCGCTTGGTGTTTTTCTCCAATCAGACAATCCACCCGTTGTCACGCCTGAGAAGCCGGACCGGTAACGGGGCGTGAGACCTCAGGAGCGTAAGCTCCGCGGTTTCCCGCGGAGCCGCGGGATCGCGCTACAGACTTTCGAAAGCCCGAACCCACATTGCGCACAGGCCCGACCTTACAATGTCGTCGGTCGAAAACTCGACGACAGGCACCGGAAGCTTTTGAGCCCGCAGGAGGTCGATGGCGACCTGGAGACCGGAGCCGTGAACCAGGTCACATTGCGCAATATCGCCGTTCACTACGGTCGTGCATCTCTCGCCGACACGGGTCAGGAACATCTTGATCTCGATTGCCGAAGTGTTCTGCGCCTCGTCCAGCAGGATGAAGGCATCCGTCCACGAACGACCACGCATCACCTCGAAGGGAACGACGTCGATGTCCCCGTTCCTAACGGCCACGTCATAGACAGCCTTGCCCAACCGATCGCGGATGGCATCGGTGACTGGAACCGTCCATGGCGCGAACTTGCTTTCAAGCGTGCCAGGAAAGAAGCCCAGCGAACGCCCGCAGGGGACATTGGGGCGCGTCAGGATGATCTTCGTGATGGAGCCGGCGCGGTAGAGGTCGGCGGCGTGTGAGGCGGCGATCCAGGTCTTGCCGGTCCCCGCGGGGCCGAGCACGAAGACCTGCGGGCTCGTCCGCAAATGTGCCAGATACTCGGCCTGGCGCTGGTTCATCGCGATGATGGGAGGCGGCGTACGCTCCGACTGAAACTTTTTCTTCTTGAACGGAATGACGGTGCCGTTGTCGAGCTCGTCTATGTCACGAAGGCGACGCTTGTCTCTTGCCTTCAGCTTCGTCCTGGCCTTGCCCATGCGCTTCTCCTTCGCGTGCAACCAAAGAAAATGCAGCTGACCGGCAGCCGGAGGAAGATCCTCTCGGCCGGTGCCAAATCCAATTCGCAGTGTCCTGGGGAAGTCGAGATGCGATCGCCGTGTTCGGCAATGACAAAACCATGCATGACTTCAGTCGCCATGATTCTCATGACAATTTGACAACCATCGCGGCACTGCCGCAGCGACGACTGTCGATCCAGCCGGGCCACACCCGATGTGCGCGCAGCCCGACACATCACCTGCGCGAATGAGATCAAACGCTCAGACCTTGGGTTGATTGTGACAATGGCCATCCCTATTCAGGAATCAGGCACGGGACGAACAGGGAAGTCATGAAGGTCGAAATCGAGCGCAAGTTCCTGCTTGCGTCGGACGGTTGGCGAAAGCTTGTGCAGCGAACCGACTATATCCGGGATGGCCTCGTCGCGGTGAGCGAGGAGCGCAAGACCCGGGTTCGGATCATTGGTGATCGCGCCACACTCGCCGTGAAGACCAAGCGGGTTGCGGGCAGCAGGTTCGAATTCGAGTACGACATTCCGCTGGCGGACGCGGAGTTGATGCTGGAGAGTTGCGGCAGCAGCACGCTCTCGAAGCACCGCCACTATGTGCCGCATGGCGACCTCATGTGGGAAATCGATGAATATGATGGCCTGCTGAAGGGCGTGGTGCTGGCGGAGGTCGAGTTGACCGCGGTCGACCAGCCGCTGGATATCCCGTCCTGGATCGGAGACGAGGTGACGGCCGAGGCGCCCTATCGCAAGCTCAACATGCTCCAGGCGCGCCAGAAGGCAATCAAGCAGGAGAAACCGGAATGAGGAATGCGCTGCGCCCGACCGCCGCCTCAGGTTCCGGTCGCCAGCCGCAGCGATCTCATTTCCGCGGCGTAGCTCTCGATCAATTCGGCAAGAGGCTGCGACGAGACGATGGCCAGCGCCGTGTCGAGGTTGCACAGGCGCACGGTGCGCTCACGCTTCTCGGGGAAATTCTTCAGCTGCCTGTCAACGTGCATTGGATAGACATCGATCAGGCATGTCTCGCCGCTGACGCCCCGCACGCGCTGAAACGCGAAGCTTCCGAGACGCCGCGGCAAGACGGGCCCGACAAGACCTGCCTCCTCGCGGGCTTCGCGGGCAGCCACGTCCTGCGGTGCGAGGCCGCGGATCGGGTTGCCTTTCGGAATGATCCAGCGGCCACTGCCGCGGCTGGTGACGAGGTAGACATCCATCGCGCCGTCGGCGTTCAGCCTGACCGGGAGAGCGGCGATCTGGTGGAGCATGGAAGAGACCCGACAGAAAACATGATTCGACCCATTATGGCGGCCTTTTCCGTCACACACCCGACATATATCGGGCGTTGAGACGAAGGGCTTGATGCGCACAGGGAAGGGACGGAAGCAGATGAGCGGCAATGAGGCGGATCGCGCTGCGCCAACGCCGGCGGGCCCGGATGAGCCCAAGCCCGCACCTACTGAGATCGAAATCAAGTTTCAGGCTGACCGGCCGGCACTGGAGCGGGTGCGCGCTGCGCGCCTGCTGCAAGGTGCCGTCATTGCCCCGGAGCGCGAGCTGCTGTCCACCTACTTCGACACCCCGGGCCGCGACCTCGAACGGGCCGGGCTCACGCTCCGCCTGCGCCGCAAAGGCCGCGCGATCCCAGTTCTCGGCGTCAAGTGGACCAAGGAGGCCGCCGCCGACCTGTTCACGCGCGGTGAGGTCGAAATCCGCGCGCCCGATGGCGAACCGAACATCGAGCTCTTCGAGCCCGCCATCCGCGACCGGCTGAAAGTGATCACGGGTGACCAGGCGCTCGGCCCGGTGTTCAAGACCCATGTAAAGCGCCGTACCGTTGTCCTTCACCATGGCCGTTCGGAGGTCGAGCTCGCGCTCGACGACGGCGTCGTCCTGGCGAATGACCAGAGCCGACCCTTGACCGAGGTGGAACTGGAGTTGAAGCGCGGCAGCACAACCGACCTGTTGGGCCTTGCACGCGAACTCGCAAGGGAATGCGGGCTGAGCCTCGCCTTCGAGCCGAAGTCCGGCAGGGGCTACCGGCTTGCCGACCAGACCGCCGCGCGCCCCCGCAAGGCAAAGCCGATGGAACTCGCAGCATCCGCCAGCTTCGATGACATGATCGCGGCGGTGACTGCCAGCTGTCTTGCCCACTTCACCGGCAACTGGGCATCGCTGCGCGATTCCGATGCCCCGGAATCGGTTCACCAGCTACGGGTTGGCCTGCGGCGTCTGCGGAGCGCGCTCGGCATCTTTCGCAAGCGCATCGTCCTGCCGGAACTGGAGGATATTCGCGCCAGGGCGCGAGACATCGCCTCGGCGCTCGGGCCGGCGCGCGAGTGCGACGCCTTTCGCCAGAACGCGCTGGCCGGGCCGTTCCGCGACCAGCCCAAACGTCTCGCAGCGGCGGCACGGCTTCTGGAGGCGGTGGAAAGCCGCCGCGTGGAAAGCTATCTCGCCGCGCGCCGTGTCATTGACGATTCGGCGACGTCGCTCTTCGTGCTGGACGTCCAGTCCTTCCTGCTGAAGCGCAGCTGGCGAACGGCACTTGGGCCGGAGGATCTGGCCCTTCTGACATCCCCGGCGCGCGATTTCGCAAGGGAGGTTCTTGACCGCCTGAGGCGGCGGGCGCTGAAGCGCGGCAAGCACCTGCCGGACATGCCGGATGACGCGCGTCACGACCTGCGCATTGCGCTCAAGAACCTGCGCTACGCCGTTGAGTTCTTCGGGCCACTCTTCGACGATGACAAGGATCAGCGGAGCTTCCTGCGCCTGGTATCGGACCTGCAGGAGGATCTCGGCGCGCACAATGACGCCGCCACGGCGGAGGCCTTCATCGGCACACTGGACCTTGCGGCGGATCCGCAGGCGCATTTCGCGGTGGGTTACGTTCTCGGATTCTATCGTCATGCGACCCTCGTCGCCGACACACATCTGGCAAGGAAGTGGAAGAAGTTTCGCCGCGCCGGCGCCTTCTGGGCGTGAAGGGCCGGCCAAAGGGAGACGGCGCATGAACACGCAGATTCTGGAAGACGAGTATATCCGGCAGGACTGGCTCGACAGCCTCGATGAGGAACTTGAGCATGAGATTGATGACGGCCGCCTCGATGCACTGGTGGAAATTGGCAATGAGGCGACGCCTGACCTGAACCGCCGCTTCTACTACGAAGAACTGTTTCGGTTGCAGCGCGAGCTGATCAAGCTGCAGGACTGGGTCGCGACCACCGGGGAGAAGGTGGTGGTCATCTTCGAGGGCCGTGACGCGGCCGGCAAGGGTGGCGTCATCAAGCGCATCACGCAGCGGCTGAACCCGCGCGTCTGCCGTGTCGTCGCCCTTCCCGCTCCGTCCGAGCGTGAACGCGGCCAGTGGTATTTCCAGCGCTATGTGCCGCACCTGCCCGGCAAGGGCGAAATCGTGCTGTTCGACCGCTCATGGTACAATCGCGCCGGTGTCGAGCGGGTGATGGGCTTCTGCACGGAGGATGAAGTCGCGGAGTTCTTCCGCAGCTGCCCCGAGTTCGAGCGCATGCTGGTACGTTCCGGCATCAAGCTGGTGAAGTACTG
This sequence comes from uncultured Aestuariivirga sp., assembly GCA_964474665.1. Taxonomy (GTDB): domain Bacteria; phylum Pseudomonadota; class Alphaproteobacteria; order Rhizobiales; family Aestuariivirgaceae; genus Aestuariivirga. Next base: position 30,747 of record CAYYTH010000001.1, read on the forward strand.
GTTCTCGATCACCGACGAAGAGCAGCACAGGCGCTTCCTGATGCGCATCCGCGACCCGCTCAAGCAATGGAAGTTGAGCCCCATGGACCTGCAGTCGCGCGTCCGCTGGGAGGCCTACACCAAGGCCAAGGAAGCGATGCTGGAGCACACCAACATTCCCGAGGCGCCATGGTGGGTGGTCGAGGCCGTGGACAAGAAGCGCGCCCGGCTCAATTGCATCGCCCACCTGCTCAGCCAGTTCCCCTACGAGGAGATCGTCCGGCCGGAAGTCGTGCTGCCCGAACGGGTGCACAATCCCGATTACCACCGCGGGCCGATCCCCAAGGACATGTACGTTCCGGCGAAATACTAGTCGAACGATATGTGTCGGGGCCACCGGAACGCGAGTTCCGGTGGCGGCGCGTCAGGCCCCCGCAGCGAAAGGGTGCGGCGGCGCAGATCCGCGATCACCGCTTCACGCGAGCCCAGTGTCGCAAGCGCTTCCGAACGGATCGGCTCACCCATGACCACGGAAAGACTTGTGCCCTCGCGCCGCCGCGACTCCCGGAAGAGAAGTGCCACGCGCAGGGCGTAGTGCAGGTGGCTGACGATCTGGAACAACCGCGAGTTCTGGCCGAGAAAGCAAACCGGCACGACGGTGACACCGGGGAGCAGCGCAAGCTTTGCGGCAAAGGGGTGCCATGCCGCATCGACGGCCGCGCCGCGCCAGGGCGATGGCGCCGTCGAAACGCTGCCCGCGGGAAACACGGCCACCGCATGGCCTCCGCGCAGCCACTCCACGCAGCGCCGCCGCGTCATCGCCGAGGTCTGCGCCGCCTCGGGCGTGCCGGCGAAGTCGACCGGCAGCAGGAACTCCCGCGCCTCCGGAACCTGGCACAGGAGACTGTGCGTCATGATCTTGGTGTCAGAACGCACGCGTGTCGCCAGATGGCCCATCAGCAGCCCGTCGATGACGCCGAAGGGATGATTGGCAACGAACAGTACCGGTCCGTCCCGCGGCACCCGTGCCCATTGCGCCTCATCTGTTGCCACCGTGATGCGGAGCAGGCGGACGGCCGCGGCAAAGATGTTCTCGCCGTCAGGGGGATTGTCCGCCCAGGCGCGATAGAGCCGCTCCAGATGCGGCTGGCCGCTGAGGCGTTCCACCACACGGATAAGGGTTCGGTTCAGCCAGCGCTGCTCGGGGCGTGAATAGGAAAAGCGGACGGCACCACGCGCGGCGCGCCTGGGAAGGTCGAGGTAATCGAAGGTCTCGGTCATGTCGTCCTGCCATTGCCCTCGGTCCGTTCTGTTGCGGGAGGATGACAGGCATATGAAGCAGCAAGCCCTCACGTTGCCTGATGGCATTCTCCGCCGTCTGGACCGGACGAAAGCCAGGACGTCGACTCAGCTTCAGGCGCTTCGCGCAGGGCACGATCCGCAGCCTGTGTGCTTTGCGCAAGTCTGCACTGCGGGCGGCGGGCCGGCATGACACAGCACTGTCATATGCCACGCCTAGCTACGCCCGGCCGCAGCAACGAACAGCGCGCGGCAAGGCAACACAACAGGATGTGATCATGAAATTCTCCACCCGGCTTCTGCATTCCACCATGGCGCTCGCCATGCTTGTGTCGGTCGTGCCTGCCCAGGCCGGCGCGATGGAAGACCTCGTGGCCGCCGCGCAGAAGGAAGGCGAGCTGACCGTCATCGCACTGCCGCGCGACTGGTGCGGCTATGGCAAGGTGATCGATGGCTTCAAGGCGAAGTACAACATCAAGGTCAACGAACTGAACCCGGATGCCGGTTCCGCCGACGAGCTCGAAGCGGTTCGCGCCAACAAGGACAACAAGGGCCCGCAGGCGCCGGACGTGCTCGACATCGGTCTCGCCTTCGGTCCGCAGGCCCAGCAGGAAGGCCTGCTGCAGCCCTACAAGGTGATGACCTGGGACGAGATCCCGGCTGACGTGAAGGATGCCGACGGTCACTGGTACGCCGACTATTACGGCGTGATGGCCTTCGCCGTGAACAAGGACATCGTCAAGAACACGCCCGCTGACTGGGCCGACCTGCTGAAGCCCGAATATGCAAACTCGGTCGCCCTCACCGGCGATCCGCGTGCCTCCAACCAGGCCATCCTCGCCATCATGTCGGCCGGCATGTCGCGCGGCGCCCAGCCCGGCAAGGAGTCCGGCGAAAAGGGCCTCGAGCTGATGGCCGAACTCAACAAGGCCGGCAACTTCGTGCCCGTCACCGGAAAGTCCGGCACCATCGCCCAGGGCCAGACCCCCATCGTCATCGCATGGGACTATAACCTGCTGGCCTGGCGCGACAGCCTCAAGGGCAACCCCCCGATGGATGTCGTGGTCCCCGCCTCGTCCTCGCTCGCCGGTGTCTATGTGCAGGCAATCTCCGCCTATGCGCCCCATCCCAACGCCGCCAAGCTGTGGATGGAGTACATCTACTCTGACGAGGGCCAGCTCGCCTGGCTCGAGGGCTATTGCCACCCGGCGCGCTTCAACGCCATGTCGGCCGCCGGCAAGATCCCGGCCGAGCTTCTGGCCAAGCTGCCGCCTGCCGAAGCCTATGCCAAGGCCGTGTTCCCCACCGTCGCGCAGCAGGAGGCCAACAAGGCCGCTGTCACCGGTGGCTGGGACAAGGTCGTCGGCGCCAACGTTCAGTAAGTCGCGTACCCACTCCCCAACTTGCTCCGTCCCGCTGCCGCGGGACGGAGTCTTCCTTTGGAATACCCAGCATGACCGTCACGGCGCGGCCGCGGCACAGTGAACACACGCTTCTGAAGTGGATCGGCGTCGCGCCTTTCGCGCTGTTCGCCCTGCTGTTCCTCGTTCTACCAACCATCAAGATCGTCATTGCCTCGTTCCAGACCCCGGACGGGCATTTCACGCTCGGCAACCTTGCCGGCCTCGCAACACCGAGCATCGTCGACGCGACCATTTTGTCGCTGAAACTCAGTCTTCTCACGGCCTTCGGTGGCTGTCTCCTCGGGCTTGTCATCGCGGTCGCCGTGACACGTGGCGACCTGCCGGAGTGGCTGCGCGGCGGCATGCTCACCTTCTCAGGGGTCGCCTCCAATTTCGCGGGCGTGCCGCTGGCCTTCGCCTTCATCGCCACGCTCGGGCGCCTCGGTCTGATTACCGTGCTGCTGCGCGACTGGTTCGGCATCAACCTTGCCGCCATGGGCTTTAATCTTATCAGCTTCACCGGCCTCGCCGTCACCTATCTCTATTTCCAGATCCCGCTGATGATCCTCATCATCACGCCAGCGCTGGATGGCCTGAAGCGCGAGTGGAACGAGGCGGCGCAGACGCTGGGTGCCAGCAATGCGCAATACTGGCGCATGGTGGCGCTGCCGGTGCTCTGGCCGGCGCTGCTCGGATCATTTGCCTTGCTCTTCGCCAATGCCTTCGGTGCGGTGGCCACTGCCATGGCACTCACGGGCTCAGCCCTCTCCATCGTGCCCATCATCCTCTTCGCGCAGATCCGCGGCGACGTGCTGAACGATCCGCATCTGGGTTACGCACTTGCCTTCGGCATGATCGTGGTCACCGGCATCGCCAATCTCATCTACATCGTGCTCCGCGTGCGCGCTGAAAGGTGGCTGAAATGAGGTCGGGAAAATTCTGGGCCTGGGTTGCTGCCGCCTTCGGCACGCTCTACTTCCTGCTGCCACTCATCGGCACCTTCGAGTTCTCGCTCAGGGCACGGCGCGGTGCCTATTCCTTCGATGCCTACAGGAGCGTGCTGGCCGACCCGCAGTTCCAGGAAACCTTCCTCTACTCCGTCGTCATGGCACTGCTCACCATCGTCATGGGCGTGCTGATCGTCACGCCCACCGCCTTCTGGGTCAGGCTGAAGCTGCCGTCGATCAGGCCGGTCGTCGAATTCATCACGCTGCTGCCGCTGGTCATCCCGCCCATCGTGCTCGTCTTCGGCTATATCCGGCTCTACAACACGTCGAGCTTCCTGCCGCTGACAGGCTCCACCATGGGCACCAATCTGCTGCTCATGCTGGGCTATACCACGCTGGCGCTGCCCTACATGTATCGCGCCGTCGACACGGGGCTCCGCACCCTCGACGTCCGGACCATCACGGAAGCCGCGCAGATGCTGGGCGCGGGCTGGATCACCATTCTCGTCCGGCTGATCCTGCCCAACGTACTGGTGGCCGTTCTGTCCGGCGCCTTCCTCACCTTCGCGATCGTCATTGGCGAATATGTGCTGGCCGCCCTTCTCAACCGTCCGGCATTCGGGCCCTACATGGTGTGGATGGGCTCGAACCGTGCCTATGAACCGGCCGCACTTGCCGTCATCGCCTTTGCCGTCACTTGGGGCTGCCTGGGGCTGATCCAGCTCGCCACCCGACTCGCCCCGCATACGAGAGCCAAACGCTGATGTCATTCATCCAACTCGAAGGTCTCGCCAAGCAATTCGGCTCCACGAAAGTGGTCAACGACTTCTCGCTGTCGATCCCCAAGGGCGCCTTCGTCTCCCTCCTCGGTCCATCGGGCTGCGGCAAGACCACGGTGCTGCGCATGCTGGCGGGCCTCGAGCAGCCGACGTCGGGCGCGATCACCATCGATGGCAAGGACGTCACCGGCCTCAAGGCCAACCAGCGCCAGATCGGCATGGTGTTCCAGGCCTATGCCCTGTTTCCCAATCTGACGGTGGCGCAGAACGTGGCCTTCGGCCTGCGCGTCGCGGGCAAGCCGCGGCACGAGATCGACAAGCGCGTGGCGGAGATGCTGGAGCTGATCGGCCTTCCCGATCTCGGCAGTCGCTATCCCTTCCAGCTGTCGGGCGGCCAGCAGCAACGCGTGGCGCTCGCCCGCGCCATTGCGCCCCGTCCGCGCGTGCTGCTCCTCGATGAGCCGCTCTCGGCGCTGGATGCCAAGATCCGCGTCAGCCTCAGGAGCGAGATCCGCGCCATCCAGCGCGAACTCGGCATCACCACCGTCTTCGTGACCCATGACCAGGAAGAGGCGCTCAGCATTTCCGACCAGGTTGTGGTGATGTACAAGGGCATCGCCGAGCAGGCCGGAACGCCCTTCGAAATCTACAATGCTCCGAAGACCCGCTTCGTCGCCACCTTCGTCGGCACGCTCAACGTCTTGCAGGGCACGGTCGAGGACAGTGCTGGCGGCATGGTGCGGGTGGGTGACGTCGTGCTGCCCCTTGCCATGCCGGTCTCATCTGCGAGGGGCACCCCGGTGTCGCTGGCCGTGCGGCCCGAAAGCATCCGGCTCAAGGACGCTGGAGCCTGCAACGTCAGGGTGCCGGCCGAGATCCGCGACGTCTCCTTCCTCGGCTCGGTGATCCGCATCCGCGCCATGGTTCTCGGCGCGGAGGTCGAGTTCGACATGTTCAACCAGCCGGACATGCCGCCGCCCGCACCCGGTTCACGGGTGGATGTCGGCCTCAACAGCCGCGACCTTCTCCTGCTCGCCGACTGAAATCGACACTGGAGGCAGTTCCGTCGCTTGACCGTCATAAAGCCTGTCGATAATTCCGGACATATGAAACAGGATCTCGCCATCGAAGCATTCTCCGCCCTCTCTCAGCCCACCCGGCTCGAGGCGTTCCGCCTGTTGGTTAAGCAGGAGCCGGACGGGCTTCCGGCGGGTGAGATCGCACGCAGGCTCGATGTGCCTCACAATACGATGTCGACCCATCTCGCCATTCTCAACCGGGCCGGCCTTATCTCCGTCGAGCGCCATAGCCGGAGCATGATCTACAGGGTCGAACTCGCGGCGGTGCGCCGGCTCGTGATGTTCCTCCTGAAGGACTGCTGCAATGGCCAGCCCGAGCTCTGCGCGCCACTCATCGACGAGATTTCCAGATCCTGTTCAACCTCCGGAGCTTGCTGTGGCTGACCGAAACTACAACGTCCTCTTCCTGTGCACGGCAAACTCCGCCCGCTCGATCTTCGGAGAAGCGATCCTGAACAAGACTGGTCACGGCCGGTTCACCGCTTTCAGTGCTGGAAGCAAACCGGCAGGCGTCATCCATCCCTATGCCCAGGACCTGCTTCGTCAGCTGGGTTACCCGCTCTCCGGGCTCCGCTCAAAAGCCTGGGACGAGTTCTCCGGTCCAGCCGCCCCCGTGCTCGACTTCGTCTTCACCGTTTGTGACGATGCGGCTGCGGAAACATGTCCGGTATGGCCCGGTCAGCCCATGTCGGCACACTGGGGCGTGCCGGATCCCGTCAAGGTCACGGGCACCGATGCAGAAAGGCGGCTCGCCTTCGCAGACGCCTACCGGATGCTCAATAACCGGATCTCCGCATTCATCAATCTTCCTGTCGCCTCGCTCGATCGGCTCAGCCTCAAAAACAGGCTGGACGATATCGGCAGACTCTGAGACGCGAATACCGATGTCACTGTTCGAACGCTATCTTACCCTCTGGGTTTTTCTCTGCATCATCGTGGGGATTGCGCTTGGTCACCTCCTGCCCGGATTTTTCGGGGCGATCAGCGCCATGGAAGTTGCACGGGTCAATCTGCCCATCGCCATCCTGATCTGGCTGATGATCATCCCGATGCTGGTGAAGATCGACTTCGACGCACTCGCCCAGGTGACACAGCACTGGCGGGGCATCGGTGTTACCCTGTTCATCAACTGGGCCGTCAAACCGTTCTCGATGGCGCTCCTTGGCTGGTTCTTCATCGGTTATCTGTTCAGGCCGTGGCTGCCCGCCGACCAGATCGACAGCTATATCGCCGGGCTGATTATCCTGGCAGCAGCGCCCTGCACTGCGATGGTTTTCGTCTGGAGCAACCTGACCCGCGGCGAACCCCACTTCACGTTGAGCCAGGTGGCCTTGAACGACGTGATCATGATCGTTGCCTTCGCCCCCATCGTCGCCTTGCTTCTCGGCCTCTCCGCCATCACGGTCCCGTGGGAAACGCTGCTCCTGTCTGTCGCTCTCTATATTGTGGTCCCGGTCATCGCGGCGCAGGTCATCCGCCGGGCGAGGCTTGCATCGGGTGGCGAAGCCGCTCTCCAGAGACTCCTCAAGACGCTCCAGCCCCTTTCCCTTCTGGCCCTGCTCGCCACGCTCGTCCTGTTGTTCGCATTCCAGGGCCAGCAGATCCTCGCACAGCCCGCCGTCATCGCCCTTCTCGCCGTGCCGATCCTGATCCAGGTCTACTTCAACTCTGGCCTTGCCTACCTCCTGAACCGCTGGGCAGGAGAGCAGCATTGTGTGGCTGGCCCTTCGGCCCTGATTGGCGCCTCCAATTTCTTCGAACTTGCCGTGGCTGCAGCCATCAGCCTGTTCGGCCTCAACTCCGGTGCGGCACTCGCGACCGTGGTGGGGGTCCTGATCGAAGTCCCGGTCATGCTGTCGGTGGTGTGGATCGTGAACAACTCCAGGGGCTGGTACGAAACCGGCCTGAAGGCAAAGCCCTAAATCACTCGAAGTCACGGAGCAGAACATGCGCGTAGGCATCAATGGAATGGGCCGCATCGGCCGCCTCGCCCTGCGGGCCGCCCTCGGAGCGGCCGAACGTGGCAATGACGATCCGCGGCGGGAAAACCGGCTTGAGGTGGTGCACCTCAACGAGATCAAGGGCGGCGCGGCGGCCACTGCCCATCTTCTCGAGTTCGACTCCGTTCAGGGCCGCTGGCGGCAAGCGATCGCCGCGGAGGGCGAGAATGCCATCCGCATCGGCGACAGGACGCTGGGCTTCTCCGCTTGGCCCAGTGCCGCCGACATTCCCTGGGGAGACTTGGGCGTCGACCTGGTGCTCGAATGCAGCGGCAAGTTCCTGAACCACGCCACCCTCGACGGGCACCTGAAGCGCGGCGCCAAGCGGGTGGTCGTCGCCGCCCCGGTCAAGGAACCCGATGTCCTCAACATCGTGGTCGGCGTCAACGACCACCTCTATGATCCGGCCAATCACCCGATCGTCACGGCTGCCTCCTGCACCACCAACTGCCTGGCACCCGTGGTCAAGGTCGTGCATGAGGCGCTCGGCATCCGCCATGGCCAGATCACCACCATCCATGACCCGACCAACACCAATGTGGTGACGGACGCGCCCCACAAGGACCTGCGCCGTGCCCGCTCCGCCATGCTCTCGCTGCAGCCGACGACGACGGGCAGCGCCACGGCCATCGCGCTCATCTATCCGGAGCTCAAGGGCAGGCTCGACGGGCACGCGGTGCGCGCCCCCGTGCTCAATGCCTCGCTCACCGACTGCGTGTTCGAACTCGCACGCGCGACGACGAGGGAAGAGGTCAACGCCCTGTTCGCGGAAGCGGCCAGGGGCCGGCTTGCCGGCATCCTCGGTTACGAGCCGCGCCCGCTGGTGTCGATCGACTATGCCGGGGACACGCGCTCCGCCATCGTCGACGGGCTCTCGACACTGGTGACCGATGGCACGCTGCTCAAGGTCTATGCCTGGTACGACAACGAGATGGGCTATGCCTGCCGCATGGTCGATCTCGCCTGCATCATCGCCAAGGCCGGGATCTGATGACGCCGGGCACCCGCAACTACGCCATCGTCACTGCCGCCTATTGGGGGTTCACCCTCACCGACGGCGCGCTCCGCATGCTGGTGCTGCTGCATTTCTTCCAGCTCGGCTATTCGCCCTTCGTGCTGTCCTTCCTGTTCCTGCTCTACGAGGCAGCGGGAATTGCCGCCAACTTCATCGGCGGCTGGCTCGCCACCCGCTTCGGCATCACCCGCATGCTGACGGTCGGCCTGTCGACCCAGATCATGGGCTTCCTCATCCTCTCGGCGCTATCGCCTGACTGGACCGCCGCCGTCTCGGTGGCCTGGGTGGTGCTGGCGCAGGGCATCTGCGGTGTCGCCAAGGACCTGACCAAGACGGCCTCGAAGTCGGCCATCAAGGTGGCCGAGAAGGAAGCCCGCGCCGAGGATGCGGAAGGCCGCCTGTTCCGCTGGGTTGCATGGTTCACCGGCTCCAAGAACGCCATGAAGGGTCTGGGCTTCTTTCTCGGTGGTGCCCTCCTGCAGCTGCTGGGCTTCCGCCTGTCGCTGTGGCTGATGGCGCTGATGCTGGCGCTGGTTCTCATCGGGGTCGTGCGCGCGCTGCCGCCCATGATGGGAAAGGCCAAGGCCAGTTCATCGGCGCGGGAACTGTTCGGCAAGTCGAGGGGCGTCAACCTTCTCGCGGCGGCGCGCATCTTCCTGTTCGGGGCGCGCGACGTGTGGTTCGTCGTGGGCGTCCCGGTCTTCCTCTATGCCAATGGCTGGACCTTCACCATGGTCGGCGGCTTCATGGCGCTGTGGACGATCTTCTACGGCCTCACCCAGGCCTCTGCCCCGTCTGTGATCCGGCGGAGCGCCGACGGCCTGACGGCCGAGGTGCCCGCGGCCAGACTATGGTCCGCCCTCCTTGCACTCGTCCCCATCCTCATCATCCTGGCCCTGGCGGCCAATTCCCCGGTGCAGCCCGACATCATTCTGGTTGTCGGGCTTGCCGTGTTCGGGGCTGCCTTCGCCATCAACTCCGCCGTCCACTCCTATCTGATCCTCGCCTATGCCGGCTCGGAGAAGGCGGCGGAGGACGTCGGCTTCTACTACGCCGCCAATGCCGCAGGCCGCTTCAGCGGAACGCTGCTCTCAGGCCTTCTCTACCAATGGGGCGGTCTCACCGCCTGCCTGGCAGGTTCCGCCCTCATGCTCGCAGCCTGCTTTGCGACCACGCTGTTGCTGCCGCTGTCGCGGGACGGCGCAAACTAGGCCGACGTCGTGTCCCGCTTCGGACGCGCGCCCGCCGGCGCCTTGCCATCAACCAGGTAGCAGATGTTCTCGGCGATGTTCGTCGCATGGTCGCCGATGCGCTCCATGTTCTTGGCCACGAACAGCAGGTGCGTGCAGGTGCCGATCATGCGGGGGTTTTCCAGCATGTAGGTCAGGAGCTGGCGGAACGCTGAATTGTAAAGCTCGTCCAGTTCCTCGTCGCGTTGCCAGACCGCCAGTGCCGCCTTGCTGTCGTTGTTGCGGAAGGCACTCATCACCTTGCGCAGCTCCGCCTCCGCCATGTCGGCGATGGGAAGAACCACCTCCGTCAGCCGGCCAGCACCGTCCGCCGTGGCTGCGGAGCGCTTTGCCGTATTCTTCGCAAGGTCGCCGATCCGCTCCAGGTCCGCGGCGATCTTGATCGACGCCATGATGGCGCGAAGGTCACCCGCGACTGGCTGGCGCTTGGCAATCACGCGGATGGCCTTTTCCTCGATCTCACGGAACAGGCTGTCGACCACATGGTCCTTCTGGACCGCCTGATCCGCGAGGGACTGGTCAGACTGTTCCAGGGCCTCGCCGGCGGCGTGGAGCTGGGCCAGAACGACTGTTCCCATACTGTCGATGAGCGACCGGAGCTCTTCGAGCTCGCCGTCATAGGCCCTCATGATGTGTTCCGACATGGCAACCCGCTCTTGTCAATGAAGCTCCCGCCAGTCAGGTCGTCAGCGGGATGCGGGTTACCTAGCATCCCCGTTGGACCCCAGCAATGGTGCGCATGGCACGCGGTCCACCAGCCTGCCTGTCGTCACAAACCTGCAATCTCGCTGTCACGCTGCTGTTGTTGCCTGAGCCTTAACCGAAGCCCTCACGGAAAGCGCACATGCTCAGGATCGAGAATCTCGGCAAGCGGTTTGGCGGCAAGGCGGCTCTGGCAGGTGTCTGCGCAGAGATCGCCGATGGCTCCTTCGTCGGTGTGATCGGCCGCTCGGGGGCCGGCAAGTCCACGCTCCTTCGCTGCATCAACCGCCTGGTCGATCCGTGCGAAGGGCGCATCTCCTTCCGCGGCAATGACGTCACCGAGCTCCGTGGGCGCGCTCTGCGCGACTGGCGGTCCTCCTGCGGGATGATCTTTCAGCAATTCAATCTCGCCGGTCGCCTCGACGTGCTGACCAACGTGCTCATGGGCCGCATCAACCACATGCCGGTCGTCCCGGCCCTCCTCAAGGCCTGGCCCGATGCGGAAAAGCTCCGCGCACTCCGCGCGCTCGACCGTCTCGATCTCGCCGACCTTGCCGGCCAGCGCGCCGAAAGCCTGTCCGGCGGCCAGCAGCAGCGCGTCGCCATCGCGCGCACCCTGGTGCAGGACCCGCGCATCATCCTGGCCGATGAGCCGGTTGCCTCGCTCGATCCGCGCAACACCAGGATCGTCATGGACTCGCTGCGCGATCTCCATCGCGAAGCCGGAATCACGGTGATGTGCAATCTCCACTCTCTCGACCTGGCGCGCGACTACTGCACGCGCCTGATCGGCATGAAGGCGGGGCGCGTGGTCTTCGACGGCCCGCCCGAGGCACTCACCGACGACATCGTGATCGATCTCTACGGCCTTGAAGCAAACGACGTGCTGGACCTCCCGGAGGCGGCAGCACGGCAGTCCAGCGGGTCCGCGGCGTTAGACAGCGCGGCCTGAATTCGCCTCCCCAATCATCCGACCATCCAAACAGGAGTCCTTCCCATGATGAACCGTCGCAACCTTCTGCAGGCCGCCGCCGGCCTCGCCACCCTGCCCATGCTGGCCACTGCCGCCCGCGCCGACTGGAAGGCGGAGTATCCGGAACTGACTTTTGCCGTCGTTCCAGACGAGAATGCGACCGGCACCGAGAAGCGTTACGAGCCCTTCATCCAGTACCTCTCCAAGCAGCTCGGCGTTCCGGTGAAGCTGCGTATCGCCAATGACTACGCCGCCGTTATCGAAGGCCAGGTTGCTGGCAACATCCAGATCGCTCTCTACGGCCCCTCCTCCTTCGCGCGCGCCCTCATGAACGGCGCCAAGATCGACGCCTTCGCAATGCAGGTGAACAAGGACGGCACCAAGGGCTATTATTCGGTTCTCTACGTGAAGGCCGATTCGCCCTACCAGAAAATCGAGGATCTCAAGGGCAAGAACCTCGGCCTCGTCGACCCGAACTCCACCTCGGGCAACAATGTTCCGCGCTTCGAGATGAACAAGATGGGCATCAAGCCCGAAGAGTTCTTCTCCAACGTCGTCTACACCGGCAGCCACGAGAACGCCGTCATCGCCCTGCAGCAGGGCCAGGTCGACGGCGCCTTCAACTGGTGGAACGACGAAAACGAGTCCATGCTCCGCCGCATGGAGCGCAAGTCCATGGCCAAGTACGATGACTTCCGCATCATCTTCAAGTCGGACCAGATCGTCAATTCGCCCTTCGCTATGCTCAACACGCTTCCCGCTGAACTGCAGGCCAGCATCAAGGATGCCTTCTTCAGCATCGAGAAGAATGATCCAGAAGCCTTCCGGGTGATGACCGACGGCGAGCAGCAGCTGTGGGTGCCCATCACAAATGCCGACTATCAGGTCATCATCGACCTGAACACCTTCGTCGACTCCCTGCGCAAGGCGTAACGCGGAATAGGATCTGCGCCGCACAGGCGCAGGTCCACCTCCCCGGAACAGCCCATGAGCAGCGCCACCGCAATGTCTCCACGCCCTTCCGTGGAGCAAATGGCCAAAGCCTACGCAGAGGATGCCGCCGCCAAGCGCCGTCGTTTCATGATGGCGGCCGCTGGGCTGGCCGTTCTCGTGTTGCTTGCGGGATGGATGGCTGAAATACGGCTGGACGTCTTCTTCTCCAATATTCACAAGTTCCCGAACTATATCGGCAGATTGTTTGTCCTCGATTCGGGGCCGATGGCCGGGCGCTTCGTTCTGCTCGATGTGCCTGCGTGGTTCTGGGGCATCGGCAAGTGGCTCCGCCTCATGGCAGACACGCTGCTGATCGCCTATGTGGCCACTTTTCTGGGTGCGATCTTCGCATTTCTCGCCTGCTTCTTCGCTGCCGGGAACCTCGGCGTTTCACGTCCCGTGTCCTTTGCAGTGCGCCGTTCTCTCGAGTTCTGCCGCACCGTCCCGGACCTCGTCTTCGCGCTCATCTTCGTGATGGCCTTCGGGCTGGGCCCGATCGCCGGCGTGCTCGCCATCGTCATCCACACCACGGGAGCGCTGGGAAAGCTGTTCTACGAGGTGCTGGAGAACGTCGACCAGAAGCCGATCGAGGGACTCATCGCCAGCGGCGCATCCTGGACCAAGACCATGCGCTTCGCGGTGGTGCCGCAGGTGCTTGCCAATTTCCTCAGCTATGCCCTGCTGCGCTTCGAGATCAACGTACGCGGCGCCTCGGTGATGGGTTTCGTCGGCGCGGGCGGCATCGGCCAGGACCTGATGGAGGCGATCCGCAAGTTCTACTATCCGGATGTCTCCGCCATCCTCGTTCTCATCATCATCACCGTCGCGCTCATCGACCTCGTGACCGAGCGGGTGCGGCATCACTTCATCTCGCAGGTGGGCTGACATGTCCGGCATCGATCACGCCGATGGCTATACCGAGATCGAGAATGCCGCCATGCGAGCGCGCTATGCCAAGGTCTTCGCGCCGCCCTCCTGGACCGGCCGGCTGATGGTGGCCGCTGCGCTGGCACTGCTCGTTTTCGGCCTGTGGCACCTCGGCTTCTCACTCACCCGCTTCATCAACGGCGTGGGCAGTCTCGGCAAGCTTGTGGTGCTGATGTTCCCGCCCGAATGGGGCGACAGCGCCACATTGTGGCGCTTCGTCAAATCGCTCGGCGAGACCGTCGCCATCGCCTTCCTCGGCACCCTGCTTGCGGCCTGCTTCGCGCTGCCGCTCAGCCTCATCGCGGCACGCAACACGACCGTGTCTCAGATCCTCCGCTTCTTCACCCGCCGGGGCTTCGACACGCTGCGCGGCGTGGACGTATTGGTCTGGGCCCTGATCTGGGTGAATGTCGTGGGGCTTGGCCCTTTCGCCGGCGTTCTGGCCATCGCCATCTCCGACATCGGCTCCCTCGGCAAGCTGTTCTCGGAGGCGATCGAAGCCTCCGACCAGCGGGCCGTCGAAGGCGTCACGGCGTCGGGTGGCGGGAGGCTCCACTCCATTCGCTTCGGCCTCCTGCCGCAGGTGGCGCCGGTGCTCATCGGCCAGTGCCTCTATTACTTCGAGTCCAACACCCGGTCGGCCACCATCATCGGCATCGTCGGCGCCGGCGGCATCGGGCTTCAGCTGTCGGAGCAGATCCGTACGCTGGAATGGCAGAAGGTCGCCCTGCTCATCATCATGATCCTGATCACCGTGTCGATCATCGACCATGTGTCAACGAGGCTCCGCACCGCCATCACCGGCAGGAAATCGGCAACGATCTAGCCAGCGCGGTGGACGGCGCGACCCGCAACCAGCGTTGCAACCGGCATCTGTCGCATCCGGGGCAGGATGACGAGATCGGCCCGCTTGCCTTCCGCAATGCGGCCACGGTCGGCCAGCCCGCAGGCTGCCGCCGGGGCGGCGCTGATGAGGGCCCAGGCCTGCTCCAGCGCCAACACGTCACGTGCCGCAAGCGACAGGGCGGCGCGCAGGGGTGCTGGATAATAGTAATCGGAAGCCAGCACCGTGCACTTGGCTTCGCGGATCGCCTGCTCGGCACCGATTGCGCCGTTGTGGCTTCCGCCACGCACGACATTGGGCGCGCCCAGAACGATCACGTCGCCCGCTGCGGCGGCCGCATCGAGCGCCGGTGCCGTCATCGGGAATTCCGCCACATGGGCGCCGAGGTCACGGTAGAAGCCACGCATCTCCGGCGTCATGTCGTCATGCGACAGCATCGGGACCGCGCTGGACAGTGCGGCCTCCGCCAGACTGCGAATGGCACTTTCGACCTCGCCAGCCCGCGCGCCGGCCTCGCCCAGCACCCTCTGGTATTCGGCAACATCCATCATTGCCCGTTCGGCAGAGCCGCGCAGCTTCGACGGGGATCGTGATCCAGCAAGGCTTGGCGTCGTGTGGTCGTTGAAGGCCAGCAGCGGCTTCCGGTCCCGCCGGAACAGCATTTGCACCGCGTCCATCTCGTCGATGGCGAAGATCTCCCAGCGGATGTGAAGACGATGATCCACAAGAAGCTGCCCTTCCAGCGCATCCAACATCGCAATAATCCTGCGGGCTTGATCGAGGCTGCGCAGCCCTGGTTCCCAGGAGATGGTGATGCCGTGATAGGCGGTCGTGATGCCATTGGCGGCCAGTTGCCGGTCGGTGTCCAGCAGGGCGATGTCGAGCGGAAACATCGTCTTGGGGCGGGGCATGATCTGGCGCTCGAAGGCATCGCCATGGATGTCGACGATTCCCGGCAGCACCAGGCAGCCATGGGCATCGATCCCGCAGCCCGTTGCGGCACCTGCGGGGCGTACCGCAGCAATCTCGCCCGCATGGCACACGATGTCGGCTGCAGCGAGGCCCTGGCCGGGAAGCAGGCAGAGCCCGCCTCTGATAATCAGTTCCTGCTGGTGTCCCGCATCATCCATCGTCACGCTCCCCGAAGTCCGGCAGACAGGTGACGCCTCTTCATGACAGTGTCATGAAACGTTGCAAACTGATCGCTCTCTCACAGGAGCGACACCCATGAAGATTCACAACTGGCTTGCCGGCTTTGCACTCGCAGCGGGCCTGCTCACCACCGCCGCCGCCGCCGAAACCATCCGTCTTGCCGTCACCGACGTCGAGGGCATGGAGCAGTTGCAGCGCGAATATGGCGGCTTCGTCGAAGAGCTCAAGAAGGCGACCGGCTACGATGTTGAGTTCACGCCGGTCAACAGCCGCACGGCCGCAGTCGAGGCCATGCGGGCCGAGCAGGTTGACTTCGTGCTCACCGGCCCCGCCGAATACGTGGTCTTCGCGAAGCTCACCGATGCCAAGCCCGTCGTCAGCTGGCACCGTCCGGACTATTTCGCACAGGTCGTGGTGATGGCCGAGGGCGACATCAAGACCATGGCTGACCTCAAGGGCAAGAAGGTCGCCTTCGGCGAAATCGGATCGACGTCGCAGCAGCTTGGCCCGGCGCAGGTCCTCGCCGATGCCGGCCTCAAGTACAACACCGACTACACCGCCGAAATCATCAAGCGCAACGTGGCCGTCGAGGCCATGATCCGCGGCGACGTGCAGGCGGTGGGCATGAACCTCACGCATCTCCGCTCAGTGCGCGAGAAGTTCCCCGGCCAGAAGTTCGCGGTCGTCGGCCGTGGCCCCGACCTGCCGAACGACATCCTCATCGCCGCCGCCTATGTCAAGCCGGAGATCGTGGAGACCGTCAAGAAGGCCTTCCTCGAGAAGGGTGACGTCCTGATGAGCGGTGTCCTGAAGGGCGAGGATACCAAGAAATATGAAGGCGGCTATTTCGTCGCCACGGTGAACGACAAGGACTATGACATGGTCCGCGTCATGTACGGCACCATCGGCGTTCCGGAGTTCTCCACCTTCCTCGGTGAGTGAGTGAACCTCGCCTATACATCGATCACGTCCGCGGCGGAGGCTCCGGCCTCCGCCGCCATCAGCATTTCCGGTCTCTGCAAGTCCTTCACCCCCGGCAAGGCGGTGTTCTTGAACATTTCCTTCGACATTGAGCCGGGCAGCATCGTGGCCCTCCTCGGCGCCAACGGTGCGGGCAAGTCCACCCTCCTGCGCTGCATTCCCCGGTTGATTGCACCCGACGCGGGCCACATCCGGGTTTTCGGCGAAGAAGTGACTGCTGCCCGCCGTGAGCTGCGCGCGCTCCGCACCCGCCTCGGCTTCGTGTTCCAGAAGCATAATCTCGTGGGTCGCCTCTCGGCGCTCACCAATGTCGTGCAGGGCGCCCAGGCGCGCGGCTTCGGCGCCAGGGCCTGGCTCCAGTCGCTCGCACCGAACCGGGTGCGCGAGGAGGCGATCCATTGCCTCGCCCGCGTCGGCCTCGCCCCCATGGCGGCGCAGCGCGCCGACCAGCTGTCGGGCGGCCAGTCGCAGCGCGTGGCCATTGCCCGTGCCCTGATGCAGCACCCGGACATCGTGCTCGCCGACGAACCCGCCGCCAGCCTCGACCCGCAGGCAGGCGACGAGGTGATGCAGCTCTTCGCCAGCCTGATGCGCGAGGAACGCAAGACCGTCGTCTTCACCTCCCACAATCTGGACCACGCCCTGGCCTTTGCCGACCGCGTGATCGCCCTCGGCGGTGGCCGGATCATGCTCGATTCACCCTCGTCGCGCCTGCGGGCAAGCGAACTCCGGGACCTCTATGTCTGATCGCGCCCTGCCGTCTCGCTTGCCCAGGCCCTCGGCCCTGGGCTTCGTTCTCGGCCTAGCCGTCGTAGCATTCATTGTCGCCAGCTTCACCACCAGCGGCATCGCGCCCGACAAGCTGTCGCGCGGCATTCCCGCCCTCGGCCGGCTGGTGGACCAGATGTTTCCGCCCTCGGTGGAGCGGCTCGTCCCTGTCTTCTGGTCGCTTCTGCAGACCTTTCAGATGGCGGTGGCGGGCACCGTCCTCGGCCTTGCCTTCAGCCTGCCTCTGGCCATCCTCGCGGCACCCAGCCTGTCGCCACACCCGGCACTGGTGTGGCTTGTGCGCGGCCTTCTCGCGCTGTTTCGCACCGTGCCCGATCTCGTCTGGGCCATCGTCTTCGTCATCGCGGTGGGTCTTGGCCCCGCAGCGGGCGTTCTGGCGCTGATGGTGGACACCATCGGCTTTGCGGCGCGCTTCTTCGCCGAGGCGATGGAGGAAACCGACAAGGGCCCGCGCGAGGCGCTGACGGCCATGGGCGCGAGCCGCAGCGGCATCATCTTCTCCTCGGTCATCCCCCAGGCACTGCCATCGATGATCAACACCTCGCTGTTCTCGCTCGAGAAGGCGACGCGCGGCTCCGTCGTGCTGGGCCTCGTCGGCGCCGGGGGCATCGGCATCGAGCTCAAGGTCTCACTGGAGATGTTCGACTACGACCAGGCCGCCACCATCATCATCGCGATTTTCCTGCTGGTGGTCGCGGTCGAGCGGGCTTCCACCTGGGTTCGCAACCGGGTTCTGTAGGATCGCGCAGAACTGCCGCACCGCGCCTTCGAGCGGACCGTCATTGATGATGCGCAGCACGCGTGCACCTGCGGGATAGTCCGGCACCTTGCGCTTGACGCGATCGCGCGCCTGCTCCGGCGTCTCGCGGCCGCGCGCCACGATGCGACGGACGAGCACGTCCTCGGGCGCGGTGATCTCGACCACCGTGACATGGGGGAAGCGGCTGCAGGCGTCGGCAACCGAAGCGCGCGAGCAATTGATGACGACGGTGGCGCCGGAGTCGAGATGGCTTTCGATGAAGCGTCCGATGCCGTAGGAGTTGCCATGCGCCCGCCACCACAGTGCGAAGGCGCCGTCGGCCACCGCGACCGCGAACTCCATTTCCGTCATGGAAACGTGGTCCTCGGCATCCGGGTTGCTCAGCCTTGTGACGAAGCGGCGCGGGAAGACGACGTTGTCGGCCGGACGGAGCGCCACCCTGGCGCCCGTCATCACTGCATCCTTGCCGGCCCCGCTGGGACCCACGACGAGCACGAGATGGCCAGGGGACGTCACCATCACATCACCCGCTGGCCTTCGCGCCACACGCGGCGCACCACGGGAATGCCGTCTGTCACGCGCACCTGCACCATGTCGGCCCGGCGGTGCGGCTCGATGGCGCCGCGATCGTCGAGGCCGGCAGCACGCGCCGGATTGAGCGTGATCGTGCGCATCGCCGCGGCAATGCTCATGCCTGGCACCTGATCCGCCAGGCGGAAGGCTGCCGGCAGCAGGCTCGACGGCACATAGTCGGACGACAGCACATCGAGGTGCCCGCTCGCCGCCACGTCCACCGCCGAGATGTTGCCCGAATGCGACTTGCCGCGCACCACATTGGGCGCTCCCATCAGCACGGCGAGGCCGTTGCGGTGCGCCGCCTGGGCCGCCTCCCGCGTGGTGGGGAATTCGGCAATAGCCACGCCGTCGGCAATCGCCTCCTCGACGTGGGCTTCGGTCGCGTCGTCATGGCTCGCAAGCCGGACGCCGAGCCGCGCCGCGAGATCCAGGATCGCCTGCTTGTTGGCGCTGGCATGCCTGGCCTGCATCTCCTGCCGCTGGGCGATGTAGCCATCCATCAGCTCGGGAAGGATCAGCTTCTTGCCGAGGTAATATTCCCTGAACTTGTCGATCGACACGAACTGCCTGGCACCAGGCGTGTGATCCATGATCGAGATCAGGTGCAGGGGCCCGGCCGTTGCCGTCATCTCGGCCGATTCGGCGGTATCCGCGCAGGGTAGCTCGCAGCGCAGGTGAATGAAGTGCTGGGCCCGCAGCCGCCCGCTGTTCTGCGCCTCGAAGATCGCCGCGCACAGCGACATCGCCTCGCGTGCCGAACGGTCACCGGGCTCGAAGCTTCCCGCACGCAGGGCGTCGAACACGGTGGTGATTCCGGCCGCCGCGATCTGCGCATCATGCGCCATCACGGCTGGCACGGCAGGCCAGGCCACGCCCGGCCGCGGCAGGTAATGGCTTTCGAGATGGTCGGTGTGCAGCTCGACGAGGCCGGGGATCAGATAGTCGCCATCGAGATCCTCGGCAGGCGCCGCAACCCGGCCTGCGATCACCTCGAAGACCTTGCCCTCACGCACCACGACCGTGCCCTCGACGACCTCGTCCGGCAGGACGATGCGGGCGTTCGTGAAGACTGTCTCGGTCATGCGGCAACCTCGTCGGCGGAGCAGGAAAAGGTGAACTGGCGTGTGGCGATGAAGGCGGCACCGCGCGCGGCCTCGGTGAACAGGCTCAGCCCGTCGATGGCGACCGGCTCTGCCAGCACCGGCGCAAAATGCGCCTCCGCGGCAGACCTGAAGCGCGCGATGTCGGATGCTTGCAGGCGCTCGGTCAACGTCATGTGGAAGCGGAAATCGCCGAACACGTAGGGGTAACCCCATTCGGCGAGATGCCGCTCCTGGCTCGGGCTCAGCTGGGAAAGCCTGCGTCGTGCCAGCTCATCCTCGGACGGCGGCTGACGGAACCCGTCGAGATCACGAACCACCTGTTCAGCAAGCCGCTGCAAAGATTCGGCCGGCTCCCGCGGCACGAGCGCCAGGAACTGGTCGAGCACTCCCACCTTCAGCGCAACGGTGAAGCTCTCCTGCGCGGCCGCCAGTGCGGCGACGGCCCGCAGCAGCGCCTCGGCCGTCACCGTCTCGCGCAGCGCGAAGGGCGGCTTCAGGGTGGCGTGGAAGCCATAGCGGCGCGGATCTCCGGTGGCGACAGCGATGCCGCCCACCTCCGGCTGCGCGCATGCCGCGCCGGTGAAGGCATCACGGCCGACCCAGCGTGAACCCAGATCGTGGAACACCGTGCCCGGGGAAGGTGCATAATAGATGGCGTGCCGCATGTCCGCCTTAACCCAGTTTGATGCTGCGCGAACAGGCGCGCTGGCGCTCCTGCTCGTCATGGAATACGGCGACGATGGCACTGCCCTGCCCCTGCGCCTCGGCCACCAGCTCCAGCACGCGGTTGCGGTTCTCCGTGTCGAGCGAGGCGGTCGGCTCGTCGAGCAGCAGGATGGGAAAATGCGCCGCGAAGCCACGCGCGATGTTGACGCGCTGCTGCTCGCCGCCGGAAAACGTCATGGGCGAGAGGTGCCACAAGCGCTCGGGAATATTGAGCCGCTCCAGCAGCATGCGCGCGCGGTCCAGCGCCTGCTCGGGCGCGATGCCACGGTCCATCATCGGCTCCGCCACCACCAATTCGGCCGGCACCCGCGGAATGACGCGCAGGAACTGGGTCACATAGCCAATGACATTGCGGCGGAGATCGATCACGTCGCGCGGGGCGGCAGCGACCACATCCGTCCACGACGCGCCGGAAAACACCCGGATCGCCCCGGCATTGGCGCGGTAGGTGCCATAGATGAGCTTGAGCAGCGAGCTCTTGCCGCGCCCCGAGGGGCCCGTCACGGCCACCGCCTCTCCCGCCTTCACCTCGGCATTCAGATTGTCGAAAACGGGGATCAACGCACCCGCCTGCTGGTGCAGCAGGAAGGACTTGGAGAGATTTTCGATCTTCAGGACGGTGCCCATGTCACACCTGCAACACGGAGGAGACGAGGAGCTGCGTGTAGGGCGCCTGCGGATCCTCGAGGATCTGGTCCGTCAAGCCCTGCTCGATCACCTGCCCCTGCTGCATGACCATCATGCGGGACGACAGCAGTCGCGCCACTGCAAGGTCATGCGTCACCACGATGGCCGCGAGGTCGAGGCGCTTGACGAGGCCGCGGATCAGGTCGAGCAACCGCGCCTGCACCGACACATCGAGCCCTCCCGTCGGCTCGTCCATGAACACGAGGCGCGGCGAGGTGACGAGGTTGCGGGCAATCTGCAGCCGCTGCCGCATGCCGCCCGAATAGGACCATGGACTGTCGTCGATCCGGTCCTCGGAAATTTCAACGCGCTTCAGCCAGTCGGTCGCGGTGGCGCGGATGCGGCCATAATGACGTTCACCCACGGCCATCATGCGCTCGCCGACATTGGCGCCGGCGGACACGCCCATGCGCAGGCCGTCGCGCGCATCCTGGTGCACGAAGCCCCAGTCGGTGCGCATCAGCAGCCGGCGCTCCGCCTCGCTCATCTCGTCCAGCGCCACGCGGCGGCCATCACGCATCGCATAGCGCACCTTGCCGGAGCTTGCCGGAACATGGCCCGAAAGGCAGCGCAGCAAGGTGGTCTTGCCGGAACCCGACTCGCCCACGATCGCCAGAACCTCGCCCGGCCAGAGCTCGAAGGACACGTCGCGGCAGCCGGCGCGCGCACCATAGAACTTGCTGACCTTCTCGGCCACCAGCAGCGGGCTCATCGCTCACCCCGCCTGCGCGCACAGAAGTCGGTGTCGGAACACACGTACATGCGCGTGCCCGCGTCATCCATCACGATCTCGTCGAGGAAGCTGTCGCGCGACCCGCACAGGGCGCAAGGCTGCTCCCAGGACTGCACCTCGAAGGGATGGTCCTCGAAGTCGAGGCTCTTCACCTTCGTATAGGGCGGCACCGCATAGATGCGCTTCTCGCGGCCCGCACCGAACAGCTGCAGGGCGGGGCAGTCGTCGAGCTTCGGATTGTCGAACTTGGGGATTGGCGAAGGATCGAAGACATAGCGGTCCGCCACCGTCGCCGGATAGGCATAGGTCGTGGCGATCTCGCCATAATGCGCGATGTCCTCGTAGAGCTTCACATGCATCACGCCGTATTCCTCGAGCGCATGCATGGTGCGGGTCTCGGTCTCGCGTGGCTCGAGGAAGCGCAGCGGTTCCGGGATCGGCACCTGGAAGACGAGGATCTGCTCCTCCGTCAGCGGCGTCTCGGGAATGCGGTGGCGCGTCTGGATGACGCTTGCCTCCTCCGTCCTCTCGGTGGTCGCCACGCCCGCCGTTTTGACGAAAAACTTGCGGATGGAGACGGCGTTGGTCGTGTCGTCCGCGCCCTGGTCGATGACCTTCAGCGTGTCCTCGGGGGTCAGCACCGAGGCCGTCACCTGCACGCCGCCGGTGCCCCAGCCATAGGGCATGGGCATTTCGCGGCTGGCGAAGGGCACCTGGTAGCCGGGCACCGCGATCGCCTTGAGAATGGCGCGGCGGATCATCCGCTTCGTCTGCTCGTTGAGATAGGCGAAGTTATAGGCGGGCGCGTTCATTCCGCGGCCTCCAGCCTGTCGCCCTCGGCCTCGGTCTCGGCCCGCAGGCGGCGCAGCAGCACGAGTTCCGACTGGAAGTCGACGTAATGCGGCAGCTTCAGGTGTTCGACGAAGCCCGTGGCCTGAACATTGTCCGAATGCGACAGCACGAATTCCTCGTCCTGGGCCGGTGCCACGCGTTCCTCGCCCAGCTCGCCCGCCCGCAGCGCGCGGTCGACGAGCGCCATCGACATCACCTTGCGTTCGCACTGGCCGAAGCCCAGCCCATAGCCGCGGGTGAACTGCGGCTTCACCGTGGCCGACCCCTTGAACTGGTTGATCATCTCGCATTCGGTGACGGCGATCTCGCCGATGACGAGGGGAAAGCCCAGTTCTTCCGGCGTGAAGCTCACCTCCACCGTGCCGAACCTGATCTCGCCGGCGAAGGGGTGCGTGCGGCCATAACCGCGCTGCGTCGAATAGGCGAGGGCCAGCAGGAATCCTTCGTCGCCGCGCGCCAGGTTCTGCAGGCGCAGGTCGCGCCCGGCGGGGAAGTTCAGCGGGTCCTGCGTCAGGTCGGACGGTTCGCCAGCCTCCCGTGATGGCTGTTCGATCAGCCCTTCGCTGCCCAGCATGCCGAGCACGCGCGGCATGTCGCTGCGCAATTCCTCAGGCGCCCGCGCCGCCTCGGCCGGCTCGGCATCGCCGGCGAGCGAGAAATCGAGAAGCCGGTGGGTATAGTCAAAGGTGGGGCCAAGGACCTGCCCGCCCGGAATGTCCTTGAAGGCAGCGGAGACGCGGCGCCTGACGCGCATCGCCTGGGTTTCCAGCGGTTCGGCGTAACCAAAGCGGGCGAGCGTCGTGCGCGTCGCACGGATCAGGAAGATCGCCTCGATCAAGTCGCCGCGCGCCTGCTTGACGGCGAGCGACGCCAGCTCGCGATCATAGAGGGACCCCTCGTTCATCACCCGGTCGACGGCCAGCGTCAGCTGCTCGGCGATCTGGTCGAGCGTGATCGATGGCACGCTGCGGTCGCCGCGGCGCTCCTCGGCGAGCAGCCGGTGCGCGGCATCGATGGCCTGTTCGCCACCCTTCACGGCCACATACATCAGGCGGTCTCCAGCATGCGGATGGCGGTCGAGCGCGGCAGCGCCGCCACCTGGCGGGGCGCGACGAAGATCACGTCAACACCGGTCGGGAAGCAGGCATGGTTCTCCGCCATCGCGGCCCAGAAGCCGTCCGCGATGCCGGTGACGCCGAAATGCGCGCTGCCGCGAATGCCGGGCCCGGACAGCGCCACGGTGCCGGGTGCAAAGCCTGTCGTCTGGATCACCAGGGTTGCCGACCGGTCGGGATATTCGTGGGTGCCCTGCAGCAGCAGTCCGGGCGCGGGCAGACCCTGTCCTGCCGCCGCGATGACGAAGAGCGCCTGCGTCGCATCCTCCGTGATCGGTGCGCCGGTATGGAAGCGAAGGTAGTGCATCACCCTCTCGCTGCGCAGCTCCGGCGCCAGCCACACGGGCGTCTGGAAGTCGCACAGCGTGAGCACGACCGCGGCGGTGCTCGAAAGCAGCGGTTCGGGTGGGGCGATGTCGCCGCCGATGTCCATCACCCGGCCCGGGCGTGCCATGGCCTGCATGATCGCCCGGAAAGCATGGGCGGAATCGACCGCCACTTCGGCAAAGCCACGCTCAATCATCGCCGCGCACCATGGTGAAGAAGTCGACCTTGGTCGCCGCTGCCTTGGTGGAGGCCGCCACCTGACGCGCCTGCAGCTTCGCCGCGAGCGGCGCGATCACCTTCGCCTGCATGCCGGTCGTGTCGGTCTGCAGCAACGCATCGCAAATCGCCGCCAGCCGCGCATGGGCACCGTTGCGGCCCATCACATAGGCGTGCCCCTCCGTGCCGTCGGCCAAGCGCACCGCGCAGCGGGTGACGGTCGCCTCGCCGAGGTTGAAGGCGGCTCCCGTCGCCCCCATCCGGCCGCGCAGCATCACAAGGCCGGTCTCGGGCGCACGCAGCACGTCATGCTGGGTGTCGGCACAGTCCTTCGCGCAGGACTCGAGGTCGCGCCACGACGACAGCGACAGAATCCGCATCCACGCCGCGCGCGGGTTCCCGGCGGTTGATTGGGGCAGTGTTGGCATGATACCACTAACCAGTCGAATGTAACGGCTGCATGACGGCAGCGCCTTCGTACTTCTCAAGGAACGCCTCGGCCGAGAGCGCGCGAAAATCCGGCAGCGCGGCGCGAATCGACTCGTGCGTCCAGTCCCACCAGGCCAGGGCCTGCAGACGGTCGGCCGTATTGCGCGGGTGACGCCACTTGATGAGCCGTGCGGGGGCACCCGCCACCACCGCATAGGGCGGAACGTCCTTGGTCACCACCGACTGCGCGCCGATGATGGCGCCGTTGCCGACGGTGACGCCCTTCATGATGATGGCGCCGTGGCCGATCCACGTGTCATGCCCCACCCGCACCGGGCGCGAGCGGCGCCAGTCGAACACTGCCTGCTCATCCGGCTCGTCGGGCCAGAAATAGCTGGATCGGTACATGAAGTGGTGGAGCGAGGCACGATGATACGGGTGTTCACCCGGATTGAGCCGGGTGAACGCCGCGACATTCACGAACTTGCCGAGCGTTGAATAAGCGATGTCGGCATAGCGGGCGGTGTAGCTGTAGTCGCCCATCACCGATTCGAGGACATTCGCCCCCTCGCCGATCTCGACGAAGGCGCCAAGCCGGCTGTTGCGCACGCTCGCGTTGGGATGAAGGAAGGGCTCTGGTCCGAGTTGCGGCATGATCGGTCTCCGAAACCATCCTCATCGGAAGCTTCGATGACACGCCGATGAAGGCCCGCGCCGACTGCTATCGATTA
The DNA here is from genome assembly GCA_964474665.1 of uncultured Aestuariivirga sp. GTDB lineage: Bacteria > Pseudomonadota > Alphaproteobacteria > Rhizobiales > Aestuariivirgaceae > Aestuariivirga. The sequence goes on from CAYYTH010000001.1 coordinate 56,114, forward strand.
CGCCTCGAGGAACGCGCGTGCCGCCTCTGCCGTCTCGAACAGGTTGAGGTGGCCGGCGAGGTCAGCAACCTTCAGGACCTCCTTCACCGTGGCCTCGCGCGGGGCGATGCTGGCGAAGGCAATGCCCCGCTGCCGGAACTGCTTCAGCGTGGTGACAATCAGCCGGATGCCCATGGAGGAGAGGAAGGTCAGTTCGGACAGGTCGAGGATCGCCTTGTCGCCCTCCCGCGTCAGCGCTCCCGCCCGGGCGGCGAAGCCCACCTCCATGCGGCCGACGGCGGCGGTGTCGAGGCGGCCCTCGAGCTTGAGAATGGTCACGTCCATCGGCGACACTCCATATCGTTTCGGCGGCTGTCGGCCGAACATGCCACCTCCGCCGCGCAGCGCAAAGCCTCAGTCACGCTCCATCAGCTTGAGATAGAGGATAACGGCCCCAGAGGAGAGCGCACAGAGCCCCGCCGCCGCCCAGAAGCCCCAGGGCTCGCCGGTGAAGGGAATGCCCTCCAGGTTCATGCCGAACAGCCCGGCCACCAGCGCGGGCGGCAGGAAGGCAGCGGTCAGGGCCGAGAGGGTGAAGAGCTGGTGATTGGTCTCCGCCGTCAGCTTGGCGTCGATCTCGTCATGGAAGAAGCGGGCGCGGGCCTCCATGTCGGCAAAGTCCTGGTCGAGGTTGCTGAGCCTTGCCGCAGCGGGTGCAAAGCCCTCCGGCGTGGGGATCGAGGCGCGCTCCGCCGTCTGCAGCGCGCGGCGCATGGCGCGCATGTGGCGATGCAGCTGGGCGATCTCGCGACGGGTCAGCATCAGTCGTTTGCGCTCGCCACGGTGCGATTCGTCGAGAACATGGTCCTCGATCATCTCCAGCTCGTCCGACAGGCGGTGCAGCGCCATGTCGAGCACGTCGGCATAGAGCGACAACAGGTGGGTGAGAAGTGCGGCGGGACCGGTGAAGCCGATGCCCCCGCCGATCTGCAGCCTGAGCCGCTCTGCCGACTGCACCGCCCGCACCCGCCCGGTGATCAGGAAGCGCTCACCCAGCGCGAAATGAAGCCAGGCGAACTCCGTCGAGTCGGCATCGAATTCCCGGTGGAAGTCGGCCAGGTGCCCGAACAGCACGCCCTCCCAAGCGCTGACATGCTGGCGCAGCGGCGCTTCGCAGATCTCGTTGGCGAGCTCGACAGGAAAGCCGAACATCTGCACCAGCCAGCGGCGGCAGCGCCAGTCGGCAAAATTGAGGTGAAGCCACAGCCATTCGCCCGGGCCGGAGGGCGGCCCCGCGATATCCGCCTCGGACAGCGGGCGCCCCCGGCCCGAGGCGTCGAAACCATATGCGCAGATCAGGCCCGGAACGGCGTGGGAGGTCAAGAACAGTGCCTGTCAAAGGGAGGACGGGCCTCCCGCTAGACCGGCTGTATGACGGTTCCACGACGCTCCGGGGCCAGGCCGGCCGTTACTGGAGAACGGGTTCCGGGAACGTCACGCGCAGCACCTTGTTGGTGTCGCCCTCGATGCCGAAATCGGAGTCGTTGAACACGATCATCTCGGTGGGGCTCACCACCGCGATCCCCTCGACCTTCTTCGGCAGGCCCTCGACATCGTCGGAGTCGAGCAGCAGCGTCTTGGCCAGCGGCGTGATGCCCTTGGCCGCAAGATCGGCCGCACTCACCTGCTCGAGCGAGGGCGACGTGGCGGTGTCGTCCCAGCTGGCATCGAGCGGGGTTCCCGAGGCGAGGTCGACGACATAGAACTTGGAGGTCCTGCCGATCCGTTCCAGCACCAGCAGCCGGTCGTTGCTGAGGAACACCATCTCGCTCATGCGCACGGCGTTCTGCTTCTGGGCTTCCTTCTTGTTGTCGGCGCGGAAGGTTGTGGCATCGTCCATGACATAGACGAACTCGCCGATGAGCTTGCCCGTGGCGCGGTCGATCTTCCACAGGCGGGTGTTGGCGCTCTTCTTGTAGGCATCGCTGTCCGGGTTGGCGAGGGGGTTCTGCATCAGCACGTAGACCGTGGCGCCGTCAGCCGACACGGCGACGTTCTCGATGCCGCGGTTAAGGTAGCGCTTGGCCATGATGGCAGGCAGCGTTCCCACCACCTCGACGTCGTCATTCTTCAGCGCGCCCTCGAGGCCGGCCGGCACATGACGCTTCATCACCGTTCCGTCCGCCGCGATCTCGATGAGCGACGGGCCATATTCCTCGCCGACGAGGAAGCTGCCATCGGGCAGCCGCGCCAGGGTTTCGGTGTCGAGGCCGTTGACGTCCACCGGCAGCAGCTTGCCGTTGATGTCGTAGGCCGCCTCGGTCTTGAAGCCTTCCGCCGAGAAGGGCAGCCCGCCCACCGGCTTGCCGGACTTGGTCTTGAGGGCGATGGTTTCCGCCACCTTCGCCACATTGTCGGGACCCATCTCGATCTTCTGGATCGTGATGTTGTAGTCGGGCTGCGGGAAGTTCTTGGCCTTGCCGTCGCCGGCGCACAACGTGTCGATGCTGAGGCCCGTCAGCTCCTCGATGCCTTCGCAGTCGAGGTTGGGGCCGCGGTCGGTGATGGTCCAGACTACGCCCGCGGGGTCCTTCGGGTCGCGGAAGGCCGCCGAGCCGATGCCGCGGTTAAGCGTCAGGGTCTTGCCGCCGGGATAGGTCACGTCGCCCATCGGCAGGTCAGGCAGCTTGATCTCGGTCACGGTCGGTCCGGCCGCCTGTGCGGCGCTCGCCGACAGGACGAAGACGGTGCTGAGAAGAATGGCGCGCATCGGTCTCTCCTTGCTGTGAGTAAAGAGAGCCGTAGGTTCGCTGTCTGACAGTCAGATGACAAGAACGGTATCTCGAATTGCCGGCCGTTCCTGCGGCTGCGTGAAGGTTTCCTCTTTTGGAGACAGATCAGGTCGTCTGTCCACCGGTCCAGCGAAAGGGCCGCATCACACGCTGGGGGCTACGATCCGGGAGCATGCGGACGAAGCGAGCGATACGTCTCTGTCTCAATGTCAGATGCTGTGGCGTCGTGGAAGAGCTCAGGACCCTCGAGGCACTTCGCTTTGGCATTTCCGTTGATTGAGACGGGTGATCGCCTAACATCAGGGATGCCTACTGCTGCATGCGCTGTCTAAGGCATATGATCGTCTATCCGATGAGGGATACGGTGCCACCGGAGCATGACTAGAGCACCTCCGGGATATAATGAGACACGACAACAGCCACCTGCCATTCGGCTCACGAGAACAGAAATGCTCCGCTTCGTCGGGGTTAAGCCAAAATCCGGCTGCTAAAGCCCTAAACTGGCGAGGGCGAAATCAGAACATCGAAAGCAATGCACCTCTGACCACGAATCTGGAGGCATGGATTCCAACCCTGTCGGGTGCGACATTTCCGGGGAATGTGGAAAACTGTCGGCGTGGTGGCACCGGAATCGGCCGGCGCCTGTCACACCAGGACTGCACCTGAACCGATGATCTGTATTCAGCTGCGCCGGATGGCAAACTCCGATCGCGTGTCTGAGATGTTGCGCCTCCCTTAGACCGGGTTGGCACGCAACATGGACGGGGGTTGTGCCGCGGTCCATCCGCCGCCACGCGAACTCGACTCCACGGCCGCCCGGATGGCCGCTATCGAACGAAGGCCGTCGGCGGCTGTGGGGTAGTGACACGCGAGCGGATCAACCGGGCGTCCATCGCGACTGGCGCGAATGACCTCTGCGAGGTCGGCATAGATGTTGGCGAAGGCCACGAGCATGCCTTCGGAATGACCAGTGGCGATGCGCGTTGCCCGTTCTGCCTCGGCTGAAAGATTGCCGGATCCGCGCTCGATCACCTCGGTCCGGCCGTTCACCGGCGTCCAGTGCAGCTGATCTGGCCACTGCTGCGCCCAGCGCAACCCGCCCTTCTCGCCGAACACGCGAATGTTCAGGCCATGGAAGCTGCCAACCGCCACCGAACTGGTCCAGAGCCGCACACGCGTGCCGCCATCCATCTGCACATTGACCATCGCATCGTCTTCGAGCGCGCGGCTTGGGATTGCCGACACGAAATCCGCCGACAGTTCCCTGGCATTCTGGCCGGAGACATAGCTTGCCATGTGCAGGGCGTGAATGCCGCAGTCGGCGAACTGACCGGAGATTCCGGCCTGTGCGGGATCATAACGCCAGCGCATGCGCGGATTGTCTGCATCCGCAGCATCGGCATGAAAGCCATGCGAGAACTCGACAACGATGAGCCTGACCTTGCCGAGGTCGCCGCGCGCCACCATGCTGCGCATGTGGCGTACCAGGGGATAGCCCGTGTAGCCATAATTGACGGCGCAGACGGCACCTGTGCGCGCCGCGGTGGCCACGATGTCCTCCGCCTCCTCGACGGTCACCGTCATGGGCTTCTCGCAGAGCACGTTGATGCCTGCCTCGAGGAAGGACTTGGTGATGGCGTAGTGGGTTGCGTTCGGCGTTGCTACGGTAACGAGATCGAGGCGATCGGAACGGTCCTTTTCGCCGGCGAGCATCTCGCGCCAGTCGCCATAGGCGCGGTCCGGCGCGATGCCGAGCCGCTGCGCGAAGGCCCTGCCCCTGGCGGGATCGGCATCGAGCGCGCCCGCGACCATGCTGTATTGCCCATCCAATGCCGCGCAGATGCGATGCACGGGACCGATCTGGCTGCCCTCGCCGCCACCGATCATTCCCCAGTTCAGTCTTGCCATGGCAGATCCTGTCAGTTGAAGCCGATGGAGCGCAGATAGGCCCGGTTGGCGCGGGCATCATCGACTGGCGATGTCGGGCCAGAAGGATCGCAATCCTGTTCGACTGTGCACCAGCCTTGATAACCGGACTCCAGAAGGAGGTTTCGGACGGCGTGGAAATCGGTGACGCCCTTGCCGAGGTTGCAGAAGATTCCCTGTCCGCAGGCGTCGTAGAAGCCGGTGCGCTTCGCCACCACGTCCGCCTTCACCTCAGGGTCGATATCCTTGAAATGGACATAGGCAATCCGTGCCATGTGGCGCGACATGAAGGCCACGGGGTCGAAGCCGGCATAGTGGGAGTGCCCGGTGTCGAGGCAGATCTTCAGCAGCGCCGGATCTATGTCGGCGAGCAGCCGCTCGACCTCGGGCTCGAAATCGATGAAGCCTGCCGCATGCGGGTGGATGGAGACGGTGAGGCCATGCTCCTCCGTGCCCATGCGCGCGATGTCGCGGAAGCGGGATGCGAAGGCTTTCCACTCCGCACTGTCCATCTGCTCGGCTTCGGCGGGCCGCCCGGCAGTCGGCGCGCGGCGCGGCGAGATCGAGTCGATGAGCACCAGATGGCGCGCGCCGTGAGCTACCAGCGCCCGGCAGGTGCGCGTTGCGGCATCCTTGACCTCGTCCCACTTGGCCGCATCGTGGAAGGGACGGAACACCACGCCGCCGATCAGGGTGAGGCCGCGCTGCGCCAGAGCGGGCCCCAGAATATCCGGGTTCTCCGGCATGAAGCCGATCGGGCCGAGTTCGATGCCGGTGTATCCGGCATCGCGGCACTCGTCGAGAACGCGCGTCCAGGCCGGGTTGCGCGGGTCGTCGGCGAACTCCACGCCCCAGGAACACGGGGCGTTTCCAATCCTGATGCTCATGATTTCTGCGGTTCTCCTTGAAGCGGATCGACGTCGATCCAGCCACGGCTTTCGTGTGACGCCCAGGCGGCATCAATGACCTGGTTCACCATGTGACCATCGGCAAAACTCGGCCAGCGCGGAGTGCCGTCGGCAATTGCCGCCAGGAAATCGCGTGCCTCGATGATGATCTGGTCCTGGTAACCCGTTCCGTGTCCGGGCCCGAGGCAGAAGGCCTGGTAATCCGGGTGGTCGGGGCCGGTCAGAATCTTGGTGAAGCCCTGCCGCCCCTGGGGGTCGCGGCTGCGATAGAGCCACAGGGCGTTCTGGTCCTCCTGGTCGAAGCGCAGCGAACCTTCGGTCCCGAAAATCTCGTAGGCGTAGCCCATCTTGCGGCCCGTCGCGACGCGGCTGATGAAGAGATGACCCATGGCGCCGCTGGCGAAGCGGCACATGATCTGCCCCTGGTCATCATTGGTGACGGTTTCTGTGCCGCCGGGGGCGGGTCTTGTCAGGTGCACGGTCTCGATATCGGCGCAGAGACTTCTGATCGGCCCCATCAGCGCGAGTGCCGCGTTGATGATGTGGGGCGACAGATCGCCCATGTTGCCATTGGCCTTGCCGCGGGTGCGCCACGAGGCAGGTTGCGCCGGGTCGGCAAAGAAATCCTCCGTATGTTCACCGCGGAACCACGTGACCTTGCCGATTTCGCCCGCGGCGATGATCCGGCGTGCCAGCTGTGACGCCGGCGTGCGGATGTAGTTGAAGCCCGTCATGTGCACGAGGCCACTGCGCTGCGCCGCATCGAGCATCACGCGGCTTTCCGCCATACCAAGTCCCAGCGGCTTCTCGCAGAACACATGCTTTCCGGCCGCAAAGGCCGCAAGCGCGATGTCCTTGTGCGTGTCCTGCGGACTGGCGATGACGACGGCGTCGACACGTGGGTCGGCCACCAGCGCGCGCCAGTCGGACGTGGCGCGCGCAAAACCGAACTGGCGGGCCTTCGATGCCGCGCCTTCCGGCGTGGTGGTGCAGATCATTTCAAGGCGCGGGCGCAGGGATGTGTCGAAGACGGCAGCAACGGCCGACATCGCGACGGCATGGGCCTTGCCCATGTAGCCGCCGCCGACCAACCCGATCCCGACCTCTGACACGCAGTCCACCCAGCCTTTGCAAGCGCTTGCAAAGGCAATAGACAATAACTACTCTGACCCGTCAAGAGCAGGTGGAGAGCGCCGTGGCACAGCAGTCCCGCAACATCCGGTTGACAATGGCACAGGCGCTGGTGCGCCATCTCGCCAACCAGTTCACGGTGATCGACGGCGAGAAGCAGCGCCTGTGCGGCGGCGGATTCGCCATCTTCGGCCATGGCAACGTGATCTGCCTCGGGGAGGCGCTGCACGCGCACCGCAGCGAACTTCCCCTGTGGCGCGGCCAGAACGAGCAATCCATGGCACTGGCGGCCGTGGCCTATGCCAAGCAGAAGCTGCGCAAACGCTTCATGTTCGCAACCGCTTCGGCAGGGCCCGGCACCACCAACATGGTGACGGCAGCCGCCGTCGCACACACCAATCGCCTGCCCGTGCTCTTCCTGTGTGGCGACGGCTATGCCACCCGCCTGCCCGACCCCGTGCTGCAGCAGGTGGAACACGTCGGTGACCCCACCCTGACGGTCAACGATGCGTTCAAGAGCGTCACCCGCTACTGGGACCGCATCACCCACCCCGCGCAGATCATCCAGTCGCTGCCACGGGCGATCGCCACGCTGCTCGATCCTGCCGATTGCGGGCCTGTGTTCCTCGGCCTGCCGCAGGACGTGCAGGGCTGGGCTTACGACTATCCGGAGTCCTTCTTCGACGAGCGCATCCATGAGATCCGCCGCCAGCAACCCGACCCCAGAGAGGTGAAGGCCGCCGCGGCGGTTCTCGCAGAGGCACAGCGTCCCGTCATCATCGCCGGTGGCGGCGTCCAGTACGCAGGGGCCGCCGAGGCGCTGCGGGACTTCGCCGAGCGGCATGCCATCCCGGTGGTCGAGACCATCGCCGGGCGGGCCAACCTGCTGCATGGCCACCCGCTCAACATTGGCCCGATCGGCGTCACAGGCTCCAACTCGGCCAATGCCATCGCAGGTGCCGCGGACTGCATCCTGGCCGTCGGCACGCGGCTACAGGATTTCACCACCGGATCATGGACGGTGTTCGACCGGGAGGCCCGGATCGTGGCGGTCAACGCGGCGCGCCATGATGCGTGCAAGCACATGTCACAGCCTGTGGTCGGCGACGCCCTGCTGTCGCTGCAAAGCCTCTCCGAGGCCCTCGGCACCTTTGCCAGCCCAACAGATTGGGTGGCCCGAGCCACTGCCGAACGCCACGCCTGGGACCGTTATGTCGACGAGAACACCAGCCCCACCACGGCGAGCGGCGGAAATCGTCCCGCATCCTATGCCCAGGTGATCGGTGCCATCAATGCGCTCTGCCATCCGCGGGACCGCATCGTGGCTGCCGCAGGCGGCTTGCCCGCAGAAGTCACCGCCAATTGGCGGACGCTGTCCACCGGCACCGTCGACGTGGAGTTCGGCTACTCCTGCATGGGCTATGAGATCGCCGGTGGCTGGGGCGCGCGGCTGGCGCAGATGGAGACCGAGCCCGATCGGGACACCATCGTCTTCACCGGCGACGGTTCCTACCTGATGATGAATTCCGACATCTATTCCTCTGTGCTGAGCGGCCGCAAGCTCATCATCGTGGTTTGCGACAATGGCGGCTTTGCGGTCATCAACAAGCTGCAGCTCAACACGGGCAATGCGCCGTTCAACAACCTGATCGCCGACTGCAATATCGAGACCCCGCCATTTGCCGTCGATTTCGTGGCGCACGCCCGCGCCATGGGTGCAGCCGCGGAGGCCGTCGGATCGATCGACGACCTGAAGGCGGCCTTCGCCCGTGCCAAAGCCTCCCGCACGACCTACGTCATCGCCATAAAGGTCGATGCCTTCGAGGGCTGGACCGCCGAAGGCCACGCCTGGTGGGAGATCGGCACCCCTGCCGTCTCCGATCGCAGCCAGGTGGAGGAAGCCCATGCCGCCGTCGAACGCGGCCGCATCCGTCAGCGGGCGGGCGTCTAGACCATGTTCGAGCGACTGCGCCTTGGCCGCTTCCTGGTGCTCGGCCGTGCTGGCATGGATCTCTATGCCGATCCACCCGGCACCCGGACCGAAGAGGCCTTGCGCTTCACCTCCGCACTCGGCGGGTCTGCCGCAAACATCGCCGCGGGCGTGGTCAGGCTCGGCGGCCGCGCATCACTTGTCACCACGGTGTCGGATGACGCCGTCGGCCGCTTCGTGCTGCGCGAACTCACCCGCTATGGCATCGACACTTCGCATGTCGCATGCCTGGGCGGTCAATGCCGCACCTCACTGGCCGTTGTCGAAACGCGCGCCGAAGACTGTCAGTCGGTGATCTATCGCAACCACGCGGCCGACCTGTTGCTGACCGAGGCGCATGTCGCGGACATCGGCCTCGAAGGTTATGGCGCCCTGATCGTCACCGGAACTGCACTTGCCGTGGAGCCGTCACGCGCGGCGACGCTGGTTGCGATCGCAAAAGCCCGCGCGGCCGGTGTCCCAGTGATCCTCGATGTCGACTACCGACCCTATTCCTGGGTGAGTGCGGACGATGCCGCCGCCACATGCCGCATGGCGGCGGAGGCCAGCGACATGGTGGTCGGCAATGACGTCGAGTGGGACGTGATGGCCGGCGGCGCGGGTGGCCTGGCCTATGCAAGCCAACTGGCCGCAGGCCGTGCCGCCGCAATCTACAAGATGGGAGAAAAGGGCTCGATCAGCCTCGCCGGCGGGGCGCGTTTCGAAACCCCCATCTATCGCGTCGCCGCGCTGAAGCCGACCGGCGCTGGCGATGCCTTCATGGCCGGCCTGGTGACCGGACTTGCCACGGGCCTTGACCTCGCTTCGTCGGTGCGCCGCGGAACGGCGGCAGCTGCCATCGTCGTGACGCGCGTCGGCTGTGCCCCGGCTTCGCCGAACGCCGCGGAACTCGACAACTTCATGCGCGACAACGCGCTGCCCGCGTGACCCGGAGGAACAGGCTTCATGCACATACCGCCTCATGACAACCGCAACGCACCGATCATCGACGTGAACGATGCGCGGGTGCCGCTCAATTACTTCAACATCGTCAAGCTCTCCCGCGGACAGTCTTTCGACTATCAGGTTCCAGGCTACGAGACATGCATCGTGCCAGCGACCGGGACGGTCGATGTCGATGTCGGCGGCGTCGCCTTCGCGGCCGTGGGGAACCGGGGCGAGAACGTGTGGGATGGGGAACCGGAGGGCGTCTATGTGCCGCCCGGAGCGTCGGCACGCATCATATGCACCTCCGGCGCAGCGGAGGTGTTCATTGCCGGCGCCCGCAGCGACGGCGGTGGAGAGCCCTTCGACGTGCGAAGCGCCGACATCGACGTGGTGCAGTATGGTTCCGACGACACCAAGACACATCGCAAGATCAAGCACATTCTCGGCGCAAAGTATCGCGACAAGGTCGACCGGCTGCTGGTCTCCGAACTCTTCACCGTGGGCGCGGGCGGATGGTCAGGCTTTCCACCCCACAAGCATGATACCGACCGCCTGCCGATCGAAACGCGGCATGACGAAACCTATAATTTCCGCTTCCGGCCTGCCCATGGCTTCGGACTGCAATTGGTGCAGCGCGAGGACCGCGCGGTGGGCGACGCCTATCACATCGTCAACGGCTCCACCGTGGTGCTCGACAAGGGCTATCATCCCTGCGTAGCGGCCCCTGGCTACGAGATGTATTATTTCACCATTCTCGGCGGCCTCAGCCAGCGGCCGCTGGTGCAGTTCTTCCAGCCGGAACACGCCTACCAGATCGAGACGATCCCCGGCATCAAGGACATGATCGCGAAGTTCAAATGACCATCGCCACCATGCGCCAGCTGCTGGATACCGCCGAAGCGGGCCGATATGCGGTCGCCGGACTCGTGGTGCTGGGCTGGGAGGACGCCGTCGCCTTCGTCGAGGCGGCAGATGAAGCCGGGCTGCCCATCATCCTGCAGGCGGGGCCGGGGTGCCGGCGCTACACGCCGGTCGCCGTGCTGGCACGCATGTTCCGCCACCTCGCCGAGCAGGCGCGCGTACCCGTCGCTTGCCACATCGACCACGCCACCACGCTTGATGAGTGCCGGGAAGGAATCGAACACGGCTTCACCTCTGTGATGATCGACGGGTCTTCGCTGCCGCTGGCCGACAATATAGCCCTGACACAGCAAGTCATCAGTGCCGCACGCCCGGCGGGTGTGTCAGTGGAAGGCGAGGTCGGCTTCGTGGGCTATGCGGATGGGCGTCGCTCGCGCTTGACCGCGCCCGAGGAGGCGGCGCGCTTTGCGGCAGAAACCGGCGTCGATGCCCTTGCGGTCGCGGTTGGCAACGTACACCTGCAGCAGGAGAAAACTGACGGTATCGACTTTGCGGCACTGCGCGCCATCGAAGCCGCGACGGCGGTTCCGCTAGTACTGCACGGGGCAAGCGGCATTCCGCCTGCCACGCGCGGCCTTCTGGCACACAGGCACCGTGTCCGAAAGTTCAACATTGGCACCGAGCTTCGCCAAGCCTTCGGCACAGCCTTGCGAACATCGCTGGCCGACCAGCCGTCGAGCTTCGACCGCATCGAACTGCTCAAGCCGACGATCCCGGCCCTTCGGGCCGCGGCGCGCGATGCGATCACCGCGATCGGCCCCGCGAAACACCCTTAAGCCGGGCGCAGCGTGCGGCGTTCGACCAGCGTGCAGTGGAACGTCCGCGAGTCAACGCTGTCCGTGGCGCTCTCGACCATGGTGGTGACCATGTCGACCGCGGCGTTGATGATATCGCCAATGGGCTGGCGGATGGTGGTCAGGCCATAGGAGGGCCAAGCCGACATGGCGATGTCGTTGAACCCGATTATTCCAACCTCGCCGGGCACGCCGACGCGCGCCTCCACACAGGAATCGAGAGCCCCCATGGCAAGAATGTCGTCACCACAGAAGACCGCGTCAAAGCCACCGTCTCGCAACAGTTCCTTCATGAGGGCATGCCCGACCTCGTGAGAATAGGCATTTCCAAAGACGGCACGCACGGGTTTCAGCCGATGCTTGCTGAGCCCCTTGGTCAAGCCATCAAGCCGGTCGACCGTAGATGTCGCCGATGCAGGCCCACCCAGAAAGGCGATGCGCCTGTAGCCTCGCTCGACAAGCGCTTCGGCGGCAAGGCGGCCACCTGACACGTTGTCGACGCTGGCCACGGCAACAGTACCTGACCGCCGGACCCGCCCGAAGGCGTGCACCAGCGGCAGACCACCGGCCCGACAGCCGGCGATAAAGGGATCCGGCAGCGTCGATGATGCGACGATGACGCCGTCCACATTGTATTGGAGGAGCATGTCCAGGGCAGAAGAGGACTCGGTCGCAGCCGAGAGATTGGCCAGCAGCGGACGAAAGCCCCGCCCCTGAAGCCGGCGCGTGAAGAGATCGAATATCTCCATGAAGGCCGGGTTGTCGAAGTTATTGGACACCAGGCCGATGAGATTGGTTCGCCCCGTCATCAGGCTCTGCGCCAGGAGGTTTGGCCGATATCCCAGCTCGCGCGCCGCCACCAGCACCCGCTCGCGCGTTGCCGGTGCCACGCTCGCCCCCGTCGTGAAGGTCCGGGATACGGCAGAAATCGACACACCAGCCCGCTCGGCCACTTCACGGGCCGTCAGGCGGCGAACAGGCGACGGTGAGGTCTTGGTTGGCACGTTCAACTCTGCAGGACTTTGGCGCCAGAATAGCTGGCTCCCGCTGCGACAGCAAATCCAACCCTAGACGCGGACCGCATACCCTCCGATCCCGAGGGCGGCCTCGCGTGATGGTCCACAGCGACACGTCTGCGCCGGAATACAACGGGCAGGGCAGCAGGTTCCCGTTCGTGCCGGATCTGTGGGGCGTGGCGGCTTCGCATCGCATGCTGATACACCACCCTCGAAATCTGCCTATGGCGTTGACGGTGTCTCCGGTTCACACTGCCGGTTCGGTGAGGCTCGTTGAGGAGTTCTGCGAATGTCCAACTTACGCCGACTGGGGCGCGAGGCACGTACAGCCGCGAGGGCGGCGGGGCTTCCGCCCGGGATGCGACCCGTCCGGCCGGGCATGGACGGGGGCCGGTACCTTCCGCTGCAGGAGGCCGATGTCCCGCGCATTCACGCGGCGGCCCTCGACGTGCTGGAGCAGATCGGCCTGTCCGATGCCCCACAGAGCGGGGTCGAGCTGCTGACGGCGGCAGGCGCCATCCTACAGGGAAACGGACGCCTGACCTTTCCGCGCGCCCTCGTCGAGGACACCATTGCCGGTGCCGGACGGCACTTCGTGCTCTATGGCCAGGATCCGCGCCACGACCTGGAGCCGTGGGGACAGAAGGTGCATTTCGGCACTGCCGGCGCCGCCGTCAACATGGTGGATGCGGCAACCGGGCAATATCGCGAGTCGACCGTCAGGGATCTCTACGACATCGCGCGCACGGTCGACGCCCTCGAGCATGTTCACTTCTTCCAGCGCTCGGTCGTCTGTCGTGACATCGCGGTTCCTTTCGAGATGGACTTCAACACCTGCTACGCAGCAGTCATGGGAACGGCGAAGCACGTCGGCACCAGCTGGGGCGAACCGGAGTTCATGGCAGCCTCGCTCGAGATGCTGCACCTCATCGCGGGATCGGAGGCAAAGTGGCGCGCGCGTCCCTTCGTCAGCCAGTCGAATTGCTTCGTGGTGCCACCGCTGCGCTTCGCACCGGAAGCCTGCCGCTGCCTTGAGGTGGCCGTGCGGGCGGGCATGCCCGTGTTCCTCGTGTCCGCCGGCCAGGCCGGGGCCACCTCGCCCGCCGCCATCGCAGGCTCGCTCGTGCAGGAGATCGCCGAGTGCCTGGCGGGGCTGGTCTACGTCAATGCAGTCCGCAAGGGTGCGCCCGCGATCATGGGTCCCTTCTGCTTCGTCTCGGACCTCCGCACCGGGGCGATGTCGGGCGGCAGCCCGGAGCAGGCATTGCTGTCGGCCGCCGCTGCCCAGGTCATCCGCTTCTATGACCTGACCTCCGGCGTGCCCTCCGGCATGACGGACTCGAAGCTTCCCGATATCCAGTCCGGCTACGAGAAGGCCTACAATCATGCCCTCGTGGCCAATGCCGGCGCCAATCTCCTTTATGAATCCGCCGGCATGGTCGCGAGCCTCCTCGGCTTCAGCCTCGAGCAACTCGTCATCGACAACGACATCATCGGCGCCACCCAGCGAACGGTGCGCGGCATCGAGGTGAGCGTGGACTCCCTCTCGCTCGAGGCGATACGCGAAACCTGCCTTGGCGGCCCCAATCACTTCCTGGGGAGTCCCCAGACACTGGCGCGCATGCAGAAGGAATATCTCTATCCCGTTCTGGGCGACAGAAGCTCGCCCAAGGAATGGGAGGAAAAGGGCCGCCCTACCCTGCTGGACCGTGCCGGCAGGAAGGTGGAGGAGATCCTCGTCAGCCACTTCCCCACACATGTGCCCCGGCACATCGACGAGCAGATCCGCGCGCGCTATCCCGTGCGCCTCGCCGCCTCCGACATGCAGCCGACCACATCCCACAGAGGCTCATGGTGATGCCGGACAGGTTCGACATCTCCGGCTGCACGTCGACGATGAAAGCCGTCGTCACGACCGGCAACGGCGGATATGACAAGCTCGTCTATCGGGATGTTCCGGTGCCCGTGCCCGGCCCCGGTGAAGTTCTGATCAAGGTACTGGCCGCAGGCGTGAACAACACGGAGATCAACACGCGGCTGGGATGGTACTCGAGCACCGTCACCACCAGCACTGACGCAGCCGCCAGGGACGCCGAGGCCGATGCCCGTGCAATGGCCGATGGTGGGTGGGACAAGCCGACACCCTTTCCCTTCATCCAGGGCACGGACTGCTGTGGCCGGGTCGTCGCGGCGCGCGATGCCGCTGGCGGGCGCCTCGTCGGCAGGCGCGTGCTCGTCCGTGCCTGCATGCGTCCCCAGGGCTTTGGCAGCCTTGAGAACATCTGGATGGCGTCCGACTTCGACGGCGCCTTCGCAGAGTTCGTGAAGGTTCCGGCATCCGAGGTCTTTCCCGTCGACTGTGACTGGACCGACGCCGAACTGGCCACAATTCCCTGCGCCTATGGAACGGCGGAGAACATGCTGCACCGGGCGTCTCTCGGTCCTGGCGAACGGGTTCTCATCACCGGCGCGTCGGGCGGCGTGGGTTCGGCGGCGATCCAGCTCGCCCGCCGCCGCGGCGCCCGTGTCATTGCCGTGACCAGCAGGGACAAGGCGGAAGCTGTGAGCCAGCTCGGCTGCGACACCGTCCTGGACCGCAACGATGACCTGCTCAAAGCCCTGGGGGAGAGCGGCATCGACCTCGTGGTCGACAACGTCGCCGGGCCTCACTTCAGCGTGATGCCGAAGCTGCTGCGGCGCGGCGGACGTTACGTTTCATCCGGCGCCATCGGCGGCCCGATCGTCAGCTTCGACATGCGTGACGTCTATCTCAAGGATCTCACTCTCATCGGCTGCACGGCATGGGATGAACCGGTCTTCCCGAGCCTGGTTTCCTACATCGAGAGCGGCGAGATTCGTCCCCTGCTCGCGGCAAGCTTCCCGCTCTCGCAGATCGCCGATGCCCAGCGTGCCTTCCTGCGCAAGCAACACATCGGAAACTTCGTGCTTATCCCCTGATGACGGCGATCGCCGCCCATTGCCGGTCGGTTGATGGGGTCATGCACCACGACCCGGTCACCAAATTCACCATGGGCGTTCCATAGCGAGCTGGGCTAAGACAAGGCGAGCGTGCCGAACCGAGGAGTTCCTGCCATTGCTGCGACGGCTTCTATTGAAAGTGAGCATACCGGTCCTGCTGATGATGCTGGGGGCCTGCCTGTCGTTTGTCGCCGCCGCGGCGGTCTATATCGCCTACCGGCCCGCGCTCAGCATCTGGCATGAAACGCGGCTCGCGGGTGAGTTCACCGCGGGCTCGGGGGTTGCCGACTGGACCGGCTACCTCGCCCTCGAGGAGGCGCTGTTCAAGCGGCTCGACACTGAGATCATTGCGCGCGTCCCGGTGGACCAGCGCACCGACTTCAACCGCTTCAGCGCCGGAAGCCGGTCTGACCCCGCCCGCTGGCCCACCAACTGGAACCGCAGCTTCGAATGGCCGCTGCCCGATGCCCGTTTCGGGGTGCTTCTGGTGCACGGCTATTCCGACAGTCCCTACAGCCTGCGTGCGATCGGCGAGGCGCTGCGCAGCAGAGGCGGCCATGTGCTGGCAATGCGCGTGCCAGGCCACGGCACCGCACCCAGCGCCCTGCGGACCGTCATGGCCGAAGACATGAACGCCGCGGTGACACTCGCCATGTCCCACCTGCACGAGGCCCTGCCGGACAAGCCCATCGTCATGGTCGGCTACTCGAACGGCGCAGCGCTTGCCCTTCACCACAGCTTCGCGGCGATCAACGAGGCAAGCCCCGTGAAACCTGCCGCCCTGGTGCTGATGTCGCCGGAGATCGGCCTTACGCCGATTGCCGCGCTGGCCAGCTGGCAGGCATGGCTCGGCGAAATCCTCGGCATCGGCGAGCTGGCCTGGGACACGATCGAGATTGAGTTCGACCCCTTCAAGTACAATTCCTTCGCGGTCAACGCCGGTGCCCAGGCCTATCGCATGACCGAGCTGGTACAGCAGCAGATCAGCATGCTCGCCGCTTCAGGGCGGCTCGGCGAGGTGCCACCCATTCTCGCCTTCCAATCAGAAGCGGACGCGACCGTCAGTGCGGCGGCGGTGAGGCGCGAACTCTTCGACCGGCTGGGCCCCGGCGATGCGGAGCTGGTCCTCTTCGACGTCAACCGCGTGTTCGAGCAGGAAGGCCTGGTCAATGCGCCCTCGGGCTTCACGACAGCCCTCACGGGACCACGGCAGGACTACACGGTGAGCGTCGTCACCAACCGCAGCAATGAGGACCGGGCGGCAGTGGTCCACCAGCGCCGCGCCGGAAGTGACGCCGTGACGACGCAGGAAACCGGCCTCAGCTGGCCGGGCGACGTCTACTCTCTGTCGCACATCGCATTGCCCTTTCCCGCCGACGACCCGCTCTATGGCGACGGCCGCAGGACCAGCCTGAACAGCCTTAACCTGGGCCGCGCCATCCTGCGCGGCGAGAAAGGCCACCTGCAAATCCCCGACAGCGCCATGACGCGGCAGCACTGGAACCCGTTCTACAGCTACATGGAAGCCCGCATCCTGGACTTCGTCGACAAGGCCGTGTCGCCGCCGTGAACCAAGCCAGGCGGCGGCATGGCCCTCACGATTGACGTCTCAGCGCGGCGCCACGGCCTTGCGCCGTCGCCCGGTTGCCGCACCTGCGGCAATGGCGGCTGACTTGAGGCGGCCCAATTCATAGAGGCACTGCGCACTGATGGGGGGCCAGCCGGAACAGGTCGATCCGAAATCGGCATCGAGAGGTTCGCCGCGCTCGAAGGAGAGGCGCCCCGAGGTGAAGGGGTCAAGCCGCCGGGCGGGCTTTCGCCCGGGCGCACGTCGGATCGTCTTGGCTGGTATCTGTCGCAAGCTTGCCTCTCCTTGCAGGACAGCAAGCCAGCGCGCCGCGACCGAATGATGGCCGCTGCATGACAAATCATTCATGAAGCGGAATGGCTGTGGACAAGTCGCCAAGCGCCGGACCGTCTCTCGACCAGTCCGGTTCAGCGCATGACGAAAGGATCGGGGATCGGATCGTCCGAGGTGCGCAGCCACACGGATTTCGTGCGCGTATAGTCGAGGATCGACTCGAACCCGCCCTCGCGGCCCGCGCCCGAAAGGCCGAAGCCGCCGAAGGGCACCATGGGCGAGACGGCGCGATACGTGTTGATCCACACGACGCCAGCACGAATGTCGCGCGCCAGGCGGTGGGCGCGTGACAGGTTCTGGGTGAAGACCCCCGAGGCCAGCCCATAGGGCGTGGCGTTGGCAAGGCGCAGCGCCTCACCTTCCGTCTCGAAGTCAAGGACGGCGAGAACCGGGCCGAAGAGCTCGCTGGAGATCACGGCCGCTTCGGTGCCGCTGCAGTCGAGGATCGTGGGGCGATAGTAGAAGCCGGCCGTGCCTTCAGGTGCCGCGCCACCGGTAACGAGCTTCGCGCCACCTTCGAGGCTGGCCTTCACCACCGCCGCGATGTGGGTGCGCTGGCGCAGGGTGGCGAGCGGGCCCATCTCGGTCGCGCGCTCCTGCGGCGACCCGATGACGATCGCCTCAGCCTTGGCTTTCAGTGTCGCCAGCAGGCGGTCCTTGATGCTGCGCTGGACGATGAGCCGCGAGCCCGCGACGCAGGACTGGCCGGTGGCCGCGAAAATGCCCGCGACGATGGCATTGGCGGTGGAGTCGAGATCGGCATCCTCGAAGACCAGCACGGGCGACTTGCCGCCGAGTTCGAGCGTCACATGCGCGAGGTTTTCGGCCGCGTTGCGCATCACGTGGCGCGCTGTTTCCGGCCCGCCGGTGAAAGCGATGCGCGACACCAGGGGATGCGAGGTCAGCACCTGGCCGCAGTCCGGACCGAAGCCGGTGATGACGTTGACGACCCCCGGCGGAAAGCCCGCCTGCTGCACCAGCCGCGCGAATTCGAGCAAGGGTGCCGGTCCGTCCTCCGAGGCCTTCAGCACCACGGTGCAGCCCGCGGCAAGTGCCGGGCCGAGTTTCACGGCCGAGAGGAAGAGCTGCGAGTTCCACGGCACCACCGCGGCGACGACGCCGATGGGCTCGCGCCTGAGCCAGACCTCCATGTCCGGCTTGTCGATGGGGAGATGGGCGCCGTGAAGCTTGTCGGCGAGGCCGGCGAAGTAGCGATAATACTCTGCCACATAGGCGATCTGGGCCGAGGTTTCGCGGATGATCTTGCCGGTGTCGGTCGTCTCGATCTCGGCCAGCTCCTGGGCATGCGCGGCCACGAGGTCGGCGAGCCTGAAGAGAAGCTTGCCGCGCTGCGTGGCGGTGAGGCCGCACCAGGCCTTGTCGGAGAGCGCACGATGCGCAGCGCTGACGGCGCGGTCGACATCCGCTGCACCGGCGCGCGGCATGAGGGCCCACGCCTTGCCAGTGGCGGGATTGATACTCTCGAAGCTGGCGGCGCCATCCTCGAACTGCCCGTCGATCAGCTGCTGGAACCGCCGCATGCCGCTCACCGGAAGGCCGGCAGAACGTGGTCGATGAAGCGCTGCAGCGAGGCTTTCTTGCGCTCGGTCGGCATCATCGAGTCGATCCACAGGCTGAACTCGTCATAGCCCATCGCTTCATAGTTCTTGAGGCGGGCGATCACCTGGTCGGGCGTGCCGGTCACGGTATTGGCAAGCATCCTGGGGGTGGCATACTGCTCCATCGCGTCCATCTCGTCGGGGCTCAGCGCCTCGATGAGCGCCTGGTTGATCGGCTTCTCGTTCTTGAACCACGCCGCGAAGTAGCAATAGAACCGGCGCAGGTCCTCAGCACCCTGCCAGACATCCGCCGCGTCCGATCCGCAATAGCCGTGCATCAGCAGCATGATCTTGGGGCGGGGGATCTCGGGGTGTGCCTTGCAGGCATCCTTGAAGCGGCCCATCAGAACCGCGACCTCCGCATCGCCCAGATGCAGCGGCGTCACCTGAACGTCGCAGTGGTTGGCCACCGCGAAGTCATGCGACATGGGATCGCGCGCCGCCACCCAGATCGGTACGCCACCCTTCTGCAAGGGCTTCGGCGACGATGTCGTCTTGGGGAACTGCCAGTATTTGCCCTCGTGGGTGTAGTCGCCCTCCCACAGTTTCCGGAGCGCCGGCACCATTTCGCGCATCTGCTCGCCAGCGGTCATCGGGGTGAGGTTCTTGCCCAATCGCTGATATTCGAAATCATAGGCGCCGCGCGCGATGCCGAGGTCGAGGCGGCCATCGGTGATGATGTCGGTCATCGCCGCCTCGCCGGCGAGCTTGATCGGGTGCCAGAAGGGCGCGACCACCGTGCCGGTGCCAAGCCGGACGTTCTTGGTGCGGCGTGCAAGGTCGGCGATATTGATCAGCGGATTGGGGGCGATGGTAAAGTCCATGCCATGGTGCTCACCCGTCCAGATGGCGTGGAAGCCGCCATTGTCGGCCATTTCGCAGAGGTCTACCATTTCCTGGTAAAGTTCCCTGTGGCTCTGCTGCGGGCTGATGCGCTCCATGTGCACGAAGAGAGAGAATTTCATCGATCGTCGCCTTTCATCCAAGAGCCCGCACTTCGCCGCGCTGATGATCGCCTGAATAGATCTTGAAGCGTCCCTGCTGGCGCTCGTCGGCATAGCGCGTCAGCATCACCCGCACAGCCTCTTCGGAAAATGCGTCAAGGGGAAGCGCCTCGAATGAGCAAAGCTCGGTGCCGCTGCCCGCAGTGGCCGTCTCGCCCCGGTAATAGATCGACTGCACATGGGTCTCCGGATTTTCGAAGACGGCGAAGAGGAAGGCAAGCTCGGCGTCGAGGCCCTTGCGACGGAGATCGGCGAGAAGCATGGAGGCCGTACCCGAGGCGCCCGAGCGCCCAACTTCCGGCAGCCGCAGCCGGCCCGTCGTGGCGTCGCGCTCGGCCACCAGCCTGCCGTTGCACTCGAGGATGGCGCCGACCACCGTGTGGCTCTTCGAGGCGGCATTGACCGCCGCCTGCTCAAGGCCGAGCGTCACGTAGCCGCCCCGCGCATAGCCCAGCGGATTGGCCTCGCGCACATCGAAGCCGCGAATGGCGCCGAGCAGGATGACGTGGTCTCCCGCATCGATCACCTCGCGTCGCGCGCAATCGAACCACGACAGCGCACCGGAGATGATCGGCATGCCGTTGGCTGACCTCGACCAGTCCACGGCAGCGAACTTGTCCAGCCGCTTCGAGGCGAAAATGCCGGAGACCTCCTTCTGGTCCTCGGCAAGGATGTTCACGACGAAGCCGGGCGCCTTGCTGAACACCGGATGGCTCGACGCCGTCTTGGCGATGCAGACGAGCAGCAGCGGCGGATCGAGTGACACGGAGGTGAACGAGTTTGCGGTGAAGCCGCGCGGCTCGCCATGGGCGTCGATGGTGGTCACCACCGTTACGCCGGTCATGAAGCTGCCGAAGGCATTGCGCAGGCTCTTCGCATCGAAGGGGTCGAGCGGCTGACTGAGGAGATCGCGGATGAGCCGGTTGGTGGCCGCAGGATCGACCAGGTTCATCATGTGGCGCTGACCGGCCAGAATGGCCGCACGTCCGCGCGGTGCCGCGGCCGCCATCGCCTCGGCCATGGCGGGCGTGGAGTTGGGGTCGTCGCTGCCGGTGGCGAAGAGCGCCGGCATGGCGAGGCCTGCGAGCCTGCCCGAGAACAGCCGGTCGCCTGTCGCGAAGATCCGGTAGGCGCGGGCATAGGCTTGAGGATCCACTGCGGAAAGCCAGGCGCGCAGCCTCTGGTGCAGCGGCGTGTCGCCTTCTCCAAGCCAGCGGCGGATCGGCTGCTCGATGTCGCCGCAGGTCCCGCTGCTCGCGATCTCCGCGGCACGCGCCTCGACCGCATTGCGGGCCTCGGGGCTGCGTTCATGCACTGAATTGAGCACGCCCAGCCGCAGCACGCGGTCGGGATGCGCCAGCGCCAGCCCGATGGCGACGAGGCCGCCCATCGAGTGGCCCACCACATTCGCCCTGGCGATGCCGAGGTGATCGAGCAGGGCCGCTGCCTGCGCCACGTGCTCGGAAAGCGCCGCGCCGGCAGGCGCGCTCGCGCCATGCCCCGGCATGTCGAGCGCGATGACGCGATGCGTGTCGGAGAGCGCGTCGATCTGCGGACCCCAGGCTTCGGCATTCAACCCCACGCCATGGATCAGCAGCAGCGGCTCGCCCTGCCCCTTCTCGAGAAAGGCGATGCCGTTGCGGATCTGGCGGGGCCCAAGCTCAGGCATTGGTGGTGTCGCCGAGGTCCTTCAGGTCCTGGTAGCGGTCACCGATGCGGTGATGCGGGCGGCCACCGATGGAGGCGCCGAGCGCCACCACGATCTCGTTGGCCGCCGGCGCATCGGGAATGGCGAACTGGATGGTGAGATAGTGCGAGCGCATGCCCTCGTCCGCCTTGTGCATCAGCGGGATCATGATCGGCGCATTGGCCGGCCCCCGCGTGTTGGTGAAGGCGAGGTAGCTCTTCGCCCCGACCGCCTTGCGGAAGTGGTTGCCGAAGCGCAGGGTGTGGATCAGCGCCGAGGCATGCTCCACCTCGCCGTCGGTGCCGACCACGGCGGCCTTGCCATAGCCTTCCACGGCATCGCCCGATCCCGCCATCTCGATGATCATGCCCGTCAGCATCTCGCCCAGCTTCGGGGCGATCTCGAGGATCTCCGGCTTCAGGTTCTCGACGAAGCCCCGGCCCGCCCAGGGGTTGGTCAGCACGGCGGCGGCGGCAAAGAAGGTGAGCGGCTTCGGCGCGGGCTTGCCACCCTCGATGAAGGTGCGCTCGGTGAGGCTGTAGGTCTTGCGGAGCTGGAAAGTCATGTGATCAGGCGTCCAAATCTGCTATTGTCTGATCGTAAGATGGTATACAATCTGAGTCAAGGCGCACTTGCCTTCTATAATTCTGCTGGAGAATCAAAGTGATGACCAGTGCGGCCGCCCGCCGGACCACCGGCCTCCGCATCGAGGAAGCACCCCGTACCCTGCGCGAGATTGCATTGGAGCGGCTGCGCGCGGCGATCGTGGAGCACCGCTTCCCGCCCGGCACGCGCCTCACCGAGCGCGAGCTGTGTGAGCAGATGGGGGTGAGCCGCTCGGTGGTGCGCGAGGTCATCCGCCACCTCGAGGCGGAGGGGCTGGTGGAATCGGTGCCGCACCACGGGCCCATCGTGGCGCGGCTCGACGCGGCCACGGCGGCGGAAATCTACGAGCTGCGCGGCCTGCTGGAATCGAGTGCCGCCCATGATGCCGCCGAACGCGCCACGCCCGAGGCGGTCGACCGGCTGCGCCAGGCGCTCGCGTCCATCGCCGCCGGCTATGCCGCGCAGGACCACCACGCCGTTCTCGCGGCCACCACCGCCTTCTACGAGGCGATGTTCATGGCCGGTGGAAAGCGCGTCGCCTGGGAAGTGGTGAAGCGCCTCAACAGCCGCATCAGCTGGCTGCGCGCCATGACCATCGGTTCGCCCGGCCGCGCCACCGCGGGTCTGGGCCAGATGGAGAAGATCTTCCACGCCATCGCGCAGCACCAGCCGACAGCCGCCGCAGCGGCCAGCCGCGAACACGTCAACATGGCGGCCAGCATCGCCCGCCAGCTGCTCGAGCAACGTGACGGCGCCGCCCGCTCAGCGGACGGCCCTGCGAAGCAAATGGGCGCTATCCAAAGACGGTGAACCCGGCCGTTGAAGCGGCGTCGGCTCAGGGCGCCTCGAGCGGGCCCAGCGCTGACTCGAGGAAGCGCTGCGCAGCGGCACGCTCGCGGGCGACGTCGCGGCGTTCGGACAGGCACCAGTGCAGCCACAGTCCGTCGAGAAAGGCCAGGAACTCGAAAGCGACGGCATCGGCGTCGACCCTCAGCTCGCGGAAGCGCGCAACATCTGCCACCGCGCGCACCACCTCGCCCAACAGCTCCTGTTCGATCTTGTCGAGGCTGCGCCGGGTGCGCGGGCTAAGCAACATCTCTTCGTAGATCGGCAACCAGACCAGCAGGTTCCTGCGCGAGTAGTAGTCAGGGTGGAAATTCTTCTCCAGCAGCTCGCGCAGGTTGGAGAGTGCCTCCGCGAGGTTGCGCGGCTTGCGATATTCGCTGGGCCGTGCCTCAAACAGCACCGAGCGGAACACCGACTTCAAAAGCTCCTCCACACTGCCGAAGTAGTGCGACAGGAGGCTGATCGAGACTTCCGCCTGCGCGGCCACATTTTTCAGGGTAAAGCCACGCATGCCCTTTTGGCTGAGGCATTCGCGGGCAGCCTGCAGAATGAGGTTCCGGCGATGCTCGGGTGTCTCGCGCTCCGCGCGCTTGCGTGCGGCCTTCGTTGCTGGTGCCATGGTCCCCGCTGCCTGCGTCCATCACTCTTATGTCTGTGCGATAACATGAAGCGGGCGGCACTTGAAGGCCGCGGGCGCGCATCGGCCCTGCAACAGAGGCAAGGCGCGGTCAGTCGATCGGTCGCTGCCGCAGCGCGATGGTTGCGGTGAGGGCGCGATCACTGCTGCAGACGGGCAACGCCTCAGCCGGTGCTGGCCGCGTCCACGATAGCGGCCAGGCGGGGCATATCAAGGATGCGGACCTCGCGGTAACCGAGTTCGCAGATGCCCTGCTCCACCAGTTCGCCCAGCAGGTGAAACACGGTGGACCGCGACATGTTGCTGGCGGCGGCGAGCTCCTCCTGCGTAAGGGGAATGCTGACAGGTCCCGGCGGCAGGTAATCCAGGAGGCGGCCACCGAAGGTGAGCAGGCGCGAGCACAGCCGGATCCGCGGGTCGACGACCATCAGGTCGACGGCATGGTGGAGATATTCCTCGACGTTCCAAGCCATGAGGTTGAAGAACACCCAGTTGAGCGATGGCTCCGTCTTGAGGAGGTCAACGATCGCCTGCTGCGACAGCGCGAGAA
The DNA here is from genome assembly GCA_964474665.1 of uncultured Aestuariivirga sp. Classification (GTDB taxonomy): domain Bacteria; phylum Pseudomonadota; class Alphaproteobacteria; order Rhizobiales; family Aestuariivirgaceae; genus Aestuariivirga. The sequence goes on from CAYYTH010000001.1 coordinate 80,347, forward strand.
GCTCGGTCGGTCGGCGTGCATAGACGGACATCATGCGCGGCCGCTTGCCGAGTGCCGCCGGCTCGCCGAACCAGCGACCGGCGAACATGACGTGGCCATGGATCATGCCCTGCACCGGATGCGCCACGGTGATGACGGCGCAACCGGAAACCAGGCAATAGATCTCGCTGGCCGAATCCTCGATATCGAACAAGGTGCGGTTCTTCGGCAGGCTCACCAGGCGCATGCGCGAACACAGCAGGTCCTGCACCCGGCGCTCGTGCTGCGACAGCCACCGGCTGTTGCGGGCGATGGCGGTGGCTTCTTCCAGCTGCATATTTTTTACGGACCTGCTGCGAGATTGGGTTGCTGTACACAATTGATCCTCCCACAGTCTGATTATGTCAACCCGACTGACGCAGGATGGCGGCGGGGAAACGGGAACAGCGTCGACCGTCCGGGAAGCGTCCGAATACGAGGAAGGGGCGGCACCGCGAGGTGCGGCCCTTCCCGTGCCGACTGCGTGTCACGACCTCTTCAAAGGAGAACCATCCCATGCCCGACATCAAACGGACCAAACCCGGCTTCGTGAGGCGGCTGACCTTGCTCACCGCAGTGGTTCTGGCGCTGGGCGCCGCGGCAACCGCCAGCGCCGAGGCAGCCGACGAGCCGAACATCCTCGTCATCTGGGGCGACGACATCGGCGGCTTCAACATCTCCGCCTACAACCGCGGGATGATGGGTTACAAGACGCCCAACATCGACTCGATCGCCGAACAGGGCGCCCTGTTCACCGACTGGTATGGCCAGCAGAGCTGCACCGCCGGCCGCGCGGCCTTCATCACCGGCCAGTCGCCGATCCGCACCGGCCTCACCAAGGTGGGCCTGCCGGGCGCACCCGAAGGCATGAAGATCGAGGATCCGACAATCGCCACGTTGCTGCGCCAGCAGGGCTACGTGACGGGCCAGTTCGGCAAGAACCACCTGGGCGACCGCGACGAGATGCTGCCGACCAACAACGGCTTCGACGAGTTCTTCGGCAACCTCTACCACCTCAACGCCGAGGAAGAGCCGGAGAATCCCGACTATCCGAAGGATCCCGCGTTCAAGAAGCAGTTTGGCCCGCGTGGTGTGATCCACTCCTTCGCCATGCCGGACGGCACGCAGAAGATCGAGGACACGGGCCCGCTGACCCGCAAGCGTATGGAGACGGTGGACGACGAAGTGACCGTCGCCGCCCTTGGCTTCATGGAAAAGGCCGTGAAGGAGAAGAAGCCCTTCTTCGTGTGGTGGAACTCCACCCGCATGCACATCTTCACCCACCTGAAGCCTGAGTCGCAGGGCAAGACCGGCCTCGGCGTCTATGCCGACGGCATGGTGGAGCATGACGGCCACGTGGGCCAGCTGCTCGCCAAGGTGAAGGAACTGGGCATCGAGGACAACACCATCGTCATGTACTCGACCGACAATGGTGCCGAGACCTTCACCTGGCCCGATGGCGGCACGACCATGTTCCGCGGCGAGAAGAACACCAACTGGGAAGGCGGCTACCGCGTCCCGACCTTCATCCGCTGGCCCGGCGTGATCAAGCCCGGCACGGTGATCAACAACATCGCCGCGCATGAGGACATGCTGACAACACTGGTGGCCGCTGCCGGCAACCCGAACGCCAAGGAAGACCTCCTCAAGGGCGAGAAGATCGGCAACCGCGACTACAAGGTTCACCTCGACGGCTACGACCTTGGCCCGGCCCTGGCCGGCAAGGCCGAATGGCCGCGCAAGGAGTTCATCTACTGGACCGACGATGGCAGTGTCGCGGCACTGCGCTATGGCCCCTGGAAGATCACCTTCCTCAAGCAGGACGCGCTCGGCCTGCGCGTGTGGCAGCAGCCCTTCGTCGAACTGCGCGCACCGCTCATCACCAACCTTCTCATGGACCCCTTCGAACGGGCCGAGGAAGAGAACGCGATGGGCTTTCAGCAGTGGTACATGGACCGCATGTTCCTGATCGCCCCGGCCGGAGCCTATGTGGCCAAGTGGCTGCAGAGCTTCAAGGAGTTCCCGCCGCGCCAGAAGCCGGGCTCCTTCAACCTGGAGCGCGTGATGGAAGCCGTCACCAGCGTCCAGGGCGGCTGATCTAAACCGTCTCCCAAGGGGCATCGGAGTGGCTTGACAGAGCCCTCCGGTGCCTTTCTTTTTGCAGCGGACTGATTTGAGTGGGAATGTGATGCCGGGGTACCGTTGGCGACTTCTTCTTGCGGCGGTGCTCGTGGCGCTGTCAGCCCCATTTGCGCTGGCCGAGGACGGGCCGCATGCAGGTTTTGTCGGCACTGGCGTCTGCGCCGAGTGCCATGAGGACGCCGCCATGGCCTGGGCCGGGTCGGACCATGCCTGGGCCCTGAAGACGCCCGATGCCGCGAGCATGCTCGGGGACTTCGACAATGCCGAGATCAGCCACAAAGGTGTCACGACCCGCTTCACCACCAAGGATGGCAAGTACTTCATCGAGACCGAAGGCGCGGACGGCAAGCCCACGACCTTCGAAGTGCGCTACGCCATTGGGCACCGGCCGCTGCAGCAATACATCGTCGAGACGGAGAATGGCCGGCTGCAGGTGCCCGATCTCGCCTGGGACGTCACCCAGAAGAAGTGGTTCCATCTCTACCCCGACCAGGAGGCGCCGCCCGGCGACGGGCTGCACTGGACGGGAAGCTACAAGAACTGGCAGGGGCGCTGCGCCACCTGCCACCAGACCGGCTTCGACAAGGGCTTCGACTTCCCCACGCGCACCTACAAGAGCCACTGGGCGGAACTGACGGTGGGCTGCGAGTCCTGTCACGGGCCGGGCGCGGCGCATGTTGCCTGGTCGAAGGACAAGTCGGGTGAGAACCCCTATTCGGCCTTGCCCATGGGCCCCGGCCACCAGAAGCAGGAACTCGATGTCTGCGGCCCCTGCCATTCGCGCCGCGAAGCGTTCTCGCAGATTCAGCCCAAGGCGGGCGCTCCCTTCCATGACAACTACGCCCTCGCACTGCTGACACCCGACCTCTATTTCCCGGATGGCCAGCAGCGCGACGAGGTGTTCATTCTCGGCTCCTTCCTGCAGTCCAAGATGAAGGCCAAGGGCGTCACCTGCTCAAACTGCCATGAGCCGCATGGCGGCGGGCTCGTGGCCGAAGGCAACGGCGTCTGCACACAATGCCACAGCGAGGCCGGAAACGACGCTTTCCCCAGCCTGCGCAAAGCGGCCTACAACAGCCCGGAGCACCACCACCACAAGCCCGGCAGCGATGCCGCGCAATGCGTGACCTGTCACATGCCGGAACGCAGCTACATGCTGATCGACCCGCGGCGCGACCATTTCTTCCGGCGCCCCGATCCGCTGCAGTCGAAGGCCGCGGGCGCGCCGGACGTCTGCACGGGCTGCCACACCGACAAGACAGCCGAATGGGCGGCAGAGCAGATTGCCGCGTGGAAGCCGGCAGGTGACCGGCACTGGCAGGACCGCTCCGCTTTCATCGCCTTCACCGCCGGCGACCGGTCGGAAGCAACGGTGCGCGACCTCACGCGGTACATCCTCGACAAGGAGCACCCCGCCATCGCGCGCGCCACCGCGCTCAACGCACTGAGCTCCGCCGGCTCGCTTTCGGCAGCGGATGCCGAGCAGGTGCTGAAGGACGAGGACCCCATGGTGCGCGCCGCCGCAACCGGCGCGCTGCGCCAGATCGACGTGCAGGACCGAGTCGCGCTGCTGATGCCGCTGCTCACTGATCCGTCACGCAGCGTGCGGCAGCGCACGGCGGTGGAGATGGCCGGCGCCGGCGTCGCCATGCTGCCGGCAGCCGACGACGCGGCCTATCGCAACGGGCTCAAGGACTTCCTCGCGGCGCGCATGGCCAATGCCGATACGCCTGAATCGCATGTGGCGATCGGCGGCCTCGCACTGAGCAGCCGCCAGTGGGACGAGGCGAAGAAGGCCTTCACCACAGCGGTCGAGATGGACCCCCAGATGGCATCGGCATGGCTGGTGCTGGCGCAGCTCGACGAGGCGCGCGGCAATGCCAAGGGCGCGGAGGACGCATTGTCCGCCGGGATTGCCGCCTCGCCCCGCAACGCCGACCTGCTGCTGGCGCGGGGTGATCTCGATGCCCGGCAACAGAAGTTCGACGCGGCCCTGGGCTGGTATCGCCGCGCCCAGGCGGCCGATCCGCAGCGGCCCGACGTGTGGGTCGCATCGGCGATCGGCTATGCGCTGACAGGCGACCGGGTCGCGGCCGCGGAGGCGGCGCAGCGGGCGCGCGCGCTTGCGCCTGGCATGGCGCTGCCGGCAGAACTCGAGCAGTTCCTGGCGCAGCCCGAGTGACTTGATTCGGAAAGTACGGCACGCCAAGGTGCATGGACAAATATACGGCGGGGCGGAGAATGACGGCCGCCCGCGCCAGATGACATGACGCAGCAGCGCACAGCTTATCGGCAAGGAGAACCACGATGATGAAACGGATATTGCTCGCAGCGGTGGGCCTCGCGACGCTCGCCAGCATGGCCGTCACCGCAGCGCCCCCGGCAGAGGCGAAGGTCTATGTCTATGGCGGCGTGCCCTATTACGGCTATGCCGTGGCGCCCCACTGGCGATACTACTACGGGCGCGGCTGGTATGATCCCTATGCCTATGGCTACGTCCAGCCGATGAAGATGACCTGCGGCCAGGCCCGCCAGGCGGTGAAGGCCAGCGGCTACTACAATATCGTGACGCTCAACTGCTCCGGCAAGATCTACAATTTCTCGGCACTCCGGAAGGGCAAGCAGCGCTACGTCTCGGTCAACGCCCGGACTGGCGCGGTCTGGCAGAACTAGTCCCGCTCAGGCGCGGCCGCCGCCCTGCGACGGGGTGGCGGCCCGCAGCATCTGTTGCCAGCGCGGGTCGCCGTGAAGGGGATCAAAGTCGGAATCGCGCCGGATCCAGTCACGCATCTCGTCATTGCTGAGCGGCATCAGGCGCGCCAGTAGCCCGAAGGCCTCCTCCGTGCGGCCGCTCACGCTGTAATAGCAGGCGATGTTGTAGAGCGTCAGGTAGTCCTCCGGCGCGATGGCCAGCGCCGTCTTTGCCCATTGCTCCGCCCGCTTCACCTCCTTCAGCTTGGCGAGCGCGGTGGCCATGAAATAGGCAGGCCGCGGGTTCTCGGGGTTGCGCGCGAATGCATGCTCGGCGCGCGCGACGCCGCTGGTGGCGCAGCGCAAAGCATCGGCCTCGCGCCCGAGCGAGGTGTAAACCTGACTCAACAGGATCAGCGTCTGGTAATCCTCGGGCTTGACCTCAGCCGCCCGTTCCCAGTTGCGAGCCGTGTCCTCCAGCTTGCCTTGGGCATAGCAGGAGCGGCCCTGGAAATAATGCAGCTCGAAAAGATCGGAATCGATTGCCAAGGCCGCCGCAAAAGCGGCATCCGACTCGGCATAGCGATGCGCAATGGAAAGCGCGAGCCCGCGCGAGGCATGCGCCTCCGCCAGCTCCGGTTCCAGTGCAAGGGCACGGCTGCTGTTGGCAAGCACGGCCTCCGCCGTGTCCTCGCTGTAGTCCATGAAGAGGAACGCGTCACAGTTGGCGAGGCCGGCGTGGGCACGGGCATAGGCGGGATCGAGCTCGATCGCCCGGGCGAACATGCGCTTGGCGAGATTGTAGTAGGTGCGCGAACCGCGGTGGAAATAGTCACGCCCGCGCAGGAAATAGGTATAGGCCTCCACGTTGTGGGTTGGCGCCTGCTCGATTGCCGTCTTCTCGCGCGGCAGAAGCCTGACCTTCAGCTGCGCGACGATGGACTTGGTGATCTCGTCCTGCAGCGCGAAGATGTCCGTGAGGTCGCGGTCATAGCGTTCAGCCCAGACCTGGCCACCGCTCGCCCCCTCCGTCAGCTGCGCCGTGATGCGCACCCGCGCGCCCGCCTTGCGCACGCTGCCGTGAAGCAGGTAGCCGACGCCGAGGTCGCCTGCGACCACCTCCATGCTGGCGGCGCGGCCCTTGTGCTTGAATACGGTGTTGCGGCTCAGCACGAAGAGCCCAGACACGTTGGACAGGTCGGTGATCAGGTCCTCGGTGATGCCATCGGAAAAATATTCCTGCTGCGGATCGCCGCTCATGTTCGAGAAGGGCAGCACCGCAAGCGAGGTGCGCGGCGGCAGGCCGCGCTGGGTGACGGACCGCCTCTCGTGCGGGGCAGCTGCGCCGATGAGATAGACACGCAGCGGCCGCGCGATGTTGCGCAGGGTCTTCTCGCCCAGGTCCTCGAAGCTCACGTCGAGCCGGGCGCCGACCTGATAGCGGATGCCGGCGGAGCAGGCGATGCCGCCGGGCGGCGCATGGGCCACCATGCGTGCGGCGAGATTGACGTCGTCGCCGTAGAAATCATCGCCCTGCACCATCACGTCGCCGAGGTTGATGCCCATCTGGAAGCGAATGGCGCGGTCCGGCGGCAGCGAGGCGGCACTTTCGGCAACGCCGCGCTGGATCTCGAGGGCGGCTTCCGCCGCCTCCACGGCACTGGCGAATTCGGCGAGGAAGCCATCGCCCGTCAGCTTGAAGATGCGGCCATCGTGGCGGGCCACGGCCGGCTGGAGGATGTCCTGCCGGAGCTGGCGCAATGCGGTGAGGGTCGCCTCTTCATTCGCCGCCATCAACCGGCTGAAGCCGGCGACCTCCGCCGCCATGATGGCGGCGAGGCGGCGCCGGACCCGCTCCCCCGCCATTCCTCACTCCCCGAGATTCATCACCGACTATGTGTTTCCCGGCGACGGATTGCAACGTGTTCATGGCCGGCCGCGAGGCACTCCGGCGGGCCTTCCCGGAGCGCGCGGGCGGCTGATCCGGGCATGGCAGGCTGCGTATTGAAAGCATGACCTCCCCTGCCCTTTACTGGCTTCGCAATGACCTGCGCCTCACCGACAATGCCGCCCTGACGGCGGCGGCAGCGCAGGGTCCGGTGATCTTCCTCTTCGTGCTCGATGACGAGACGCCGGGCGACTGGCGGCTCGGCGGCGCTTCGCGCTGGTGGCTGCACAGGAGCCTCGAGACGCTTTCCGCAAACGCACCCGTCGTGCTGCGCCGGGGTGCGGCGGACAGGGTGATCGCGGAGGTGCTGAAGGAAAGCGGCGCCGCGTCGGTGCATTTCACCAGGGACTATGCCCCATGGTCCGGCGCGCTCGAACACCGCGTGAAGGCCGTGGCGGAGGCAGCGGGCGCCAGCTGTCACCGTTATGGCGGCTTCCTGCTGCATGAGCCGGAGTCGATCCGCAATGGCTCGGGCGAGCCCTACAAGGTCTATACGCCCTTCTCCAAGGCCTGCTTCGCGGCGGGTGAACCGAAGCCGCTGAAGCCCAAGCCCAAGTTTACCGCCTTCGGCGGCAAGCTGACGGGCGACAGGCTGGCCGACTGGGGCCTGCTGCCCAAGAAGCCCGACTGGTCCAAGGGCATGGCCGCGCACTGGGTGCCGGGCGAGGCCGGAGCCGCGCAACGGCTGAAGGATTTCATCGCCGATGGCCTTGCGCATTACGCCGACGCGCGTGACCGGCCGGATCGTGACGTGACCTCCAGGCTCTCGCCCTATCTGCGCTTCGGGGAGATCAGCCCCGCGCAGTGCTGGCACGCGGTGCGCGCGGCGCAACTTGCGGCGGGTGGCAAGCTCGACAAGGCGGCGGAGAAGTTCCTGAAGGAAGTGCTGTGGCGGGAGTTCTCCTATCACCTGCTGCACCACTGGCCCACGCTGCCGGAAAAGCCCTTCCGGCCCGAATTCTCCGCCTTCCCGTGGAGCGAGAACCCGAAGGCACTCGCGGCCTGGCACAAGGGGCGCACCGGCTACCCCATCGTCGATGCCGGCATGCGTGAGCTGTGGGTGACCGGCATCATGCACAACCGCGTGCGCATGATCACGGCCTCCTTCCTCATCAAGGATCTGCTGATCCCCTGGCAGGAGGGCGAGCGCTGGTTCTGGGATACGCTGGTTGACGCCGACATCGGCAATAATGCCGCGAGCTGGCAGTGGGTGGCGGGCTGCGGCGCGGATGCCGCGCCCTATTTCCGCGTCTTCAACCCGGTGCTGCAGGGCGAGAAGTTCGATGAGCACGGGGCCTATGTGAAGAAGTGGCTGCCGGAACTCGCCAACATGCCCGATGAATTCGTGCACCGCCCGTGGGAGGCACCGGCGCTGGTGCTCAAGGCCGCCGGGGTTGAACTCGGCAGAAACTACCCCCATCCTGTCATCGACCACGCCAAGGCGCGCGACCGCGCGCTCGAGGCCTTCAAGGAGATCAAGGGGGCAGCATGACAAAGATCCTCGGCATCAGTGGTGCCTTGCGCAAGGCCTCGACCAACACCGGCCTGCTGCGGGCGCTTGGCGAGATGGCGCCCGCGCATGTGTCCTTCGAGATCGCCACGCTGCACGGCATTCCACTGTTCGACGAGGATGCCGAGGCAGCAACCGGCAAGCCGGAGGCGGTGAAGTCACTGGACGCGAAGATCCGCGCGGCGGACGGCATCGTGATCGCCTGTCCCGAATATAATTTCTCCGTGCCCGGCGTCTTGAAGAATGCCACCGACTGGCTGTCGCGCGGCGGCTCGCCCTTTCGCTGGAAGCGGCTGGGCATCGTCGGCGCGGGTGGCGGGCAGTTCGTCGGCACGGCGCGGGCGCAATATCATTTGCGCCAGAACCTGCAGGCGCTGCAGGCCATCACCATGCCGCGCCCCGAGGTGTTCGTGAACCACAACGAGGAGAAGTTCGACGCCGCGGGGAACCTGACCGACGCCGAGACGCGGCGGCACCTCGAAAAGTGGTTCGAGTCATTCCTGGAGTGGGTGGAGAAGCGGCCCTAAGAGGCCCTCATCCGGCCTTTCGGCCACCTTCTCCCATTGCTACGCAACGGGAGAAGGGACTCGTCGTGGCGCCGCCCGTTCCTTCTTCCGTCCGAAGGATGGGAGAAGGTGCCCGACAGGGCGGATGAGGGCCTGAGTCGTCAGACAGAAACGCTCGTCGCCGCCGCGCGGATCGCCTTGATCTCCGCCGCATAGTCCTTCGTCTTGAAGATCGCCGAACCCGCCACCAGCACGTTAGCACCGGCGCGCACGATGTCGCCGGCATTGTGCCGCGTCACGCCGCCGTCGACCTCGATGTCGATGTTGCGTCCACCCACCATGTCGCGGATCTCGGAAATCTTCTCCAGCATGGCCGGAATGAAGGACTGTCCGCCGAAACCGGGGTTGACGCTCATCACGAGGATCAGGTCTAGCCTGTCCATCACGTGCTTCAGCACGGAAGCGGGCGTTGCCGGGTTGAGCGACACGCCGGCCTTCTTGCCCATGGCGCGAATGGCCTGCAGCGTGCGGTCGAGATGCGGTCCCGCTTCGGCATGCACCGTGATGATGTCGGCGCCAGCTTTCGCGAAGCTCTCGAGATAGGGATCGACGGGAGCGATCATCAGATGCACGTCGAAGGGCTTCTTCGTAACATCACGGATCGACTCCATGATCGGCGTGCCGAAGGAGATGTTGGGCACGAAGTGCCCATCCATCACGTCGATGTGGATGTAGTCGGCCCCCGCCGCGTCGATGGCGCGCACCTCCTCGCCGAGCCGCGCGAAGTCGGCGGCGAGGATCGAGGGCGAGATCAGCAGGGGCCGCGTCTTCATGATCAAGCGATCAGCTTGCCGAAATAGGCGGCCGTGTCGCCCATGCGGTTCGAGAAGCCCCACTCATTGTCGTACCAGGAGAGGATCGACACGAAGTTGCCGTCCATCACCTTGGTCTGGTCGAGGTGGAACACCGAGGAATGCGGATCGTGGTTGAAGTCGATCGACACGTTGGGCTTGTCGGTGGTGCCGAGGATGCCCTTCAGCGGACCGTTGGCGGCCTTGAGGATGAGCTCGTTCACCTCTTCCTTCGTGGTGGCGCGCTTGGCGATGAACTTGAGGTCGACGACCGAGACGTTCGGCGTCGGCACGCGGACGGAGATACCGTCGAGCTTGCCCTTGAGCTCGGGCAGAACGAGGCCAACGGCCTTGGCGGCACCCGTCGAGGTCGGGATCATCGACAGCGCCGCGGCGCGGGCGCGGTAGAGGTCCTTGTGCATGGTGTCGAGGGTGGGCTGGTCGCCGGTGTAGGAATGGATCGTCGTCATCATGCCCTTGTCGATGCCGATCCCGTCGTTCAGCACCTTGGCGACGGGAACGAGGCAGTTCGTCGTGCACGAGGCGTTCGAGATCACCATGTGATCCTTCGACAGCTTGTCGTGGTTGACGCCATAGACCACCGTGAAGTCGGCGCCATCCGAGGGCGCCGAGACGATGACGCGCTTGGCGCCGGCAGTGAGGTGGGCGGCCGCCTTGTCACGCGCGGTGAAAATGCCGGTGCATTCGAGCGCGATGTCGATGCCGAGCTCCTTCCAGGGCAGCTGGCTCGGGTCCTTGATGGCGGTGACCTTGAACTGGTCGGTGCCGATCGAGATCGAGTCGCCCTTCACCACCACCTCATGCGGGAAGCGGCCGTGGACGGAGTCGAACTGCAGCAGATGCGCATTGGTCTCGACCGGGCCCAGATCGTTCACGGCGACGACGTCGATGTCCTTGCGGCCCGATTCATAGATGGCGCGAACGATGTTGCGGCCAATGCGGCCGAAGCCGTTGATGGCGACACGGACTTTCGTCATGGGAAGCTCTCCGGATGATGGGGGTTCGAAACTCGGCGGCTGTTATAGTGATTTTGCTGCGCCGCGAAAGGGGGGTTGATGAGGTGCGTAACTCAGCCCTTCGCCGCAAAGTGACGGGGGAAAAAGGCGGCCAGCGCCGCGGCCATGACCTGCCTCGCCTGGGCACCGTTCACCTGGCCCTTGTAGCCGGCACCGCCGAGGCTGACCCATAATCCGTCGCCCAGTGATTCAAGGCCGCGCGCAATGAGGGCCGGGTCGAGGCCGTAGCCGCCTTCGGCAATCACCGCGCGGCACAGGGCTTCGGTGGCGGCCTGGCGCTCGGCGTCGGAACCCGCACAGATCTGGTCATAAAAGGGCCGGCCCTGGATCTCCCCCCAGAAGGCGACCCAGGCGGCCAGCTTCTCACGGGTGTAGACCTCGGTATCGAAATCGGAGAGCAGCAGGGCCTTGAGGCGGTCGGCGGGCTTCGGCCCGGCGGCGGTCATGCTCGCTTCCCAGTGCTGGCGGTATTCGGCGGCCAAGGCACCCAGCACCGCGGCGAGGAGTTCGTCCTTGCTGTTGAAATGGAAGATGACGATTCCGGCGGAGAGACCTGCCTCCTTGGCGACGTCCGCCACGGTCAGGCCGGCATAGCCCTTGCGGGCCAGCACGGCGATGGTGGACTCGATCAGTTGCTGCCGGCGCACCGGGCGCGCCGCCTTGCGCTGAGGAGGGCTATCGGTCGGTCGCGCACTTGCCATGCAGTGCAGCATAGTCAATGCTCGCGTCTGGGGAAAGGCCGAACCCCAACCCTGAGGTGACCCGGCGGCGGAAATTCAGCGTAAGGCTACCATGCGCGACCACGAGCTGAGATCGATCCTGAATGACGAGCTGCATGGCCGCCCCGGCCTGCCGGTGGTCGCGCCCGCGCGCATCACGCATCTTGCCTTCACGCTCGCCGAGGGCGACCCGAACCCGCTGGACCACGTGCGCCTGCTCTGCGATGCGCTGGGCGTGAGGCCCCCGCCGCCGGGTGCCGCCCACCATGCGGCGGATATCGCGGGGGGCCAGTTCAAGTATGAACGCCATGGCGAGTTCTACCGGATCAGCGTTGTCGCCGAGGGCGGTGCGGAGAAGGGCGAGGCGCTGGCGCTGCTGCCTGTCGGCTGGGTCGACGGCCTGCCTGGCGCGCGCCTCGTGGGCATCCACACCCGCGTCATGGCCAAGGACGAGCCCGGGCCTGACGCCGAAGAACTGATCCGCATGTTCGGCCACGAGGACCTGGCGGGTTCGCGCGTCAGTTCCGGACAGGCGACGGTGTGGACCGACTTCCGCATCGGCGAGGATGGCTATACCCGCATGCTGGTGAAGGACAACGGGCTGTCGCCGCTCAGGCTGGGCCGCGTCATCCGCCGCATCCACGAGATCGAGACCTACCGCATGATGGCGCTGCTGGCGCTGCCGCTCGCCCGCAAGGTGACGGGGGAACTCGCGGGCCTCGACCGCGCGCTGTCGAAGGTGACGGCCGACATGCTGTCGGCGCGCGAGAGCCACGAGGATGCGGAGCTGCTGACCTCGCTCAGCCGCATCGCGCGTGACGTCGAGGAGATCTCGAGCCGTACCAGCTATCGCTTCTCGGCGGCGCGCGCCTATGCGGCCCTCGTCGACAAGCGCATCGCGGAACTGGGCGAGGAGAAGGTGATGAGCTTCCAGCGCATCGGCATTTTCCTCGACCGCCGCTTCTCGCCCGCCATGGCCACATGCCAGGCGGTGAACGAGCGCATCAAGAGCCTCGCCGAGCGCAGCGAGCGCGCCTCCAACCTGCTGCGCACCCGCGTCGAGGTGGCGCTCGAGGCGCAGAACCAGCAGGTGCTGAAGTCCATGGAGAAGCGCAGCGTGCAGCAGCTGCGCCTGCAGGAGACGGTGGAAGGCCTCTCCGTGGTGGCGATCAGCTATTATCTGATCGGCATCCTGTCGAAGATGATCGAGGGCGTGGGCTCATATGCCCATGCCGAGTCCACGGGCAAGCTCGTCAGCATCCTCATCATCCCCGTGGTGGTGTTCCTCGTCTGGTACGGCATCCGCAGGCTCCGGAAGCACATCCTGAGGTCGGAAAAGGATATCTGAGGCCGCAGCGTCACCTCACAGGTCCCGTCACCCCGGCGAAGGCCGGGGTCCAGCTTCGGGCGGCCCCGCTATTCTTGCGTTTCGTAACGATTGCTTTTGGGCATTCTCATACCCATGTAGACCCCTACATGCCTCTGGTCGAAAGCCGCCCTACGGCCCTTAAAATGGCTCTGGCGACCATCTCAGGCGTCACCCATAGGAAGCTGGATCCCGGCCTTCGCCGGGATGACGGCACGTTGGGAGAACGTCGCCGCCAAAAAGGACCGCCGGGCTGAGCCCGGCGGGGATGACGTCATGAGAAGCGGACAGGACGCCTAGAGCTTCGTCCACTTCCCGTTCTTATCCGACGACTTCACGCAGGCCTCGATGAAGGCCATGCCGGCGACACCGTCAGCGATGCCGGGGAAGGCCACGTCCTTCTCCGGCTTCTTGCCCGCCCGCTTCGCCTTGATGGCGCGGGCGACCTCCGTGTAGACGTTGGCGAAGCCTTCGAGATAGCCCTCGGGGTGGCCCGGCGGCACGCGCGTCACGCGGCCCGCCGCAGGGCCGGAGCCCGCACCGCCGCGGGTGATGAGCCGCTTCGGCTCGCCGAAGGGCGTGTACCAGAGATAGTTCGGGTCGGCCTGGGTCCATTCCAGGCCGCCCTTGGTGCCGTAGACGCGGATCTTCAATCCGTTCTCGTTGCCCGGCGCCACCTGGCTGGCCCAGATCATGCCGCGCGCGCCATTGTTGAAGCGCAGCATGACATGCACATTGTCATCGAGCTTGCGGCCCTTGACGAAGGTGGTGAGGTCGGCGGAGAGCTCGCTCGCGTTCAAGCCCGAGACATCGCACATCAGCTGATAGGTATGGGTGCCGATGTCGCCGACGCAGCCGCCCGCACCCGAAAGCTTCGGGTCGGTGCGCCATTCGGCTTGCTTCTGTCCGGTCTTCTCGAGCGCGGTCGTCAGCCAGTCCTGCGGGTATTCGCCCTGCACCAGGCGGATCTCGCCCAACTCGCCCGCCTTCACCATGGCCTTGGCATGGCGGATCATCGGGTAGCCCGAGTAGTTGTGGGTGAGCGCGAAGATCACGTCCGGATGCTTGGCCAGCGCCTTCTCCAACTGCTTCGCCTCCTTGAGGTTCAGCGAGAGGGGCTTGTCGCAGATCACATGGATGCCGGCCTCGATGAAGGCGAGTGCGGCAGGCACGTGCACATGGTTGGGCGTGACGATGGAGACGGCTTCGATGCCGTCGGCGCGCTTCGCCTCCGCCTTCGCCATCTCGCGGTAGTCGGTGTAGATGCGGTCGGGTGCCAAGCCCAGTTCGGCGCCCGAAGCCTTCGCCTTCTTCGCGTCGGCGGAGAGTGCGCCGGCGACGAATTCATACTGGTCGTCCATGCGGGCCGCCAAGCGGTGCACGGCGCCGATGAAGGCCCCCTGCCCGCCGCCCACCATGCCGAGCCGGATGCGGCCCGTGTTCGCGTCACTGCGTCCTGATACCATGATGTGCGCTCCCCTTATGTAAGGCCCAGCATGCGGCGGGCCTTCGACGTGTCCGGCTTGCCGCCGGCGAAATCATCGAAGGACTTGGCCGTGGTCTTGATGATGTGGCTCTCGATGAAGGGTGCGCCCTCGGCTGCGCCCTGCTCGGCATCCTTGATGCAGCACTCCCATTCAAGCACCGCCCAGCTGTCGTAGTTGTAGCCGGCGAGCTTGGAGAAGACGGCGCCGAAATCCACCTGCCCGTCGCCCAGCGAGCGGAAGCGGCCCGCGCGCTTGAGCCAGGGCTGGAAGCCCGAATAGACGCCCTGCCGGCCGGTGGGGTTGAACTCCGCATCCTTCACGTGGAAGGCGCAGATGCGCTCGTGGTAGATGTCGATGAAGTCGAGATAGTCGAGCTGCTGCAGCACGAAATGCGACGGGTCGTAGTTGATCTGGGCGCGCGGGTGGTTGTTCAGCCGCTCGAGGAACATCTCGAAGGTGATGCCGTCGATCAGGTCCTCGCCGGGGTGCAGTTCGTAGCCGACATCGACGCCATGCTTGTCGAAGGTGTCGAGCAGCGGCTTCCAGCGCCGGGCGAGCTCGTCGAAGGCCTCCTCGATGAGGCCCGGCGGGCGCGGCGGCCAGGAATAGACGAAGGGCCAGGCCAGCGCGCCGGAGAAGGTGACGTGGCTCGTCAGCCCCATGTTCTGCGAGGCCTTGGCGGCGAGCTTCACCTGCTCCTCGCCCCAGGCGCGGCGGTCCTTCGGCTTGCCGTGGACGGCGGCGGGCGCGAAGGCATCGAAGCCCTCGTCATAGGCCGGGTGGACGGCGACGAGCTGGCCCTGCAGGTGCGTGGACAGTTCCGTGACCTCGACGCCATTGGCGCGGGCCACACCCAGCACTTCGTCGGCATAGGTCTTGGACTCGGCGGCCTTCTTCAGGTCGAAGAGGCGGCCGTCCCAGCTGGGGATCTGGACGCCCTTGTAGCCGAGCGAGGCGGCCCACTTGGTGATCGAGTCCCATGAGTTGAAGGGCGCTGCATCGCCCGCGAACTGGGCGAGGAATATCGCGGGTCCCTTGATGTCGGTCGGCATGATAGGTGCTCCCTGGACTTAGATGTATGAATTGATGAGCGCCTCGAGGCGCTCCTGCCTGCCGGATTTCGGCTGCGGATCGAGGCCCTCGGCGAGTGCGCGCCTGGCGATCGAGTCGAGCGTTTCCTTGCCATCGAGCATGGCCTTGTTCTTCGGCTCGTTCCACTTGGCATAGCGCTCATCGACGATGCGGCCGAGCTTGCCATCCTCGAGGATCGTTGCGGCGATCAGCAAGCCACGCGCGCAGGCATCCATCGAGGCGGCATGCGCATGGAGGATGTCATCCGGATCGATGGACTGGCGGCGGATCTTGGCATCGAAGTTGAGGCCGCCCGTGGTGAAGCCGCCCGCCTTGAGGATTTCGAGGAAGGCGAGCGACATTTCCGGCACGTTCATGGCGAACTGGTCGGTGTCCCAGCCGGACTGGTAGTCGCCGCGGTTGATGTCGATGGAGCCGAAGATGCCAAGTGCAGCCGCGAGCGCGATCTCGTGCTCGAAGGTGTGGCCGGCGAGGATGGCGTGGTTCTGCTCGATGTTGACCTTCACGTCCTTCTGCAGGCCGAGCGAGGCGATGGTGGCGTAGACGGTGGCCACGTCATAGTCATACTGGTGCTTGGTCGGCTCCTGCGGCTTCGGCTCGATGAGGATCGGGCCCTTGAAACCGATCTTGTGCTTGTACTCGACGACAAGGCCAAGGAAGCGCTTGGCCTGTTCCAGCTCGTGCCCGATGTTGGTGTTGAGCAGCGTCTCGTAGCCCTCGCGGCCGCCCCACATGACGTAGTTGGCGCCATCGAGATCCTTGGTCACGTCCATGCAGTGCTTCACCTGGGCGGCGCAATAGGCGAAGACGTCCGGATCGGGGTTCGTCGCCGCGCCCGCCATGAAACGGCGGTTCGAAAACATGTTGGCGGTGCCCCAGAGCAGCTTCTTGTTCTTGGCCGCCATCTTCTTCTCGAAGAGCTTGGCGATCTCGGTGACGTTGGCGTTGAACTCCTTCAGCGACTTGCCTTCGGGGGCGATGTCGAGATCGTGGAAGCAGAAGAAGTCGACGTTGAGCAGTTCGAGGGTCTCGAACATCAGGTCGGCCTTCATGCGGGCCGCCGCCATCTCGTCACCCATGTGGTGCCACTGGCGCATGAAGGTGTCGCCGCCGAAGGGATCGCCACCCGGCCAGCACAGCGTGTGCCAGTAGGCGATGGCGAAGCGCATGTGCTCGCGCATCGTCTTGCCCATGACCACCTGGTCCGGATTATACCAGCGGAAGGCCAGCTCGCTCTTTGAATTGGGGCCCTCGTACTTGATCGGGTCCTTGATGGAATAGAAGGCGGACATCAGCGGTAAATCTCCTTGATCGCGGGATAGATCGATGCATAGCGGCGGTAGTGCGCTTCATAAGCGTCACGCGCCTTGGGTTCGGGCTTGATGGTGCGGGCGGTTTTCGGCGCCGTCAGCACCTTGCGGAAATCGGCCCCCGTTGCAGCGATGAGGCCAAGGCGCGCGGCCCCGAAGGCGCCGCCGACGTCACCCGCGGCGGGGAGATCGACGGGCACGCCCAGCACGGTGGCGATGATCTTGAGCCAGAGCTCGGACTTCGACCCGCCGCCCACGGCGGTGACGCGCTTCACTTCGGTGCCCGCATCCTTCAGCGCCTCGAGCGAGTCGCGGAAGGCGAAGGCCACGGCATCAAGGGCCGCATGGGTGAGCGTCTTGTGGTCGGACTCGTGGCCGAGCCCCATGATGAGGCCCCTCACCTGCGCATCCGCCACCGGCGTGCGCTCGCCCGAGAGATAGGGCAGCATCAGCGCCGCAGAAGGGCCGGTGAGCTTCGACCCCAGTGCGGCGGTGAGCTTCGGCGCGGGCTTGCCGAGAATGGTGGCGAGCCATTCGAGGCTCGCCGCGGCGGAGAGGATGACGCCCATCTGATGCCATGTGCCGGGCACGGCATGGCAGAAGGCGTGGACGGCGCGGCCGGCATTGGGGCGGAACTGGTCGTTGGACACGAACATGACGCCCGAGGTGCCGATGGAGACGAGCGCCGCATTGTCCGTCACAGCACCGATGCCGCAGGCCGCTGCGGCATTGTCGCCGCCGCCCCCCGCCACCACGGGGCGCTTCGGCATGCCCCAGGCCTTGGCGACGGCAGGCGTGAGCCGGCCCGTCGCGTCGGTGCCTTCATAGAGCTTCGGCATCTGGTCGATGCTCATGGCTCCGGCGGCCAGGAGCTTCGATGACCAGTCGCGCTTCGCGCAGTCGAGCCAGTAGGTGCCGGAACTGTCCGACATGTCGGAGGCATATTCGCCGGTCATGCGGAAGCGGATGTAGTCCTTGGGCAGCAGCACCTTGGCGACTGCTGAGAAGACCTTGGGCTCATGCTTCTTCACCCACAGGAGCTTGGGCGCGGTGAAGCCGGCGAGCGGGATGTTGCCGGAAATCTCACGCGCGCGCGGTTCCGCCTTCTCGATGTCCTCGCATTCGCGGAAGGAGCGCGCGTCGTTCCACAGGATGCAGGGGCGCAGCACCTTCCCGTCCTTGCCGAGCAGCGTTGCGCCGTGCTGCTGGCCGGAAAGGCCGATCCCTTCCACCGCGGCGATGGCCTTGGGCTTCATCTTACCCAGTGTCTTCACCACCGTGTTGCAGGCCTTCCACCAGTCCTCGGGGTTCTGCTCCGACCAGCCGGGCTGCGGGCGCGAGACCTTGAGGGGCGCGGACGCCGTGGCGATGATCTTCTGCTTCGCGTCGATCAGCACGCCCTTCACCGATGACGTGCCGAAGTCCAGTCCCAGATACATGTGCGGTCCTCTTACGGGATGTTGTCGCGGAGATAGATGTCGATGCGGATGCGCTCCATCTGCTCGACGATGGGCAGCTTGTCGGCCTTGGACATGAGCACGCGGATGGCGCTTCGCACCTCGTGGCCGGCATCCTGGTTGATGATGATGTCGATGGTGCCGTCGATCAGCGCGCGGCGCGTGTCGTCCGTCAGCTCATGGGTGATGAACACCACATCGCGGGCGCGGCCCGCCTGCTCCAGCGCGACCGCGATGCCCGCCGACCCGGCGCCCACATTGTAGAGGCCGATCAGGTCCGGATTGTCGGCGATGATCTGGTCCGCCACGGCGTGCACCTTGTCACGATCGTCGCGCCCCTCGCGCACCGGCAGAATGGTGAGGTTGGGAAAATCATGCGCCATCACCTGCTCGAAGCCGAACTGGCGCTCGATGTGGTCGCGCAACGAGAGCGAGCCCGCGATGAGACCGACCTTTCCGCGGCGGCCGGAGAGATAGCGCCCCATCAGCGTTGCCGCCGAGCGGCCGGCGGCGGAGTTGTCGATGCCGACATAATGGACGCGCTTCGAACTCGGCACGTCCGAGACCAGCGTCACCACCGTGACGCCGCGGTCGGCCAGGGCATTGATCGCCTCGCGCACGCGGGGGTCGTCGAGGGCCACCACGGCCACGCCGTCATAGACGGGGCCAATCGTGTCGAGGGTGGCCGCGAGCTTCCGGGCGTCGAAGACATCGGTGTGGCGAAGATCGATCACCACCTTCTCGCGCGCCATGCGGATCGCCTCGTCCTGCACCGCCTCGCCCAGTGCCAGCATGAAGGCATTTGACCCTTCGGGCAGGATGAAGCAGAAGCGGTACTCGCGGGCCCGCGCGAGGCGGGCGGCCAGCCGGTCCGGCTGGTAGTTGAGGCGGCGGATGGCCTTCTCCACGCGATCCGCCGTCTGCGGGCGGACCGCCGCGCGGCCGTTCAGCACGCGATCGACAGTGGCGATGCTGACCCCCGCCTCCTCGGCGACATCCTCGATTGTTGCTTTGACCATGACCCATCAAAGCGCGGCGGCAGGTTCTCGTCAATTCCTGAGAGGCGTCTATCAGAGGATTACTGGTCCTCTCCCGCAGCGCGGGAGTGGACGATTCTAGTCCACAGCCTTCACCGTGCCTTGCCGGTGGTCGCCGGAATAGACCTTGAAGCGGCCGATCTTGCGCTCCGCGGCATAGCGCCGGAGCATGGAGCAGGTCGCCTCATCGGGAAGCCGGTCCCAGGGAATGTCCTCGAAATCGGCCAGCACGGTGCGGCCGCGGGCATGCAGCAGTGCCTCGCCGCGGTAATAGATGCACTGCTCGCGCGGGCCGGGATTTTCGAACACCGCGAAGAGGAAGCCGAGGGTCGCGTCCAGCCCCTCCCGGTGCAGGAGTTCATGGAGCTGCGAGGCGCTGCCCGAAGGCCCAAGGCGGCCAACCTCCGGGAGGGCGAGGCCGTTGGGCCGGGCGGGATCGGGCAACAGCACGAGGCGGCCGTCGTTCTCGAGGATGGCGCCCACGACGGTGCGGCTGGCGGAGGAGGCGGCATTCACCGCCGCCTGCTCGAGGCCCAGCGTGATGTAATGGCCGCGCGCATAACCCAGCGGGTTGGCATCGGTATAGGAGAAGGCCTCGACGTGGCCCATCAGGATGATGTGGTCGCCGGCCTCGATCACCTGATAGCGGGCGCAGTCGAACCAGGCGGCGGAGCCCTCGATCAGCGGGTTGCCGAAGGGACCCGGACGCCACGTGGCGGCTTCGAACTTGTCATGGCGCTTGGAGGCGAAGAGGACGGAGGTGTCCTTCTGGGCTTCGGAGAGGATGTTGACGGCAAAGCCCCTGGCGTGGCGGAACGTGTCCATGCTCGCCGCCTGCTTGCCGATGCAGATCATGAGGAGCGGCGGCTCCAGCGAGACGGACGTGAAGCTGTTGGCGGTGAAGCCCCGCGGCTGCCCGTCGACCCCCGCCGTGGTCACGATGGTGACTCCGGTCATGAAGCTGCCGAAGGCCGAGCGCAGTTCGCGGTTGTCGAAGCTCGAGAGGCGCTCGGTGAGGAAGGACCGGGCCTGCGCCTCGATGTCGGCCGGCGCTTCGGCGCGGGCGCGCGGCATCGCGGCCGGCAAGGCCGCCGCGCCGAGGATCAGCACCGGGCAGAGGATGGTTGCGTCCGTCAGCTCCCGCGGCTCGATGAGAACGAGGCGCAGCACATGCTGCGGATGGGCGGCGGCAAAGGCCAGGGCGACGCCGGCCGCATCGCCGCGCGCCACGATGTTGGCGGCGGCGATGCCCAGATCGTCGAACAGGTGCCGCAGGGCGTTGGCCGGCTGATCGCCAGCAAGCTCCACGCCGATGACCCGGTGGGTATGGGCAAAGGCGCGCCCGTCATGGCCGAGGAACAGGATGGCCTCGCCCTGCCCCGCCTCGCTGAAACGGCGAACTGCTGTCACGGCCCTCAGGCCCTGACTTTCGCCTTCGCGCGCTCGGCGAGGAGGTTGGTGAGCCAGTCCGGATCCATCTGCGGAACGGAGGAAAGCAGAAGCTCGGTATAGGCCGGGAAGGGCGGGTTCAGCACCTGGGTCTTCGGGCCCTGCTGCACCACCTTGCCGCGGTGCATGACCACGATCTCGTCCGAGATCGCCCGCACCGTGGCGATGTCATGGGTGATGAAGAGGTAGGAGACGTTGGTGTCCTTCTGCAGCTTCATGAGCAGGGTGAGGATTTCCTCCTGCACGATCTGATCGAGCGCCGAGGTGACCTCGTCGCAGATGATGATGTCGGGCTCGGCCGCGAGCGCGCGGGCAATCGAGATGCGCTGCTTCTGGCCGCCCGAGAGCTCGGTCGGAAGGCGGTCGATGTAGCTCTCGTTCAGTTCGATCGAGTCGAGAAGCTCGGCCACGCGCCGGTCGCGCGCGGCGCCCTTCACGCCG
Organism: uncultured Aestuariivirga sp.; assembly: GCA_964474665.1. Lineage (GTDB taxonomy): Bacteria > Pseudomonadota > Alphaproteobacteria > Rhizobiales > Aestuariivirgaceae > Aestuariivirga. Next base: position 101,408 of record CAYYTH010000001.1, read on the forward strand.
TGGTAGAACTCCAGCGGGCGGCCGATGATGTCGCGGATCGTCTGCTTCGGATTGAGCGAGGTATCCGCCGACTGGTAGATCATCTGGATGCGGCGGAGCGTATCCTTGTCGCGGTCCTTCAGCGCGCGCGACAGCGGCTTGCCGTTGAACAGGATCTCACCCTTGGTGGGCGGCAGAAGGCCGGTGATGGCGCGGGCCAGCGTCGACTTGCCAGAACCCGACTCGCCCACCACGGCGACGGTGCGGCCGCGCGGCAGGCTGACGGTGACGTTGTCGAGAACCTTGACGACGCCGGAATAGCTGGCGTCGACATTGCGCACGCTGAGCACCACGTCGTCGCTGATCGATTCCTCCTTGGCGAGCTTGCGCACCGCCCAGAGCGTCTTGGTGTAGTCCTTCTTGGGCTCGCGCAGCATCTCGCGCGTGGGGGCTTCCTCCACCTCGAGGCCATGGCGCAGCACCATGATGCGGTCGGCCATCTGGGCCACCACCGCAAGGTCATGGGTGATGTAGATCGCCGCAGTGTGGAACTCCTCGACGATGTTGCGCATCGCCGCCAGCACCTCGACCTGCGTCGTCACGTCGAGTGCCGTGGTCGGCTCGTCGAAGATGATGAGGTCGGGACGGCAGGACATGGCCATGGCCGTCATGGCGCGCTGCAGCTGGCCACCGGACACCTGGTGCGGGTAGCGGTCGCCGATGGTCTCGGGGTTGGGCAGTTGCAGGCGGCGGTAGAGGTCCACCGCGTCGGCCACCCCCTTGTCGCGCGTCATGAGCCCGTCGCGCACCGCCGTCTCGACCGTCTGGTCGATCAGCTTGTGGGCGGGGTTGAAGGCGGCCGCGGCGCTCTGGGCCACATAGGCGATGCGGGCACCCCAGAGCTGGCGCTTATCAGCCTCGGAGGCGGCGCGCAGGTCGATGCCGTCGAAGTTGATGCTGCCGTCGACGATGCGGCAGCCGGGGCGTGCGAAGCCCATGGCGGCAAGCCCGATCGTCGACTTGCCCGCACCCGATTCACCGATCAGGCCCAGCACCTCGCCGCGCTTCAGCGTGAGGTCGACGCCCTTGACGATCGGGTGCCAGACGCCATCGGAGTTGCCCTCGATCTTGAGGCCGCGGATCTCGAGAAGGGTCTCGCCCTTCACACGTTGCTTGTTGTCACTTTTCATCGCGCAGACCGCTGGTCTTGTGGAGGAACCAGTCCACCACGAAATTAATGGCGACCGTCAGCAGCGCAATCGCCATCGCCGGGTAGAAGGGCGCGGGGATCCACGGGAAGGTGCGGACGGGGAAGGTGATGAGCGTCTTGCTCTCGGCCACCATGGAGCCCCAGTCTGCGGTGGGCGGCTGGATGCCGACGCCGAGGAAGGACAGCGCCGCGATGGTGAGGAAGACGAAGCAGAAGCGGAGGCCGAACTCGGTGATGAGCGGCGGCAGGATGTTGGGGAGCACTTCCTTGAAGATGATCCAGCCCATCTTCTCGCCGCGCAGCTTGGCAGCCTCGACATAGTCCATGACCACCACGTTCAGCGCCGTGGCGCGGGCCAGGCGAAAGACGCGGGTCGAGTCGAGCAGCGCCAGGATGAGGATCAGGTTGATGATGCTCTTGCCGGCGACCGCCAGCAGCATCAGCGCGAAGATCAGCACCGGAATGGCGAGGAAGGCATCGACCACGCGCGAGATCGCCTGGTCGAGCCAGCCGCGCTTCAGTGCGGTCAAGACGCCCAGCGTGCCGCCGATGGCGAAGGACAGGAGCGTCGTCAGGAAGGCGATGCCGATGGTGTTGCGCGCGCCATAGATCAGGCGCGAGAACAGGTCGCGGCCGATCTGGTCGGTGCCGAGGAAGAACTCGCCGCCGGCGGGCTGGTAGGCCTTGCCCACCACTTCCGACTCGCCATAGGGCGCCAGCCAGGGCGCGAAGATCGCGGCGATCACATAGATCAGGATGACGATCATGCCGAACCAGGCGCTGAAGGGCGCCGTGGCGAGGGTGCGCCGCGCATTTTCCCACAGGGTGCGGCGGGCACGGACGGAGCGGAGGTCTGGAGCTTGCGCGGTCATTTGGGATGCAGCAGCCGGGGATTGGTGATGATCGACACGATGTCGGCCGACAGGTTGAGAAGGATGTAGGTGGCCGCGAAGATCAGGGCGCAGGCCTGCACCACCGGCATGTTGCGGCTCGACACGGAGTCGACCATCAACTGCCCGATGCCGGGATAGACGAAGACCACCTCGACCACCACCACGCCGACCACGAGATAGGCGAGGTTGAAGGCGATGACGGTTGCAATCGGCGCCCATGCGTTGGGCAGCGCATGCTGGATGATGGCATCACGCTGCGACACGCCCTTGAGGCGGGCCATTTCCATGTAGGGGCTGGACAGCAGGTTGATGAGCGCGGCCCGGGTCATGCGCATCATGTGGGCGACGATGACGAGGGTGAGGGTGATCGCCGGCAGCCCCGCGCGGTAGACATGCTGAAGGAAGGTGGTGCTGTCCGACACGGTGGAGAGCGACGGGAACCACTTCAGCTTGATGGCGAAGAAGAACATCAGGAGATAGGCGATGAAGAATTCCGGCGTGGCGATGGTGGTGAGCGTGATGCCGTTGACCGCACGGTCGAAGAAGCTGTTGCGGTAGAGGGCCGCCATGATGCCGAGGAACAGCGCCAGCGGGACGGCGAAGATGGCCGTCATGATCGCGAGGAAGAAGGTGTTGTAGAGGCGGGGGGCGATGATGGCGGAGACGCTCTGCTTGATCGAGCCGCCGGCGCCTGCATAGGAATAGCCGAAATCGCCGTGCAGCACGTTCCAGATCCACTCGACGTAACGCACCGTCGCCGGCCGGTCGAGGCCGAGCTGTTTGTTGAACGCCGCCACCGTTTCCGGCGTGGCGCCCTGTCCGAGAATGGCTTGTGCGAAGCCACCAGGCAGCATTTCGAGGGACGCGAAAATCAACACCGACACGACGAACAGCGTCAGCAATCCGAGTCCCAAGCGCTGCAGTACGGTTTTCAGAACCGGATGCATGCCTCTCCCCTGGGCCTCTTTTCGGGCCCGTTCATTCAACTGTAGCAGAACTGCTGATCCTGCCCAGCAAAAATGATAGGGGCCGGACCGCGCTCCCGCAGTCCGGCCCCCGACCGTTGATCGGCCGTTTCCGCCACCCTTACGAGGTGAACCACCAGCGTTCGGCGACGCGCATGCCGTCAAGCTGCCAGTTGGCCGCAACCTTGCCGTGGCCGAGATTCTTCGCATGGGCCTCGACGTAGGAGTTGAACAGCATGTTCACCAGGCCGCCGTCGTCGTGCAGGATCTGCTGCATCTCGGCATACATTGCCGCACGCTTGGCTTCGTCGGTTTCCGAACGTGCCGCGACGAGAAGCTCGTTGAAGCGCGGGTTCTTCCAGAAGGTGTCGTTCCAGGCGGCGTCCGCGGCATAGGCCGTGGTCATCATCCAGTCGACGGTGGGGCGGCCCGACCAGTAGGAGGCGACGAAGGGCTTCTTCAGCCAGACATTGTCCCAGTAGCCGTCATCGGGCTCCTTGATGACGTTGATGTCGATGCCAGCGGCCTTGGCCTTTTCCTTCCACAGGATGGCCGAATCGACCGCGCCGGCGAAGGCGGCATCCGCCACCGAGAGATCGAAGGACAGGCTGTCGAGTCCGGCCTTCTTGAGATATTCCTTCGCCTTGGCCGGGTCGTAGCTGTGCCTGGGCTGCGGATCGATGGCGAACTTGACGGTGGGGGCGATCGGGTTGTCGTTGCCCACGGTGCCATGGCCGAGGAACACGGTGGCCAGAATGTCCTCGCGCGGCATCGAATACTTGATGGCGGTGCGCACGTTGACATCGTCGAAGGGCTTCTGCGTCACGTTCATCACGTAGATGTAGTGGCCGTAGCCGGTGATCTCGGACACGGTGATGTCCGGGTTCGCCTTCAGCTGGTCGAGGGTCTTGAGATCGCAGCGGTCCATGTACTGGATCTCGCCCGAGAGCAGCGCATTGGTGCGTGCCGCCACGTCCTTGATCGACAGGAACTGCACCGTGTCGAACCAGCCCTTGCCCGGCTTGTAGTAGTTCTCGTTCTTGGTGAAGGAGGCCTGCACGCCCGGCTCGAACTTCTCGAGCTTGTAGGCGCCGGTACGGATGCCGGATTCCCAGTCCACCGAGCCGTCGTCCTTCTTCGGCATGATCGGCATGTGGTAGTCGGAGACGGTGTAGGGGAAGTCGGCGTTGCCGCCGGTCAGTTCGAAGACCACGGTGTTCGGGCCGTCGGCCTTCATCGAGGCCACTTCCTTGAGCAGCGACTTGGCCGCCGACTTGGAGTTCTCGCCGAGGTGATGCTGCAGCGAAGCGATGACGTCATCCGCCGTCACGGTCTTGCCGTTGTGGAAGGTGATGCCGTTGCGCACCTTGAAGACCCACTTCTTCGCGCCGTCGGACGGCTCGAAGCTTTCGGCGACGTCGCCCACAACATTGCCGTCGGCATCGATCTCGGTGAGGCTGTTGGCCAGCGTGCCCCAGAGCGCGGTGCCGGTGAACTGGTCGGGGTAGAGGCCGGGGTCCATCGAGTCGGTGGTGGCGCCATGGCCCACGCCGATCTTGAAGTTGCCGCCCTTCTTGGGCTCGTCGGCCCAGGCCTTGCTGAACATGCTGTTCGCCGCGGCCAGGCTGACGCCCGAGGCCAGCGCCAGCTGGGTGAATTCGCGCCGCGTGATGCGGCCCCTCACGGCCTGGCCCAGCGCGGCATTCAGCTTGTGTTGAGTCTCGTTCATCGTGATCTCCCTCCGGCCATGCGGCCATGCTGTTTCCCCGGCCGGCTGCCCCGTTCTCGATGGCCCGGTCTTCACCGAAGGCCCATGCGGGGTTCATGCCGTCCTTGACGAAGGTTCACATGACGAAAGAACCCGTCAATCGCTTGACGGGGTCCAGTTTGATTAAATTGTCGTGTCAGGCGTGGCTTACGCCATCCACCAGCGCTCGTACATGAAGCCGCCGTCGTGGTCGAAGTCGGTGTTGAAGGCTTCCTCGTGACCGATCTTGTTCGACAGCGCGCCGACGTAGTTGTTGAACATCAGCACGACCTGGCCGCCGTCGTCATGCATAAGCTGCTGACACTCGGCATACATGGCCTGGCGCTTGGCTTCGTCCGTCTCGGCACGGGCCGCGACGAGCAGCTCGTTGAAGCGCGGGTTCTTCCACTTGGTGTCGTTCCAGGCCGCATCGGCCGCCATGGAGATCGACAGGAAGGCATCCGCGGTCGGACGGCCGCCCCAGTAGCACTGGCACCAGGGCTTCTTGATCCAGACATTGTCCCAGTAGCTGTCGTTCGGCTCGCGCACCACGTTGATGGTGATGCCCGCGGCCTTGGCCTGCTCGGCCATCAGCAGAGCCGCGTCGACGCCGCCCGGGAAGGCCGCATCCGACGCCGACAGGTCGACCGTGAGGTTTTCCATGCCGACCTTCTTGAGCAGCGACTTGGCCTTCTCCGGATCGTAGCTGTAGACCGGCTCGGGCTGGATCGCATACTTGAGCGACGGAGCGAGCATGTTGTCGTTGCCGGCAGAGCCGTAGCCGTAGAGGATCTTGTCCACCAGTTCCTGGCGGTTGATCGCCCACTTGAGCGCCTGGCGCACCTCGACCTTGTCGAAGGGTGCCACGTCAACCAGCATCGGCGCGGAGTAGAGCGCGGTGCCCGACACGTTGTAGAGCGAGGTGTCCGGCGCGTTCTTCAGCATGTCGATGGTCTTGAGGTCGGCGCGGTCGATGAAGTGCACTTCGCCCGAGAGGTAGGCGTTGGTGCGGGCCGCGACGTCGATGATCGAGAGCACCTCGACGGCATCGAAGTAGCTCTTGCCGAAGTAGTTCGGGTTGCGCTTGGCGGTGAGCTTCACGCCCGGCTCGAAGTTCTCGAGGATGTAGGGGCCGGCACCGATGCCCTTTTCCCACTGAATCTTGCCGCCCTCGGAGGGGTAGATGGCAAGGTGATAGTCCGAGACGAGGTAGGGGAAGTCGGCGTTGCCGCCGGAGAGCTCGAACACCACGGTGTCCGGGCCGTCGGCCTTGACCGACACGAGGTTCGAGAGAACGCCCTTGGCCGGCGACTTCGAGTCCGGAGCGATGTGGTAGTTGATGGTGGCGACCACGTCGTCGGCGGTCAGCTCCTTGCCGTTGTGGAAGGTGATGCCCTTGCGGATCTTGAAGATCCACTTCTTGGCGCCGTCAGCCGGCTCGAAGCTCTCGGCAACGTGCGGAATGACTTCGTTCTTCGGGCTGATCTGCACCAGCGGCGCACCCATGACGGACTTGCCCCAGGCGAAGGTGAAGCCGTTCGACCAGGTGGCCGGATCGAGCGAGTCCGTCGTCTGGCCGTGGCCGACGGCGGCCTTGAAGGTGCCGCCCTGCTTGGGCTCGGCGCGCGCGGCGCGGGTGAACATGGCCTGGGCCGCGGCCAGCGTGACGCCCGAGGCCATCACGAACTGGATGAAGTCGCGGCGCGACAGCTTGCCGAGGCCGACGGCCTTTTCAGCTGCCTTCAGTTTCATTTCGAATTCGGTCATGCGTCTCTCTCCTTAAGTGACCGTCAGTAATAAGTCAGGAGTGATGTCGGATTGCCGACGGCGGCACCTTCAGGGTGCTCCGCACGCGCGCTTTCCTTCGCCTCTCCCACGTCCGTTCTTTTTTTCCTTGGGGCTTTGGGCCCTTATCCCCGCGAGCCTGTCACGGGTACTTCCATCCGTCAATCAGAGTTGCACAGCACGGTGGTGAATACTACTAACGATTTGGACAGGTTTGCGGCGAAAAACGACACAGGGCCGTGGCAATCACGTGGCAAGGTCGCCGGGCTTAACCTTATAGGTGGTCGAGCAGAACTCGCAGGTCACGCCGATCTCGCCGTCCGTCACCATGTCGGCCCGGTCCTCGGCGGGGAACCGCGCCAGCATGCGGGTGATGCCCTCCTGTGAGCAGCTGCAATAACGCTCCAGATGGGTGGGCGGATAGGCCGTGACGCCGTCCTCATGGTAGAGCCGATAAAGAAGTTGCTCGGCGGAGAGCTGCGGGTCCAGCAGCTCATGCGCCTCGACCGTGTCGAGCAGCAGCCTGGCCTTCACCCAGTCATCGTTTTCTTGCGGCGCAACATCGGTGCCTTCGGGAGCATCGCCCGAATGGCTGGGCAGCGGGCTCGCGCCACCCTCGCGCGGCAGGTGCTGCACCATGATGGCGCCGGCCCGCCAGGCCTCGGCCTTGTTGCCGCGCTGGATCAGCGGGCCTGCGGCCATGCGGATGCGGGTGGGGATCTGCTCGGACTTCTCGAAATAGCTGTGCGCGGCCGCCGTCAGGTCCGCGCCATCGAGCGGCACGATGCCCTGGTAGCGTTCCATGTCGGGGCCCTGGTCCACCGTCATCGCGAGATAGCCCGTGCCCAGCAGTTCCACCTGCGTCGGGGCCTTCAGGGCAGCGACACGCCCGGCGTCGAAGCGGGCATAGCCCCTGACCTTGCCGGGGGCGACGTAGTCCGCGACGATCATGTCGACCGGGCCGTCGGTCTTGGTCTGGAGGATGAACTTGCCCTCGAACTTCAGCATGGCGCCGAGGATCGCCGCCAGCGCCACGGCCTCGGCAAGAAGTGCCGAGACCGGTGCCGGATAGGCATGGCGGTGCAGGATGTCGTCGACCGCCGGCCCGAGCCTGACGAGGCGGCCGCGCACGCCGAGCGGCTTGATCTCGAAGGGCAGGACGATGTCATCGGCCGGAAGGGGGGTAGCCTCGGCCATCACGCCCCCAGGCAATGCAGAAGGATCGCCTTCTGCACATGGAGGCGGTTCTCCGCCTCGTCGAAGATGAGCGAGTTGGGACTATCCATCACCTCATCCGTCACCTCCTCGCCGCGGTGGGCGGGCAGGCAGTGCATGAACTTGGCATCGGGCCGGGCCAGCTTCATCAGCGCGCCGTTGACCTGATAGGGCTTGAGCAGGTTATGGCGGCTCTCGCCGTCGGTGTCGTGCATGGATACCCAGGCATCGGTGATGACACAGTCGGACCCGGCGACCGCCTCCTCGGGCGAGGTCGTCACGGAGACATCAGCACCCTGCGCCTTCGCCCAGGCCATGACCTCGGCGGCGGGGGCGAGTTCCTTCGGCGCGCCGATCTTCAGCTTGCCGCCCATGCGGCCCACCGCATGGATCCACGAGGCCGCGACATTGTTGCCGTCGCCAACCCAGCTCACCGTGAGGTTCTTCAGCGGCGCCACATGTTCCTCGAGAGTCATCACGTCGGCCATCACCTGGCAGGGATGCGTGAGGTTGGTGAGGCCGTTGATGACCGGAACCGTGGCCGATGCGGCGAGCTCCGTCAGGTTCGAATGCTTCGCGGCACGGATCATGATGGCATCGACATAGCGCGACAGAACGCGCGCCGTATCGGCGATGGTCTCACCGCGGCCGAGCTGCATGTCGTTCGACGACAGCACCAGCGTTTCGCCGCCCAGCTGGCGCATGCCGACCTCGAAGGACACGCGGGTGCGCGTCGAGGGGCGCTCGAAGATCAGCGCCAGCATGCGGCCCTTCAGCGGCTCGTCCTTCTCGCGCAGGCCTTTCGGCAGGCCCTTGCGCGCATCCTTCATGGCGCGCGCCCTTGCGATGATGCCGTTCAGCGTCGTGGCATCGAAATCGGAGATGTCGAGAAAATGCTTCGGTGAATTCATGGGAACCGTCATGAAAGTGAGTGTGTCAGGCACTTGCTTCGAGCGCCTTGCAGGCGCGGTCGAGCTTGTCGACGGCCTCGGCGATGTCGGCATCGGTGACGATGAGCGGCGGCAGCAGGCGCACCACATTGTCGCCCGCACCGATGGTGAGGAGATGCTGGTCGAGGGCCGCCGCCTGCAGGGCGGTGTTGGGCACCTTGCACCTGATGCCCATCATCAGGCCGGCACCGCGCACATCCTCGATGATGGTGGGATGATTGTCCTTCAGCGCGGCGAGCTTCTGCTTCAGCGTGAGGGCACGCTGCTGCACGCCGGCGAGGAAGCCCTCCGCGAGGATCACGTCGAGCACGGCATTGGCGACCGCCGTGCCCAGCGGATTGCCGCCGAAGGTGGAGCCATGCGTGCCTGCCGTCATGCCGACCGCGGCCTTCTCGGTGGCGAGGCAGGCGCCGATCGGAAAGCCGCCGCCGATGCCCTTGGCGATGGCCATGATGTCCGGCGTGACGCCGGCCCATTCATGGGCGAAGAGCTTGCCGGTGCGGCCGACACCCGTCTGCACCTCGTCGAAGATGAGCAGCAGGCCGTGTTCGTCGCAGAGCTCGCGCAGGCCCTTGAGGCATTGCGTGGGCACCGGGCGGATGCCGCCCTCGCCCTGCACCGGCTCGATGAGGATACCGGCCGTCTCGGGGCCGATGGCGGCCTTCAGTGCCTCGTGGTCGCCGAAGGGCACCTGGTCGAAGCCCTCGACCTTGGGGCCGAAGCCCTCGAGATACTTGGCCTGGCCTCCGGCCGCGATGGTGGCCAGCGTGCGACCGTGGAAGGCGCCCTCGAACGTGATGAGGCGATAGCGCTCCGGATGGCCGGTGGCGGACTGGTACTTGCGCGCCATCTTGATCGCGCACTCCAGCGCCTCGGCGCCGGAGTTGGTGAAGAATACCGTGTCGGCGAAGGTGTTCTCGATCAGCCGCTGGGCCAGCGTCTCCTGCCCCGGCATCTGGTAGAGGTTCGAGGTGTGCCAGATCTTCTTCGCCTGCTCGGTGAGCGCTTGCACCAGATGCGGATGCGCGTGGCCGCAGCTCGTCACTGCGACACCCGCGCCGAAATCGAGATAGGCCTCACCCTCCGCGGTATAGACGCGCGCGCCCTCGCCCCGCTCGAAAGCGACTTTCGCACGCGCATAGGTGGGCAGGACGGGCGTGATCATGGCGGAACCCTGTTGTCGAAATCAAAAGGCGCCCGCCGTGTTGGGTGGGCGCCTCGCAGCAAAAACCTTATAATTCCAAGGGGCCGCGGGGTCAATGACGGGCTGGACGGCGGATTGATTCACGCCCGCCGGCCAATGATTCACGGTTGTCCACACTGAGTCAAAACAGCGCAGGGACAGCCGATTCCTGCCCCTGATAAGGTTTGATTTACCAAAGTGCGGGGCACGGAAGCTGGGGAAAACGGCTCCGATTCTGGCGCCGAAGGTTGCGGGTGAGTCACCGCGTATTGTAGGGTCACGGCCATCAGCTACGAGATGTAGCGGCTAACGGTCAGTTTGGTGAATGAGCACGCCGGGACGAGGCAGTTCCGGCGATGTGAGAGGGATTCCGTTGTCGGCACAGCATGAAGTCAATCTTGGGGGGGCGAAATTGTCCTGGACAGATGAGCGCGTGGAGCTTCTGAAGAAGCTCTGGACGGAGGGGCTGAGCGCCAGCCAGATCGCGGGCCGCCTCGGCAATGGCGTTACCCGCAATGCCGTGATCGGCAAGGTTCACCGCCTCAACCTGTCGGGCCGCGTGCAGCAGCAGCGCGTCGCAGCACCCCGCGCACCGCGGAAGCAGCGCGAGCCGAGCCTTGCGCCGCGGGCCGGCGGCTCGATGCCCAGCATGCCCACCGCCGGTTCTTCGGCGCTGAAGCCAATGATGCGGGCCGAAACCCATATCCGACCCGCCGCCATCCCCGAGCCGCAACCCCTGCGCCTCGTCGACCTGCCCAAGGATGGCCGGGTCACGATCCTCCACCTCTCCGACAAGACCTGCAAATGGCCGATCGGCGACCCGGGTTCGGAAGAGTTCTGCTTCTGCGGACATGGCCCCCGCGAAGGCTCGCCCTACTGCGAATACCACGCAAGGCTGGCCTACCAGCCGATCCAGGACCGGCGGAACCGCAAAGTCAGCTTCGGATGAGTTGAAAGAGGCCCTCGCAAGAGGGCCTTTTCGTTGGTGCCGCCTGCCTGCTCCGTCACCCCGGCGAAAGCCCGGGCCCGCTTTCTCTCCGCCTGCACCAGCTCCAATCACTCACCTCGCCCGGGCGCGACCCGGGCGTCCTTTTTCCGACGCGCCACAAAGGATGCGCGGGTCAAGCCCGCGCAAGGTGAAATGGGGAGGCAGACGCAAAGCTGGGCCCCGGCTTTCGCCGGGGTGACGGCAACAAGGGATGGGGGGACGGCAGTAAGGTGACGGCAGGGAGGTGGGAGATCAGTTCGTCCGACCGAACCTCTCGTCGAAGGAGTAGCCCATGCCGCGCACAGTGCGGATCGGGTCGACCTCGCGGCCGCGGCTCAGCGACTTTCGGAGGCGGCCGACATGGACGTCCACGGTGCGTTCATCGACATAGACGTCGTGGCCCCAGACCGTGTCCAGCAGCTGGGCGCGGGAATAGACGCGGCCGGGGTTGCGCATCAGGTGCTCGAGCAGCTTGAACTCGGTGGGCGACAGGTTCACGTCGCGCGTCGAGCGGGTGACGCGCCTGGTCTTGCGGTCGAGCGAGAGGTCCCCCGCCTTCAGCTGGTCGGCCACCGCATCGGGGTTCACCCGGCGCAGGATGGTGCGGATGCGCGCCAGCAGCTCCGGCACCGAGAAGGGCTTCACCATGTAGTCGTCGGCACCGGTGGCGAGGCCGCGCACGCGCTCGGCCTCCTCGCTGCGGGCGGTGAGCATGATGATGGGAATGTCGCGCGTCTCGGGCTTGGCCCTGAGCAGGCGGCAGACCTCGATCCCCGAAATCCCCGGCAGCATCCAGTCGAGCACGATCAGGTCAGGGCGCTCGTCGGCGACGAGCTGTGCCACCTCCTCGCCCTCGGCAGTGTGGCGCACGCGATACCCTTCCGATTCCAGATTGTAGCTGAGGAGGATCTGGATCGGCTCCTCATCTTCGACAACCAGGATGGAGGCGCTCATCTGTCTTCGGATCCTTCGAGGTCGATGCGCATGGCGGCAGTCACGTCCTTCTTCGGACGGCCCTCGCCCAGCGGCTTGCCGTGGACGAGATAGTGGATGTTCTCGGCGATGTTGGTGGCGTGGTCGCCGATGCGCTCCATGTTCTTGGCGCCGAAGAGGAGATGCGTGCACAGTGAAATGTTGCGCGGATCTTCCATCATGTAAGTGAGGAGTTCGCGGAAGATCGAGTTATAGAGCGCGTCGAGGTCCTCGTCCGAACGCCACACCTCCAGCGCCATGTCGGCGTCGGAATGCGAATAGGCATCGAGGATGTTCTTGAGCTCCACCTGCGCGAGGCGGCCCATGCGGGTGACGCCCGCCATCAGCTTGCGCGGCAGCTGGTCCGACATGGCGTGGGTGCGCTTCGCGGTGTTCTTGGCCAGGTCGCCGATGCGCTCGAGGTCGGAGGCGACGCGGATCGCCACCATGATCTCGCGCAGGTCGCGCGCCACGGGCTGGCGCTTGGCGATGGTGAGGATCGCCTTTTCCTCGATCTGGTGCTCCAGCACGTCGACGCGCTCGTCGTTCTGGATCACGCGGTCGGCGAGGGCCGTATCACGGCGCGTCAACGCGTCGATGGCGTCGTCGAGCTGCTGTTCGACGAGGCCGCCCATCTGCGCGAGCATGGTCTTGAGCTGCGAGAGGTCCTCGTCATAGGCCTTCACGATATGGTCTGACATCTGCGTTCTCCTCAGCCGAAGCGGCCGGTGATGTAGTCCTGGGTGCGCTTTTCCTGCGGCGCGGTGAACATCTCGTCGGTATCGCCATATTCGACCAGCGTGCCTAAGTGGAAGAAGGCGGTGAGCTGCGACACGCGTGCCGCTTGCTGCATGGAGTGCGTCACGATGACGATGCAGTAGTTCTGGCGCAGCTCGTCGATGAGCTCCTCGATCCTCGCCGTGGCGATGGGATCCAAGGCCGAGCAGGGCTCGTCCATCAGGATCACCTCGGGGTTCACCGCGATGGCGCGGGCGATGCAGAGGCGCTGCTGCTGGCCGCCGGAGAGGCCGGTGCCGGGATGGGCGAGGCGGTCCTTCACCTCCTCCCACAGACCGGCCTTGCGCAGGCTCTTCTCGACGATCTCGTCGAGTTCCGCCTTGTCCTTGGCGAGGCCGTGGATGCGCGGGCCATAGGCGACGTTCTCGTAGATCGACTTGGGAAAGGGGTTGGGCTTCTGGAACACCATGCCCACCTTGGCGCGCAGCTGCACCACGTCGATCTTGGGGTCATAGATGTCGTGCTTGTCGACGTCGATGAGGCCCGTCACCCGGCAGGTGGGGATGGTGTCGTTCATGCGGTTGATGCAGCGCAGGAAGGTGGATTTGCCGCAGCCCGACGGGCCGATGAAGGCCGAGACCGAACGGTCCGGGATATCGATCGACAGGGATTTGATGGCGTGCTTGTCGCCGTAATAGACATCGACGTCGCGCGCCGTGACCTTGAACTTGCCGGAGGCCAGTGCCTTGGGCTTGTCGGGCGTGACGAGGGTCTGGTGGGGAACGGGGGCGTTCATGGTGCTTAATCCTTACCAGCGGCGTTCGAAGCGCTTGCGGAGATAGATGGCGGCGGCGTTGAGGGCGAAGAGTACGACGAGCAGAACCATGATGGCCGCCGCCGTCTTGGACTTGAAGGCGATTTCCGGCAGGTCCGACCACAGGAACACCTGAACGGGCAGCACGGTGGCCGCACTGGTGAAGGCGGACGGAACGTCGGCGATGAAGGCGATCATGCCGATCATCAGGAGCGGTGCGGTTTCGCCGAAGGCGCGGGCCAGGCCCAGGATGGTGCCCGTCATGATGCCGGGCAGCGCCAGCGGCAGCACGTGCTGGAACACCGCCTGCTGCTTCGAGGCGCCCACGCCGAGTGCTGCCTCGGTGATCGAGGGCGGAACCGCCTTCAGCGCGGCGCGCGAGGCGATGATGATGGTGGGCAGCACGAGCAGCGCGAGCACGAGGCCGCCGACCACGGGGGCCGAGCGCGGCAGGCCGAAGAAGTTGAGGAACACCGCAAGGCCCAAGAGGCCGAAGATGATGGAGGGCACCGCGGCGAGGTTGTTGATGTTGACCTCGATCACGTCGGTCAGCTTGTTCTTGGGCGCGAATTCCTCGAGGTAGATGGCCGCGGCGATGCCGAGCGGCAGGGCGAGCGCGATGGCCACCAGCACGGTGAGCAGTGAGCCGACCAGCGCGCCGCGAATGCCCGCGAGTTCAGGCTCACGCGAGTCGCCCGCCGTGAAGAAGCGCCAGGCGAAGCTGTTCTCGATGCGGCCCTCCTGCTTCAACGCGTCGAGCCACAGCGCCTGAGCATCGCTGATGCGGCGGTTCGATTCAGGGACCGAGAAGCTGATCACGTCCCACTGGCCCGCAGGGACTGTGGTGACCGCCGGATCGGTGGCGATCACGGGCTCGGCCCTCAGGTAGCCGTTCTCCACGCCGATGACGCGCAGCGCGCCACCCTTGAAGCGAACCACATCGCGCGGCGCGAGGCCAAGTTCCTTCTCCGCCTCCTCGCCGGTCTTGTCGCCGGCCAGCACGAAACCTTCCTCGCCCGCGAGCATGCCCACGTTCAACGTGGCCTTGCCGGGTTCGACCGCCTGCTTGGTCAGCAGGCCCTTGAGGAACATGTCGGCATCGGCGCTGAGCAGCACCGGCACGGTTACGGTCTTGCCGATGATGGCGGGGTCGGCGATGACCATGCTGCGCAGCGCATCCGCGCCACCGCTGGAGAGAAGGGACGTCAGCGCCTTCTGGTCGGCCCGGCCCTTCACATCAGGGAACTCGGCGCGGAAGGCCTGCTTGATCATCTTGTCGAAGTTGCCGCCGGCAAGGTTGGCCGGGTCGATCTCGGCGGCGTCCACCGTCACCTCGATCTCGACGCTGTTCTCGCGGAAGGCGGGAATGCCCTTGAGCACGATGTCGACGAGAAGGAAGGCGAGGAACAGCGCGGTCAGGGCCAGCGCCGTGGCACCATAGAAGCGGAAGCGACGCTCGGCCGCATAGCGCTTGGCGACCAGCTCGTTGCGGACCTCAGTCATACTGTTCCCGGTATTTCTGCACGATGCGGAGTGCGATGTAGTTGAGGACGAGCGTGAAGAAGAAGAGCACGAAGCCCAGCGCGAAGGCCGACAGCGTCTTGGGCGAGTCGAATTCCTGGTCGCCCACCAGCAGTGTGGCGATCTGCACCGTGATGGTGGTGACGGCGGCGAGCGGATTGGCGGTGAGATTGGCGGCAAGGCCCGCCGCCATGACGACGATCATGGTCTCGCCCACGGCGCGCGAGATCGCCAGCATGAAGGCCGAGACGATTCCCGGAAGGGCAGCCGGCAGGACCACCTTCTTGATGGTCTCAGACTTGGTGGCGCCCATCGCATAGGAGCCGTCGCGCAGCGACTGCGGCACGGCGTTGATGATGTCGTCCGACAGCGAGGAGATCAGCGGCACGATCATCATGCCCATGACGAGGCCGGCGGCGAGGGCGGATTCGGAGGCGACGTCGAGGCCCAGGGCCTCGCCCGTTGCACGGATCAGCGGCGCCACCGTCAGCGCGGCGAAGAAGCCCAGCACCACGGTGGGAATGCCGGCGAGGATCTCGAGCACCGGCTTCAGCACGCTGCGCAGCCGCGGGCTGGCATATTCCGCCATGTAGATCGCGGAGAGCAGGCCCAGCGGACCCGCCACGGCGATGGCGATGACGGTGATCAGAAGCGTGCCCACCAGCAGCGGAATGAGGCCGAAGGAGGCGGGGGTGCCGGTGGGCGACCAGTGGGTGCCGAAGAGGAATTCGATGGGCGAGACGGAGCGGAAGAAGATCGCCGTCTCGAACAGCACCGAGAACACGATGCCGATCGTCGTGAGCACGGCCACCGCCGAACAGGCGATCAGCACCACCAGCACGACGCGCTCGAACAGGTTGCGGGCGCGGAAGTCGGGGGCGGCGCGGGAATAGAGCGGCACGGCGCCGATGGCCGCACCGATCACGGCGGCGGCGGGCGTCACGACGGACTGGGCGCCGAAGACCAACGCCGACACGATGGCGAGAGCCAGACCACCGATCATCGCACCGGAGGCAACCAGCAGGCCATGATAGGAGGGCAGCGAATGGAGTTTCGGGCCACCGGCCAGGGCCAGCCCGGTGGCGCGCATCCGGCCTGCGGCATAGGCAATGACCGCCATCAACACGATCAGCAGCACGGTCCACAGGAACATCGGAAGCTCCAAACGACTTTAATGAAAACAAGAACCAGGGGGCCGGTTCATCCGCGGTCCCCCCGATTCCTCGTCAAGGGTTACTTGACGTCTTCTGCCTTGAGAACAACGAGGTCCTTGGCGGCTGCACGGGTCGCTTCGGCGCGGTCGGCCGGAAGCGCGATCAGGCCCTTGTCGGCCAGGTAGCCATCCTCACCGATCGCCTTGTCGGAGACGTATTCGGCCATGAACTCGGCCATGCCGGGGATCGTGCCGACATGCTGCTTCTTGGCATAGACGAAGAGCGGGCGGGCAACCTTGTAGGAGCCATCGGCGATGGTCTCGTAGGTGGCCTCGACGCCCTCGATCGGAATGTCCTTGATGGCGTTGCCGTTCTGCTCGACGAAGGAGAAGCCGAAGATGCCCAGCGCATTCGGGTTGGCCGTCAGCTTCTGGACGATGAGGTTGTCGTTCTCGCCGGCTTCGACATAGGCGCCGTCCTCGCGGATCGACTTCCACACCTTCTCGAAGGCCTTGGCGTCGGCCTTCTTGAGGTCGGCCATGCCGGGCTGCTTCAGCGCGCCGACTTCGAGCACGAGCTCGGCGAAGCTGTCACGCGTGCCGGAGGTGGGCGGCGGGCCCAGCACTTCGATCTTCACGTCCGGAAGCGACGCATCGACGTCCTTCCAGGTCTTGTTCGGGTTCGCGACGAGCTTGCCGTCCTTGTCCGGGATTTCCTTGGCCAGCGCCAGGAACAGCTGCTCCTTGGTGAGGCTGATCGGGGTGGCGTCCTTCGACTGGGCGACGGACAGGCCGTCGATGCCGACCTCGAGCTCGATGATCTCGGTCACGCCGTTCTTGGCGCAATCCTCGAACTCGCCCTTCTTGATGGCGCGCGAGGCGTTGGTGAAGTCGGGGGTGTCCTCGCCGACGCCGGCGCAGAACAGCTTCATGCCGCCGCCGGTGCCGGTCGACTCAACCACCGGGGTCTTCATGCCGGTGGACTTGCCGAACTGCTCGGCCACGGCGGTGGTGAAGGGATAAACGGTCGACGAACCGACGATGCGAATCTGGTCACGCGCGGCGAAGGCCGGCACGGCGGTCAGCGCGACGAGGCTGACGGTGAGAAGGGTACGCTTCATTTTGTTGTCTCTCCTGTCTGAGGGCAGGCGGACACTAGGAGTGTCACAAAACGCTTATGTGACTGTGAGATTACACTATTATGACGATTCAAGATATTGAATTGATTTGACTTTAATAAATCACCTTCGCCCGGCTTGACCGGGCGATCCTTTTTGCCGGCGAGCGAAAGGATGCCCCGGTCAAGCCGGGGCAAGGTGAGAAGGTGGGCAGCTTTCGCCGGGGTGACGGCTTCGGAGGGGGAAGTTACCCCTTCGCCGGCAGGCGCATCATGAAGGTGCTGCCCTTGCCGAGCTCCGAGGTGATCACCAGCCGCCCGCGGTGGCGGTTGACGATGTGCTTAACGATGGCGAGCCCCAGTCCCGTTCCGCCGCGCGAACGGCTGTCCTGGACGTTGACGCGATAGAAGCGCTCGGTCAGGCGCGGGATGTGCTGCTCGGCGATGCCGGGGCCATGGTCGCGCACGCTGACGTCGGCCAACTCGCCGTTGCGGCGCACGATGATCTCGATGAGCTTGCCGGAGCTGCCGTATTTCAGCGCATTCTCGGCGAGGTTCTGGACCACCTGCACGAGTTCGTCGCGGCTGCCGACGATGGTGACCGAACCATCGGTCTCGACGGCGATCTCGCAGCCGAATTCCTTCGCCATGCCCGACAGCACGTCGCGCACGTGGTGGGCGACCTGGGTCAAGTCCACCTCGCCCGAGGGCCGCACATGCTCGTTCATCTCGATGCGCGACAGTGACAGCAGGTCGTCGATCAGGCGGCGCATGCGCTCGGCCTGGCTCTTCATGAGTCCTAAGAACTTCTCCTGCGCCTTGGGGTCGGACTTGGCGGGGCCCTGGATGGTTTCGAGGAAGCCGGAGAGTGCGGTCAGCGGGGTGCGCAATTCATGGCTGGCGTTGGCCACGAAGTCGGCGCGCATGCGCTCGATCTGCTGTTCGCGCGTCAGGTCGCGCAGCGTGATCAGTGCCCCCTTGCCGTCGCCAAGGCAGGAGACATGCACCCGGAAGCTGCGCGGCACCGGCACGCGGATATCATAGTCAACGCTGGCGCTGCCCGAACCGGCGGTGGCGGCGGTGACGGCCTCCAGCACATCGGGGGCGCGCAGCGTGGCCGAGAGGTGGCGGCCCACGGGATCGGCTTCGAGCAATTCCGCCGCCTGCCCGTTCGCCAGCCTGACGACGCCCTGCGCGTCGACCACCAGCGCGGGTTCCGGCATGGCGTGAACGAGGTCGGCAGGCAGCGGCATGGTGTTGGGCATTGCGGTTGCTCGGGGCCGGATTGCGCGGATGATTGGACGAAGCAGCTGCATGGGTGCAGGATTGCAGCCCCATATGACAGATCGATTGCCGGGAGAATAGTGCCATGACCTCGCAGCCCTTCGATTCCGAATGCCGCGCCCACCTCGCGGCGCAGGCGAAGGAGGCCGGACCCTGGGACCCGGCCTGGCCGCTCGACCGCCAGCGCGCGGCCTGGGAAGCACAGTGCCGCAAGGCCCGCGCCCGCCGGCCCGACCGGCTGATGGTGGAGGACATGGCGGTCGACGGCATCCACCTCCGCATCTATCGCCCGCCGGGCGAGGACCCCAAGCCCGGCGTGCTCTATGCCCATGGCGGCGGCTGGACCATGGGCAGCTGCGAGACTCATGACGACCTCTGCGCCGAACTGGCCGACCAGGCGGATGTGGTGGTCGTCTGCTTCGACTATCGCCTGGCGCCGGAGCACCCGCATCCGGCCCAGGTCGAGGACGCGCTCACGGTTCTGGACTGGATGAGGAGCTCCGGACGCGCCGTCGGCATCGACCCCACACACATCATCGCGGCGGGCGACAGTGCCGGCGGACAGGTGGCGGCCGGGGTGGCGCTGGCCCTCCGGCGCGACGGCGGGCGCAGCCTTCGCGGGCTCGTTCTGATCAATCCGGCGCTCGGTGGCGATACCGAGACGGAGTCCTACCTGGCGCATGCCAGTTCACCGGCCCTGGGCCGGGAGGAGATGGTCGACTGCCTCACGGCACTTCTCGGGCCGAAGGGCTCGGCCAGCTGGAGCGACCCGACGGGCGTTCCCAACAGCGCACAGGATGTGAGCGGGTTGCCGCCGAGCTTCATCACCGTGGCGGCGCATGACCCGCTGCATGACGATGGCGTGATCTTCGCCGCGAAGCTCGAGACCGCGGGCGTTCCCGTCGCCCTGCGCGAGGAGCCGACGCTGGCGCATTCCTACTGGCGCTCGCGCCACCACAGCAAGGCGGCGATGGCCGGCTTCAGGGCCATCGCCGATGCGGTGCGTCATCTCGCCCATGAGGGCGCGCTTCAGCCCTAGCTCAGGTCAGCCATACTGGCAGCCGGGCAGCACGCAGAGCATCTCGTAGAGGAAGTTCGCCCCGATCAGCGCGGTGTTGCCCACGGGGTCGAGCGGTGGCGAGACCTCGACGAGGTCGCCGCCCACGAGGTTCAGCCCGCGGCAGCCGCGGATGATCTCCAGCGCCTGCCAGGTCGAAAGGCCGCCCACCTCCACCGTGCCGGTGCCGGGCGCGAAGGCGGGGTCGAGGCTGTCGATGTCATAGGTGAGATAGACCGGGTGGTTGCCGATCCTCGCCCGCACCTGCTCCATCAGGGGGCTGAGCGACTTGTACCAGCACTCCTCGGCCGTCACCACGGTGAAGCCCTGGTTCCTGGTCCAGTCGAAGTCGTCGGGCGAATAGCCCGAGCCGCGCAGGCCGATCTGGAAGGACTTGTCGCAGGCCAGCAGGTTTTCCTCCACGGCGCGGCGGAAGGGCGTGCCATGGGCGATCTTCTCGCCGAACATCTCGTCGTTGATGTCGGCATGGGCATCGACATGGATCAGCGCCACCGGCCCGTGCTTCTTCTTCATGGCGCGCAGGATGGGCAGGCTCAGCGTATGGTCGCCGCCGAGCGTGAGGGGCGTGCAGTTCTCGGCCAGGATCGCGTCATAGGCCTTCTCGATGATGCCCACCGTCTTCTTGAGGTCGAAGGTGTTGATCGCCACGTCGCCGATGTCGGCGACCTGGAAGGACTCGAAGGGCTTGGCCCTCGTCGCCATGTTGTAGGGGCGGATCATGCAGGACTCGGCGCGGATCTGGCGCGGCCCGTGGCGCGTGCCGGAGCGGTTCGAGGAGCCGATGTCGATCGGCACGCCAACGAAGCAGACGTCGAGGCCTTTCGCGGTCGTTTGGGTCGGCAGCCGCATCATGGTGGCGGGCCCGGCGAAGCGCGGCATGTCGTTGCCGCCGAGCGGCTGGTTGAACTCTGTCATGGTGGTTCCCCCTTGGATGGATGGGGCCATGATAGGGCGGGCGGATGCGAAAGGGAAACGCAGCCGTTGCAGGGCTGAAATTCCGCACATCCATCATGGAATTTAGTCCACGGCCGCGCGCCCCTCAGAGGGGCCGGGCGTTACATGCCGAACATCTTCTTCCAGCTGTTCATGGCCTGCATCCACGGGTTTTCCGCGGCGGGGCCCTGCCCCCAGATATCCATGGGGGGTTTGGTGCCGAAGATCTTCTCGTAGGATTCGAGCGTCATCTTCCAGGTATCCGCCATAGAGGAGAACTGCCTGGCATCCATCCCCTGTGCCGTGGGGCGCTCGGTGATCATCTGGCCGAGGTTCTCCCAGTAGTTCTGGGCGTTCTGGAGATGCATCATCCAGGCGTCGTTGACGGGCCCGGGCGGGATCACCTGGTGGCCGGCGCGCATGGCGAGGAACAGGAACTTGCGATATTCCTCGATGATGCGCTGCGTCATCTCGGCGTTCTGGCCCATCTGCTTCTGCATCATCTCCATGAGCGGCGCGAAGGCCTGCAGGCCGTCGGCGTTCATCAGGTTGAGCTTGAGCCAGAGCGGGTCGAGGCGATAATCCATCATCCCTCCCCTATACAGGGATTTGCACCTGCGCGCGAAGCCCGCCTTTCGGACTATCATCGAGGTGCAGCTCGCCGCCATGGGCGCGCGCGATGTCGAGCGCGATGGCAAGGCCGAGGCCGGTTCCCGTCTCGTCGAGGTTCCGGGCATTGTCGAGGCGCACGAAGGGGCGGAAGGCATCCGCCCGCTTGTCCGGCGGTATTCCCGGACCATCGTCATCGACCAGCAGCGTCAGCATGTGGTCGGCCACGCGGGCCGTGACCTTCACCGTCTTCGCATAGCGCACGGCATTGCCGATGAGGTT
This sequence comes from uncultured Aestuariivirga sp., assembly GCA_964474665.1. Lineage (GTDB taxonomy): Bacteria > Pseudomonadota > Alphaproteobacteria > Rhizobiales > Aestuariivirgaceae > Aestuariivirga. Next base: position 122,824 of record CAYYTH010000001.1, read on the forward strand.
GGCGAGGAGGCGGCCGAAGGCATTGGGCTTGACGCGCACCATCTGGCCCTGCGGCACGTCGATCTCGCAGGTGCCATCGCGGCAGGCACGCGCGGCGTTCTGGACGAGCGGCAGGAGTTCCACCAGCTGCGGCGTCTCGCCGGCATCGCCCTTGACGAAGGCCATGTAGGCCTCGAGCATGCGCTGCATCTCGTCGACGTCTTCCTTGAGCGGCTGCACCTTGGGGCCGTCGCCCAGCACGGCGAGCTCCAGCCTGAAGCGGGTGAGAATGGTGCGCAGGTCGTGGCTGACACCGGCCAGCATGGCGGTGCGCTGCTCGACCTGCTTGGCGATACGGTCGCGCATATCGAGGAAGGCAACGCCGGCCGCCTTCACCTCACGCGCGCCGCGCGGGCGGAAGACACCGAGGTCGCGGCCCGTGCCGAAGCTCTGTGCGGCGCGGGCGAGGTCGGTGATCGGGCGGATCTGGTTCCGCAGGAAAATCGTGGCGATGCCCAGCAGCAGCAGCGAGGAGAGCAGCATGAGCGCGAGCAGGAAGCCCGTCGAGGTGGCGTAGGTGCGCTCGCCCCGGGTGCGGAAATCGAAGATGACATCGGGCGCGGCCATGACCTTCACCTCGACGAAATCCGGTTGCTCGCGGATGTCGAGCCAGAAGGGACGTTTCATCTGCACCGCAAATTCGCGGGTCAGCCGCGTGTCGGCGCGCGAGAAGAAGGGCTGCGGCAGCGGCTCCGGCAGGGCGCCGCGGGTGATGGTGAGGCCGAGGTTCAGCGTGCCGTTGGCCAGCTGCTCGATCCGGGCCTCGGCAGCGGGGCTCTTGTCGGAATCTTCGTAAAGCTGCACCAGCAGTGCCACATCACGCGCATAGGAGCGCGCCAGCAGCCGCGTGACGTTCTCGAAGTGGCGCTCGAGGATGAGGCCAGTCATGATCGTCTGCAGCAGCACCACGGGCGCCACCAGGATGATGAGGGCGCGCGGGAAAAGACCCTCGGGCATGTGGCGCTCGAGGAAGGTGTTGAAGCGGCTGTAGAGCCAGTTCTGGGCCATGCCCTTCAGCCTAGCTCAATCGACGTGCAGGACATAGCCCGCACCGCGGACCGTCTGCAGGAAGACGGGGTTCGAGGGATCGTCCTCGATCTTCTGGCGCAGGCGGTTGATCTGGACGTCGACGGAGCGGGCCCCCTCCTCCGAGCCTTCGGGCGCGAGGTCGCCGCGCGCCACCGTGGTATTGGCATTGGCCGCGAGCGTGCGCAGGAACTCGCGCTCGCGCGTGGTGAGGCGGATGAGTTCGGCCCCCTTGCGCAGCTCGCCGCGCTGGACATGGAAGGTGAAGGGGCCGAAGGCCACCTCCGCCGCGCCGCGGCCCGGCTGGTCCTGGCGCTTCAGCAGACCGCGGATGCGCAGCAGCAGCTCGCGCGGCTCGAAGGGCTTGGCGAGGTAGTCGTCGCTTCCTGTCTCCAGTCCGGCGATGCGGTCGGTCGTCTCGGCCAGCGCCGAAAGCATGAGCACGGGCACGGCATTGCCCTCCTCGCGCAGCCAGGAGGTGAAGGCGAGGCCGGTCTCGCCCGGCATCATGATGTCCAGCACCACGAGGTCGAAGGACATGATGCGCATGCGCTCGCGCGCCTCGGCCGCACTCGCCGCCACGGAAATGCGGAAGCCGTTCTCCATGAGATAGGCCTGGAGCAGGTTGCGGATGCGGCGGTCGTCGTCGACCACCAGGATGTGCGGGAGGTCATCCACCATCGTGTGCGTCACCAAGCAGGCTGGCGCGGTCGATCCAGTCGCGCACCGCATCGCGGTTGGCGGGCGAGACCATGTGATAGAGCACCTTGCGATAGAGATGCGCGGCATTGCCTTCGGGCAGCGCAACGGCGCGGCGGATGCGGTTCATCTGCGGGCCCATGAGGCGCTGGCGCAGCTCCTCGCCGGCCTCGGTGAGGTGGAGCAGGCGCTGGCGGCGGTCGCTCTCGCCCTCCTTCTGGAAGACATAACCCTTGTCGATCAGCTCTTTCAGCACACGGCCGAGGCTCTGCTTGGTGATCTGCAGGATGTCGAGCAGCTGCTGCACCGTCATGCCGGGATCGCGGCCGACGAAGTGCAGCACCCGGTGGTGGGCGCGGCCGAAGCCATATTGACCCAGGATCTCGTCCGGGTCCGACACGAAATCGCGGTAGGCGAAGAACATCAGCTCGATGAGCGCAACGGTCTCCTGCTCGCTCAGGGGGTGATCGCCCAATGAAGAGCCCGTATCTTGGGCAGAAATTACGTCAGCCATGTTGACATATTTAAACCCATTGGCTACGCTTGACCAGTTGAAAATGAAAAATGGGCGCGAAAGGCTGGAATATCAGCGTCTTGGCGCCCTTATACCCCGGACAGGAGCGGCACACCATGGCAGGCATTCCCTTCGACCAGCGCGACGGCTGGATCTGGTTCAACGGCGAGATCGTGCCGTGGAAGGATGCCAAGGTGCATGTGTTGACCCATGGCCTGCATTACGGCTCCTCCGTGTTCGAGGGTGAGCGCGCTTATGATGGCGTGATCTTCAAGTCGACGGAGCATTCGATCCGCTTCCGCAAGTCCGCCGAGATCATGGATTTCGAGATCCCCTATTCGGTCGAGGAACTGAACGCGGCCAAGGACAAGGTCGTGGCGCTCAACGGCGGCGGCGACCAGTATGTGCGCCCCGTGGCCTGGCGCGGTTCGGAGATGATGGCGGTCTCCGCCCAGCACAACAAGATCCACGTGGCCATCGCCACCTGGGCCTGGCCCTCGATGTTCGACCCCGAGACCAAGATGAAGGGCATCAAGCTCGACATCGCTGATTATCGCCGCCCGGACCCGGCCTGCGCGCCGGTTCATGCCAAGGCCGCCGGCCTCTACATGATCTGCACCATTTCCAAGCACAAGGCGGAGAAGAAGGGCTATGCCGACGCCATGATGCTGGACTGGCAGGGCCGTGTCGCCGAATGCACCGGCGCCAACATTTTCTTCACGCGTGACGGCGCCATCCACACCCCGATCGCCGACTGCTTCCTCAACGGCATCACCCGCCAGACGGTGATCGCGCTCGCCAAGGAACAGGGCCTCGAGGTGATCGAGCGCCGGATCATGCCCGAGGAGTTGTCGGGCTTCAACGAGTGCTTCATCGTCGGCTCCGCCGCGGAAGTGACGCCGGTGGCCGAGATCGGCCCCTATCGCTTCACGCCCGGCAACATCAGCCGCACCATGATGGACGCCTACACCAACGCGGTGCGCCCGAAGTCCAAGGCGGCCTGAACAGCTTCAGCCGGACAATGTCGCAAAGCCGCGCCGGAAACGGCGCGGCTTTTCGGTTTGTTAAGCGGTTCAGCCTAGCGGTTTGACTGCATGCAATTGATTACATAGCTTGCATGCCTCGCAAGGAGATCACGGATGACACAACTCGGAAGACTGATCCTCGCCGGATGCGGCGCAGCGGCGCTGCTGGTGGCCGCGCAACCGGCCGCGCAGGCCAAGACCATGGGCCCCACGGCCGCTGCCATCGTCGGCGGCGTTGCCGGTGTGGCGGTGGGCGCCGCGATCGCTGATGCGGCGAAGCCCAAGAAAAAGAAGATCGTGTACGAGGGCTATGCCCCGCCCTATGCGCCGGGCCAATACAACCCCTATTTCAACCAGGCCTACAGCCCGGTGGCCGGTGTCGTGTGCTATCCCGCGCAGCGCGCCTGCTACAACAATGGCGGCACGGTGAACGGCACCTGGACCCGCCGGGCCTTCGGCTATTGATCGGAGAATGACAATGAAGATGATTTCGATTCTCCGCCGCGGCGCTGCCGCCGCACTGGCCCTGGGCCTCGCCACTGCCGCCGTGCAGGCGGACACCGCCGACGACTTCCGCATCGACGATGCCTGGAAGGCGGCGCTCGAGGACACCGACGGCATCCTGAACGACAAGCAGATGGCGGTGATCAACTCCATCGCCTATGCCGCTTCCGCCGCCCTGCTGTGCGACGGGATCGACATCGATCCGGAGAAGGTCGCCATCGCCACCACCGCCGTGCTGGCCGAGACGCCGCCTGACCTCACCGACGAGGAGCAGCTCGAGCGCTATACCAACATCATGCTGATGCTGGGCACGGCGAAGGGCATTCTTCTCGCCGAGGGGGCACTCCACAAGGACGCCTTCTGCGCCACCGCCAACACCGAAAAGGCCGACACGCAGACGGCCAATTTCTGGAAGTAGTTGGCAGGCCTCATGCACGCGCACTAATGTGCCTGCATGGTGACTGACTGCGATTACCTGATCATCGGCGGCGGCTCCTCCGGAGCCGTCGTCGCCCGCCGGCTGGCGGAGAAGACCACCGGCCGCATCATCCTTCTCGAGGCCGGAAAGTCCGACGAGGGCGACCCCGCCGCCACCGACCTCAAGCGGCTGGACGAGCAGACCCCCGACTATGACTGGGGCTTCCGCGCCGCGCCGCTTCCCGGTTCGCAGCCGCTGCTCAATTACGCGCGGGCGAAGCTGCTGGGCGGCTGCGCCAACCACAATGACTGCGCCTTCATCCGCCCGCCCGATTCCGACTTCGATGACTGGGAGCGCCTCGGCGCCACCGGCTGGAACGGTGCGGCGATGGCGCCTTACTGGGATCGCATCACCCGCACCATCACCATCGAGACGGCACCCTGCCACCCGGCAAGCCGCCGCTTCATCGAGGCCGGGCTAGAACTGGGGCTCGCGGAGGTCGACTTCGGCCGGGAGGTGCGGCAGGGCGTGGGCCTCTTCCCGCTCAATGCGAAGGGCCGCACGCGGCAATCATCCTCCATCGCCTATCTCCATCCCATCGCGTCGCTGCCCAGCCACCTCGAGGTGTGGACGCAATGCCTGGCCGAGCGCCTCATCATCGAGAACGGCCGCGCCGTCGGCGCGCTGACGTCGCGTGGCGAAATCCGCGCATCGCGCGCCGTGGTGCTGGCGGGCGGCTCGATCCAGACGCCGCAGCTGATGATGGTGTCGGGCCTCGGGCCCGCCGCGCATCTGAAGCAACATGGCATCGCGGTGATGCGCGACATGCCGCATTTGGGCCGGCACCTGCGCGACCATGTGGCGGCCCCCGTGGTGTGGGAGACGCACGAAGAGGTGACGGGCTGGGAGATCTGCCCCTTCGAGGCGACGATGATGCTGCAGATGGAGGCCGACGCGCCCGCCCCCGACATCCTGTTCCACTTCGGCCTGCGGGTGCGCGAGAAATACGATGATGCGCGGCTGGCGACGAAGGGACCGGCAGTCAAGGCCTCGCCCAACGTGACGCGCGCGCGGAGCGAGGGCGAAGTGCGCCTCTCCGGCCCGACCATGGCCGACAAGCCGGTGATCGACCTCAACTACTTCGCCGATCCCGCCGACCTCGACCTGCTGGTGAAGGCGCTGAAGTTCACGCGCAGGCTGGGACAGACGGAGGCATTGCGGCCACTGCTGCGCGCGGAGGTGCATCCCGGGCCCTCGGTGCAGAGCGACGACGACTGGCGCGCCTATATCCGCAGCGTCTGCGAAACGGTCTATCACCCCTGCTGCACGGCAGCGATCGGGCGGGTGGTGACGCCGGAGCTGAAGGTGATGGGGCTCGACGGGCTGTTCATCGTCGATGCCTCGGTCTTTGCCTCGCTCATCACGGTCAACATCAATGCGGCGGTGATGATGGTGGCGGAGAAGGCCTCGGACTGCATCCTCGGCGCCCGCGGATAGGTGCTTTTCCGGGCTTGCAACCTGCAGGTGGGGTGAGGCAATTTCCCACCGAACTTGACCTTCCGGGAGACCCGGCGATGCAAAAACGCCTGCTGACAGCCCTGTTCGGAGCCCTGCTCCTGTCCTCCACCTCGCTCGCCCATGCGGCGGACGGCAAGGCGGACGCCATCTATTTCAACGGTGACATCCTGACCATGGCCACCAAGGACCCGAGCTATGCGGAGGCCATCGCGGTGGAGGGCGGCAAGATCGCCTTCGTGGGCGCGAAGGACGAGGCGATGAAGCTCCAGGGCGAGGCGACGAAGCTCGTCGACCTGCAAGGCCGCACGCTGCTGCCCGGCTTCATCGATACCCATGGCCACATGGTCTATTTCGGCAAGAACATGATCGACGCCGACCTGTTCGGCACCTCCGACATCGCCGAGATCATCGCCCGCATGAAGGCGCAGGTGGCGAAGACGCCGGACGGCGCTTGGATCGTGGGCTTCGGCTACCGGACCCCGGCACTGGCGGAGCGGCGTCACCCCACCATCGAGGAACTGGACCAGGTGTCGGCCGACCGGCCGGTGATGGTGGTCGATTCCTCGGGCCACCTCGGGTCCGGCAACACGGCGTTGTTCAAGCTGCTCGGCCTCTCGGCTGCGACACCCGACCCGCAGGGCGGCAACTTCATGCGCAAGCCCGGCGGCAGCGAACTCGCCGGCCCGATGGAGGAGACCGCGCTCTTCGCGGTGCGCGCCAAGCGCCCGCCCTTCACCGGCGAACTGGCCGACCGCGCCATCACCGGCGCGGTGGAGCTGTGGACGAGCCATGGCCAGACCACCGCCATGGAATGCGGCCTCGGGCTCGGCGACGACGACATCGACATCGTGAAGAATGCCATCGACAAGCAGCTCCTCAAGATCGACCTCTACCTCTGCGCCAAGGACACGGTGGCGAGCACGGCGATCGACACAGGCCGTGCCGTGGCGGCCGAATATGCGACGGCGGAAACCTCCGACGATGCCATTGCCCGGCAGGACCTGATCGCAGCGCAGGGCACGACGGCGGCGGGCGACACGCTGCAGAAGATGCTGCAGGCCCGCCCCGACCTCGACAAGCGCTACATCAACCGCGTGCGCCTGGGCGGGGTCAAGTTCTGGCTCGACGGCAGCACCGACACGGCGTGGTTCACCCAGCCCTACACCAACAACCCGCCCGGCAAGACCGGAAGCTATGAGGGTTTCCAGCAGATCCCCGACGAGGTGCTGGACGAGGCCTTCGAGAGGTTCTGGACAAGCGACATCCAGATCAACATGCACATGAACGGCGATGCCGCCGTGGAGCAGGCGCTGCGCGCCATCGAAAAGGCGGTGGCCAAGCACGGCATGCGCGACCATCGCCCGGTCTTCGTGCACGGCTCCTACATGCGCCCCGACCAGATCGACCGGGCGCAGAAATATGGCGCCATCCCGAGCTACCTCACCTCGTCCATCGTGTCGGGCGGCGCTGCAGCATTGTTCCTGTGGGGCGGCGAGCGCGGCAACAAGGTGATTGCGGCGCACACGCTGGAAGAGAGGGGCATGCCCTTCACCTTCTCGCATGACGCACCGGTGACGCCCAGGCCGTGGATCCTGCCGCTCGTCGATGCCGGCGTGAACCGCGCGACGGCGCAGGGCGAGGTGATCGGCGCGAAGGAACGCGTGAGCCCCTATGTGGCGCTCAAGGCCGTGACCTCCCATGCCGCCTTCCAGATCAAGGAAGAAAAGACCAAGGGCACGCTCGAGCAGGGCAAGCTCGCCGACTTCGTGATCCTGGCGCAGAACCCGCTGAAGGTCGAGCCCGCCACGATCAAGGACATCAAGGTCGTGGAGACGATCAAGGAAGGCGAGACGGTGTTCAGGGCGGAGTGAGCCTCACATCACCGTGACGCGGGCACCGAGCTTCACGTGGCGGTAGAGCTCGCTCACGTCCTCGTTCAGCATGCGGATGCAGCCCGAGGAGGCGGCCTTGCCGATGGAGGAGGGCTCGTTGGTGCCGTGGATGCGGTAGATCGAGGAGCCGAGATAGAGGGCGCGGGCGCCGAGCGGGTTGTTGGGACCGCCCGCCATGTAGCGCGGCAGGTCGGGGCGGCGCTTCCGCATCTCCGCCGGCGGACGCCAGTCGGGCCACTTCACCTTGGAGGAGACCTGGTGCGAGCCCTTCCACTCGAAGCCCTTCTTGGCGGTGGCGACGCGATACATCACCGCCTGGCCGTCACCCAGAACGAAGTAGAGGCGGTTTGCCTTTGTATTGATGATGATGTCGCCGGGGCTGGCCGCGGTCGCGAAGGCGACGAGCTTGCCGCGCGTGAAGCCTGCGACCTCGCCCGTCACTTCGCCGGAGCTGGCCGAGGCGGGAACGATGGTGACGCCCTGGAAGGGGCCGTCCTGCTGGCTGGGGGCGACGGAGCCCGCCAGGGCGGTGCCGGCGAGGAGGCCGAGGCCGAAGACGGCGGAAGCGAGGGTGGCGACGAGCTTGTTCATGACCGTGTTTCCTTCTGTCCCTGATTGCCGCCGGTCGGTTCCGGCGATCGCTTGCTTTCGATGTCCCAGCTTGTAACCTTGGCCGCTGCCGGGTTCTGTGCCGGGCGTCACACGGCGAAACATCTTGGACGAGATCGAAAAGAAATATGCCCGGCTGGAAGATCCCGGCATCCGCGACTTCCTGATCGCCGGCGAGCGCTTCTATCCGCCGGACGCGGTCAGCTTCACCATGGCGGAGCAGCGGGCCTTCTATGACCGCTACTGTGCCCATTTCCGGAAGCCGCGCCCGGATGGTGTTGCGGCGGAGGACGTGGCCTTCGGCGGCGTGCCCTGCCGCCATTACCGGCTGGCGGGAACGGAAAATGCCCCGATGCTGGTCTATCTCCATGGCGGCGGCTTCGTGCTGGGCGGCCTCGACAGCCATGACGACGTCTGCGCCGAGCTTTGTGCGGGCGCACGGATCGAGGTGATGGCGGTCGACTATCGCCTGGCGCCCGAGCACCCCTTTCCGGCGGCCTTCGAGGATGCCTACGCGGCGCTGATGGCCGTAGCCTCGACCAATGCCGAGATCATCGTGGGCGGCGACTCGGCGGGCGGCAACCTGGCCGCCGCACTCTGCCTCAAGGCCAGGGACGCGGCCGCGCCGCGCCTCAAGGGGCAGGTGCTGATCTATCCCGGCCTCGGCGGCGACATGGGGCGCGGCTCCTACGTCTCGCAGGCGCAGGCGCCGGGGCTTTCCACCGCGGATGTCCGGTATTATCGCGACACCTACCGCGGCGGCGGCTCGAAATTCGCCGAGCCGCTGCGCGAGACGGACTACCGGGGCCTGCCGCCCGCCTTCCTCGTGGCGGCGGCGCTGGACCCGCTGCACGACGACTGCTTCGACTATGCCGCGCGGCTCGCCGCCGCGGGGGTTCCGGCCATGGTGCGCGACGAGCCGCTGCTCGTCCACGCCTTTCTCCGTGCACGGAACATGAGCGCGCCGGCGCGCGCCAGCTTCGATGCCATCACCGCCGCCTGCGCGAGCCTCGCGCATTTCGGCCTGCTTCCCGAGAGGACCTGAATGACCATCACCACCAAGACCGACATGCCCCGCAAGGTGAAGGAAATCGAGAACCTGTGGATCCCGCTCTCCGACGGCACGAAGCTGGCGGCGCGCATGTGGATCCCCGAGGATGCCGAACAGGACAAGGTTCCGGCCCTCCTCGAATACCTGCCCTACCGCAAGCGCGACGGGACCCATGTGCGCGATGCGCTGACGCACCCCTATTTCGCCGGCCACGGCTATGCGGCGATCCGCGTCGACATGCGCGGCAATGGCGACTCGGAAGGGCTGATGCGCGACGAATATGCGCAACAGGAGCAGGACGACGCGCTCGAGGTGATCGCGTGGCTGGCCGAGCAGCCGTGGTGCAATGGCAAGGTCGGCATGTTCGGCATTTCCTGGGGTGGCTTCAACGCGCTGCAGGTGGCGGCACGCAAGCCCCCTGCCCTCAAGGCGATCGTCACCATCTGCTCGACCGACGACCGCTACGAGGACGACGTCCACTACAAGGGCGGCACGGTGCTGAACGAGATGCTGGGCTGGGCCGCCACCATGCTGGCCTATTCCTCCCGCCCGCCGGACCCGCTCATCGTCGGCGAGCGCTGGCGCGAGATGTGGATGGAGCGGCTGGAGAACGAGCCCTTCCTCGTCATCCCCTGGCTCTCCCACCCGCATCGCGACGCTTACTGGAAGCACGGCTCGGTCTGCGAGGACTATGCCAAGGTCGAGGCGCCCACGCTGGTGGTGGGCGGCTGGAACGATGCCTATTCCAACGCCGTGCCGCGCCTGATGAAGGGATTGCGCACCACCCGGAAGGCGATCATCGGGCCGTGGGCGCACAAGTACCCGCATTTCGCCGTGCCTGAACCGCGCATCGGCTTCCTGCAGGAGATGCTGCGCTGGTGGGACCAGTGGCTGAAGGGCGCCAACAGCGGCATCTCGCGCGACCCGGACTATCGCTACTACGTGATGGAGCCCTTCAAGCCCGGCACCTTCCCGGAGCGGATCGAGGGCCGCTGGATCGGCGACAGCTTCTGGGGCTTCGGCCACATCGAGACCAAGAAATGGTGGCTGAACTCCGGCGGCATCGGGCCGACGGCGGGCGCGGAGACGCCGCTCTCCATCTGCTCGAAGCAGACGACGGGAGCCGACGGCGGCGAATACTGCATCATCTGGCTGGGGCCGGAATTCCCCGGCGACCAGCGGCGCGACGACGCCGACTCGATCACCTTCGAGACGCCGGCGCTGGTCACCGACATCGACATCGTGGGACAGCCGGCGATCGACCTCGAGTTTTCGGTCGACAAGCCGGTGGCGCATATCGCGGTCAGGCTCAACGACGTGTGGCCCACGGGCGAAGTCTCGCGCATCACCTATCACCTGCAGAACCTGTGCATGCGGGACAGCCGCGAGTTCCCCATGCCGCTGGAGCCCGGCAAGCACTATCGCATGCGGATCAAGCTGGACGACATCGCCTGGCGCGTGCCGAAGGGGCACAGGCTGCGCGTTGCGATCTCCACCTCCTACTTCCCGATGATGTGGCCGGCCCCCGAGCCCGTCACCCTCACCGTCTATGCGGGGAAGTCGCAGTTGCATCTGCCGCTGCGCAAGGACGTGGCAGGCGAGTCGCCCGTGACATGGCCCGAGCCGGAAGCGGCAGCACCCGTCGACCAGACCGAGATCACCCCCGCCTGGAACAAGCGCGAGACGGTGATCGACCCCGAGACCGGGGAACTTCGGATCGAGATCGTCGACGATTTCGGTGAGCAGGAGCTGCACCCGCATGGCCTCGTCATCGGCGGGGCGGGCCGGGAGAGCTACTCCATCATGCCGGACGACCCGCTGTCGGCGAAGATGGAAACGCACTGGACCGAGACCCGCAAGCGCGGCGACTGGTCGATCCGCACCGAGACCTATGGGCGGCTGACCGCCACGGCGCGGCACTGGATCGTGTGGGGCAAGATCGCGGCCTATGAGGGCGACGAGCTGGTGTTCGAGCGGGAGTTCAACGAGGAGATCCCCCGGCTGCTGCAGTAAGCGTTCGGGCCGTCATCCCGGCGAAAGCCGGGAACCCGCTTTCCACGTGGTTCAAGCCCGAAGCTGGGCCCCGGCTTTCGCCGGGGTGACGGCAAGAGGGGGGAATTTCTGCGCATTGACTTGAGGCCAACCGCGCGGCACGGAGGCGGCTCAACAGGATGAAACCGATGCGCCGCCTGCCCTCGCCTCTTGCCATTCTCGTCACCGGTCTTGCCGGGGCCACGGCCGCGGATGTGGGGCGGACCCTCTATCAGTGGGTAACCGGCTTTCCGCCGGTGAACTGGTCGGTGACGGGGCGCTGGTTCCTGATGGTGTTCTCCGGTCAGCCCTATGTGCCCGGCATCGGCACGGCGCCGAGCCTGCCCCATGAACTGCTGGCGGGGCATGCGGCCTATTACACGATCGCGGTGGTGTTCGCAGGCGTCTACCTGACGCTGCTGAAGCTGATGAAGCAACAGCCGACGCTGTGGAACGGGTTGGTCTTCGGCTGGGTGACGATGGTCTTTCCGTTCTTCGTGCAGATGCCGCTGATGGGATCGGGCGTGCTGGCGAGTGCGACGGCCACGCCGTGGCTCGTCATCGGGCGGACGCTGGTGCACCATTCGAGCTTCGGGCTCGGACTGGCGCTGGGCGCGCTGGTGATGGGGGCTGGCCGCAAGTAACACCCGGCTTTCCCCTGGGTGACGCGCGGGAAGAGGTGCGGTTCACCCGGAGGAACGAAAGTTTAATAAATCCTATTCTTGACTTTCATTCCTAGGTGTGCTATATGATGCGCCATGGTGATCTTCCTCACATGGCTGGTCGGTTGGGTTCTCGGAAAGGCATCAGGCCAGCTGCGCCACCAGCTTGCCCATGAAGGCCTCGCATTTCCGCAGTTCGGAAGTGTCGATGTATTCGTCCGGCTTGTGGGCCTGCTCGATGGAGCCGGGCCCGCAGATGACGGCCGGGATTCCGATCTGCTGGAAGAGGCCCGCCTCGGTGCAGTAGCTCACCGCATGGGTGGAATTCGCCCCCGCCAGGTGGAGCGCGAGATTCTCCGCCGGGCTGTCCTTCTCCGGCGCGAGGCCGGGCACGCTGTTCACGGCCTGCGTGGCGATGCCGGTTTCGGGGGCGACCGCCTTCATCGCCGGCTCCAGCTTGCGCGCGAAGCTGTCGAAGCGGTGGGGCACGTAATTCTGGTCCGCCGTGGGCAGAAGGCGCGTCTCCCACTGGAAGGCGCATTTGCGCGGAATGATGTTCTTGGCCGTGCCGCCCTCGATCACCCCGACATGGATCGTCGAATAGGGCGGGTCGAAGCGGTTGGTGGGATCGCCCACGGCGATCAGGTGCTCGCGGATGCGGCCCATCTCGGACAGAAGCTCGCCCGCCACCAGGATGGCGTTGACGCCATGGTGCGTGAGGCTGGAATGGGCCTCATGGCCCGTGACCTCGGTGGAGAAGGTGACCGCCGACTTGTGGGCATTGACCACCTTCATCGAGGTCGGCTCGCCGACGATGACGGCGCGCGGCTTCGGCAGATTGTCACGCATGTGGGCGACCAGCGGGCGCACGCCCTTGCAGCCCACCTCCTCGTCGCAGGACAGTGCGAGGTGGATGGGCGCGGTGAGGCCCGCCGCCAGGAAGTTCGGCACTTCCGCGAGGCAGACGGCGAGAAAGCCCTTCATGTCGCAGGTGCCGCGGCCGAAGAGACGGTCCTCGCGCTGCGTGAGCTGGAAGGGATCGCTCGTCCAGGGCTGGCCATCGACCGGCACCACGTCGGTGTGGCCTGACAGCACGATGCCGCCGGCAATCGCCGGGCCGATGGTGGCGAAGAGGTTGGTCTTCTTGTTGGCCTCGTAATCCACGCGGAAATGCGGAACACCCCAGCCATCGAGATAATCCTCGACGAATTCGATGAGCGGGATGTTGCCGTCACGGCTCGTCGTGTCGAAGGCGATGAGGCGGGCCAGCATCTCCTCGGTCGAATAGCGGGTGCCTGTCATGATGTCTCAGTTGATGGCGTGTTTTTCGTGCGGGCTGTCGAGAGAGAAGGGCGGAATCTCGACATTGATGAATTCGCCGGAGGCCAGCTGCATCTGGTAGGCCCCGACCATGAAGCCCGAGGAGGTCTTGAGCGGGCAGCCGGAGGTGTAGCTGTAGCTGTCGCCGGGGTTGATGGCGGGCTGTTCGCCCACCACGCCGGCGCCGCGCACCTCCTGCACGTGGCCCGTGGCATCGGTGATCTTCCAGTAGCGGGTGCGCAGGGTCACCGTTTCGCGGGAGTGATTCTCGATGGTGATGGAATAGGCCCAGACGAAATGGCCCTCCTCCGGCTTTGACTGGCCGTCGAGGTATTTCGGGCGGACGATGACCTTCACGCCGCGGGTGATGCGCTCATACATGGGGGCAGTTTAGCCCATGTCGCCGGGTTTTCCACAGCGAACACTTGCCAAGCCTGCATCATTTCCGCCATGTGATGGGGATGGGAACCGGTACAGAAGCACGCGGCATCCTGCCCGCCCGCGCCATTGCCCGCTATTGCGAGGAAGGCCTGATCCGGCTTGCCCGCCCGGCGGACGCGGACCAGATCCAGCCCGCCAGCCTCGACCTCCGGCTGGGGCCCTGGGCCTACCGGGTGCGCGCCTCCTTCCTGCCGGGCCCGCGCGCCACGGTGGAACAGCGCGTGAAGGAACTGGCACTGCACCGCATGCCGCTGACCGACGGCGCGGTGCTGGAGACGGGCTGCGTCTACATCGTGCCCCTGCTGGAAGGGCTGAAGCTGCCGAAGGGCGTTGCCGCCGCGGCGAACCCCAAGAGCTCCACCGGGCGGCTCGATATCTTCACCCGCGTGATCACCGATTATGCGCAGGAGTTCGACAAGGTGCCGGAGGGCTATGAGGGCCCGCTCTATGCCGAGATCTCGCCGCGCACCTTCCCCATCCTGGTGCGCGAGGGCTCGCGCCTGTCGCAGATCCGCTTCCGCCAGGGCGCCTCGCTCGCAACCGACGAGCTGATCCGCGCGCTGCATGCCGCGGAAGGCCTGATCTCGTCGGGCGAGGTGAACATCGACAACGGCCTTGCCCTCTCCGTCGATCTCTCGACGCTGGGCGAGGACGGGCCGGTCGGCTTTCGCGCCAAGCGCCATGCGGGGCTCGTCGACGTCGACCGCAAGGGCGCTCTCGCCGTGCATGATTACTGGGAGCCGATCTGGCAGCGCGGGTCGCTCGTGCTCGACCCCGACCAGTTCTACATCCTCGCCTCGAAGGAAGCCGTGCGCGTGCCGCCGGCGCATGCCGCCGAGATGGTGCCGTTCAACCCGCTGGTGGGCGAATTCCGGGTGCATTATGCCGGCTTCTTCGACCCCGGCTTCGGGCATTCCTCCGGGCACGGAGAAGGTGCGCGCGCCGTGCTCGAAGTGCGCAGCCACGAGGTGCCCTTCATCCTCGAGGACGGGCAAATTATCGGCCGCCTTGTCTATGAGCCGCTGACGGAAGCGCCCGAGCGCGTCTATGGCCAGGGCATCGGCTCCAACTACCAGCGCCAGGGCCTGAAGCTGTCGAAGCACTTCAAGGCCTTCGACCCGTCGCAACGCTAAGGCCCCCGGGCCTGCATTGCGGCACAGCAGGGGACAAGGCCCGTCCCCGCGCCGCCTTACAACGCCGGTGAGCGATCGCTGCGTGAGGAATGGTCCGAAAGCTGTGGCGCTTCGCATCCTCGACGGAAGCTGCGAGCGGCCCGGTGCATCGCTGAAACTTTCCGCCACAACGCAAACGTGCTAATCACGCCCCTGCCGCACATGGAGGAAGTCGATGACGCATTTTCTGGTGCAGTGGAAGTTCAACCCGGCCTCGTTCGACACCATGCGGAAGAACCCGCTGGACCGCTATGCCACATCGGTAAAGCTGGCGGAGGCCTTCAAGGGAACGATCGTCAGCCTCTACAACCGGATGGGCGACTACGACGGACTGGGCATCTTCACCTTTCCCGATGTGATCCACGCCACCGCACACTCCGTGCACGCCATGGCGACGGGAGCCTTCGTCAAGCATGACTGCGAGCAGCTGCTGAGCCCCTCGGAATACAAGCTTGCGCTGCTGATGAGCCACGACACCGCCGTCGACTACGTGCCGCCCAACACGCAAGACCGCATATGAGGGCGCGCTCCGGCGGCTGACGCCGCTCAGTCGTCGCTGAGGAAGTTGATGATGCCCCACATGAAATCGTTGGGCATGGCGCCTTCAAACACCGAAGGGGTGGGCTTGCCCACCGGATTATAGTCCAGCATGGTGAGGGCTGCACTGGTCGGCGCGCCATTCGCGCCGAAGGCGGCATTGGCATGGCAGCTGATGCAGGAGCCGATCAGTTCACCATTCACCGAGAGACGCTCGGTGACCGAGTTGGTGAGCACGGAGGGCTGGCCGGCGGATGTGGTGAAGGATACCTGCGTCGACTTGAGGCAATAGTTCTGCCACACATCGCCGAGGCCCGCGGCACGCATCATGTGCTTCAGTTCGGGGGTCTTGATGCAGGCCCCGTACTGCGTGTTCGCCTGCCTCTCGTTGGGTGGCACGACCCGCTTGCGCGCGCCATAGCTGTCATAGCAGCCGATGGCGTCGCATCGTCCCGGGTTTTTCTCGTGTTCGAAGGTGCCCCATACCCAGAGCGGATTGGCCGCCGTCGCCACGTGCATGGCGACGAGGCCGTATTCAACGCCCTCCGACACCACGGTGTAATAGGAACGGCGTGCATTCTCCACCGTGCCGAGCTGCGGAACCCACTGCACGAGGTCGGTGAGGGGAACCCAGTCGACCTTGATCGCCATCGATTCGGTCGGGAAGTTGACCACGCGCGGGCTGGCATAGAAGCTCGCGGCGCCGGCCTGCGTATTGAGACCGTTGTTGACGATGTAGTCATACTGCAGGCGGTCGCGGTAGACGACTTCGGAAAGACAGCCGGTGAGCGGGAAGTTCGCAACCCAGGGGTTTTCCGGGGGGCTGCAGGGGGGCAGGTCGTCGCCCGACAGATGAAAATTCACCTGCCGGCGGCCGGCGCGGATCGGGCGTTCGGCACCCGATGACGGCCAGGACGGCGTCGCCTGATAGATGTCCTCGTCGGTGGCCCAGGTTTCAAACACGGCCTTGCCCGGCGTGACGGCCGGCTTCACGATCGAGGTAAAGACGTCCCACATGTAGCGGTCGGAGTTGCCACGGTAGCCGTCGACCTTGCCGGCCAGCGCCGGTCCCACGATCGTCAGCCGGCTGGGCTTCGCATCAGCCAAAGCCGGCTGGCTGGCGCCCGGCATGAGATTCAACGCCGCGAAGACAGCAAGCGCACAAGATAACAACCGCATCGATTTCAGACCCCCGGCCAAAGTAAACTACCCTGAATCGTGGCACTGGGGCGGTGCATCGGGCAATCAGTAAAATTACAAGGCAACTTCTGCGTGCCGACCATCCCCAGCCTGCAGATCCCAACAGCATCGAAGCCATATTCCGCAAATCGTCGTTGCCGGAGATGAAGCACGTCGTGCGTTTCGACGACCCTGCGGCAAGGCAGCCGTTCGGCCAAACGGGACAAATCAAGACAGGAGAAGAGACACCTGTGAATGGCCTCGCGCTCAAGGAACGCCTCGAGGATCGCAACGTGATCCTCCGTGAAGCTGCCTTCAACATGCAAGGTGTGTTCGTCGGGCCGCGGGCACGGCTTTTGCGAAGGCGTGATGAAGCGTACATGCAACTTGCCGCTGACCCGCGCGAGAGCCTCATCGCGCGAGCGCATCAGCGCTCCGCAGCCTAGCGCTTCGTCCCAGAATGAATGCGAGGTGACGATACAGACATTCCTCACATCATGCACTCCTCCAGCCGAAGCGGCGTGGCAAGCCTGCCGCCTCCAGAAGGACCGGCCACCAGTTCCGGCTGGCATGGTGAGCGTTCGGCTTCAAGCGGGGATGCCAGAAATCCGTGCGTTCAACACCCTTGGGCGCACGCAGACCCGCCGCTGCAATGGGCGCACAAGGATCGCCCGAGAGATGCTGAACGGCAATCATTGTCGCGCTCATTCGAACACCCCGCGCAGAGGCAGGTGTACGCCTCGCGCCGTGAAGCGGTGTTGTTTGCCGCGAGCTCGCGATGTATTGATTGCACCGCCAATAGACAGGGGCCAGGACCCCGCCGATCGATCGAGACGATGAATAGTGCTGCGAGACAGATCGCCGAGACGGCGGTGCCTGCGCACCGGCTTCCTCGGCGCCGCGGAGTTCAACGGACCGGCCTGTCCGCCGGCCTGCTCGCGCTTTTCCTCGCGCAGCCGGCGACGGCGGACGATATCGCGCCCCTGCCCGCCGATCCGCTGCGCGCCGCCCTGTTCGACGAAGCCACCTTCACGCTGCATGGCCGAAGCTTCTTTTCGGACACGGATGGCGAGGTGGTGGGCGATGCAGCCGCTATGGCGATCGGCGGCTGGATCGGATACCAGTCCGGCTGGCTTGCCGATACGCTGCAAATCGGCGCCAGGGCCTACACCTCACAACCGCTCTGGGCACCGGAGGACCAGGCCGGCACCCTGCTTCTTCTGCCCGATGGCGATGCGATCAATACCCTGGGCATCGCCTATGCCGCGCTCCGCCACGAGGGCCAGACGCTGACGCTCTACCGTCAGGAGGTCAACCAGCCGGAAGTCAACCCGCACGACAACTGCATGGTGCCCATCACCTTCGAGGGTGCCTCGCTGGCAGGCGGGATCGATGCGATCAGCTATTATGCCGGCTTCCTGACGCAGACCAAGCTCAGGAACGCGAACCACTTCGTCACGATGAGCCAGGCGGCAGGCGTGAAGCAGGACCAGCCGATGTATCTCGGCACCCTCACCTATGCCGAGGGAAAGCCCGATACGGCGCGCACCTCGCTCTATGTGGTGCCAAACATCCTCGTATCGTCCTACACCGACGGCACATGGACGCATGAGCTTGACGACGAGAACACGCTGAGCCTGAGCAGCCAGTTCATGATCCAGACCAGTATCGGCGAAGCGTTGCTGACGGGCGACGACTTCCATTCATGGGTCTTCGGCATCATGGGCACGCTCGATCGTGGCGGCCTGTCGCTAAGCGCCGGCTACACCGTCACCTCGGCCGAGGCGGGCTGGCAGTCACCCTTCGGCAACTGGCCTGGCTATTCCAACCTGCTGATCGGTCTGTTCGACAGGGCGGGTGAGCAGACGCTGATGCTGAATGCAGGCTATGACTTCAGCCACGCCGGGCTGCCCGGCTTCGAGGTGAACGTCTTCACCGCTTTCGACACCGCGGTCGCCGACGGACAGCCCATGTGGCAGGAGTATGACTTCATTGCCAACTACAGTTTCTCGGCCATCGGCACGATGCCACCCTGGCTCTCGCCCCTGTCGATCAGCGCCGGCTATGGCATGTTGCGAAGCGATCAATCAGGCGGCGGTGACGGCATCAACAACAAGCTGCAGCTGATCCTGAATTACGACATCACCAAGCGCGGCAGCGCGATCTAGTCAGGCCGGCCGCTTTATTTGAGTTGGGGACGGGCGATGATGCCTATTTTCACCGATGGGTCATCCATCGTTGCCTTATCCTCGAAGGCGGGGACAATGTCCGTTGCGTCTTCGTGAGGCCGGGCAAGCCCGCCGCAACGGAGGCTCTCTTCCTCTTCGCCCACCAAGCGCTTCGGGTTCCATGCGGAGGGTGTGTTCCGTCGGCACCTCATCATCAACGGCTTGAACCGGGATAAATCCTGGTTCGCGATGATCGACAAGGATTGGGCCACGCTCCGCCCTGCCTATGAGGCCTGGCGATCACCCGATAACTTCGATTCGAACGGCCAGCAGAAGCGCAGGCTGGAAGAATTCCGCACTGGCTGACGCCACCCGGACGACCCGATGTGGGAGGGTTCGACCCTCCCACATGCGCGGCTGGCCCGGCGCGGGCATCTGCCCCGAAACGACGGCTTGGCGCACGGCGAGCCACTCCCCATCTCCCCGGCATCGCGGACTTCGCTCAGCGGGAGAACGGCGGCTTCCCCGTGGGACTCAACAACAACCACCACGTTGCCTAACTGTTTCTCACACCAGGAGATGAAACCGCGGCACGTTAACTTGCAGCCAAAAAGACGGTCGGGTATTGACCTCGCTCACAATAATCCGGTCGCACTCCATTCAGCCAGGAGATCGAACATGATCAAGCTCAATCGCCGTCAACTGGCCTGCGGCGCGGCCTTCACCGCGCTTTTTGGCATGGCACCGAAAGCCTTGGCGACGGAGGTCTATTACGAGGCCCGCCCGATCCTCGAGACGAGGAACGGAAAGCTGCAGGGCGTCGAGCGCAATGGGATGGTGATGTTCAAGAACATCCCCTATGCCGCGCCGCCGGTGGGCGAGCTGCGCTGGCGCCCGCCCCAGCCGGTGCAGAACTGGACCGGCGTCCGCGATGCGAGCAGGTTCGGCCCGGCCTCCATGCAACCCTTCGTCGATGGCCTGACGAATGAACTGGTGCCCGGAAGCGAGGACTGCCTGCACCTGAACGTATACGCCCCCAAGGGTGCGAAGAACCTGCCGGTGATGGTGTGGATTCACGGCGGCGGCTTGCTGACGGGGTCAGGGACTGAGCCCTATTACGAACCGGTTGGCCTCGTGGCCGAAGGCGTGGTGGTGGTGAACTTCGACTACCGCCTGGGTCGCCTCGGCTTCTTCGCGCCGAAGGAACTCGTCGAGGAGGCCCGCAGGAACGGCGAGCCCTTCGGCAACTACGGCATCATGGACCAGATCCAGGCCCTGAAATGGGTGCGCGACAACATCGCCACCTTTGGCGGCGACCCGGACAACGTCACCATCTTCGGCCAGTCCGCCGGTGGACGGAGCGTCACGTGGCTGATGACGTCACCGGCTTCGGCGGGACTGTTCCACAAGGCAATCGCCCAGAGCCCGCAGCAAATGCCGATGCGCTTCCTGACGGAAGACCGGTTCGGCAAGCCCTCCGTCGAGGCCAATGATCAGAAGTTCATCGAAGCCATGGGCAACAAGACCCTGGCGGAACTGCGCGCGCTGCCGGCGGACGAGGTCAATCTGACGGCAGCCGACTTCATCACGGGCGGCTTTGACTCCGCGATGATCGACGGAGAGATCATCCTTGATGATGCGATTCCGCTCTTCGCGCAGGGCAAGCAGCACAAGGTTCCCTTCATGGTGGGAACCGTGACGTGGGACGCGAGCTTCTTCGCACTCGGGGCGCCAACCGTCGCGGACTATGTCAAGAAGATGCAGGAGGATCCTGCGAGGATCGCCGAGCTCTACAAGGATTTCCCCTATCAGTGCGGTGACGCGCTTTCGCCGCAGATCATGGCCGACGGCTGGTACACCGGCGCCGTCAAGCTGCTTGCGGACAGCGCCAACAAGGTGGCCCCTGCTTACGCCTATTATTATACCTTCGTGACGCCGAACGTGAAGGACAGCTACATCGGGCCGGCGCATACCTTCGAGCTTCCCTATGTCTTCGGCACGCTCGAAACCGTCAACCCGGCGCCGGGCAGCCCCACGGACGCCGATCCTTGCCAGAAGATCGCCGAAGCCAAGGCCGATGCAAAGCAGAGCAAGTGGAGCAAGTACTGGTTCCCCGTAACGGACCCCGCTGGCCAGGCCGATCGCTCAATGACCGAACAACTGACAAAGAGCTGGACGAGCTTCGCCAGGACGGGCGATCCGAACTACGGCGGAAAGAACATCTGGCCCCGCTACACCATGGCGGACGACGTGATGCGGGAGTTCTCCGGCGATCCGGAAGGGACAATCGCCAATGTCAACAAGGCGCGCGTGGACTATCAACTCGACTTCGTCCGCGCCTTCTACGGCCTGAAATAGGCAGGAGCGGGATGGGGTGGCCTGCACCACCCCCTTGCCGCCCCTTGCCCGTTCCACCATCCTGCGTCATGCCGGCTGTCATCGCTGAACAGTCAAGACACCGCTCACCTGGTTTAACGAGGAATTCTCCGATGCCGACCGTCAAAGACGTGACATTTGATCTGCTCCGCAAGCTCGGCGTTACCACGGTGGTCGGCAACCCCGGATCCACCGAGGAGACCTTCCTCAAGAACTTTCCGTCTGACTTCGATTATGTGCTGGCCCTCCAGGAGGCCAGCGTCGTCGGCATCGCCGATGGATTGTCCCAAGGACTGCGCAAGCCAGTGATCGTCAACGTGCATACCGGGGCGGGCCTCGGCAATGCCATGGGCAACATCGTCACCGCCTACTTGAACAAGACGCCGCTCATCATCACAGCCGGCCAGCAGACGCGCGAGATGCTGCTGATGGAGCCCTTCCTCACCAATATTGACGCCACCCAGCTGCCGCGGCCCTGGGTCAAGTGGGCCTATCAGCCTGCCCGCCCCGAGGACGTTCCCGGCGCATTCCTGCGAGCCTACGCCGCCGCCGTGCAGGAACCCGCGGGGCCGGTCTTCCTCTCCCTGCCGCTTGATGACTGGGACAAGGAGATGCCGTTCGACGTGCCGGTGCGCAGCGTTTCGACGCGCAAGGCGCCGGACCCCGATGCGCTCGGCAACTTTGCCGAGAGGCTCAATGCCGCACGCAACCCGGTTCTGATTTACGGCGGCGACATTGCCCGCGCCGGGGAGGCTGCCTGGCAGAAGGGTGTTGCCCTAGCCGAGCGCCTCAATGCGCCGGTGTGGAGCGCGCCCTTCTGCGAGCGGACGCCATTTCCTGAAACCCACCCGCTGTTTGCCGGCAATCTTCCGGCCGCCATCGGGCCCCTGAGCGACAGGCTTGCAGGCCATGATCTTATTGCCGTCGTCGGTGCACCGGTGTTCCGTTACTATCCCTATGTGCCCGGCCGCTACCTGCCGGATGGTGCCGCATTGCTTCACGTCACCGATGATCCAGATCAGGCGGCAAAGGCCATTGCCGGTGACAGCCTTGTGGGTGATGCGGGATTGTTCCTTGGGTCCATCCTGCCGCTGGTGACGGCGCGGCCGCGCCCGACGCTGGCGCTGATCGGCCCCCAACGAGTGGTCCGGGTTGAATGTTAGTGCATGGGCAGCCCCG
>CAYYTH010000002.1:0-42745 GCA_964474665.1 uncultured Aestuariivirga sp.
GCGCCGAGCGCGTGCGCCGCGGCATCAACAAGCGCGTGGAGATTCCCGACTTCTCGGCCCGCGGCGACGAGATCGGCGATCTTTCGGGCGCGGTGCGCGACATGACCAACGCGCTCTACAACCGCATTGCCGCGATCGAGGCCTTCGCGGCGGATGTGAGCCACGAGCTCAAGAACCCGCTCACCTCGCTCAGAAGCGCGGTCGAGACACTGGCCTATGCCAAGACGCCCGAACAGCGCGAGCGACTGGTCGAGATCGTGAACCATGACGTGAAGCGCCTCGACCGGCTGATCACCGACATCTCCGATGCCTCGCGGCTCGATGCCGAGCTGGCACGCGGCGAGGCGCAGGCCTTCGACCTGTCGCAGCTGCTCGAATCGATCACCAGCTTCGCCAACGACACGCGCAAGGAAGGCCAGGCCGAGGTCGACTTCGAAATCGCCAAGCCGCCGCCGGGCATGGACCGGGCAAAGGCCTATACCGTGATGGGCCACGACTCGCGCCTCGGCCAGGTGGTGCGCAACCTGATCGACAATGCGCGCTCCTTCACCAGGCCCGGCAGCAAGCTGAACGTGCGGGTGCGCCGGGTGGGGCCGGACGTCGAGTTCCGCGTCGATGATTCAGGCCCGGGCATTCCGCCGGACAATTTGCAGCGCGTGTTCGAGCGCTTCTACACCGACCGTCCGGAGGGGAGCTTCGGCTCCAACTCCGGCCTCGGCCTGTCGATCTCGCAGCAGATCGTCGATGCGCACAAGGGCCGCATCTGGGCCGAGAACCGCTACGGCAAGCCGGATGAGACCGGCGAGAGGCCCATCCTCGGCGCGCGCTTCACCGTGCGCATTCCGGCCGCGCCCAATGCATGAGGAAGCGCTCGTCCACGGCACCTGCCTCAGCCTCGGCGGCGCGGGCGTGCTGCTGCTGGGAAAGCCCGGCAGCGGCAAGTCCGACCTGGCGCTGCGGCTGATCGACCAGGGCGGCCTCGGCCTCACCGGCACGCGGCGTGTGGCAGCGCTCGTCGCCGACGACCAAGTCGCCATCCGCAAGGTGGACGGCCAGCTCATCGCCTCCGCGCCCCCTTCCCTGAAGGGCAAGCTGGAGATCCGGGGGCTGGGCATTGCGGAACTTGCCGTTGTCGACGAGGCCCGTTTACGGCTTGCCGTCAGGCTCACCCCCGCTGCCGAGATCGAACGCATGCCGGACCTCGTGGCCGCCCGCATGGACCTGCTCGGCGTGGCCCTTCCGCTGATCCTCCTGGACCCCCAGGCTGCCTCCGCACCGGCCCGGTTGCGGGCCGCGCTGGACCAGTTCGTGAGGGCCTGAAACGATGTTGCATCACCCGGGCGTTAGAGGCATTGTGCGCCACCCTGAGCGGAAAAGGCGCGGAGAATTACCACCATCATGATCGGACTCGTCCTGGTCACCCATGGCCGCCTCGCGGAGGAGTTCCTGTCTGCACTGGAACATGTGGTCGGGCCCCAAGCCGCGATCGAGACGGTGGCCATCGGCCCCGACGACCGCATGGAATCACGCCGCGCCGACATCGCTGCCGCCGTGGACCGGGTGAACACCGGCGCCGGCGTCATCATTCTCACCGACATGTTCGGCGGCACGCCGTCCAACCTCGCGATCTCGCTGCTCGAGATCGGCAAGGTGGAGGTGGTGGCCGGCCTCAACCTGCCGATGCTCGTCAAGCTTGCCCGCATCCGCAAGGACTATGCGCTCGACAAGGCTGCGACCGCGGCGCAGGACGCAGGCCGCAAGTACATCAACGTCGCCAGCCAGATCCTGGGGGATTGAGCATGTCGGCGACGGTGGCGGCCCGCGAACTCGCAATCACCAACCAGCGCGGACTGCACGCCCGCGCCTCCGCCAAGTTCGTGAAATGCGCGGAGGGCTTCGACGCCGAGATCACGGTGACGCGCGACGGCATGTCGGTGCCGGCAACTTCCATCATGGGCCTGATGATGCTGGGCGCCGCCATGGGCACCTCGATCATGGTGGAGGCGAAGGGCGCTGAGGCCGACGCGGCGATCGAGGCCCTGGCACAGCTGGTCGAAAGCAAGTTCGACGAGGAGTAGGCGCGCAGCCGAACGCCCTCCCCGCGCGACAGGCTAGAGCGGCTTTTCGCTGAACAGCTGGTTCTGGATCACGGCCTCGGCGGGGCGCAGCTTCGGGTCCTCGGCATTGCGGCAGCTGGCATCGAGGTAGTTCATGAAGCGCTCGTCGGCCGGCTGGCCGATCCAGTCGAGAATCAGCGGAGACAGGCAGTAGAGCGGCCGGCCCTGAATGGCTTCGGCCAGCAGCTGCGGATTGTCGGTGTTGCTGGCGATCAGGACGGGCACCTGGTGCAGGCGCGGGTCCTGCTCCGTCTTCATGCCGTTGTAGAGCTGGTGCATGCGCAGGCCCGGCAGGTGATCACCGAACAGCACCAGGGCATAGGGCCTGCCCCTCGCGTCGAGTTCCTTCTTGAAGGCGGCAAGGTTGCGCGCCGCATTGCCGAGCCGGGTGCGATAGTCGGTGACGCCGACATGGCCCTTGGGGTCGGCGTCCTGCGCCACATAGGGGCCGTGCGTCTCGACGGTGACGATGAAGTGGAACTGCGGCCTGTCGCCACCCACCCGGTCCAGCACCGATTGGTAGAGGCCCTCGTCGGTGGGCCAGTCATTGGGCTGGATGGTGAGCGTCATCTGATCCATCGACACGAACTCGCCGAAGCCGAGCTTGGGATAGATCTGGTCGCGCAGCCAGAAGCGCCTTGTGAAGTTATGATAGGCCTTGGCGGCATAGCCCTTCTCGGTGAGGATGCGCGGCAGGGTGCGCGCGCCCTCGGTGATGTATTGCACATAGTGCTGGTAGGGGATGATGCCGTCCTGGAAGGTCTTGATCGAGATGCCGGTGAGCGCCTCGAACTCCGCATTGGGCGTTGTGCCGCCATAGACCGGCGACACCGCCATCGCCTCGGTGAAGCCGGCGTCCTTCAGCTGGTTCAGCGGCGAAGCCGGATCATGCGGATCGCGCCACCAGGCCTCGCCGAGGATGAGATAGACATCCGGCGCCGGGCCCGCGGCGGCGGCGGCGGCGGCAGGCTTCGGCGCCGAGAGGGCCTCCACCGCCTTGCGCACCTCGGCCTCCGTGTAGGTCTTGAGGCGCAGACCCGCCGTCGAGAAATAGAGATGCGTGCCGAGGCCATTCATGCGCTCGCTCTCGGCCTGGCTGAAGGTGAGGTTCTCGACGCCGACCCACCAGGAATTGTCGTGGATCCAGTTAGCGACCCACTGGATGCGATAGGTCGAGAGCAGCGCCACGCACATCAGCGCCAGCGGCAGGCTCCAGCGGCGGAAGCGCAGGTTCAGGACATACCAGATGGTGGCCGGAATGATCAGCGCCCCGAGGAGCCAGTGATACCATTGCACATAGTGCAGCAGATGAACCGACTGGCCGGCAATGAACAGGTCGCTGATCTGGAAGGGCTCGCCGGTCGAGTCCTTCTTGATCGCAGAGACCGTGCCGACGAAGAGGAGGGCTGCACCGAGCATGGCGCCCGCGGGGAGGAGCCGCGCGAAGGAGGCGAAGACGCCCAGCATGACCATCGGCACGATCATGCGGGTGAACCAGAAGTGCCAGAGGCTGCGGCCCTCGAGATACTCCGGCGACCACCAGCCGAGATAGGCATGGATGGCCAGCAGGCCCAGATAGATGACGAAAAGCTGCAGCAGCACCCAGCCCGCCGCCCGGAGCCATGCGGGCACGCGCCTGCTCCTGCCCGTCGCGTCCTGGGCACCTGCCTCCGCTGTCGTCACGTCGTCGTCCTCCCGCGGGGCAAGCCGCTGCAGTTCCCCGAATTGCGACAGCCGTATGAAGGGCAGCTCATGGCAGCATCAAGGCAAAAACGCCGCCGCACATGAAAATGGCCGCCCCGGCGGGCGGCCATTGTCTTTCAGGACAACCGGAACGGTCAGATCGACTGTTCGATCCAGCTCTGCAGTTGGTTCTTCGGGGCAGCACCCACCTTGGTGGCCGCCACCTGGCCGCCCTTGAACACCATCAGCGTGGGGATGCCGCGCACGCCATACCGGGAGGGGGTCGCGGGGTTCTCGTCGATGTTGATCTTCACGATCTTGGCCTTGGGGCCGAGGCTCTGGGCGATTTCCTCGAGCGCCGGGGCGATCATCTTGCAGGGGCCGCACCACTCCGCCCAGAAATCGACGACGACGGGCGTGTCGGACTGCAGGACGTCCTGTGCGAAGGATGCGTCGGAGACCTTGTGGGTGGACATGGAAACCTCTTTCGGGCTGGGCGGGGAATCGCCGTTGCGGATGGACGGAAAGTAGGTGTCCCCCCGTCGGGGGTCAAGGCCGGGGGGCCTGCAGGGCCGCCATGCGGTCGAGCAGCGCATCCGGCACCATGATGAGCCGCGGCGCCTCGGTATAGAGAAGGCAGAAACGCATCAGCCGGCCGGGCTCCGCCAGCTGCAGCGCTGCCCGGTAAGTGGCCAGCTGCGCGAGATATTCCGGATTGCAGGCCTCCGCCGACTCCGGCACCTCGCGGTCCGTCTTGTAGTCCGCGACGAGGAGGCCCCCGGGGGTCGTCACCAGCCGGTCGATCCGGCGCCGTTCCGGCTTGCCCTCCGCCGAAAGAGCGATGAGCGAGGCCTCGGAATGACCGTCGCCGGAGAGGAGTTCCGCCACCACCGGATCGGCGATGAGGGCACGCAGCTGGTCGCCCAGCCGCGGATCATGGCCTGAGCGGCGCACGACCGCATCGATGTGGGCGGCGCGCTCACCCTCCGCGAGGTCGGGGAGGTTCTGAAGGATGCGGTGGATGAGGATGCCGCGCGCCACCCGTGCCGCGGAGCGCCGGCGGGCCGGCACCGCAGCGGTTGCGGGCATGATGCCGGCGTCGCGGGATATCCAGTCCGGCATGGCCGGCGTCGCGACGGGCGCGGGCGTCGCCGCGGGCGCGGGAACCGGCGCGGCGCCCATCCGCCAGCCCTCGCCACCGTCGATCGGGGTCATCCGCGGCAGCAGTGCCGTGGCGATGGTGTTGTACCAGCAGTGCTCAGAGGGCTCCTGCGTGCCGCGATAGCCGCAGATGTAGAGTTCGTCGCAGGCGCGCGTCATGGCGACGTAGAGCAGGCGGCGATGTTCCGCCGTCGCCACGTCCTTCTGCGACGCCTTCAGGAGCTTCACCGCCTGCGACGGCCCGAGGTTCGGCACCACCCAGAGCGGCACGCGGGCGGCGCCCTCGCCGCCCTCGAGCATCAACATCGGGTCGGGCTTGCCGCCCTCGTTGCCGGTGGTGTCGGGAAGGATGACGATGGGCGCCTCGAGGCCCTTGGCGCCATGCACCGTCATCACCCGCACCTCGCCCGCGCCCTGCTCCATGTTGCGCTTGATCTCGATGTCGCCGGCCTGGAACCAGTTCACGAAACCGGCGAGCGAGGTGCCATGCGCCTCCTCGTAGTCGAGCGCGCGGTCGAGCAGTGCATCGATCGCATCATTGGCCTCGCTGCCCAGCCGCGACACGAAGCGCAGGCGGGCCGTGCCGAGGATGGCGGAGAAGAATTCGAAGGGCCGTGCCGCGGGCGCTTCGGCGATCAGCGGGCGCAGGAACGCCACCGCACTGCAGAAGGGTTCATCCGCGCGGCCACAAAGGCTCTGCCACAGCGACAACTCACCACGGCCGGCAGCAATGCCGATCAGCTCGTCTTCGGTGAGCGCGCGGTCCAGGAGCGGGCTCTTGAGGATGCAGGCCAGGGCGTGATCGTCCTCCGGCATGATGGCGAATTGCGCCAGCGCCACGAGGTCGAGCACCGCGATGTTGTCACCCAGCTTCAGGCGATCGGCACCGGCCACCGGCACCTGCTCGTTCCACAGGGCGCGGATCATGGCGTCGAAGAAGCTGTTGCGCTGCCTGACGAGAATGAGAATGTCGCCCGCCTCCACCGCCCTGTTGCGGCCGGGCAGCTGGCGCGTGCCGATCCAGCTCTTGATGGTCTTCGCGAGCTTCTCGGCCAGCCTGCGCCGCGGCGACTGCGCGGGCTCGCGATCGACGGGGGCCTGCCACGGCGCGGGATCTTCCTTTTCGACGGGCTCGACGAGCGGCCAGAGCTCGACGGTGCCCGGCGCATCACGGCGGTTCGGCACATGCTCCCAGGGACGCGCCGTCTCGCCATCGAGCCCGGTGCGGGCCGGCGAGCCGGGCGGGAAGACGCCGTCGACGGCCTGCAGCACCTCGCCCAGCGAGCGGAAGGAGACGCTGAAGTCCACCTCGCGGAACTCCTGCCCGACGCCCTCCACCTCTGCCTTCACCTGGCCGAGCACCTGCTCGAAGACATTGGGGTCGGCGCCCTGGAAGGAATAGATCGACTGCTTGCGGTCGCCCACCACGAAGAGCGTGCGCGTCTTCTCGCCATGGCGGCCGAGTCCGGCGAAGAACTCGCCCGTCAGCGCCTGCACGATCTGCCACTGCATCGGGCTCGTGTCCTGCGCCTCGTCGACCAGCAGGTGCTCGATGCCGCCATCGAGCTTGAACAGCACCCAGGCGGCATCGGGCTTTTCCTGCAGCAGCTCACCCGTCTTGATGATGAGGTCGTCGAAGTCATAGGCGCCGCGCGCGCGCTTTGCCGCCTCGAAGCCCTGCGTGATGGCGCGGCCCAGCCGCAAGAGCGACAGCGTGGCGCCGAGGCAGTCGAGATCACCAAGGATGCCGATAGCAGCTTCAAGCCGCGCCTGATCGGCCTTCACGAAGTCCTCGATCCACGGGTGCCGCCGCCGCGTCGGAGCATTGGCGACGGCGGCGCGGGGCGTGCCCTCATCGGTGAGGAGCACGCGCTGCAGATCGAGCAGGCTTGGATGCGGCGCGGCACAGCCGGCTCGCAGCTTCGCGGCTGTCTTCTTCTCCGTGTCGGTTCCGCCTTCAAGTGCCTCGGCGAGAGCGAGATATCGCTTCACATCGCAGGCGAGGCCCGACGTGATGCTCGCGCGTGTGACACCCTGCCCAAGCGAAAGGTGGAGGCGCAGCAGGGCCTCTGCCCGCTCCAGTCCGCGCGGGTCCTCGAACAGGGCGCGCAGGTTCGCGCGCTTGGCAAGGAGCTGGGTGAGCAGCTTGTCGAAATCATCGGCATTCACCCGGTTCGCCACGTCGCTGAGCGCTGCCCCGAGCATGGTGGCTTCATCCGTCGCGGACAGCAGCACGGCGTTGCGCGCCTCCTGCAGGAGGGCGAGCTGCTCGCGGTCATCGAGCATGGTGAAATGCGGGACGATGCCGGCCTCGACGGGGAAGAGCTGCAGCACACGCTCGCAGAAGGCGTGGATGGTCTGGATCTTGAGGCCGCCCGGCGTTTCGAGGGCGCGGGTGAAGAGCTGGCGGGCGCGCTGCAGCAGGGCCTGTTCGGCATCGGGCGCACCCAACCCGTCGAGCACCTTGCGCAGGGCCTCATCATCAAGCGCGATCCAGGTGCTGAGCCGCTCGAACAGGCGGTTGGCCATTTCGGCGGCTGCCGCCTTGGTGAAGGTCAGGCACATGATGCGCGACGGTTCGGTGCCGCCGAGCATGAGGCGCACCACGCGGTCGACCAGCACATGGGTCTTGCCGGAACCGGCATTGGCATTGACCCACACGGTGACGGCCGGATCGGAGGCCTTGCGCTGGGCCATGCTTGCGGCGGGGTTGAGGCTCATGAGCCGCCTCCCGAGAGCGTCCATTCCTGGAAGCGCGAGAGGTGATCGTAGTCGCTCGGATCATCCTCCTTCTTCATGATGGTGCGCGGGTAATAGGGCTGCGCCTGGCTCGCATATTTCGCCAGAAGCTTCTGCAATTCGGCAAGATGCGTCTCGGCCAGCGTCATCACCGGATGCGCGAGCTTGCGCAGGTCCTTGACCTCGCCCGGAGGATCGCCGCCGCCGAGCTTCACGTACCAGATCTGGCCGGTCTGCTTCGGGTTCACGTCCGTGAAGCCGCCGCGTGCCAGGATGGCAGCCTGCAGGGTGAGCTGCGGTGCGAGGCCGACATCCACCTCCTTCAAGCTCGGCACGCCGCCGGTCTTGTAGTCGACGATGCGGGCCGCGCCATCGGCCATCAGGTCGATCCGGTCCACCCGGCAGGTGAGGGTGAAGTCCTGGCCCGCCACGGGGAAGGTGACGAGCCCGTTGCGCTCCGCCACGACGCGCTCGACGCCCTCGCGCCAGAGGGGTTCCTGTTCCGCCATCCACGCCGCGATGCGGCGAAAGCGCGGCCACCAGAAGCTGACGAGGCCGGGATAATCCATGATCTGCTGGAAGTGCCTGCTGCCATCCTTCTCCAGCTCCACCGCGGCATCGGCCGGCAGGTCCTTGGGAAAGCGGGTGAGGAAGTCGCCGATGGCGCCATGGAAGACGATGCCGCGGCGTGCCGGGTCCGGCAGGGAGGAGACGGGCTTCACCGGCTCCAGCCGAAGGATGAAGCGGGCATAGATGGCGTAGGGATCGCGGATCAGCTTCTCGATGCGGGTGACGCTGAGGCTGCGCGGGCGCAGCGCCACGGCCGGGCGCGGCTTCGGCATGGCGACGGGCGTCACCGCCACGGGCTCCGACAGCTGGCGGGCGATGCGCGGCCACGGGCTCGGACCGGGCTTGCGCTTCGCCGTCTCGAGGATCATCAGCAGCCGATGCAGCCAGCGTGAGGGCGTTCCCGGCGCGTCGCCGATGCGGCGCGACCAGAGCAGCTTCACCTGCGCGTTGCCGAAGGCCTGCACGAAGTCATGCGCCGTCTGGCCGATCTGCGACTCGGGCTGCTTCATGTCCAGCACGTCGCGCATCGGGCGATTGAGCCAGGGGCCGCAGTCGGTGGCGCCGGGCCAGGTGCCCTCGTTGAGGCCCGCGAGCACCATGACATCGGCGCGGATCAGGCGGGCCTCGAGCAGGCCGAGGATGGTGAGCGGTGCGGCATTGCGCTGCGGGCCGCGCACGGGCAGGCCATGCAGCCAGTGCCGCAGGATCGCCGCCGCGCGCGGGAGATCGCAGTGCCGCAGGAAACGCGACTCCTCCTTCAGCAGCGCGAAGGCATCGGACAGTTCCTCGCCGCCCTCGCCCAGCCAGAAGGCCTCGCCCGCGATCGCTTCGCAGGCCTTGGCGAGACGGTCGAGATGCTCCGCCAGCGTGGCGGGCGGGTCACCCTTGAGGGGCCTCAGGACCTCCGCGATGCGGTTGGCCTGCGCGATGGCCTGTTCCCATTCCGCGCCGGTCACGTGCCGCAGGCAAAGCGGCAGGGCGCGGCGGTTGTCCGTCTCGGTGGCAAGGCGCAGCGCATGCGAGAGCTTGCCGATGTCGGGCGCACCCGTGCCGGTGCGCAGGAGGGCAAGCTCGATGAGGCTGGCAAGGCGGCGCGACTCCTGCGGCGGCAGGCCGAAGCCCGCGAGATGGTGGCGCAGCAGGGCCGCCAGCGGCTCGGCGGCGAAATCCTTGAGCAGGGCCTCGAGCAGCAGGTTGAGCAGCGATGCGCCGCCGAAGCGGACGAGCGGTTCGCCCGCGGAATCATCGATGGTGATGTTCCAGCGCCGGAGCTCCGCCTTCACGCGGCGCGCTAGCTGGCGGTCGGGCGTGACGAGGCAGGCGGTGCGGCCCGGCGTCTCCAGGCATTCCCGCAGGATGAGCGCGGCCGCGAGCGCCTGCTCCGGAACGGAGCGGGCCTCCACCAGTTCGACGCCCTGCATGGCATCGCCGATGCGCGCCGCCTGGCCCTGCAACGCCTCGTACCAGAGATGCGAGGCTTCGGCCGGGCGCATCAGCTCGCTGGCGAGCCAGGCGCGGGGACCGGGTGGTGCGCCCAGCTCCGTCACCATCTGGCGGGTGGCGTTGAGGCGGGCGAGCAGCTGCCGCATCGCGTGCTGCGGATGGGTGGGGCCGACGGCGGTCCAGCTTGCCTCGTCCATGAACTGGTCGAGGCCGGGCAGCACGACGGCGCCATTGGGAAGACCGGCGATGGCCTTGAGCAGCGTGCAGGTCGCGGGGATCGAGCCCGTCGAGCCCGCGGCGATGAAGGGCCGGTCGGTGCGGGTGAATTCCAGCCGCCTCGCCTCGCGCCGCAGGATGGCGGAGCGCCGGGCCTGCGGGCCCATGGCCTTCTCCGCCGCCAGCCGCTGGGGATATTTCTCGCGTGCAATGCTCAGGAACTCGAGGATCGCCTCGCGGTGGCGGGCCGACTCGAGGCCATAGAGATCGGCGATCTTCGTGACGTCCACGTCCTCGGTTTCGAGCGCATCGAGAAGCTCGGCGAGTGACTGCGCAAGGCCGCCGGCCTGGTGGGGGGCCGCCGCGATCTCCCGTGCCAGCCGCGTGGTGGGGTGTGCGGCAGCCCATTCATCGATCAGGTCCATCAGCAGCAGAAGCTGGCCCGGCACGCTCACCGGCGTTCCGAGCTCGGCGATGCCGTGCTGGGGCTGCAGCAGGTCCTCGTCGATGTCGCCGAGCGGGCGGATGCGCGGCAGCAGCACGCCGGAGCCCCCGGCGAGGCGGAAGAAGATCTCCTCCAGCTCGCGCACGGCGCGGCGGGTGGGCAGCAGGATGGTCCAGCGCGCCAGGTCGAGCTTGCCTGGACGCTTTCCGTCCGTACACGGAAAGCCCTTCAGCACCTGTTCGGCGAGAACCTCGAGGAAGGGCTTGTCAGGCGCGATGGTGAAGAGGCGCGGGACATCTCCTGCCATGGCTCATGCCTTGAGCGCCGCTTCGGCAAGGCCGATCGCCTCAGGCGTGCCCACATGCAGCCAGCGCCCGGCATGCTCGATGCCGTGGAGCCGGCCCCGCGCAATGGCGCGGTCCCACAGCAGGTTCATCGAGAAGGCACCCTCCGGAGCACCTTCGAAGAGACGCGGCGCCACGAGGTAGCCGCCGATATAGGCAAGCGGCGTTCCCGCCGAACTGGCGCGGCGCGCGAGGCGGCCATCGGCGGCGCGGACGAAATCGCCCTTGCCGTCATAACCGACGGTGCGTTCGAGCGGCGAGAGGAGCAGCAGGCAATCCATCGCGCGATCGTCCCACGCGGCGCGCAGGCGATCAAGGGCGGGCGTGCCCTCATCAACCCAGAAGCTGTCGCTGTTGATGACGAAGAAGGGAGCGTCACCCAGAAGCGGCAGGGCCTTCGCCACGCCGCCGCCGGTGTCGAGGATGACGCCACGTTCGTCGGAAACCGTGATGCGCGGCGAAGTCTGCTTTGCGGCCCAGGCCTCGATCTGCTCCGGAAGATAGTGGACATTCACCACCGCTTCCGCGACACGTGCCGCGCGCAGGCGGTCGAAGCCATAGTCGATGAGCGCCTTGCCCGCGACCTCCACCAGCGGCTTGGGCCGCGTCAGCGTGAGGGGGCGCATGCGCTGGCCATAGCCGGCGGCGAGCACCATGGCGCGGGAACCGGGCATCTCGGTCATGCAGCCTCGCGGCGGGCGGCGGGGAGATGGGTGTCGAACCAGCGCTTCAGGCCTGCGAGCCGGGGATGTGCGAGGTTGCGCTCGAGATAGCGGGAGACCCGCGGGATATGGCGCAGATAGCCGTGCTTGCCGTCGCGCTTCGAGAGCCTGGCGAAGATGCCGAGGATCTTGGTCGCACGCTGGGCACCGAGGATGGCGAAGGCCACGTCGAACTCCGCACGCTCGAAAAGCGGGTCGTCCTTCCGCAGGGCGCAGTAGTGCGCATAGAGATCGTCCGCGAAGGCGGGATCGACGTCGACGCGCGCATCCTGCAGCATGGAGGCGAGGTCATAGGCGGGGTGGCCCATCAGCGCGTCCTGCGTGTCGATGATGCCGACGCGGGCGAGGCCCTCACGCTCCGGCAGCCAGAGCAGGTTGGGCGAATGATAGTCGCGCAGTGCCCAGACGCGGTGCCCCTTCTGGGTGAGCGGCAGCAGCTCCATCCACAGCGCCTCGAATTCGACCCGCGCTGCCGACGGGATCTCGGAACCATTGAGATGCGGCCAGAACCACGAGGGAAGGAGATCGACCTCGATCAGCTGCGCCTCGACATCATAGGGCGGCACGCGATAGGTCTCCCCGTCGAGCGGTACGTCCTGCGGCCAGTCGCGCGAGGCCATGTCGGCGAGCACGGCGACGGCGGCGCGCATCGGCTCCGCCATGTCATCACCGGCGCGCATCATGCCGCCATAGACGTGGCGACCCAGGTCTTCCATCACCGCGAAGCCCTGCGCAAGATCGTAGGCTTCCGCTCTTGGTGCCGAGTAGCCGCGTTCGCACAGCACGCCGTTGATGGCGATGACGGCGCGGATGTCCTCGGCCAGATGGGCGATGGCGCTGTAGGGCTTGCCGTATTTCACCGGCGGGCCATCGGGCCGCGCGGGCATGTCCATCAGGATCGCCTGTTCAGCGCCAAGCTGCAGGGTCTCGTAGCGGCGGAAGGAGGCATCGCCCTCGAGGAAGCGGCGTTCGGCCCGTGACCAGCGCGTGGTACCGAGGAAGGCGTTGATCGCATCGTTGCGGGCAAGCGCCTGCTCCCACGCGCCCGCTGCGGTGATGCTGGCATCGCGGTGATTGCCGGAGCCGGAGAGTTCGATCAGCAGGCGGTCGGCATGCCTCTGGTCGAGCATCTTCTCGGGCCATTCGACGGCGAGCACATGGGTCTTCTTGAGATCATCGAAGCCCAGCTCGTCGAGCTCCTGCAGCGAGCCGATGCGATAGAGATCGGCATGGGCCACCGGCACGCGCGTCTCGTCATAGGTCTGGACCAGCGTGAAGGTGGGGCTCGGCACGTCGAACTCCGCACCGCCTGCCAGCGCGCGGATGAAGGCGCGGGCGAAGGTGGACTTGCCGGTGCCGAGATCGCCTTTCAGCAGCAGCACCATGCCGGGCCGGGCGAAGAGCGAGAGATGGGCGGCGAAGCCCTCGAGTGCTGCGGCGGAGTCGAAGCGGCGGGTGAATTGCATTCCGGTCAGGCCGACTTGCGGACATCCGTCCGCTGGGCGGCACCGGGCCCGTCGAGCGGGAAGGTGCAGAGGACGGTGGTGCCCTGGTTGATCTTGGAGAGGAGCGACACCTGCCCCTCGTGCAGTTCCACAAAGCTCTTGACGATGGCGAGGCCAAGGCCGGGGCCGCGATGGCCGCCGGGCACGGGGCGCGACTGGAAGCGGTCGAAGGCCTGTTTCTGGAACTCGGGCTCGATGCCGCGGCCCTGGTCGGAGACCCAGAGCTGCAATTGCCCACGCGTCTTCTTGGCGCCCATGCGGATGGTGGCGCCGCGGTCGGAGAAGCCGATGGCGTTGGAGAGCAGGTTCGAGAGGATCTGCTCCACCCGCTTCGGGTCGGCGACGAAGCTGTTCACGTCCGCCCCCACCTCGATGTTGAGCGTGAGGTCGCGCTCGTCGATCTGGTGCGCCAGCTTCTCGGCCACGGCCTCGAGCAGCGAGGTGACCTCGACATGCTCGAGCTTCAGTTCCAGCGCGCCAGCATCGATGGCGGTGAGGTCGATGATCGCGTCGATGATGGTCTTGAGATCTGTCGAAGAGCGGCGGATGTCGCGCACATAGTCCTGCTGCTTCGCCGTCAATGGGCCAGCAAGGCCAATCTGCAGGCCCTCGGCGAAGCCGAGGATGGAGGTGAGCGGCGTGCGGATTTCATAGGAGACGTTGGAGAGGAACATGTTCTTGAGCCGGTCGGCGGCTTCCAGCGCATCCGCCCGGTCACGCAGCGCGCGCTCCATGCGGGCGGAGTCGGAAATATCGGCGAAGGTGAGCAGCGTGTTGCCGTCGGGCAGCGGCACGGCGACGAATTGCAGCACGCGGCCGGCTACGTCGATGTTGCCGCTGACGGGCTTGCGCTCGGAATCGAGCCTGGTCACGCTGTAGCGCACCTCGTCCCAGCTGCTCGAATCCGCGGCGAGCCGGCTGCCGTGCTGGGCCAGCTCCTCGATGTGGGGCTGGGCGTCGAGCACCTCCGTGTCGAGCTGCCAGAACTGCGCGAAGGCCGGGTTGTAGAGCTTGAGGCGGCCATCGGAGCCGATGAGCGCGATGCCCTCCTCGAGATTGTCCAGCGTCTCGCGCTGCACGCCGATCAGCTCGTTGTAGCGGCTTTCGAGCGCCAGCTCGTCGGTGACGTTCTCGTAGAGATAGGTGAGGCCGCCGAAAGGATGCTGCTCGCAGACGACGTGCAGCGTGCGGCCGTCGGGCAGGTGCCACCAGTCCTCGCGCGGCTCGATCGTGGTGTAGGCGGTCAGCTGCTTTGCCCGCCACTCGCGGTAATTGGCCTGTTCGGGAATGCAGCGCTGGTTTCTCAGGCGATCGAGGATCTCGGCATCGGGCGGATGGCTTTCGAGCCATTCCGAGTCGAGCGGCCAGAGCGCGGCATAGGCGGCGTTGTGGAAGCGCAGCCGCTGGTCGGGCCCGAAGATGGCGATCGCGGTGTCGAGCTTGTTCAGCGTGGAGGTGTGGGCCTTGATGTGGCGGTCGAGCTCCTTCTCGGCCTTCTCCAGCGCCGTCATGTCGATGGCGAAGCCGGCGGTGCCGCCATTGACCGGCACCTCGAAGACATCGAGGGCGCGCATCGAACCCGACACCACGGCATGGATGCGGCCGAGGCAGCCGGTGGTGGCGCTTGCCGCCGCAGGGTCCATCGCGGCGCGGCCGGCGAGCTCGGTACCCTGCGCCACCACAAGCTCCGGGTCCGCTGCATCGACGGCGGCGGCATAGCACTGGTTGACCCAGAGGAGCTTGCCCTCGGCGCCGCGCAGCCAGACGGGCAAGGGGGCGGCATCGAGCACGGCGCTCAGGCGCTCCACCTGCTTGCCGAGGCGATGGGCCTCATGCGCCAGGTCGGCGATCTTGCGGCGTTCGCCGGCGAGCGGACGGAAGCGCAGCGTGGCAAGCCCGCCGGCGGTGCGGCCGTCGGCCTCCAGCAGCTCGTCCTGCAGGCTCTTGATGGCGATGTTGAAGGGGGTGCCGTCCTGACGGAGGTCATGGAGGCAATCGGTGAGGGCGGAGGCCGAATCACGGTCGAGCCAGGAGGCGAAGTCGACGAGGCCTTCGGGGCTTTCGGGCAGCGTGGCGGCGCCATGCATGGAGCCCATCACGCGGTCGGGCAGTGCCTGCTTGCCGCGCCAGATCACCAGCACATGGGCTTCGGCCGCAATGGCCGTTTCGGCCTCGTTCAGCCGGGCCTCGAGATCGGCGATGCGCCGGGCGGTGGCGGTGCCGCCCCTGTGCCGCAGCAGGCGCCGCGAGAGGACGAAAATGCCGGTGGCGGCCAAAACGGCGATGAGGGCGACCCCATCGCCCGCCAAGCTGCTGCCGAAACCGGCGTCCATGTCTTCTCCGGTCAAAGTGCCGGGATGGCCTGCCGAATCAGCCGGTCATCCGCCCCGCATCGGTATAACCAAAAGCGGGGCGGGCCGGAATCCTCAGTAGCGGTAATATTCGGGCTTGAACGGACCCTGGGGCGTGACGCCGATATAGGCGGCCTGGTCGTCCCGGAGCTTGGTCAGCTTCACGCCCAGCTTGTCGAGGTGCAGGCGGGCCACCTTCTCGTCGAGGTGCTTGGGGAGAACATAGACCTCGTTCTTGTACTTCCCCGTGCCGGCCGAGGTGAAGAGCT
Source organism: uncultured Aestuariivirga sp. (assembly GCA_964474665.1). Classification (GTDB taxonomy): domain Bacteria; phylum Pseudomonadota; class Alphaproteobacteria; order Rhizobiales; family Aestuariivirgaceae; genus Aestuariivirga. Next base: position 15,566 of record CAYYTH010000002.1, read on the forward strand.
CGATCTGGGCCAGCGTCTGGTTGGTGAAGGAAGCCGACATCACGAAGCTCGGGTGGCCGGTGGCGTTGCCGAGGTTCACCAGACGGCCCTGCGACAGCAGGATGACGCGCGCGCCAGACGGCATGTGAACCATGTCCACCTGCGGCTTGACGTTGGTGGTCTTGAAGTTGCGGAGTTCGGAGACCTGGATCTCGTTGTCGAAGTGGCCGATGTTGCAGACGATGGCCATGTCCTTCATCTGCTTCATGTGATCGACGGTGATCACGTCCTTGTTGCCGGTGGCGGTGACGAAGATGTCCGCCGTTCCGACCACGTCTTCCATGGTCTGCACCGCAAAGCCGTCCATCGCGGCCTGCAGCGCGCAGATCGGGTCCACCTCCGTCACGATGACGCGCGCACCCGAGCCCTTCAGCGAGGCGGCCGAGCCCTTGCCCACGTCGCCATAGCCCGCAACCACGGCGACCTTGCCGGCCATCATCACGTCGGTGCCGCGGCGAATCGCGTCGACGAGCGATTCACGGCAGCCGTACTTGTTGTCGAACTTCGACTTCGTCACCGAGTCGTTGACGTTGATCGCCGGGAAGGGCAGCTCGCCCTTCTTCTGCAGCTCGTAGAGGCGGTGGACGCCGGTCGTCGTCTCTTCCGACACGCCCTTGATCGAGGCCTTGACCTTGTCGAACCAGCCCGGCTGTTCCTTGATGCGCTTCTTGATGGCGGCGAAGAGGCATTCCTCCTCCTCGCTCTTGGGGTGCGCGATGAGGCTCGGGTCCTTCTCGGCCTTGGAGCCGAGCAGGATGTAAAGGGTGGCGTCGCCGCCGTCGTCGAGGATCATGTTGGACGGCTGGCCGTCCGGCCAGTCGAAGATCTTGGCGGTGAAGTCCCAGTATTCCTTCAGCGTCTCGCCCTTGAAGGCGAAGACGGGGATGCCGGCGGCGGCAATCGCCGCGGCCGCGTGATCCTGGGTCGAATAGATGTTGCAGGAGGCCCAGCGGACCTCGGCGCCGAGCGCCACCAGGGTCTCGATCAGCACGGCGGTCTGGATCGTCATGTGGAGCGAGCCCGAGATGCGCGCCCCGCGCAGCGGCTGCAGCGCCTTGTATTCGGCGCGCGTCGCCATGAGGCCCGGCATCTCGACCTCGGCCATGTCGATTTCCTTGCGGCCCCAGTCGGCGAGCTTGATGTCGGCAACGTGATAGTCGTGGCGGCTCATGTGTCGGTCCTCTGTCCTGAATTTGGGCCGCTCTATAGCAGCGGGCCGGGGACCTGTCCATGCGGACATAAAGAATTCTTTATGTCCTCTTAATCGAGGAACTTCCGCCCCGCCTGCCCTATATTCAACCCATGAACGCCATTCCCTTCGACAATTCCTATGCCCGCCTGCCCGGCTCCATGCATGTGGGGGTGGACCCCACCCCGGTTTCCGCCCCGCGGCTGATCACGGTGAACGCCCCCCTCGCACGGGAGCTGGGGATCGACCCCGCCCTGCTGACGGCCGAGGTTGCGGTGGGGAACGCCATTCCCGCGGGGGCCAGCCCGCTGGCCCAGGCCTATGCCGGGCACCAGTTCGGCAATTTCGTGCCGCAGCTGGGCGATGGCCGGGCGATCCTGCTGGGCGAGGTGGTGGACGTGAAGGGCCGCCGCCGCGACATCCAGCTGAAAGGTGCGGGCCGGACCCCCTTCTCGCGCGGCGGCGACGGGCGGGCCGCACTGGGGCCGGTGCTGCGGGAATATCTCGTGAGCGAGGCGATGAACGCGCTGGGCATTCCCACCACGCGGGCACTGATGGCGGCGACCACCGGCGAGCGCGTCTACCGCGACGACGTGCTGCCGGGCGCCGTGCTGACGCGGGTGGCCGCGAGCCACATCCGGGTGGGCACCTTCCAGTTCTTCGCCGTGCGGCAGGACTACGAGGCGCTGAAGCTGCTGATCGACCATGTGATCGACCGGCATTACCCCGAGCTCAGGGAGGCGGAGAACAAGGCCCTCGCCCTGCTCGACGCGGTAATGGAGCGCCAGGCGGCCCTCGTTGCACGCTGGGTGCAGGTGGGCTTCATCCATGGGGTGATGAACACCGACAATTCCTCCGTTTCCGGAGAGACCATCGATTACGGCCCCTGCGCCTTCATGGATGCCTATGACCCCGGCACGGTGTTCAGCTCCATCGATACCCATGGGCGTTACGCCTATGCCAACCAGGCGCCCATCGCGCAGTGGAACATGGCGCGGCTCGCCGAAACGCTGCTGGCCTTCATCGACAAGGACCGCGAGACGGCGATCAGGATTGCGACCGAGCGGATCGAGGGCTTTCCCGCCATCTACACGAAGCACTGGCTTGCGGGTTTCCGGAAGAAGATCGGACTGGCCTCCGAAGAGGACGGCGACCTCGACCTGATCCAGGCGCTGCTGGACGCCATGCAGTTGGCGCGGGCGGACTTCACCATTACCTTCCGTGCACTGAGCAATGGGGAAGAACCCGATGCGCTGAAGGGCTGGCTGCCGAAGTGGCGCGAGCGCCTGGCGCGCGACCCGCTGACGGCGGAGGACCGGTTCAGGCTGATGCGGTCCGTCAACCCCGCCTATATCCCGCGCAACCACCTTGTGGAGGCGATGATCGCCGCAGCGGTGAAGGCGCAGGATTATGCGCCGTTCGACGAGATGCTCCGCGTGCTGATGAACCCTTACGAGGAGCAGGCCGGCGCGGAGAAATATGCCGCGCTGCCGCCGGAGAGCGAGACGGGATACCGCACCTTTTGCGGGACCTAGGTCTCGCCTGCCTCAAGCCCGCTCTGCCGTCACCCCGGCGAAGGCCGGGGTCCAGCTTTCTTGTTACCTTGAGGGAACGCCCATACATCCCCCCTCACCTTCGCCCGGCTTGACCGGGCGATCCTCTTTTGGCGGCAGCACAAGGGATGCCCCGGTCGAATCGGGGCAAGGCGAAGATTGAGGACGCTGAAGCAAAGCTGGATCCCGGCCTTCGCCGGGATGACGGCTGAGAGGAGAGGGGGCGGCGGGGCGAAAGCACTTGCGGAAAGAATTCCTTGACTTTCCGCTTATCCTATGCTAGGTCTCTTTCCCTAATGTGCCTTCTGCTGATTGACATCGTGAATCCTAATGGGCGGCTTCCCAGTTCTGCGCCGCCCGCGCGTCCACCTGGAGGGGGACGCTCAGCTTCACCACCGGATCGGGGGCGGAGACCATCACCTTTTTGACCACCGCCATGGTCTTCTCCGCTTCCGCGTCGACGCATTCGAAGATCAGTTCGTCATGGACCTGCAGCAGCATGCGCGCCGATAGCCCGGCCTCGGCAAGCGCATCGGGCATGCGGATCATGGCGCGGCGGATGATGTCGGCGGCGGTGCCCTGGATCGGCGCGTTGATCGCGGCGCGTTCGAGGAAGGCGCGTTCGGAGGGGTTGGGCGACTTGATCCTCGGGAAATGCATGCGGCGGCCGAAGATGGTCTCGACATAGCCCTTGTCGCGGGCCTCCTGCTTGGTCGCCTCCATGTAGTCGCGGATGCCGGGGAAGCGCTTGAAATAGGTGCGAATATACTCGCCCGCCTCCTCCCGCCCTATGCCCAGCTGGTTCGCGAGCCCGAAGGCCGAGATGCCATAGATGATGCCGAAGTTGATGGCCTTGGCGCGGCGCCGGACCATCGGGTCCATGCCTTCGACCGGCACGTTGAACATCTCCGACGCCGTCATGGCGTGAATGTCGAGGCCCTCGGCGAAGGCCTTCTTCAGCTGCGCGATGTCGGCGACATGGGCCACCACGCGCAGCTCGATCTGGCTGTAGTCCGCGCTCACCAGCTTCGCGCCTTCCGGTGCGATGAAGGCAGCGCGGATCTTGCGGCCCTCCTCGGTGCGAACGGGGATGTTCTGCAGGTTCGGGTCGGTCGAGGCGAGGCGGCCCGTCGAGGTGGCGGCCATCGAGTAGGAGGTGTGGACGCGCTTGGTCTCCGGGTTGATGTAATTGGGCAGCGCATCCGTGTAGGTGGAGCGGAGCTTCGACAATTGTCGCCAGTCGAGCACGCGGCGGGCGAGTTCGATGCCCTGGCCGGCCAGGTCCTCGAGCGCATCCGAGTCGGTGCTCCAGGCGCCCGTCGCGGTCTTGCGGCCACCGGGCAGGCCCATGCGGCCGAAGAGAATGTCGCCCAGCTGCTTGGGCGAGCCGATATTGAAGCGTTCGCCGGCGAGCTCGTAAACCTGCGTCTCGATCGCCGCCGCGGCGGTGGCGAGCTCGTTCGACAGCTTGCGCAGCAGCTCGGGGTCGATGAGGATGCCTTCCATCTCCATCGCCGCCAGCACGGCGACCAGCGGGCGCTCCAGCGTTTCATAGACGGCGAGCTTGCCTTGTGCCGCAAGCCGCGGCTTCAGCAGCAGCCAGAGGCGCAGCGTGATGTCGGCATCCTCCGCCGCATAGCGCGTGGCATCCGCCACCGGCACGCGGTCGAAGGTGATCATCGACTTGCCGGACCCCGCCACGTCCTTGAAGGCGATGCAGCTGTGGTTGAGGTGGCGCTTCGAAAGCTCGTCCATGCCGTGGCCGACGTCGCCCGACTCGAGCACGTAGGAGATGAGCATGGTGTCGTCGATGGGGCCGACCGCAATGCCATGCCGCTTCAGCACCTCGATGTCATATTTCAGGTTCTGGCCGATCTTGAGGATGGAAGAGTCCTCGAGCAGGGGCTTCAGAACGGCCAGCGCCTGGTCGAGCGGGACCTGGCCTTCCAGCAATTCGCCACCGAACAGGCCGCCGCCGCTGGCCTTGTGCTGGAGGGGAATGTAGCAGGCCCTGCCCGGGGCCGTGGCCAGCGACACGCCCACGAGATTGGCGCGCATCGAATCGAGCGAGTCCGTCTCGGTGTCGAGCGCGATGTAGCCCTTCTCGTAGGCCGATTGCGCCCAGGCCTCGAGGGAGGAGAGCGTCGTCACCGTCTCGTAGTCCGCATGGGTGACGGGGATGGCGAGGAGTGCGGCGTCCGTGCTGCGGGGTGCGGCTTCCGCGCTGGCGGCGGGCGCTTCGGCAGCAGCCTCCGCCGTCTTCGCGGCAAAGCGCGGGGGCGGAAGCGTTGCGGCCACTCCCCCTTCGGGCGGCCAGAACTTCACTTCGACGGGGATCGGATCGATGGCGGTGGAATCGGCATCGAGTTCGCCTGCCACCTTCTTGGTGAAGGAGGTGAATTCCAAGGCCTTGGTGAAGCCGATGAGTTGCGAGGCCTTGGGCGTGTCGACCGCGAAGCTGCTCACGTCATGGTCCACCGGCACGTGGTCGTCGAGCGTGACCAGCTTCTTCGAGATGCGCGCCTGCTCGGCGAATTCGATCAGGTTCTCGCGGCGCTTCTGCTGCTTGATCTCGGGCGCGCGCGCCAGCAGCGTTTCGAGGTCGCCATATTCGGTGATGAGCTGGGCAGCGGTCTTGACGCCGATGCCGGGGACGCCCGGCACGTTGTCGACCGAATCGCCGGCGAGCGCCTGGATGTCGATGACCTTGTCGGGTGCCACGCCGAATTTCTCCAGCACTTCCGGCTCGCCGACCTCGCGGTCCTTCATGGTGTCGTAGAGCGCCACGCCCGGGCGGATCAGCTGCATCAGGTCCTTGTCGGAGGAGACGATGCGGCAGGTGGCCCCGGCTTCCACCGCCTGGCGCGCATAGGTGGCGATCAGGTCATCCGCCTCGTAATTGGCCTGTTCGACGCAGGCGACGTTGAAGGCGCGTGTGGCCTGGCGGATCAGGCCGAACTGCGGGCGCAGGTCCGCCGGCGGCTCCGGCCGCTGCGCCTTGTATTGCGGGTAAATGTCGTTGCGGAAGGACTTCGAGGAATGGTCGAAGATCACCGCGAGATGGGTGGGCTTCTGGCCGGCGTTCGTCTCCTTCAGGAGCTTCCACAGCATGTTGCAGAAGCCCTGAACGGCGCCGACGGGCAGCCCGTCGGACTTGCGCGTGAGGGGCGGGAGCGCATGGTAGGCACGGAAAATATACCCAGACCCGTCGATGAGGTAGAGGTGGTCGCCGGGCTTCAGGGGGGAGGTGCTGGACGCTTTGCTGGACATGGCCGCACTATGCCACCCCGACCCCGGCGATGCCAGCGGATGTCATCGTCCTCTACCGCTTCAGCGGGAGAGGAGGGGGCCCCAACGCAGTTGGGGTAGGTGAGGGGACGTCCGCCGCAAAGCCGTCATCTGAAGTCCCCTCATCTCCCCGTTGCGCATCGCAACGGGTCCCTTCTTCTCCCGCTGAAGAAGCGGGAGAAGACGCTAGCCCTGCATCCTGTCGATCACCGTGACGCCCACGCCCGTGTAGCCATCCATGGCCTTGAGCGCCGCACCGGCCTCGGACAAGGCGATGCGCCGGGTGATCATCCGCGCCGGGTCCAGCCTGCCGCCGGCGATCATGCCGAGGAGCGACTGGAACCGCACAGCAGCGATGCCGCGCGTGCCGAGGATCGAGATCTGCCGGGCATAGACGGTTTCGAGCAGCGGCAGGGGCGGGTTGGCGTGCTTGCCCAGGGGCTGGCCGATCTGCACATGGCGGCCGAGCTTGCGGAGGCTCCGCACCGAATTGTGGATTGTCGCGGTGATGCCGAGGCCATCGATCGCGACATGGACGCCGCCGCCGGTGATGTCGCGCACGGCGAGCGCGGTGTCCGCGACCTGCCCCGGGTTGAGGGTGACGTTGGCGCCCAGCGCCTTCGCCATGGCGAGCGCCTCGTCATTGATGTCGATCGCCACGATCTGGGCGCCCAGTGCCGCGCCGATCATCACGGCAGACAGGCCCACACCGCCGCAGCCATGGATCGCCAGCCATTCGCCGGGTTTCAAATCTGCCCGGTCGACGAGGCCGCGGAAGGCGGTGGTGAGGCGGCAGCCCATGGCGGCGGCCTCGGCGAAGCCCAGCGAATCAGGCAGCCGCACCAGGTTGAAATCAGCGCGCGGCACGGCGAGGAGTTCCGCGAAGGCGCCCCAGCCGGAAAAACCCACCACATGCTGGTGGTTGCAGACCGTGGGCTCGCCCGCCCGGCAGTCCGGGCAGTCGCCGCAGGCCAGGATGAAGGGCGCGGTGACGCGGTCGCCCACCCGGAAGCTGCGGACCTGCGGTCCGGCCGCCAGCACGGTTCCGGCGAATTCATGCCCCGGCACATGCGGCAGCGCCACGTCGGGGTCGACCCCGCTCCAGCCATGATGGTCCGACCGGCAGACGCCGCAGGCCTCGACCTTGAGGATGACGCCATCCGCCGGGCAGGCCGGGTCCGGCACGGAGCGGATCTCCAGCGGACCCCGATAGGCTTCGAATACGGCTGCTTTCATGCGACGGCACCTCCCGAAGCTGCCCTTAGCGCCGGCCATTGCCGAACGCCATGCCTATCAGGTATAGAAGACCAGCGCGCTGCACCCGTAGCTCAGCTGGATAGAGTGCTGCCCTCCGAAGGCAGAGGTCACAGGTTCGAATCCTGTCGGGTGCGCCAAGTTTCCCCTCAGAATCAATTTCCGGTCCCGTCGGACCTATTTTCAGTTCGCTGCGAAAATAGTATACTGAAAATTATATTACAAAGCTCCTGCAAACGACCCGCTTTCGGGTGCTCGGTTCCACCAAGCGCAACGGCATCAGCCGCTTGAAACGACACTGATGGAGCAGCGGGAAAGGTCAGGTGCGAAGTGCTTCATGACTCGATCCTTTCCTTCATGTGGTGCCGGAGTTTCTGAGGAGGCGATCACGTCACCATTCTGCAGTTAGGCCCATCGAACCAGACCAAACAGCGCAGAGGCGATATAGAATATCTGCAACACGAGAAATGCCCAGCGCTTATCGATAATGGCCCAGGTCGCAAAGAGAGCAGCTGATACGAACAGCAGAACAAACGCTACGATCTCACTGCCCGTATTCGAGGCGATTAGAAGCGCATAGAACACTCCCAGCGCCGATCCGACCCATTCGCAAATCGTGACGATCTTGTTCTTTGACGACGACATTCTGTTCCCACGCGTTGGCGGCCAAGGCTTGTTGATTCGCTTTCAGACTGTCGTCGGCGATGGGAAGAAGAGAACCAAATCAGCAGTGTGTTTCAAATACTAGCCTGACACAGGCTTATGCCAGTGCGGGCACTTTGGGGTGAATTGAAATGCTGCAGCTGGCGGAGCCACTCGCGAGACCCGCTCCTCTACAGCAGCGGTCCGACGTTAGGCGGATGAACAGATTATATACTTAAATCAATATCTTTTGGCACTTTAAGGGATGCTGGTTCTGTGTTGCCATGGGTTCGTCAACGCGACAAAGCGCGTTTCATGGACTCCCTTGCAGTGATCAGCAGCGCTCCGAAGACAGAGGTCTCAGGTTCGCATGCTGTCGGACGCGCCACGAAGCCGTTGGCAAAAATGATTACTTTCAGCGTGCCTTTTCGAGAGCAACACTCAGTCCAGCTCTGCTCACCAGAGGCGCCATGCACTGGTACGTCTGGTTCCTTACTTGACCTCGAAGCCAAGGGCCCCGAAGTTGATTACGGCATCGGCATTGACCTGCCTGGCCGCAAGCGGAACGCAGGGGGCGGCCGCTGAGGCGCCGCCTCGCCGACGGAGGATCAGCAAGTGCCGCTTGCCCAGTCTAACGTCCATCAAGACGGATTCTGCCGCATTGCCCCTTGAGGGGATCATTGAACAACGGAGGATGGAAGCAATCACCCCAAAGGACTGGCGACACGCGTCCGATCTCCAGGCTTGTGACGCCCAAAGACGCAGGCGGGCCTGCGGAATTGTGTTCAACCACGCAAAGTTTGGATTGCGCTCCGCTAAGCTGGTTGCCTCGAGATCATTTCGCAGTTTACTTGACCGTATCACCCCGACGCTTGGCGGAGTTCAGCGACACGATGACCATTGCCTTTGTTGATCCGGAGCCTTGCCGAATCCATGCCGCCCGCGCGGCGCGCCTCCGGGGGGAGAGTTCCTGCTTCGCGATCGCCGCCATGTTCGCACTTGGTGCCGGCACCACGGCCCTTGCCGCGCCCGCCAATGTGAATGGCTGCAGTTCCTACGTGCCGGAGCAGGGGCAAACCATCACCTGCGACAGCAGCTATGCGGCGAGCACGAGTGGCGTGCAGACCCCACAGAACAATACGGGCAATAACAGCGTCACGGTCAACATCGATTCTTCCTCCGTGCGCTCGATCAACGGCTCAACCGTCGGCATCGGCAGTGGCAGCACCGTGGTGAATGCCGGAAGCCTTGATACTCAGAGCTTCTACTATGGCTACGGCATCTCCTTCGGCGCCAACGGCCGGTCAACGCTGGGCGGCAACAGCGTCACAGTCACGCAAACGGGGCAGGTGACAACCGGCGGCACCAACAGCGACGCCATCTACGTCAACTCCGAATCCTCCTCGTCGGCAGCAAACACGGTCATCAATGCCGGGACCCTGACGACGTCGGGCAGTAATGCACGCGGCATCCGCATATTGTCCAAGAACAGCAATGCAACGATCGAGAACTCCGGCTCGGTCACCACCTCGGGAGCAGGTGCGACCGGCATCTATGCGCGCAACGAGTCGGCCAGCAAGAAGAGCGTGGTTTTCCTCACCAACAGCGAGACCGGCCGCATCAGCGTCTCGGGCAGCAATGCCAACGCTATCCTGATTGACGGCAGCGCCTCGATCGCCAATGCAGGGATGGTCTGCGGCGGCCTCGTTTCCGGTGGTGCCTGTCTGGCCTCACCATCGACGGTTGGCAGCACGATCAGCCTTGGCAATTCCAATGCACAGAACAGATCCCGTTCGGTTCTGCTCAACAACGCCACCGGCACCATTGCGGCCGGCGGCACGGCAGCAGCGATCTCGACGGATGCAGGTGGCGTTGATATCTACAATTACGGCGCGATTATCAGCGCCGGTGCTTTGGCAATCGATTTCGCAGATGGCGCCGGACTCGATTCCAATAGTCTGACCGTTCTCGGTGGCTCGTCGATCGTCGGCGATGTGGCGTTCAACAGCCTGGGCACTGGCGAGACGCTGATCTTCTCCGGTTTTGGCAGCGCCTTCGGCAATGGTGTTTCGGGTGCAAGCTTCATCCGCGCGGTGGATGGCAGCTCAGTGGCGATGACCGCCGGCAGCTATCGCTTCGGCTCCGGCACGGTGGATGTCGATGGCTCATCGACACTGCGGATCGACGGAACGATTATGGACGGGATTGGATCCTCCACGAGCCTCAACAAGATCGGTGACGGCATTCTGACCCTCACCGCCAGCAACAGCTATACCGGCCAGACGACGGTGACCGCCGGCACGTTGATGCTGATGGGCTCGGTCACGTCGCAAACCACCATCTTCGACGGCGCGACGTTGCGCGGAACCGGCACGATCAATGGAAGCCTGCTGAATGCCGGGATCATTGCTCCGGGTACGGACGACGCGCTGGGTACGCTCACCGTGGCGGGCGCCTATGGCGGCACGGGCGGCATGCTCGTCAGCCGTGTCGGCGGCACCCCGTCTTCGCCGGAAGCCGATATCCTGCGCATCGTCGGTGGAGATTCCATCGCCAGCGGCACGACGTCGGTGAGAGTTGTCGACATCGGCGGGCTGGGCGGCCCGACATCCGGCAATGGCATCATGCTGGTGGATACGGCAGACGGGGCCCAGACTTCCGTCGACTCGTTCACGCTGAGCGGGCGGGTCGCGGCCGGTGCCTATGAGTACAATCTGGTACGTGGCGGCCAGACCGAAGACAGCAAGCAGAACTGGTATCTGGTAACGAACGATCCGCCGCCGCCGCCGGCAGATCCGGCTCCGCCGCCTCAGCCCGAACCACCGGCACCGCCGCCGCCGCCGCCCGAGCCGCCGGCACCTCCCCCGGAGGACATCAACGTGCCGCCGCAGCCGCCCGCCCCGCCGCCGGAGCCGCCGGTGATGCCGGAGGAGCCGACGCCACCGCCAGCGCCGCCGGAACCGCAGCCAACGCCCACGCCTCCCGATCCGGAGAAGGTGAGCTACCGCGTCGAGACCAGCAACTACACGGCCCTGCCCGGATTGCAGCGCCTCTATGCCTATGCGCTGGTTGATACGCTGCAGCAGCGCCGTGGCAATCAGGCGATTCAGGCAGCGCCCGAGGACGGGCAAGCCGGGCACGGACTGTGGGGCCGGATCGGCGGCAACCTCGGCGACACCAATGCCGGAAGCGCGGATGGCATGGACATGTCCTACCAACTGGGCTTCCTGCAGGCCGGCATTGACGCGATCGACGCGACCGATGGGAACGGCGGCCGGATCATCTCGGGTGCCTTCCTCGCAATCGGGCGGGCCTCCACCGACACATCGAGCAACGCAGATGGTGACACCGGCTCGGCCTCGTTCGACGCCTATAGCGGCGGCCTTTACGGAACGTGGCTGGCGCAATCCGGTTTCTATGCCGATGCCCTGCTGCAGGTGACGCGCTTTGCCGACGGCGAGGCGCATTCGTCCGGCGGGCAGTCGGTGTCGACCGACGGCTGGGGACAGTCCGCCTCGCTCGAAGCAGGCTGGCGGATGGCCGTGAGCCCGTCCATCGCGCTCACCCCACAGGGCCAGATCATCGTCGAGAACGACACTCTCGAGGATACCTCGGATGACTATGGCGACGTTGACTTCGGCAATGGTTTCGCTGCCCGCGGCCGGCTTGGAGTGGCGCTGAACACGACCCTCGGCCAAACTGGCGCCACGGCTGCGACAGACCTCATGCTGCGCGCCAGCGTATGGCATGTGTTCGCCGGCGATCCCGAAACCACGTTCAGCACATTCGATGGCCAGTATCCGGTCGACTTCACGGCCGATATCGGAACGACCTGGCTGGCCGTGGATGCGGGCGTGACCAGTGCCGTCACCGACACCGTGAGCGTCACCGGCACGGCAGGCTATGAATATGGCTTCGGCGACAGCCGCCAGGCATTCAACGGCCGCCTGGGCCTCAGTGTTGCCTGGTAAGTGCCGGCCTGACTTTCGTCAGAGCTGATCACACGCAGACAGCCCGGGACTCGCGAAGATCTTCCTGGGCCTCCTTGCCAGGAGGACGGCAGGCACACTCATTGGAACGCAGTGGCGGGTTCCATCTGGATCTCGCCCTCTCCAGCCTTCCTCTGAACGCCGCGCTGTCGCGGGCGCAATTCAAAGGGTGGCTGTGGGGTCGACTGTGATCGCAGGGCCATGCACACCGCAGGACACCAAGATCGCACGGATCAGGGCCAGTTCGCCTCCTGCGCGGTTGGCCTCGCTGGCGACTGATCGCTGGGACACGATAAGCCCCTCTGCGGTTGCCCTTTCGCCCAGGGGTTGAAAAGAGCTGTCGCCTCCAGCCACAACCCTCTCCTGTGTCTGCACCTGACTTCATGTTTTGGTTGCAGGCCGGGGACCCGCTTGGCTACATGGGGCAGCACAACACTCACTTGGGGTCATTATGTTTTCAAGACGGAATACCGTACTTTCTCTTTGCTTGCTTGTGATGGCAGGGGCCTTGGCTGCGCTGCCGAGCAGGTCATTTGCCGCAGAAGCTTCCTATGAAAAGACCTTCTCCGACAAAGGCGCATCGGGAGAGAGTCTCGCCGCTGCGTGGCTTGAGCTGTTGACGGCCGCCGGCAAGGAAAGCAACGCGAACAGCGTCGTCCGCCCCTATCTCGATCCAGCCTTCATCCTCCAGAGGGCATCTGGCAAGCGCTACACGGCTGACAACTACGTGCCCCCGCTCATCGAATCCTATGAAGTGGGCGACGTTCGCGAGACCCGGCCCGCCCCAGATGTGATGGTGTTGCGCTACTCTGTCAGGGCCGCAGAAACAGCGTCTGACACTGCCGTTGTGATGGGAAAGGATAAAGCGCCCCGCCTCACGGTGCTGCTCTGGAACGACAAGGCGTCGCGCTGGCAGGTCGTGAGCCATGCCAACTTCAACGTGCCGGTGGCCGCCGTGTGCGACCGGACGCCGATGACTCAGATGCCCATGAGCTCCCCCGCAAGCCCCGAAGACTATAAGCTGGGCATCGATCTCGTAAACAAGTTCATCGAGCTTCTCGCGGCGAGCAACACAAAGCTGATGCTGCACCCACAGGTGCAGGTGCAGACTGCCAGCGGCTTCGGCATAACCACCTTGGCGGAAAGAAAGAAGGCATCCTCGGCCTCGAACATGACATACAAGGACCCGCTCATTTCGAGAGACGGGAAGCTTCTGGTTTTTTCGGGCTATTTTCTGACGCCTCAGCATGATTTCATGAAGGACAACCCGCTCCGCGTGGGCATCGTTCCTCATCTGCTGACCTTCATGCAAGGCGAGGACGGAGCATGGCTGATGATCGCCAACGCGCTCTTCAGCCCGCCGTCTCAGATTCCTGAGGGCACGTCGTGCGTCGTCGAGGACGACCTTCAGAACGCACTCTAGCGAACGAGCAGGGACGCGGAGCCTTGGGCTCCGCGTCCGCCACGCCGCTCCGAGGCCCTCTCGCTCCTCGCGCGACCACCAATGGCGGCATCATCCCCGGCGCGATTCAGTGGCCGAACAGCCTCTTCCCGAACGACATGTCTGCCTGGCTGTTGGAATGCCTAGCGCCGGCAGACCTTGCCGTAATTGGCAAGGATGATGTCACGGTCGTAACTGTCGGTCAGGCCGTCAGGACGGGTGGCGTCCGTCGGGCCGCCGAAGTCTGCCCAGCTCCCCATGCCTCCACCATTGGGCGTTGCTTCCCCTGGCGTGGTTGACGCGAAGCTTTCCCATGCGTCCAGGTCCTTGCGGTTGACGCGCATGTCGAGGTTCACGTCGCCTGGACAGGGGACGACACTCGCCTCCAGCCTGCTCATTTTCCTGAGGAGAGCGTCGTAGTTCCGCCGTTGCTCGCTCGTGAGGCTGCCGAGGCCGTTGGCAATCAGGTTCAATTCCTTCCGGTCGAGCTTGGGCTCGGGCACGGCCTGGTCCACCTCATAGAATTCGTTGGTGACCGTGTTCGTCTCCAGTGCCTGGCCGTTGCTGCAGTTCTCCGAAACCTGCTGGAACAGCTTGTACTTGGCATTGCGGATCGCCTTCGACTCGATTGACGAGAAATAAGTCCCGTCGGCAACCTCAGGAACCTGACAGCACGAGGTGAGATCCGCGTACCATGTACCACCCTGATCAAGACAGGCACTCTCGATCGGAAGACTGTAGGTGCACTGCTGCAGGTTATCGATCACGCAAGGATGGGAAACGGTCGAACTGCTGCGGATGTTATTGCCCTGCAGTGCAAAATTCGTCTGCCGGATTGGTTTTGCACGAGGATTTGTCAGATATGCCATCATTCTCTCGGTATCGAGAATGTGGCTGTTGGGCACAACGCGCTTCACGTCGATGCCGGCAATCTCGCCGAAGAAGCTGAAGAGATCAGACAGGTTGACGAGGTACTCCAGCCTCCGGCCGGGCTTGACGACCTTCGGCCCGGCAATGGCGAGCGGCACCCATACGCCGGTCTGATAGGCGGTGCCCTTCGATCTCTCCGGATCAAAGGGCGTTCTGACGCTGGTGTTCCATGTGCCGTTGTCGGACGTGAAGATGACATAGGTGTTCGACTTCCTGGGATCGTAGCTGAGCGATCCGTCACTCCGGTAGGTGGCAAGACCTGCTTCGACCAGAAGCCGCCCCAGTTCCTTGTCGGCAGCCTCCGCCATCTGCGTTGCCATTTCCCGGGTCTCTCCGGAGGAGGCGCAGCTGTAGCCGTCGGTCGCAGGTGATCCTTCCGGCACAAGCGACGTCGGTGTCGGCTGAACCGGCTCGTGCATGGTGGACATGCCGACACTGACCATCCAGGGCCTGTTCTTCGGCTGCTGCCTGATCCAGTTGGCGGCGCGGGTCACTTCCTGCGTGAGCTTGAATCCGCGTGCACGCGGATCCTGCGGCGGTTGCAGTTCCGTCGAACCATCCAGCTTGTTCAGCACCCAGTTGCCGGTGTAGTGGCCATTCTGCTTGGTGAAATCGAGATGATCCGGCATGACGCCGCAAGTGGCATTGGGCACCATGATGCCGCCCTGTTCCATGCAGCGGCGACCCGGCGTCCTGACGGCGGAAATCGACAGTTCCGTGCAGCTTCCATCGGCCTGATAGCAGGCCCCGCTGTCAGCACCCAACTCAACACTGTCCTGCGTGGCGGGAATGAAGCCGCAACCATAGACCTTGCCGTTGCCGCCCGTGCCGGTGCCGCCGATGCCGCCTGCCGTGGTGTCGATCGGCGCAGGACCGCCTTCGAGATAGCCTTCGAAGTAATCGAAGCCAAGCTTGCGCATGGTCTCGTTCATGTAGGGCAGGTTGGCGCTGTCGGCTGTGTAGGTCGAAAGATGCATCTTGCCGAACACAGCACTGACATAGCCCGCCTTCCGAAGAATCCGGGGGATGGTGTATTCGTAGGGAGAGACCTGCGAGTTCGGGAGGTCGCCCGGACCAGGCGCAGACAGCATGCCCGTCCGGATGCTGTAGCGGCCCAGCATGATCGATGCCCTGGTGGGCCCGCAGGATGGGTGAGACCAGGTGTTGGCAAAGCGCAGCCCGACCTTGCTCAACGTATCAAGGGTCGGCGTCTGTGCCTGCTCATCGGGCTCCCCGCCGTAGCCGAAGGCCTTGTACTGATCAATTCCGATGTCATCGGTAATCACGAACAGGATATTCGGCTTGGATTTACCACCCGCATTTGCATCGAGTGGCAACATGACTGTCAGACAAAGAGAAGCAGCCAGACAGAAGAACCCATTGGTGAAGCTTGGCATGAACATCTCTCTGATGAACCATAAATCCAGCAAACTCTCCTGCGCTGAACCATGTTTTGCAACAGGTCATTTGAACAATTCGAATTATTTACTTTGCCACGGCATCAAATCGGGTGCGGGACTAGGTAGTTCTCGGGAGAGCGACACCACTGTCCGGATCCGGGTAAGCGGTCATCCAGGAGGCCCTTGCTCTGTTCGGCTATTCACCAAGTGAACTCAACGCCGAGCTAAGCCCGCGGATCATTAACGCGGGAAACGACCACCTGTTGTTGGGTCTCAATACACGCGATCAGTTGAGATCAATGCACTATGACCTGGACGCGGGCCGGGACTACATGAATCGTCATGGGTTCGTCACCGTCGTGCTTGTCTGGCGTCAAAAGGAGCGCTTGTTCCACGCCCGCAATGCATTCGCCTCCGGTCGAGTGCTTGAAGATCCTGCAACGGGTGCAGCCGCAGCTGCACTTGCCGGAATGCTGCGAGATCAGGGTTTCTTGGCGGATGGCGACCTGACCATCATGCAAGGTGAGGACCTGGGCTGTCCATCTCGCATTGACGTGCATTTTGAGAAACCAAATGGCTCTCCCGTACAGGTCTCAGGCGCGACGAGAGTCATTGCCGAAGCCTAAGGGCCTCGGCGGGCGACATCAGGCCCTGCTGATCTCTTGTGCCATATGTTCCAGAGCGCCTTGGCGGCATGGAGCTGTGGATGGGCGGAGCAGAGGCCTGCACGGCCCAGCGCCGCGGGGACCCGGCGATCTTTCTCCAAGCATGCCTTTGAGATAGCCTCCCGCGCCGACCGACTCCGCTGCGCTGCAGGACGAGCCGGGGTGAAACGGGCCGGGCGCGCGCTCCGGGGGCCCTTGACGGTAACCCATGCCGGTCCCGCCCTCCGCATCATCGACGGCAGCCTCGTCCCTGCCTGGTTCAAGCTGACGTTCAAGGGCGAGTGGGGCCAACAAGGCCATCCTCAGGCCCGCACCGGTTCTCATCCCCATCCTGTCCGGAGCCGGGCAGCTTCGGCCGCCCGTCCATCATGGGCAAATCGCCATCTTAGCGGCATGGACGTTGCCCTTTGTTCCTCGCATTCTAAGGGGATGCAGAATAGGAATCCGATCGTCGAAACGATGAGGCCGGGCGCGGCGCCGTGCTGCGGGATGGGCACGCCATGAAGCGGATGGGGGCATATGCGCAGGGCGCCATCGTCCTGTGCGCTGGGATCGCGGCCTATATCGTGCAGGACATGATCATGAAGATCGCCAGCGGGCAGTATCCCATCCACCAGGCACTGGTGTTCCGGGCGCTGACGGCGATCCCCATCGCGATTCTCATCATTCACTTCACGGGCAGCCTGAAGGCGATCAAGGGATCGACGAAGCCAATGCTGCCGCGCAGCCTGCTGACCGTGCTCTGCAACATCACCTATTACCTCGCCATCGCCGCGCTGCCGCTGGCCACCGTCGGTGCGCTCTATCTCTCCGCCCCGCTGATGATCACCGCGCTCTCGGTGCTGCTGCTGAACGAGAAGGTCAACGCCGCGCAGTGGGCGGCGGTGGCGGCGGGCTTCGCCGGGGTCGTGCTCATCATCCACCCCGGCTCCGGGCTCTTCGAATGGGCCATGGTGCTTCCGCTGCTCTCGGCGCTGACCTATGCCGGCGCAGTGATCCTGGTGCGCAAGGCCGGAGACGAAGGCAATTCCGGCGTGATGGCCCTGCAGAGCCAGGCCTGGCTGTCGGTCACCGGCCTGGTGCTGGGGCTGATGCTGGGCTTCGGCGAACTCAGGAGCGAGGTCGATCTGCATCCAAGCATGGGCTTCCTGCTGAGCGGCTGGCAGTGGCCCTCGGCCTGGGACTTCGGCGTGCTGCTGGTCTGCGGCATCGTCGGGGCAGGCTCCACCTTCCTGCTCACCAGGGCCTACAGCCTCTCCGATGCCAGCCGCCTCGCACCCTTCGAATATACCGCGCTGCTGTGGAGCATCTTCCTCGGCTGGCTGGTCTTCGACCACCTCCCGGCGGCGAAGGACTGGGCCGGCATTGCCCTTCTGGTCGGGGCCGGGCTCGTCAGCGTCTACAAGGCAGACAAGAGCCCCTCTCTCGCCACGCCGGTTGAGGCAGGTCAAGCCGCGGCGGCCGACCGCTGAGATTTGCGCCAGCGCTCTTGCAACTGAAGCACCCGGGCGATCGGCGGCGGCGGGGGGTTTTCAACCGGCCGTCAGCGAGCGCCCGGAACCCCTTGCATCGCGGTGCCGTCCGGCCCGATACAGTCCGCCATGGGGCGCTCATCGCTCCGGCTAAGGCGACATGACAGAGCGGAGCGCGAGACGGACGGTTGCGGCAGTGAGCGAGGCGGACAGGGACCGCTTCGTGAGCAAGGGTGCTGCCTCCTATGCGCTCGCCGAGCCGGGGCCTGCGCGCGACTTCTATTTCATGATGCTGCCGAAGATGACGATGCTGGCCTTCTCCGCAGCCGTCGAACCCCTGCGCATCGCCAACCAGCTGACGGGCAAGTGCCTTTACCGCTGGTATCTCCTGTCGGAGGATGGCCAGCCCGTGCGCTGCTCCAATGCCGTCTCCATCGTGGTTGACGGCGGGCTGACGGAAACACGGCCGGGCGACACGGTGTTCGTGTGCTCCGGTGTGGATGGCTACCTCGCCGCCTCGCCGAAGACCATTTCCTGGCTGCGCGAGCAGGCGCGCCACGGGCGCACCATCGGGGGCGTGTGCACCGGGGCCTTCAGCCTGGCCCGCGCCGGGCTGCTGGCCGACCGGCGCTTCACCCTGCACTGGGAGAACCAGCCGGCCTTCGAGGAAATCTTCCCCGACCTGCCCATCACCAACCAGATCTACTGCCGCGACGGGCAGGTCATTACCTGCGGCGGCGGCAATGCCGGGATCGACCTCATGGTCTCGCTCATCGAGGAGCAGCATGGCACGGGGCTTGCCACCAAGGTGGCGGAGATGTGCCTCCACGGCATTCCGCGCGGCGAGAGCAACCAGCAGCGGCTGTCCATCGCCGCCGAGCTGGGCGTGCGCCACCCCAAGCTCTCCGCCATCCTCAACGACATGCGCAAGGGCTTCGCCGAGGACCTCGACGTCGAGGAACTGGCCGCCAAGCACGGGCTGTCGCGCCGCCAGATGGAGCGGCTGTTCCACGACCGGCTCAAGACATCGCCCGCCGCCAAGCTGCGCGACATCCGCGTCGACCAGGCGCACAGCCTGATTTCCGAGACCGACATGTCGATGATGGAGATCGCGGTAGCCTGCGGCTTCCAGTCACTGCCGGCGCTGCGCAAGGCCTATCGGCAGCGCTTCGGCGTCGTGCCGTCCTTCAAGATGCGGCAGCAGCCGAAGAAGACCTAGATCCCCCGCGCGGAAAGGAGACGGCCATGAAGGCGCTTGTGGTGTTCGATCATCCGCGGCGCGACTCCTTCTGCGGTGCTGTTGCCGACAGCCTGATGGCCGGCCTGCGCAGTGCGGGCCATGTGCCCGAACTCGCCAATCTGCGGGCCGAGGATTTCGATCCGCGGCTGCCCGTCGATGACGAGCCGGACTGGGAGGACCCCGACAAGGTCTATTCCGCCGAGGTGCTGGCCGAACAGGCGAGGATCGCGCGCAACGACGCCATTGCCTTCGTGTTTCCCGTCTGGTGGTGGTCCTTTCCCGCCACCACCAAGGGCTGGATCGACCGGGTGTGGAACAACGGCTGGGCCTATGGCGGGCGCAAGCTGAAGCTTGGCTCGGCGCTCCTCATCGGCACCGCCTCGGGCGGCCCCGAGACCTATGCCAGGCGCGGCTACGACGAGGCGATGCGGGTGCAGCTCACTGTCGGCATCATGGATTACTGCGGCATCGCGCGGTCGCATCTCGAGATCATGCATGACGTGATGGAGGACGACGCCACCCGCCGCGCCCTGCTCGCGCGGGCGCGGCAACTCGGCGAGACCTGGTTTGCGGCGCGATGACCTCGCATCGCGGCAATGCCACCCCGACTGCTCAGCCGCCCTGGCCTAGGCCCTGCGCCACAGGCGGTGAACGAATGGCGTCACGACGTTGAGGAGATAGGCATACATGCTGTAGGCCGGCGCCACGAAGGCGATCGCGCAGGACAGCAGCGCAGTGGCGATGAGGACCGTGAGGTCGAAGCGCTCTTGCGCCGACCGAACGGTTTTCTCATGCGCCGCCAGAAGATTTGCGGCGTGCGAGAAGGACAGCGCGGCACAGATGGTGATCGCGGCATAGAGGCAGACGGCCGGCCAGAGGTCACCATAGTTCCCGACGACTTTCGTCGCGAAGGGGGTGAGCGTGACGAAGAACAGATGCACGAGCACCGCCCTGGCATAGGCATAGCTGCACCAGAGATCGGTGCCATGATCCTTGGCGATCCGGATCCAGCGCGCGCCGAGCACGACATAGGAGATCAGGTAGACCAGCAGGCTGTCCTGCAGGCCTGCGAGCATGCCAAGCAGCTGATCGGGACTCGTCACCACCACGCTGGACGGAAGATCGAGGCTGATGGCCAGCAGCGTCATGGCAAAGGCGAAGACGCCGTCGCTCAGCGCATCGAGCCGCTGCTTCGGAACGCCCCTGTGCTTCGCGTCATCCGCCATCGCGGCAGCCGGCGAGGGTTGGGTCCGGTCAGTTGGAACCTTGGCCATCATCCGTCTCGCCAGGTCGCGTTCCGATGCGGTTGGCGAGCGCCCAGCGCAGGCTGTGGATCTGGTCGACGAGGTTGAGGATCACGCCCACGCCCTCCTTGTTGACGCCCAGGTCGCCCTGCAGGTCGCGGATCAGCCCGGCGCGGGCGAGATCGGCCTCCGAGAACACCGGCTCGGGATCGGCCTGTTCGGGCGAGAGCCACTCCTCCTGGATCCACACTTCCAGCGTCTGCTGGTCGAGATGGGTGCGAAGCAGAAATTCGGTCTTGGTGATGATCATGACTGCATGTCCCGGCGCGGATCATAGCTGGACCCCGGCGTCCAGCCGGAGAGGAATTTCTCGAGTTCCGGATCAGGCTCCGTCGGCACCATGACCTTGAGCTTCACCAGCTCGTCGCCGTGGCTGCCGTCCTTGCGGCGCGCACCCTTGCCCTTCAGGCGCAGCGTGGTGCCGGTGTTCGACCCCTTGGGCACTGTGGCCATGACGGCGCCCGTCGTCGTCGGCACCTTCACCTTGCCGCCGAGCACGGCTTCCGAAATGGTGATCGGAACTTCGACGAGAATGTCGTCGCCTTCGCGCTTGAAGAACCGGTGCGGCCGGATGGTGATGGCGACCAGCGCATCGCCGGCCGGGCCCTCGCCGCGCGACGGCGCACCCTTGCCACGCAGCCGCAGGATCTGCCCCTCCTCGATCCCCGCGGGGATGGTGACGTCGAGCGAGCCGCCATCGGGCAGCATGATGCGCTTCGTGGCGCCGTTCACCGCATCGAGGAAGTCGATCTCGAGCTCGTAGGAACGATCCGCACCCGGCGCGCGGCGCGCCTGTTCCTGGCGGCGGCGCAGCAGCTCGGCGAGGAAATCATCCTGCGAGGCGAAATCATCGAAGCCCGAACCGGCACTCTGATACTGGTAGCGGCGGCCGCCGGGGTCCTGGGCATAGTCCTTGTAGTAGCGCTCCTGCTGGCGCTCGGCGCCCGACGCATCGATCTCGCCGGCATCGAAGCGGCGCCGCTTCTCGGCGTCCGACAGCAGGTCATAGGCGCCGGCCACCTGCTTGAACTTCTCCTCGGCCGACTTGTCGCCGGGGTTCAAGTCCGGATGCAGCTTCTTGGCCAGCTTGCGATATGCCGACCGGATCTCTTCGGCAGTGGCGGTCTTGGCCACGCCCAGTGTTTCGTATGGATCTTTCAACGAGCCCTCCAACGGGTAGGCCCGCATTATAGGTCAGCGCACCTGCGCGCCGAAACCGAATTTTTGCTTAAAGCGAGTTGCCGCGAGGTGGATCACTGATGCATGTCCCTCCCCCTTGTGGGGAGGGATCAAGGGGGGTGCCGCGAGTCCGCTGCCTGATTTCGAGCCCGCGGCACGACCCCCACCCCTGCCCCTCCCCATAAGGGGAGGGTATTCCTGCTGTCCTAGCCTCAGTGCCCCGCGATCTGCGCGGCCTTCTCGACCAGAACCTGGGCCTGGCGGATCGAGGCATAGTCGATGAGGCGGCCGTCGAGCGACACCGCCCCCTTGCCCTGGGCTTCCGCCTCCTTCATCGCCTCGAGAATGCGCCGGGCGCGCGTCACTTCCGCGTCCGAAGGGCTCATCACCTCGTTGGCGAGCGCGATCTGCGAAGGATGGATCGCCCACTTGCCCTCGCAGCCCAGCACCGCGGCGCGCGCGGCAGCGGCCTTGAAAGCATCGGGGTCGGAGAAATTGCCGAAGGGTCCATCGACGGGCCTGAGACCATTGGCGCGCGCCGCCACCACCATGCGGGCGATGGCATAATGCCACATGTCGCCCCAATGCACCTGGCGCGAATTGTCGGCCAACGGCTCGGTGAGTACGGCATAGTCCGCATTGGCACCGCCGATCGAGGTGGTGCGGGCCCGCGTCGAGGCCGCATAGTCGGCGACGCCGAAGTGCAGCGACTCGTTGCGCCTGGAGGCGGCGGCGATCTCGTGCACGTTCTGCATGCCGAGTGCCGTCTCGATGATCATCTCGAAGCCGATGCGCTTCTTGCGGTTCTTCGCGGTCTCGACCTGGGTCACCAGCATGTCCACCGCATAGACGTCGGAGGCCGTGCCGACCTTGGGGATCATGATCAGGTCGAGGCGGTCGCTCGCCTGTTCCAGCACATCGACGACGTCACGGTACATGTAGTGGGTGTCCAGCCCGTTGATGCGCACCGAGAGGGACTTGTTGCCCCAGTCGATGTCGCCGATGGCCTGGATGATGTTCTTGCGGGCCTGGGCCTTGTCGTCAGGCGCCACCGCATCCTCGAGGTCGAGGAAGACGACGTCAGCGGCGGATTTCGCCGCCTTCTCGAACATCTGGGGTTGGCTGCCGGGGACGGCCAGTTCGCTGCGGTTCAGGCGCGGCTTGGCCTGTTCGACATTAAAGAAGCTCATGATGATTCCAATCTGAAGGGGTCAGGCGGCTTTGCGCCGGCGCAGGATCTCGGCCTGCGCCGTCTCGGGGTCGAAGAGGCCGTTCTCGAATACATAGCGCACCAGCTGGTGGCGACGGTAGAGGCCCATCTCGCGGATCGCGCGGGACATGTGGGCCTTCACCGTGGCGCTGCACACGCCGAGGAGATAGGCGATCTCCTTGTCGGCGAGGCCACAGCATACGAGCTGCAGCACCAGCATCTGCATGGCCGAGAGGCGGCAGGGCTTGGGGTCGTAGCGGTAGGAGCGGAGTTCCGGCACCACGTTGATGGTGCCGGACGCGGTCCTGCTGCGCCCCAGGCGAACCGGGGTTTCAAGAGGCAGGTTCATGGTATCGCCTCACGCCGCCTTGAGGACCTTCTGCGCCGTGCTGCCGATTTCGGCAGGGGTGGGCGCAATGGCCACGCCCACGTCGCGGAGCAGTTCCACCTTTTCGGAGGCACCCTCGCCGAAGGCCGAGATGATGGCGCCGGCATGGCCCATCTTGCGGCCCTTGGGGGCAGAGAGGCCCGCCACATAGGCGATCACGGGCTTCGTCATGTGGTCGCGGATATATTCCGCAGCCTCGGCCTCCTGCGGGCCGCCGATCTCGCCGATCATGACGACGGCATGGGTCTCCGGGTCATTCTCGAAGAGCTCGAGGATGTCCTTGAAGGAAGATCCGTTGATCGGGTCGCCGCCGATGCCGACCGAGGTCGACACGCCGATGCCCAGTTCCATCATCTGCGCCGCGGCCTCATAGCCAAGCGTGCCCGAACGGCCGACGATGCCGACATTGCCGGGGAGGTAGATGTTGCCGGGCATGATGCCCATCAGCGCCTTGCCGGGCGAGATGACGCCCGCACAGTTCGGGCCGACGAGGCGCATGCGGTTTTCCGCGCGGTAGCGGCGCATGTAGCGCTTCACCCGGATCATATCCTGGCTGGGGATGCCGTCGGTGATGGCAACGCAGAGGCGCACGTTGGCGTCGGCTGCTTCCATGATCGAATCGGCCGCGAAGGGCGGCGGCACGAAGACGATCGAGGCCGTGGCCCCGGTCTTCTCCACCGCTTCCTTCATCGTGTCGAAGACGGGAAGCCCGTCGATCGTCGTGCCGCCCTTGCCGGGGGTGACGCCGCCCACGATGTTGGTGCCATATTCGCGCATCTCCTTCGCGTGGAAGGAGCCGATCTTGCCGGTGATGCCCTGCACCAGAACCGGCGTCGTACGGTCGAGAAGGATGCTCATGCGTTCACCACCTTGAGGCCAACGGTGTTGGCGTTGTTCTTCCAGGCCGCCACCGCGCGTTCGGCGGCTTCGGCCAGCGTGTTGGCACGGATGATGGGGAGGCCGGAGCGCGCCAGGATGCGGCGGCCCTCCTCCACATGCGTTCCCGCCAGGCGCACGATCACCGGCACGCCGACGGGGCTCTTCTCCAGCGCCTGCACCACACCTTCGGCAACCCAGTCGCAGCGGTTGATGCCGGCGAAGATGTTGACGAGGATGGCCTCGACGTTCTTGTCCATGGTGACGAGCTTGAAGGCCTTGGCCACGCGCTCAGGGGTCGCACCGCCGCCGATGTCGAGGAAGTTGGCGGGCTCGCCGCCAGCGAGCTTGATCATGTCCATCGTGGCCATGGCGAGGCCGGCACCATTGACGATGCAGCCGATCTTGCCGGTGAGGCCGACATAGGACAGGCCACGGTCATTGGCATGGGTTTCGCGCGGGTCTTCCTGGCTCTTGTCACGGAGCTCGGCCACCGCCGGATGGCGGAACAGCGCGTTGTCGTCGAAGGTCATCTTGGCGTCGAGCGCCATGACATGGTCGTCCTCGGTGACGATGAGCGGGTTGATCTCCAGCATCGTCGCGTCGAGCTCCTCGAAGGCGCGGTAGCAGCCCATGATGGCGTTGACCGCCGACTGGATCTGCGAGGGCTTGAGGCCCAGTGCGAAGGCAACCTCGCGGGCCTGGAAGGCCTGCATGCCAACCGCAGGTTCGACGCTGACCTTGACGA
The DNA here is from genome assembly GCA_964474665.1 of uncultured Aestuariivirga sp. Classification (GTDB taxonomy): domain Bacteria; phylum Pseudomonadota; class Alphaproteobacteria; order Rhizobiales; family Aestuariivirgaceae; genus Aestuariivirga. The sequence goes on from CAYYTH010000002.1 coordinate 40,373, forward strand.
TCGACTCGGGCTTCTCCGCCGCGATCTCCTCGATCTCCATGCCGCCCTGCGAGGAGGCGACGACCATCACGCGCTCCGACTTCCTGTCGAGCACGAAGCCCAGATAGAGCTCCTTGGCGATGGCGACGCCGCCTTCGACATAGAGGCGGTAGACCACCTTGCCGGCGGGGCCGGACTGGTGCGTGACGAGCTTCTTGCCGAGGAGTTCGTCGGCGGCATCGGCCACCTCGTCCTCGGAGCGGCAGAGCTTGACGCCGCCGGCCTTGCCGCGCCCGCCGGTGTGGACCTGGGCCTTGACGACCCAGAGCTTGCCGCCGATCTCGCGGGCCCGGTAGGCCGCCTGTTCGGGGCTGTAGGCCAGCGCGCCCTTGGGCGTCGCCACGCCGAAGCGGGCGAGGATTTCCTTGGCCTGATACTCATGAATGTCCATGTCCGTCTCCTCAGGCCGCGTTCTTGAGCGAAGCGGTGCCGGCGGCGCCGCGGTAATAGTCGATGGCCGCACCAACACCCGAGCCCGCCGTCACCGGCACGCCGAGATCGCGCATCGCCATTTCGGCGCCGGCGAGCGCCTGGAGGCACATGATCTCGTTCAGATCACCGAGGTGACCGATGCGGAACACCTTGCCGGCCACCTTGTTGAGGCCCATGCCGAGCGACAGGTGGTACCTGTTATAGGCATGGCGCACGAGGGCGGCGCTGTCGAAGCCCTCGGGCAGCAGGATGGCGCTGACCGTGTCGGAGTGCCACTTCGGCGCTGCGGCGCAGAGCTTCAGGCCCCAGGCGGCAACGGCCTGGCGCACGCCTTCCGCGAGGTGGAAATGGCGGGCGAAGACATTGTCGAGGCCTTCGGTGAGAAGGAGGTCGGTCGCTGCCCTCAGTGCACGGAGCATGTGGAGCGGCGGGGTATAAGGGAAGAAGCCGTCCTTGTTGGTCTTCATCATGTCTTCGAAATCGAAGTAGCAGCGGCGCATGCCGGCGGCCTTGCGGGCGGCCAGCGCCTTCTCCGACACGGCGAGGATGGCGAGGCCTGCCGGCATCATGAAGCCCTTCTGCGAACCCGAGACGCAGATGTCGACCTTCCACTCGTCCATGCGGAAGTCGATCGAGGCGAGCGAGCTCACCGCGTCGACGAAGAGCAGGGCGGGGTGATGGGCATCATCCAGCGCCCTGCGGACAGCAGCGACGTCGCTGGTCACACCGGTGGCCGTCTCATTGTGGGTGACGAGCACGGCCTTGTAGCTGTGCGCCTTGTCGGCCTTGAGCTTCTCGGCGAAGATTTCGACCGGCACGCCCTCGCCCCACGGCACGTCGACGACATCAACCTCGAGGCCCATACGGGTGCACATCTCGGCCCAGAGCAGCGAGAACTGGCCGAAGCGGGCGATCAGCACCTTGTCGCCGGGCGACAGGGTGTTGGTCATGGCGGCTTCCCAGCCGCCGGTGCCGGAGGCCGGGAACAGGAAGACCTGGCCGGTTTCGGTCTTGAACACCTTCTTCACGTCAGCGAAGAGCGGCAGGGTGAAGGACGGAAGGTCCGGCGCGCGCTGGTCCTCCATCGCGATGTCCATCGCGAGGCGAACCGCCTGCGGTACGTTGGTCGGTCCCGGAATGAAAAGGCCCCGTGTTCCTGGCATGCACTTTCTCCCATGTGTTTTGTTGTGTTGCGCTCACCATGGGCGGGTGGGACGAATTTGAAAACACCCGGAAAACCAGCCTTTTGGCATCCATTATGGTGGGAATTTTCCCACCCATCCGAGCTGTAAATTTCCCTTGTCAGGCCATCTTCCCACCCGATAGGGTAGGTTTATGACAGAAATCCGCAGCGTCATCGTCGCCGACCCCAATACCATCATGCTGCAGGCCCTCTCTGAGTTGTTCGAGCGCGACCGGCGCTTCAGCCTGGTTGCAACATCGAAGACGGCCGAGGGCTTCCTCGAATCCTGCCTGCGCGTGCCGGTCGACATCGGCATCATCGACTGGACCATTCCGCAGCTCGGTGCCGAGCGGCTGCTCGGCATCCTGCGCGACAGGCCCGATGCGCCGCGCGTCATCGTCTATTCGGGTTCAGGCGATCCGGACGTGCCGCGCCGGGCCATGGCGGCGGGGGCGGCCGCCTTCCTGACGCGCGACGCGCCGGAGCAGCAATTGCTCGACGTCGCCGCCACGGTGGCGGCAGGCCGCATGGTGTTCCCCTTCATGGATGTGCGGAGCTTGAAGCGCGACCCGCGCGACAGCCTCACCGAACGCGAGAAGACCTTGCTCGCCGCATTGGCCAAGGGCCGCACCAACACCGAACTCGCCGCCGAGCTCGACATCTCCATCAACACGGTGAAGTTCCACCTCCGGAACCTCTACGAGAAGCTCGGCCTCCAC
>CAYYTH010000002.1:42755-138309 GCA_964474665.1 uncultured Aestuariivirga sp.
ATTATGCGAATGCGGTGTAGTGCGCCGACGAGAGGGCACCCCTCAGATACCGTCACCCCGGCGAAGGCCGGGGTCCAGCTTTGGGCGCCCGAGCATGTTGACAGCTGGATCCCGGCCTTCGCCGGGATGACGGCAGAGAGAGGCGCACTGAAGCCACAGGGACGGCCACTGAATGACTTTCTTCCGCACTTAGCTAGGGAGCTAGCGGCCTCCCAAAACGCCCAAAAGCAATCGTTACAAACTGATTTGTGAGGAGACCAAGAAAGCTTGACCCCAGCTTTGGCCGGGGTGACGGCCGATGGGAGTGGTTACAGCCCCTTGCCTTCCATCCACTGGTCCAGCTTCTGCATTTCGGGATCGCCGAAATTCTCCGGCTGGATCAGCGCCCGCCAGCCCGCGCCATAGTCACGCGCCGCGTAGACGTGGCCGCGGCCCTTGGGCACGGTCGTCGCCGTCATCATGTCGAAGGCCAGCTGGATGAAGCTGATGCCGGGATACCAGGTCAGCGCGGGCGACACGCCAGCGCCGCGCGGCGCCTTCATCCAGTCGGGCTCGCGCCGCCACATGCCGGTCTCGAAGAAGGTGATCGCGTCGGAGGGATATTGCAGATAGGCGATCCTCACCGGGCCCCATTGGGGTGCCGCGAGCGCACTGCGGTCGCCGGCATTGAAGAAGCGGAACACCGCGGGTGTGCGCGCCTGCGGCAGCCAGGCGGGGCTGTCCTTCAGCCGTGTCGCCGTCACCTGGTTCCAGGTGCGGCTGGCGAAGGGCGGGCCCACCCAGAGCGCGCCCTCGAAGGGATCGCCCAGCAGCGCATAGGCATCGATGGCGAGATCCGAATTGAGCGAGCCCAGCGACAGGCCGAACAGGAACAGCCGCGGCCGCTGGTCACGCGGCAGGCTGCGCCAGTGGCCATAGACGGTGTCGAAGACCTTCTCCGCCGTCTCCTCGCCATACTGCGGATCGACGAACAGCGTGAGCCAGCTCGGCAGGTAGGAATACTGCACCGAGACCGAGGCGACATCGCCCCCCGTCATCACCTCGAGCGGGATCATCGAGGCGGGGTCGACCCAGCCGGTGCCGGTGGGCGTCGCGATGACGAGGAACTTGCGGTCGAAGGCATTGGTGCGCTTCAGCTCCGCGAGCGCCAGGTCGGCGCGCTCCTGCGGCGTCTCGGCGGAATTCAGCCCGACATAGATCTGCAGGGGATCCTTCGCGGCCTGGCCGGTGATCGCCGTGATCTCCGCCGCCGTGGGCTGCGAGAGAACCCGCAGGCGGCCCTGGCGCCCGAGGTCCTCCCAGTCGACCAGCGAGGCCTCGCTTCCCGCTTTCATCGGGTCACTGGGCTGGGCCTCCTCGGGCGGGATCAGCGCATCGACCCGGCGATAGGAGGAATCGAGCCCGCGCAGCAGCGCATCGAGCAGCACGCCGTTGCCGATCGACCAGAAGATCCATGAGGCTGCGACCACCGCGATGAGCACGGCAACGCGCGCCGGCAGCACGCGTCGCAGCGGCGCGCTGACGAAATCACGCAGCGCGGCAAAGAAGCGGCCGGCCAGCATCAGCACCGCGATCAGCACGAAACCGACAAGGAGCAGGATGACAGGCCAGCTGCCGCCATGGGGCTGCATGGCGAGGGCGGTGCGCACCTCGTCCTGCCAGCCATCGCCCCTGAAGGCGGCGACCAGCATGATGGCGAGCGCGGCGACGGCGGCGAGGATGCGAAGGGGCTTCAGCAGCAGCCTGGGCAGCAGCGGCAGGCCGAGCCAGACCCAAAGCGCCACCACGGCGACGGCAAGCGCATAGCCCGCACTGAAGCACAACCCGCCGATCGCGCCCTGCAGCAGCCCGTCACGCGGGATGAGGCTCGGCGTCAGCGCCGCTGCCCAGAACAGCGCGCCGACGATCAGCCCGGCGGCCGAAAAGGGTCCGGTGAGACGGTGGTAGAGGGCGGTTCCAAGCTTTGCCAATTGCGCGGCACTCCAATGGCTGGCCGCAAGGAAGACACTCGCCCAGGATCGCTGTCAAGCACAGGGGGCCACCGCGATTGCGGTGGCTACTTCAGGGGCGGCTCGTCCTCGAGAGGCACCTTCGCCTCTTCCTCGAACTGCTTCTTGCGCTTCGGGCTGAAGGCATAGACCAGCACGGCGACGAAGGCGAGTGGCACCGCCCATATCCACCAGGCCTGCAGGATGGTATTCATCATGTCCGTCTTCTCCCAGATCGCGGCGAACGAGACCATAAAACACGGTGTCCAGGCAATTGTTTTTGCCTTATTGGATGACAGCGAGGCGATGCGGCGGCAGGCGGAGCCTTGCCTTTCCGCCGGTGTCGCGGGCGTTGCGGCGCTGGCTTCACCATCAGCGGGCCGTCGGTGGCCGAGCAGGTGGCGCTGCTGCGCCATGCTGAAGGCGCCGGCCATCGACTTCGTGAGGCGCTCGCTCGCGCATCTCGTCTGCTATGGCAAGCGGTTGGTCGAAAGGCTCCAGCCCTTTCCGGCCTTCACAGCCTGACGGGCGGCCCGTAGGCGGCGCGAATAGCGCGCTCGGCGTCGTCGATGAGGCGGTCATCGCATCCGTCGCACCCTTGGCACCGCCGCTCTTCACGCAGGCGATGATGTGGGCGTGGGCGGCAACGGCCTCCGTCAAGTTGACGCCGCGCCGATGGGGGCTGAGCGCGCGTTTCGCCGGCTAGGTCGTCGGCCGCCGGCGGCCAGGCGGGCACCCGCACTGCCGAAAACAGCATCAATTTACAACCTTAGGGCAATATGCGAGGTTTATCCTCCATGAACGGCGTGTCCCGCGTGCCAGCTGTTTCGTGCCAATCATGAGTGTCTTCCGAATGAACATCCATTGCCCAGGCGCTGACGGAGAACAAAGCCAGTCTCGTCGGGCCAGCAAATCCGGGGCCGCGCGATGGGACCGTGACGCGATCTCACTGATCTTCATGGCGCTCAGCATGTGGATGCTGTGCCATCCCTTCCGGGGCATCGTTCATGACAACAGGCTCTATGCCCTTCTTGCCTTCAACGCCCGCGATCCGGCGACGTTCGCCCGGGACGTGTTTCTCATGCACGGCTCACAGGACAGCTTCACACTCTTCTCGCCTCTCTATGCCGGGGCCATCAGCTTGCTCGGGCTCGACTGGAGCACGAAGCTGCTCGTCGTGGCCGGACAGGCGCTCTGGCTGCTCGGAGCCTTCGCACTGGCCCGCCGGATCATGGCCCCACCTTTCTGCTGGCTGGCGCTCCTGTTTCTTGCCTGCTATCCGCCCGCATATGGCGGCAATTCGATCTTCGCCATCGGCGAGGGCTTTCTCTCGCCGCGCCTCTATGCCGAGGCCTTCAGTCTTTTCGCCATCGCAGCCTTCCTCGGCGCCAGATATTGGCTGGCAGCCCTAATGATCGTTCTCGGCGGCCTTCTGCACCCGCTGATGGTCGCCGCCCCTGCCGGCGTCATTCTGGTGCTGGCGATGCTTCGCAACAGGCCATGGTGGATGCCGGCGCTGATGATCACGGTGGGAACACTCGGCGTCATCTCCGCAATGGCTGCAATCCACCTGTCCGGGTCCTCGTTTCTCGTCCGCATCGATCCGGAGTGGATGTCGATCATCACCCATCGCACCAGGCAGTTGCTGATCGCCAGCTGGACGGCGGGGAACTGGCTGATGATCGCCTGCGACGCGATGCTCGTGGGACTGGCGTGCCTCAGCGCCACACCGCAGTTACGTCAACTGCTCGTCACCGTGCTGGCGATGGGCCTCGCCTCGGTCGTCACATCCTTCATTGCATTTGACCTCCTTGGTGATGTGATCACCGGAAAAATACAGATCTGGCGGGCCCTCTGGCTCCTGCACGTCATGGCGCCGATGAGCCTGGCTCTCGTGATTCGCGACATCGGAAACCGAACAGGTGACGACAGACGGGTCCTGCTGCTCCTGGCCTTTTCATTGCCTATCGTCTTATGGCTCTGCCATGACGCCCACCTGCCGCCCTATGGCATCGCCTTGCTCATCCTTCTCGGCACGATCTATGTCCGGGGCACAAGCGGACCAGTGATCCGCAACCGTCGCGACCGCCGCCTGATCCTCACCGGAATGTTTGCACTGCTGTCCATCATTCTGGCACGGGTTGTCGTCGCGTCCTGGACCGCGCCCTCGGTGATGCAACCCACTGCCACGGATGTCTTCCAGAGCATGCTGGTATGTGCCTTGCTGGTCGCTGGTGGCATTCTTGCCGTGACTGCAAGGCGTCGTGGCAGGAGGCTGCTGGCGGGCGTCGCCCTGCTCGCCTTGGTCGGCGGGCTTCTGCAATGGGACATGCGGATGCCATGGCGGCGTTACATGGATTCGACGCCCGACATCGCGCGGCAACTGCCAAGCCCAGTGGCACCGGGAGAAATCGTCTATTGGCCGGCGGACGTGATGACCATCTGGGGTGCCTTGGGCAATCCCAGTTTCTTTTCAGAGATTCAGGGTGCAGGCGCGATCTTCAACCGTGACACGGCATTCACCTTCAGGCGACGGCTGGAGCAGGTGTCCGCCTTTGAACCCTATGCCTGGTGGAAGGAGATGCTGGTCGAAAGGACGCCACGTGCATATCTGAACAACGGATATCCAAAGGCAGGCATCGAGGACCTGGTCTCTCTCTGCAAGCAGGAGGATCATCCCGATGTCGTGGTGCTTGCACAGGACATTCCGGGGGCGAAGCGCGATATCTGGCGCGCACGGGTACCCTTTTCACACACCTATGCATATCCAGACCAAGACAATCCCAATGAAGCGATCGTCGGACGCAGCATCATTGATACGTTCTACTTCTATCGCTGCACCGACATGAGGCAAGGCGCGCTCGGAAAGCAATCTCCCGAAAGGCGAAACATGGCCGGACGTGGGAGGTCAGGGCTGCTGCCAAGGTCCCGTGCTGATTTCAGCGAAGGCTGACGCCAGCACCGTCACCAACGGGGGTTGGTCAGACCCCGAATTGCTGCGTGAGACGGCCTGCGACGGACACGGTGAACACATGCGAAGGAATGAGATGCGGCAGTTGGCTTTCTACACGGTGGCAAGCTTCGTGGCCCTGCTCGTCGACTATGGGATGTACTGGCTGCTTGTTGCACTCTGGGGCGTGGCGCTGGGTCCCGCGGCTGTGGTGGGATACATCATCGGGATGGCGGTGAGCTACCTGCTTCTCACACAGCTGGTCTTCCTGCGGCGGCGGCATGCAGCCCGGCCGGCCTATGAGGTTTGGCTATTCTGCCTCTCAGGCCTGCTGGGGGTCACCCTCACCTACGTCACAGTCGCGTTGCTCAGCAATCTTGCAGGGGCGGATCTCCATACTGCCAAGCTGGCGGCGGTGGCCGTGAGCTTCGTGAGCGTCTACCTGTTTCGCAAACGAATCGTCTTCGGGCCTTTGCAGCATCACCTGCGCAGGACAGAGGTGCATGACGGAAACGAAATCCGCGAGGACCCCAAGCCAGTTTAGCGCGGCCTCACGCCCGGCAACTTCAGCTGGGCCCAGTCGCTGGACGGAATGACTCTTGCGGGCGCGCTCACGTCGCGCGTCCACACGAAGAGGCAGAGGAACGGGACATCGCCCACCAGCGTCAGGTGCGGCTGCAGCGGCGGGTTCCACACCGGCGCACCTGCCGGTTTCGTGATCAGCGTGCGTCCAGGCCCGAAACGCCAGCCATGCGGGCCGGTGAGCGGCGCATAGAGCTCCGGTGCGGGATGGCAATGATCCCGATAGAGCACATGTGGTGCAATGAGGAACAGGCCGAGTTCCACGTCCGCCGCGGTGAAGGCCGCATCGCCTCCGGCAAGCGAAGCGAAGGCGTGGCCATTGGCGAAGCCGTCACCGATCTCGGCGCGCGGATAGACATCGTAGCTCACCCAGGCGAGGTGCGGGGCCGCTGCCTCGATCGCCTGCACGAGCTGCGGCGCAAGGCGTGCAGCCTCGGCCAGGGCCGGCGCCAGCCAGCGCTCCGCCACGGGATGCGACCGGGGCGCCGGCAAGCGCTCGGCGGCACTGCACCGCCCGAGGCAGGCCTTCACCTCCGAAGCGCCCGGATGGGACAGCGAGCCGAGATAATCACACGCGCCCGCAAAGACGGCAGCAAGCAGCGCCCGCTGTGTCGCATGGGAGCGCGGCGCGGGCGGAAGGCGTCTGTCGGACAACAGCAGCGCCGGGTCACGGGCGTCGAAGGGTGAAGCATCCCGATAGGCATCGAGCTGGGCCTCGCTGAGCACCCCCCGCCTGAAGAGTTCCATCGCGGCACCATAGCGCACGCGGCCCGAACCGGGCACACCGAGCGGAGCGTGCAGAAGCTGCAGAACGTCATCCATTGGCGCGGAAGGCCATCTGTTCGTCGCGCTGGCGGCGGTGCTCGGCGCGGTTCATGACGATTCCCGCGATGACGACGCCCGCTGCCACCACGCTGACCATCAGCGTTGCCAGGGCATTGATGTCGGGGGTCACCCCAAGCTTCACCTTGGACCAGATGAGCAGCGGCAGCGTGGTGCTGCCAGGGCCGGTGGTGAAGGACGTGATCACCACGTCATCGAGCGAGATGGTGAAGGCGAGGAGCCAGCCCGACATGATGGCCGGGAAAATCACCGGCAGCGTTACGTCGCGCATCACCTGCCAGGGACGCGAGCCAAGGTCCATCGCTGCTTCCTCGATGGAACGGTCCGACTGCAGCATGCGCGCCTGCACGATGGTGGTGACGAACACCATCGAGAAGGTGATGTGGGCGAGCGTCACCGTGGTGAAGCCGCGCTGGCCGGGCCAGCCGATCCACTCCGCCAGCAGGATGAAGAACATCAATGACGAAATGCCGGTGATCACCTCCGGCATGATCAGGGGCGCGGTCACCAGTCCCGAAAACAGCAGCCGCCCGCGGAACACGGGAAAGCGCGCGAGCGCTATGCCCGCCATGGTGCCGAGGATGGTGGCGATGCTGGCCGACACGAAGGCGATCTCAAGCGACAGCACCAGGGCATCGATGACCTGCTTGTTGGAGAACAGGGAGACATACCACTTGGTCGAGAAGCCGCCCCACACGCTGGCCAGCCGCGAGGCGTTGAAGGAATAGACGATCATCGACAGGATGGGGATGTAGAAGAATGCAAAGCCGAAGCACAGCATGCTGATCAGGAAGGTATGGCGCCGCTTCACTTCGTGCCCTCCGCCTTGGCCTGGAAGTGGCTGTAGATCATGGCGGGCACGACCATGAGGATCAGCAGCACGACCGCAATCGAAGAGGCCATGGGCCAGTCACGCGCTGAGGAGAACTGGTCCGAAATCACCCGGCCGATCATCGGGCTCGCGGCGTTGCCGACGAGGGTCGGGATCACGAGCTCGCCCGCCGCCGGGATGAAGACCAGCATGCCGCCCGCGACGATGCCGGGGATACTCTGCGGCAGCGTGACGTCGAGAAACACCTGCCAGGGCCGCGAGCCGAGGTCGAGTGCAGCCTCGTCCAGCGTCGGGTCGAGCCGCTCGAGGCTGGCATAGAGCGGCAGGATCATGAAGGGCAGGTAGGTGTAGACCATGACCAGCACGACGGCGAAGTTCGAATGCATCATCGGCATGAAGTCGACGGACCATGACGCCGGCACCAGCGCATTCCAGATCTTTGTGATGCCGACGTTGAACCAGCTCGACTTGCCCATGAGCCCCATCCAGGCATAGACGCGCAGCAGGAACGACGTCCAGAACGGCAGGATCACCAGCATGAGCAGGATGTTGCGCCAGCTCTTCGACACTCGCGTGAGCGCCAGCGCCATGGGATAGCCGATGAGCAGGCAGAGCAGCGTGGCGATGCCCGCGCTGACGAGCGACGTGATGAAGGCCCGGAAGTAGAGCGTGTCCGAAACGGCCCGGACATAGCCCTGGAAACTGACCAGCGGATATTCACCGCCGAATGAGATGGGCGGCGCGGTCGGCGTCTTCGTGGCAAGGCTCATGGCCACCACGATGAGGAAGGGAAGCAGGAAGAACAGCAGCAGCCAGACGAAGGGCGTCGCGATCAGGAGGTCGGACCAGCCTTTCCGGTCGAACCAGCGCGCCAGCCCTTTCCGGTCCATCGCCCTACTCCGCCAGCACGATGGCCGAGGACGGCGCGAAGGAGATCCACACCTTGTCGTCCCAGTCGGCGGCACGCGCCTGCGCGCCGCCGCGACTGGCGTTCACCGCATGGGCCTGCACCAGCGCGCCGGACGGAAGGATCACGCGGTAGAGGCTGTCCTTGCCGAAATAGGCGAGGTCCTTGACGGTGCCCTGAAAAGCGTTGGCCTCGGCAGGACGCTCCCGCGAGATCAGGAGCTTCTCCGGCCGGATGGCCAGCGTCGCCTGCTGGCCTTCGCCGAGACCCGGCACGTCGCGGGCCATCACCTCGCCGCCGAGTGCCGGCACCGCGAGGCGCAGCTGCGAATCCTGCCGCGCAAGGATGGTCGCCGGGAAGGAAGTGATGGAGCCGATGAAGTCGGCCACGAACTTGCTGTTGGGAAACTCATAGACCTCGCCGGGACTGCCGACCTGCTTCACCTCGCCCTTGTCCATCACCGCGATGCGGTCGGACAGCGTCATCGCCTCTTCCTGGTCATGGGTCACGACGATGAAGGTGACGCCGGTACGCTGCTGGATCGACATCAGCTCGAACTGGGTGCGCTCGCGCAGCTTCTTGTCGAGTGCCGCAAGTGGCTCGTCGAGGAGGAGCAGCTTGGGCTGGCGGGCGAGAGCGCGGGCGAGCGCCACGCGCTGGCGCTGGCCACCAGAGATCTGGTGCGGCTTGCGCGTCGCATAGGGTGTGAGCTGCACGAGCTCCAGCATCTCGCGCACCCGCTCCGCCTTCTCCGCAGTGCTCATGCTTTCGTGCTTCAGGCCGTAGCCGACATTCCTCTCGACGCTCATGTGGGGGAAGAGCGCATAGGACTGGAACATCATGTGGACGGGCCGGTTCCAGGGCGCCACGCCCGTCATGTCGCGGCCATCGAGGAAGATCCGGCCGGCGCTCGGCTCCTCGAAACCAGCCAGCATGCGGAGCAGCGTGGTCTTGCCGCAGCCCGACCCCCCGAGAAGCGAGAAGATCTCGCCCTTCGCCACGTCCAGGGAGACGTTCCTGACCGCCTGAAACGGGCCGAAGAATTTCGAGACGTTCTCGATCCTGAGGAAGGGCTCAGCCGCTGCGGCCATGGCCTCAGCCGCCCGTCTTGATCTCGGTCCAGATGCGGGTGAGGGCCTCCTCCTGCTCCGGCGTCGGCGGCTTCGGCGTGAACAGCCGGGCCCGCGTGGCCGCATCGGGATAGATCGCCGGGTTGGCCACCGTCGCCGGATCGACGAGCGGTGTCGCCGCCTTGTTGGCATTGGCATAGCCGATGAAGTCGGTGCAGGCGGCGATCACCTCCGGCCGCAGCAGGTAGTTGAGGAAAATATAGGCGTTGTCGACGTTCTTCGCGTCCGACGGAATGGCCCACACATCGAACCAGGCAGGTGCACCGGACTTCGGCACGAAATAGGCGAGGTCGATCGTGACGCCGGCATCGGCGGCGCGCTGCTTGGCGACGCTGTAGTCGCCCGACCAGCTGTTGACGGCACAGACCTCGCCATTGGGCAGCGTGTTGAGATAGTTGGTGTTGTCGAAGGTGGTGATGTAGGGGCGGATCTGCGCGAAGACCTCCGCCATCTTGCTGTATTCATCGGGCCCCGCCGTGTCGGGATCGATGCCGATGTATTTCAGCACCATGAGGCCGATGTCGGTCGGGCTGTCGAGAATCGAGATGCCGCATTCGGCGAGCACCTTCGCGTTGTCGGGCTTGAAGATGGTGTCGAGGCTTTCGAGGTCGGCGCCGGGCAGGCGCTGCTTCACCATGTCGAGATTGTAGGTGAAGCCGACCGAGCCCCAGGTGTAAGGCACGCCATAGTCGTTGCCGGGGTCGAAGCCCTGGAGGATGGCGAGGATCTCGGGGTCGAGATTGCCCCAGTTGGTGAGCTTGGCCTTGTCGAGCTTCTGGTAGACCTTGGCCTGGATCATCTGCGGCAGCTTGAGGCCGGACTGCAGCACCACGTCATAGCCCGAGGAGCCGGCCAGCATCTTGGCCTCCATCTCCTCGGAACTCGCATACATGTCATAGACCACCTTGATGCCGGTTTCCTTGGTGAAGTCGGCAATCGTGGTCTCGCCGATGTAGTCCGCCCAGTTGTAGACGTTCACCACGCCGGCATCGGCGCGGGCACGGCGGACATAGGGCATGGCAAGTCCGGCTGCGGCACCCATGGCAGCGAGGGTGTGACGACGACTGAGCTTCATGAGTTCCTCCCTTTTGTAATCGTTTCATTCCAGCCTAGAGCGAGTTGGGCGGCTGGCAAATTAATTCTTCATGCAGTTGCGGGAGGCGGTGGCCGGGCGGTTCCTGGGGCAGGGTCATGACCGGGAACAGCCGTCGCAGCCCGTCATGGTGGCGGCGCAGCCCGTATTCGAGGTCGGACAGGTGGAAGCCCTCGAATGCCTCTGATTTCATCGACTCGTTGGACCAGATCGAGAGTTGCTGGTCTTCCGCCGAGGTGGCGCGGTCGATGCGGTAGGCCAGATAGCGCGCCAGACGGGTCTGCCGTGTCTCGTCCGGCCAGCGGTAGAGCCGTCCGGTCAGCCGGGTGCGGCCCGGACCGATCGGGATCTCCTGATAGAACTGCGCCCCTTCTGGCGTGACCGCGAAGACGGCATTCGGAAACAGGCCGTAATAGGTCCAGGCCTTTTGCAGATGGGGCGGGAGATCCGGCCGCGGCGGCGAGATCCGGACATAGTTCCGCACCGACCAGCCGCGGGCCAGGGTGTCGTCATACCAGCCAATCGAGATGGAGAGCCCGTCCCGGAGGTGCATGTCGCGGTAGGTGCGGCCATAGAGTTCCTGCAGGCTCGGATGGGCGAGCGCGACATGGTAGCCTTCGTTGTCGACATCACGGACCGACTTCCAGTTCACCGGCAGCTCGGAGGTCCAGTCGAGGTTCCGCACCGGCAGCAGCTTGTCGAGCCCGTAGGCGCTGAAGTCGGCTTCATAGGGCGCCAGCATCGTGGCGACAGAGGGCTGCGGTCCCTCCTTGAAGCGGAGGAAGATGAAGCCGTGGAAGACTTCCATCTCGATCGGCTTCAGCCCGAAGTCCTCGCGCTTCAGTTCACCGAAGCTCGAGGGCCGTGCCGCGCCGCGCAGCGATCCGTCGAGGTTGTAGACCCAGCCATGGAACGGACAGACGATGGCACCCTTGCAGTGACCCTTGCTGCCATCGACGACGCGTGCGCCGCGGTGCCGGCAGAGATTGTGGAAGGCACGCACGACGCCGTCCGCCCCGCGCATGACGACCGCGCGCTCGCCCAGCAGGTCGAAGGCCAGCCAGTCGCCGGCAGCCGGAATGTCGCCCACATGGCCAACCACCTGCCAGTGGGTGAGGAACAGCTTGTCGCGTTCGAGATCGAACAGCGCGGGTGAATGATAGGTCCAGGCGGGCAGGCCGCCACGGTCCCAGTCATTCGGCACGGCAATGGTTTCATAGGGCAGCTGTGTCATGCGTGTGTCTCCATGTGGTTGAGCACCCACTGGTGAAAGCGATGGATCTCATATTCTTCCGGCATCAGCCGTGCCGCGCGGAACGCCGGCGAGCGCATGCCGCGCTGGTTCATTTCGGAGGCCTCGCCATCCTGCAGCATCACCGTCTTTGCAAAGGCGGCGACGGTGGCAGGATCGAAACCGGGACGGGCCAGGGTGTCAGGGCTGAAGTGCCATTCGGCGACGAGCCGCGTGCGTTCGGGTGCGAGCGGCTCGATGCGGACCGAGCGCACATAGTCGACATGCGCGACCACATAGGTCGACGGCCACAGCGTGACGAAGCTGTAGCCCGCCATGCGCTCGGCCTCGGTCAGCTTCGGGAAGACCGGGCCACAGGGCGCCCCGTCGGGCGTCCAGCTTTCCGCGCCGGTCCGGAGATTGGGCAGGACCGTCTCGTCCGGTGTCCAGCCCAGCGCCTCGGAGGGACCCATGATGCCCTTGCCGTAGATCGGCACCATGTCGCAGAGCTCGGGGTGGATTCCCGGGCAGTGCAGGCATTCGGAGTAATTCTCCCAGAAGGTCTTCCAGTTGCAGGCGATCTCCGTTTCCCAGTGATGGCCGGTGACGAGGCCGTCCATGGGCCAGTTGTCGAGGGTGCGAAGGCCGACGTCGGCCAGCAGCTCTCCCGGATCGGGGGCGGCATTGAGAAACAGGAAGCCGTTCCACACGTGCCAGGCAATAGGTTTCAGCCCGTGTGCCGCGCGGTCGAAATCGGCGGTCGGCACGGCATGTCCGGTGGCCACCAGCGTGCCGTCCGCCGCGGCGAATGCAAAGGCGTGGTAGGGGCAGCGAATGAGCTTGCCGAGAGGTTCCTCGGTTGCCCTGCAGAGTTCGGAGCCACGGTGCGGGCAACTGTTGTGAAAAGCCGATACCGCACCGTCAGCCGCACGTGCGACAATGACCGATGCCGTGCCGAGCTGCACCCGGCGCATGCGGCCCCGCGTGAAATCGGCAAGGCGCCCCACCATGACCCACTGGCGTGCGAAGATCGTGGCCATTTCGCGTGCGAACCAGCCGTCATCGACATAGGCTTCGCGCGGCAGGCCCTCGGGACAATGTGCGAGGCGCGGCGAAAGCGGGTGGCGTTCCTGTCCCATCGCAGTCTCACCGGCTCCTTCGGCTGTCTCGGTTGGCGGGTTCGACCATGGCAGGCTGCCATTTGGCTGGTTGAATTGTCAATCAACTTCTTCCCGTTTGCCCTCACGGCCCGATAAGGTAGGTATCACGGGACTGAACCGGGGCCCACCGTGACCACCACCGCACCGCCACCATCCACACGCGCGCCGCGCACCCTGAGCCGGGATGAGCGCCGTACGCAGCTGATCGAAGCGACTCTTGCCACAATCGCGGAATGCGGCTTCTCCCGCACGACCCTCACCGAGGTGGCTCGCCGCGCCGGCCTTTCGCATGGCCTGGTGCTGTTCCACTTCGAAAGCAAGGAAAGGCTCCTCGCCGAGACGCTCGACTACCTCTCCGACGAATACAAGAACAACTGGCACGCCGCGCTGACCGCCGCAGGCCCGGCACCCGAACAGCGCCTTGCTGTTCTGGTCGAGGCCGACTTCAACCCGCAGGTCTGCCAGCCAAGCCGGGTCTCGTCATGGCTTGCCTATTGGGGGGAGAGCCAGAGCCGCCCGCTCTACATGTCCCGCTGCGGCGGCAATGACGAACTCTACATGCGCAGGCTGGAGGGCATCTGCGCCGAGATGAATGCGCAGCATGGCTATGCCACCGACCCATCGCGTTCGGCGCGCCTCATCCGCATTACCATCGAAGGCACCTGGCTGGAGCTGGTGACCCTGCTCAATCCCTATGACCAGGCAGAAGCCAAGCGCACCGTCTGGACCTGCGTGAGCCTGCTCTACCCGCGCCACTTCAGTGCCGAGGGTCCGCTCTTCAAAACGGCTCAGGGATAGTACTGGTCGTCGCCGATGATGGTCCACACCGGCCGCCGCGTCCAGGCTGGGTAGATGCAGTGCTTGAACTTGCAGTTCATCTGGTTGGGGTGCCGCGCCTGCCAGTTGGTGGCCTCCGCCTGCACGCGCTCCCGCACGGACTCACGCAGCTGGGTGTAGTGCTGGTCGCGCAGCAGTGCCGCGCGCGGATGCCCGCCAGCCGTCGCCAGTTCGAACCAGAACAGCGCTTTCGCGGGGTCCTGCTTCACGCCGCGGCCGTTGCCATAGAAGCGGCCCGCCATGTACTGCGCATCGGCAAGGCCCTGGTAGCCCGCCCGCTTGTACCACTCCAGCGCCAGCCGGAAATTGCGCGGCACGCCGAAGCCATCGTCATAGGCAACGGCGAGGCTGTACTGGGCCCAGGGGTCGCCCCGTTCGGCCAGCGGCTTCAGCAGCGCCACCGCCGCCCCGTACTGGCCGACGCGATAGGCCGACAGCCCCCGCGACAGTTCACCCGCCGCAGCGGGCTGCAGCCAGGCAAGAAAGGCGAGAACGACGAGAATTCGTTTCATCCGGTGTCCGGGAGAATCAGCTTGGGCGGCAGTGTAGCCGGAAATGCGGGAAAAGGTGAGCGCCGAGGCTGCAATCCTCTGCTTCGCAGGCGCGAGACGAACGGCTTGCGTGTTTAGTGATTTCATGTTCAGTAAACAAAATCGCTAAACACAGGACCCAGGGCCCCATGGCGCTTCCCCTCGACCTCCTGCTCGACACGCTGTCGGCCCGCATCATCGCCGCCGCCGAAGAACTGACCGACCTCGACTCCGCCATCGGCGATGCCGACCACGGCCTCAACATGAAGAGGGGCTTCGAGGCCGTGCAGGCGGAGAAGGCCAATATCCTCGCCAAGCCCGCGGGCGAGGCACTGAAGAGCATCGGCATGACGCTGGTGATGAAAGTGGGCGGCGCGTCCGGCCCGCTCTACGGCACGCTGTTCATGACGCTGGGCAAGGAACTCCCAGAGAACCCCACCCCCGCCGACATCGGCCGCGCGCTGCAGGCCGCCGTCACCGCGCTCAAGGCGCGCGGCAAGGCGGATGTCGGCAACAAGACCATGCTTGACGTGCTGGGCCCCGTCGCGGCGCATCTCGAATCCGGGCAGGCCAGTTTCGACAGCGTGCGGGCACTGGCCTCCGACAGTGCGAAGGCCACGATCCCGATGAAGGCGATCCGCGGCCGGGCCTCCTTCCTCGGTGACCGCTCCATCGGCCACATGGACCCGGGCGCGCGCTCGAGCGAGATCATGATCACCGCGGTCTGCGACGTGCTGGAGGGAAAGCCATGACGGTCGGCATCGTCATCGTCTCGCACTCGCCCGATGTGGCGAAGGGTGCCGCCGACATGGTGCGCCAGATGGTCGGCGACGACGTGCCGCTCGGCTTCTGCGGCGGCAACCCGGATGGCGGGCTCGGCACCAGCGTCGAGAAGATCCTCGCCGCCATCGACGCCGCATGGTCCGAAGATGGCGTGGCCATTCTCGTCGATCTCGGCGGGGCGGAAACCAACAGCGAGATGGCAGTCGAGATGCTGCCCGACGAACGCCGGAACAGGATCGTCATCTGCAACGCGCCCGTGGTCGAAGGTGCCGTGATGGCGGCGACGGAGGCCTGGGGCGGCGGCTCGCTGGCCGACGTGAAGCGCACCGCAGAGGAGCTCTCGCCGCAATGAGTGCAACCGCGGAAGGAACGGTGGTCATCACCCATGACGTGGGGCTCCATGCGCGACCCTCCGTCAAGCTCACCAAGCTTGCCAAGGGCTTCGCCTCCACGCTGGAAATCGCCAGTGCCGCGGAAGGCCCTTGGATCGATGCCAAGAGCATCGTCAAGGTCATGGCGATGAAGGCGAAGCAGCATTCGACACTCTTCGTGCGCGCCGCAGGTGCCGATGCACAGGCTGCCGTCGATGCCGTCATCGGCCTCGTACGCCGCGACTTCGACGAAGCAGGCGATGGGCACTAGCCGCCAGGGCATGGGCGCATCGGACGGGCTGTTCCGCGGCCCGGTGCGACGGCTTGGGGGCGTCACGGCCGAGCGGCAGGCGACAGGTGATGCAGGGGCGGAAGGCGCCGCCCTGCGGGCGGCGGTCGCTGCGGCGATCGCGGATCTCGCGGCGCTCATGGAGCGGGTCGATGGCGAGGCCCAGGACATTCTCGCCTTCCAGGTGGCCATGCTGGAGGATGATGCGCTCTCGGGCCCTGCCCTTTCCGCCATCGGCGAAGGCGCAGCCGCTCATCACGCCTGGTCCATCGCACTCGACGGCGAGATCGCGGGCTATGAAACCTCCGACGACGATTATTTCCGCGCCCGTGCCGCCGACCTCCGCGACATCCGCGACCGCGTACTGCGGCATCTTTCCGGCGATGCCTCGACACAGGACAACACGGGTGCCGTGCTGGTGGGCGAGGACATTGCCCCCACGACCTTCCTCGAGACCGACTGGCGGGCCGGTGGTGCCATTGCACTGGCAGGCGGCAGCACCACCAGCCACGTCGCCATGCTGGCCCGGGCCCGCGGCATTCCCATGGTGGTGGGTCTTGGCGAGCTGCCGGCGGAGATCGCGCTGCTCGCCGTCGATGGCGGCAAGGGGAATGTGCTGATCGATCCAGACGCCGCGCAGTGTGCGGCCTTCGATGCAGCACTTGCCCAGGATGCCCGGGCGCGTGCCGGCGAAGAGCAGTTCCGCCTGCGGCCCGCCACGCGCCGGAATGGCACGCGCATCGACATTCTCGTCAACGTGGCGGGCGTCGATGAACTCGATCGCATCGATCACGCCGCCTGCGACGGCATCGGGCTCATGCGCTCCGAATTCCTGTTCCGCGACGGCGCACCACTTCCCGACGAGGAGACGCAATACCGCGCCTACCGCCGCTTCGTGGAGTGGGCGCAAGGCAGGCCCGTCACCATCCGCACGCTCGACATCGGCGGCGACAAGCCGGTGCGCGGGCTGACACCCGAAGGCGAGGCCAATCCCTTCCTCGGGCTGCGTGGCGTGCGCCTCACGCTGGCGCGCGAGGACGTGTTCCGCACCCAGCTGCGCGCGCTGGCGCGGGCCGCCGTGCATGGCAATCTCAAGGTCATGCTGCCGATGGTGACGGTACCGGACGACCTGGCGCGCAGTGCCAGCCTGCTCGAGTCCTGCGTGGCGGAACTCGACTCCCAGGGCATTGCCTTCCGCAAGCCACCGCTCGGCATCATGGTGGAGGTGCCTGCGGTCGCCGTCATGCCGGAGCTGTTCGGCGCAGCTGCCTTCTTCTCCATCGGCTCCAACGACCTCACGCAATATGTGACTGCCTCTTCGCGCGATGATGCGCGCGTCGCAGCCCTCAACGATCCTGCCAACCCGGCCGTCACCGCGCTCATCGCCAAGGTCGCCGCCTATGGCCGCGAGGCCGGCATCCCGGTCAGCCTGTGCGGCGACATGGCGAGCGAGCCCCGGCATCTCGCCGCCCTTCTCGATGCCGGGCTCACCGCGCTGTCGGTGGCGCCGGCGCGCATCGCCCGCCTCAAGGCGGCGATCGCGGAGCTCTGACATGGCCCTGCCCGCAGCAGGCCAGTCGCCACAGGACGCGGTCACCGCCTACAAGCGCCTGCTCGCCGCGATCATCGACCGGCGGCCCTCGGGCACCCGCCAGCGGCTGGCCACGGCACTTGCCAAGAACCGCAGCTTCGTCAGCCAGATCACCAATCCAGCCTATCCGACGCCGATCCCGGCGAGCCATCTCGCGCAGATCTTCGAGGTCTGCCACTTCTCGGGGCCCGAGCGGCAGGAGTTCACCAGGCTCTATACCCGGGCGCACCCGAAGAAGATGCTGGCCGAGAGCCCCACGCGCATGGCGGCGGCGGTGGATTTGCCCGACCTCGGTGACGAGACGAAGAACCGGAAACTGCACGGGCTGGTCAGCGCCTTCGTGCGGGACATTGCAAGGCTGATCGAGGATGATCGCGAGAAAGGGAAACGGCGATGAAGAAGCTCATCAACGACGTGTCGAACGTGCTGACCGAAAGCCTCGACGGCTTCGTGGCGGCCCATGGCGACATCATCACGCTCGGGGCCGAGCACAAGTTCGTGCAGCGCAGGGTGCTGAAGCCCGGCAAGGTGGCGCTGCTGTCGGGCGGCGGGTCCGGCCATGAACCGCTGCACGCAGGCTTCGTCGGCCACGGCATGCTTGATGCCGCCTGCCCCGGCCAAGTCTTCACCTCGCCCACGCCCGACCAGATGATCGCCGCCGCCGAGGCCGTCGATACGGGCGCGGGCGTGCTGTTCATCGTCAAGAATTACGAGGGCGACGTCATGAACTTCGACATGGCGCGCGAGATGGCGGGGCGCGACATCGAGACGGTCATCACCGATGACGACGTCGCCGTCGAGAATTCGCTCTACACCACCGGCCGCCGCGGCGTCGCCGGCACGCTGGTGGTCGAGAAGGTGGTGGGTGCCGCCGCCGAGCAGGGCGCCGGCCTCGCCTCGCTGAAGGCGCTGGGCGACAAGGTGAACCGCGCCACGCGCTCGATGGGCGTGGCGCTGACGAGCTGCACCGTGCCCGCCGCAGGCAAGCCCACCTTCGACATCGGGCCGGCCGACATGGAAATGGGCGTCGGCATCCACGGTGAGCCCGGCCGCCGCCGCGTGACCTTGCGCTCGGCCGACGAGATCGCCGAGGAGATGGTCGCCGCCATCGCGGGCGACCTCGGGGCGAAAGGCAATGCGCTGCTCTTCGTCAACGGCTTCGGCGGCACGCCGGCGATGGAACTCTACCTCATGTATAATTCCGCCCGGGCGCAGCTCGCCAAGCACGGCATCACGCCGGTGCGCGCGCTGGTGGGAAGCTACGTCACCTCGCTCGACATGGCGGGCTGTTCGATCACCGTCACCCTGCTCGACGACGAGATCGCCAGGGGCTGGGACGCACCGGTGCACACCCCGGCGCTGCGCTGGGGCCTCTAGCGCTGGCCGAGGAGATTGGCGACGGAGAAGGCCTGCTGCAGCTGCTCCTCCGTCATCAGCCCTTCGGCGAGCACCACGTCGCGGATCGAACGGCGTGACTTCAGCGCCTCCTTGGCCACGCGGCTTGCGGCGTTGTAGCCGATATAGGGGTTGAGCGCGGTCACCGTCACGAGCGAGCCTTCCAGCAGTTCCTGGCAGCGCTCGCGGTCGGCCTCGATGCCGACGATGCATTTCTCGCGCAGCACCGCCATGCCCTTCAGCAGCATGCGCATCGACTGCATGATGTTGAGCACGATGACCGGCTCCATTGCGTTGAGCTGCAACTGGCCCGCTTCGGCCGCAAGGGTGACCGTCAGGTCGTTGCCGATCACCTGGTAGGCGATCTGGTTGACGACCTCCGGGATCACCGGGTTCACCTTGCCGGGCATGATCGAGGAACCCGCCTGCACGGCGGGGAGGCGGATCTCGCCAAGCCCGGCGCGCGGGCCCGAGTTGAGAAGGCGGAGATCGTTGCAGATCTTGGAGAGCTTCACCGCGATGCGCTTGAGCACGCTGGAGAAGGTGACGAAGGCACCGAGGTCGGACGTCGCCTCGATCAGGTCGGCTGCCGGCACCATCGGTACGCCGGAGATCTCCGCGAGATTGGCGATGACGCGCTCCGAATAGCCCTCCGGCGTGTTGATGCCGGTGCCGATCGCCGTGCCGCCGAGGTTCACCTCGCGCAACAGGCTGGCAAATTCCTTCAGCCGCTCGATGTCCTCGGCGACGGTGACGGCAAAGGCGCGGAACTCGGAGCCGAGCCGCATCGGCACGGCATCCATCAGCTGAGTGCGGCCGACCTTGATGACGTCGTCGAATTCCTTCGCCTTGGCCATCAGCGCATCGACGAGCAGGCGCTGCTCCTCGATGAGTGCGGGACAGGCCCGCAGCACGGTGAGGCGCACCGCGGTCGGATAGACGTCGTTCGTGGACTGCGACAGGTTCACGTGGTCGTTGGGGTTCACCACCGCATAGTCGCCGCGCGCCTTGCCGAGAAGCTTGAGCGCGAGGTTGGCGATCACCTCGTTGGCGTTCATGTTGGTGGAGGTGCCCGCCCCGCCCTGCAGCATGTCGACGACAAAATCATTGTGCTCGTCTCCGGCGATGACAAGGTCGCAGGCGGAGACGATGGCGGATGCGATCTCCGGCTTCAGGCGCCCGAAGTCACGGTTGGCGAGGGCGGCGGCCTTCTTCACCATGGCGAGCGATTCGATCAGCTCCGGGAAATGCGACAGCGTGATGCCGGTGATCGGGAAGTTCTCCACCGCGCGGGCGGTGTGGATGCCGTAGTCGGCCTCCGCCGGGATTTCCATCTCGCCGATCGAATCACGTTCGGTGCGCATGCGCCGCGTCATCATCAAAGCTCCCATTTTGCCGTTGCCCGTTGCCGGGACTGAGGTTTGCGGATAATTGAATCATAGGATGGAACGAGGCTTGCCGCCCGTGAAATCGGCGCAAGACTCCCACCCCCGGACATGCATGGACCACACCCGACCCGAGCCCCGGCCAGACGGCCGCCAGTCCGCCACCGCGCTGATGATCCAGCGCGGGGTGGCGCGGCTGCTGCGCGCCGCAAGCTTCGCGGTGCTGCCGGAGTTCACGCTGGCCTCGGGCCGGCGCGCCGACATCATGGCGATCTCGGATGCGGGCGAGATCTGGATCGTCGAGATCAAGTCCTCGCCCGAGGACTTCCGCAGCGATGCCAAGTGGCCGGAATACCGCGACTGGTGCGACCGGCTGTTCTTCGCCATTTCGACGGAGATGGCACCCGAGATGATGCCTGGCGATGCCGGCCTCATCGTCGCCGACAGCTGGGGCGCCGACATCCTGCGCCATATCGACGCGAGCCCGCTGCATGCTGCACGGCGCAAGTCGGTGACGCTGGCCTTCGCGCGGGCCGCGGCGCTCCGCCTGCACGGGCTCTACGACCCGTTGGCCGAAACGCTCTGATTACTTGGGAGCGCGTTTCGCCAGGATGCGCTGCAGCGTGCGGCGATGCATGTTGAGGCGGCGCGCCGTCTCGGACACATTGCGGTTGCAGAGCTCGTAGACGCGCTGGATGTGTTCCCAGCGCACGCGGTCAGCCGACATTGGGTTATCCGGCAGCGCGGCGCGCGTGTCGGTGTCGCCCACCAGCGCGGCATGCACGGCATCGGCATCGGCGGGCTTCGCCAGATAGTCGATGGCGCCGAGCTTCACCGCCGTCACGGCCGTTGCGATGTTGCCATAGCCCGTCAGCACCACGGCGCGCGCTTCGGGGCGCGCCTGGTGCAAGGCCTCGATCACGTCGAGGCCATTGCCGTCGGCCAGCCGCAGATCCACCACGGCAAAGGACGGCGCGGAGCGTTTCACATGGGCGACGCCCTCGGCCACCGATTCCGCCATCAGCACTTCGAAGCCGCGGGTTTCCATGGCCCGGGCGAGGCGCGTCAGGAAGGGCTTGTCGTCATCGACGAGCAACAGGGTCTTCTCGGCGGGGATCACGGGGTGTGTCATTCAGGCGCGGCCTGTGTCTACTCGGGGTTACGCGTTGTTACTCAGGACTCTCTAGCCCGTCAGGAGCACGGGTTCAAACACTTCCCGATACGCAATCAGCTCCGCCCGAGATCAACGACGGCCCGCGGCCAGACGACATGCACCACCGCGCCGTGTTCCGGCGTCGGCCGGTTGGCCAGCGACACCGTGGCGCCGGAGCGCTCCAGCAGCGTCTTGGCGATGAAGAATCCGAGGCCCATTCCCTCATGCTGTCCGGCCTCGCCGCTGTCCTCGCCATAGCCGGGCCTCGTCGTCACGAAGGGGTCGCCCAGCCGGTCGAAGACATTCTCGTGGAAACCCGGGCCATCGTCGCGAACGGTGATCGAGACCTGGCCCGGCGTCCAGCGCGCATCGACCTCCACGCGCGCTGCAGCGAAATCAACGGCATTCTCCAGCAGGTTGCCTAGCCCATAGGTAATGGCGGGGTTGCGCCGGAAAACCGGCTCGCTGCCAAGCGCCCGGTCATCGAGATCGGCCGAACTCGTCACCGCGATCACCACGTCCGAGCCGCGCAGCGGCGCCACCAGGTCCTCGATCATGGCGAGGATGGCCGTGCGCTGGTACATCTCGTCGGTCTGTGCCTCGCGGTTGGCGAGCCTCGCCAGGATCTCGCGGCAGCGCGCCGTCTGGCTGATGAGGAGGTCGATATCCTCCGTATGCGGAGCATCTTTCGGCATCTCCCGCTTCAGCTCCTTGGCGACGAGCGCGATGGTGGCGAGCGGTGTTCCCAGCTCATGCGCGGCGGCCGCTGCCATGCCGTCGAGTGCGGAGAGCCGCTGCTCGCGCGCCAGCACCAATTCCGTGGCGGAAAGAGCCGCCGACATCTGCCGTGCCTCGTCGGCGATGCGCCGGGCATAGATCGCCGAGAACACGACGCCGCAGATGATCGCCGCCCACATGCCGCCGACATAGGCGTCCGGCAGCTCGAAGCGCTCGCCGGGAAGCCAGGGCAGCGGAAAGTGGCGGAAGGCCAGGAAGGTGGCGCAGGCGAAGGCCAGAAGACCGAGCCACAGCGTCCAGCGGTTGGGCAGCGACGTGGCGGAGATGGTGACGGGCACCAGGAACAGGAAGGAGAAGGGATTTTCCAGTCCACCCGTCAGGAACAGCAGCACCGCAAGCTGGATCACGTCATAGACAAGCAGCAGGCCTGCATGCGTCTCGTGCAGCCGCACGCTCTTGCGCCAGCGAATGGTGAGGAAGATGTTGAGCCAGGCCGAGAGCGCGATGACGCTGAGGCAGAGGCCCAGCGGCAGCGGGAACCCGAGCACGAAATGCACCCCCAGCACCGCGCCCGCCTGCCCCACGATGGCAAGCCAGCGCAGGCGGACGAGCGTCCTCAGCCGCAACATGCCGATTTCGGCGCCGGTCGCTGCCGGCCTGGGGTCGATGGCAAGGTTCTGCGGCATGCGATCCTGTGTCGTCGGAATTCCCAGAGGGTTCCAGTTGAGTCCGGCACAGTCTAGACATATGTGCAGGTGGATTGAAGGAAGAAGACAGATGCCGCGCCGCCCGATCCTCATCCTCGCCGCTCTCATCCTGCTCATCGCCGCGGGGATCGGCAGCTATGCCTACATGAATCGCGGGCTGCATGGGCCGCAGGGCTCCGGCGTGGCCCTCGTCGGCGGCCCCTTTTCGCTGGTCGACCAGGATGGCCGCCGCGTCACCGAGAAGGACTTCCGCGGCAGGTACATGCTGGTCTTCTTCGGCTATACCTACTGCCCTGACGTGTGCCCCACCGAACTGCAGGTGATGACGGCAGCCCTCGACCAGCTCGGCGCGGAGGCTGACCGCATCCAGCCGGTTTTCGTGTCGGTCGACCCGGCGCGTGACACGCCGGAGGTGCTCAAGGCCTATGTCGGCAACTTCGGGCCGCGCCTCGTCGGCCTCACCGGAACGCCGGAGGAGGTGGCCGCCATCGCCAAGGCCTACCGCGTCTACTATGCCAAGGCCGGCGGCAGCAGTTCGTCCACGGACTATCTGATGGACCACTCCAGCATCATCTACCTGATGGGTCCCGACGGGCGCTTCGTAAAGCACATGCCCTACACCACGGACGCCGCAAAACTCGCAGCGGAACTGAAGGAAACACTTAGAACTTCCCCCTAAAGTCTAGAAATGACGGGTTGCCCCGAGTCAGGGGAGTTGCTACCGTCACGCGTTAACGAGGGGTTTCCCGGTTGTGCTGTATTATCTTTACGAGATGAACCATGCGGCCCTTGCACCCTGGCGTGCAGCGGCTGATGCGGGCCTGAACTTCTGGCGCAGCCCCGCCAACCCCTTTGCCGAGACGCAGTTCGCCCGCTCCTTCGCGGCCTCGCTCGAACTCTTCGAGCGCACCACCCGCCGTTACGGCAAGCCGCCCTTCGAGATCCACGACGTCATCGTCGGCGACGACATCGTTCCGGTCGAGGAACGCAACGTCCTGTCGAAGCCCTTCTGCACACTCGTCAACTTCGAGAAGCAGTGGGAGAAGCCGCAGAAGCAGCACAAGCTGCTGATCGTCGCGCCCATGTCTGGCCACTACGCCACGCTGCTGCGCGGCACGGTGGAGTCCATGCTTCCCCATTATGACACCTACATCACGGACTGGATCGACGCGCGCAGCGTCCCGATGTCCCAGGGTGGCTTCGACCTCGATGACTACGTCGACTATGTCACCGAGTTCCTGCAGTTCCTCGGCCCCGATACCAGCGTGATGGCGGTGTGCCAGCCCTCCGTGCCGGTGATGGCCGCCGTGTCGCTGATGAATGCCCAGGAGGATCCTGCGGCGCCCAAGACCATGATCCTCATGGGCGGGCCGATCGATACGCGGCGCAACCCGACGGCCGTCAACAACCTCGCCCAGGAAAAGGGCGTCGACTGGTTCCGCAAGAATGTCATCATGAAAGTGCCGGCGCCGCATGCCGGCATGATGCGCGATGTCTATCCGGGCTTCCTCCAGCTCGGCGGCTTCATGACCATGAACCTCGACCGCCACATCGATGCGCATCGTGAACTGTTCTGGCACCTCGTCGAAGGCGATGGCGACTCTGCCGAGAAGCACCGCGAGTTCTACGATGAATACATGTCGGTGATGGACCTGACGGCTGAGTTCTACCTGCAGACGGTGGAAAAGGTCTTCGTCAGCCACGACCTGCCCAAGGGCACGCTCACCCATCGCAACACGCTGGTCGATCCTTCCAAGATCACCCGCACCGCGCTGATGACCATCGAGGGCGAGCGCGACGACATCTCGGGCGTCGGCCAGACGGAGGCCGCACAGGACCTGTGCTGCAACCTCGCACCCGCCAAGAAGCTCCATCACCTGCAGCCGGGCGTGGGGCATTACGGCGTGTTCAACGGCTCGCGGTTCCGCAAGGAAATCGTTCCGCGAATCGTCGAGTTCGTGAATAAGAACGCCGATGATCGGACTGCTCAGAAGCCTTCAGCGAACGGTCGGGCCAAGACCGCTTGAACCCTCGCGGCTCCTCGTCGGCGACGAGGTGCTCGACGTCGTGTTCCGCCGCCACGCCCAGGCGCGCCGCCTCGTGCTCAGGCTGAATGCCACCGGCACCGGCGTGCTGGTGACGGTGCCCACCGGCGTTTCGCGCGCACGGGCGCTGGAATTCACCGAGCGCTCGCGCAGCTGGATCGAGGACCGCGTGAGGGCCCGCGGCGGCCTCATCCACCTGGCTGACGGCGCCGCACTTCCGCTGCGTGGCATCGAGCATGACATCCGCCATGTTCCGGGGCGCCGGGGCGTCGTCACCGCCGACCCTGACCGCCTCTACATCAACGTGCCGGGCGACCCCGCCCACCTGCCGCGCCGCGTCCACGACTTCCTCAAGGCAGAGGCCCGCAACGACCTCGC
Source organism: uncultured Aestuariivirga sp. (assembly GCA_964474665.1). Taxonomy (GTDB): domain Bacteria; phylum Pseudomonadota; class Alphaproteobacteria; order Rhizobiales; family Aestuariivirgaceae; genus Aestuariivirga. Next base: position 67,674 of record CAYYTH010000002.1, read on the forward strand.
GCGGGCGACATCGAAATACGCCGCGCTGATGGGTGTGAAGTTCCGCCGCATCACCATCCGCGACCAACGCAGCCGCTGGGGCTCATGCTCGGCCAGTGGCGAGCTGTCCTATTCCTGGCGGCTGATCCTCGCGCCGGACTATGTACTGGACTATGTGGCCGCGCATGAGGTGGCTCATCTCCGCCACCTCGATCACAGCCCGCGCTTCTGGCGCCTTGTGCTCACCCACTGCCCCAACGCCGCGCGGGCCAAGAACTGGCTGCGCCGGCATGGGCAGGACGTTCACCGCGTGGTGGTGTGATCCATCATCTCTTCTCCCGCCTCTTCGGCGGGAGAGGACCAGGCGCCGTCAAGTCTAGTCCTTGTCACGCAGGGCGCGCTCGCGTGCACTGCTGTGTTTCTTCGGCGCATCAGCATTGCTGTTGCCTCCACCGAACAGGCGTTCAAGGAAATTGCCCGCATTGATCTCCGGCGGCGGGACCGGCTCCTCCGCCGCGCCCTGCTCATATTGCTGCTCGGTCACGGTCGCGGGTCCGCGCATGGCGATCGCCGGCTGGCCCGGCAGCGGGCGTGGCGTCAGGCCGCGATGGGCAGGCTCCATCACCTCACGCCAGATCATGGCGGGCAGCAGCCCGCCCGTCACCTTGTTGGTGGGGGAATTGTCGTCGTTGCCGACCCACACCCCGGCGATGAGTTCGCTGGTGTAGCCGATGAACCAGGCATCGCGGTAATCCTGGCTGGTGCCGGTCTTGCCGGCGATGTCGAAGCCGGGAAAGGCGGCGCGCGTGCCGGTGCCTTCGGTCACGACCAGACGCATCATGCGGTTCATGCCATATAGGTCATTGTCGCTGACGGCCTTGGGGAAGCCGGAGCCGTTGCGCTCATAGACGACGCGCCCGTCGCGCGTCAGGATGCGCGTGACGGCATAGGCCGTCACCGGATAGCCGCCGTTGGAGAAGGGCACGAAGGCGGAGGTGAGCTCGAGCGGCGTCACCTCGGAGGTGCCGAGCGCGATCGAGGCATCGGTGCCGAGCGGCGAGGTGATGCCCAACCGGTGCGCCACGGCCGCGACCGCCTGGGGCCCCAACTGCAGGACCAGCTTCACCGAGATGGTGTTGAGCGACAGGGCGAGCGCCGTCTCAAGGGCCACCGGCCCCAGATATTTCCGGCGATAGTTCTCGGGCTGCCAGCTGCCGACGCGCACCGGCTCGTCCACCTCCACCGTCTCGGGGGTGAAGCCGTGCTCGAGGGCCGCAAGAAACACGAAGGGCTTGAAGGCCGATCCGGGCTGGCGCTTCGCCTTGGTGGCACGGTTGAACTGGCTCTTCTTGTAGGACCTGCCGCCGACGAGGGCCAGCACGGCCCCCGACCCATCCATCACCACCATGGCGCCCTGGGCGACCTTGAGCTTCGCGCCCTGCGCACTCAACTCCTTCGCCACCGCCAGCTCGGCGCTGTTCTGCAGCGCCGGGTCGATGGTCGTCTCCACCACCAGCGACTGCTGGTAGTCCTTGACGAATTCCGGCAGCTGCTCGGCGATCCAGTCGATCACGAAGTTCTTGGCCGACATGTAGCTGTCGGTCCGGGCGGCAGCCGGATTGCTGATCGCGGCCGCGGCTTCCTCCTCGGTGATGAAGCCGGCATCCGCCATGCTTTCGAGAACCAGCTTCGCGCGGTCCGCTGCGGCTTGCGGATTGGAGATCGGGTTGGCGGCACTCGGCGCCTTCACGACGCCCGCCAGGGTCGCTGCTTCGGCCAGCGTCAGCTCGGTGGCGGGCTTCTTGTAGTAGACCTGTGCCGCCTTCTCGATTCCCGTGGCGCCGGAGCCGAAATAGACGCGGTTGAGGTAGAGCTGCAGGATCTCGTCCTTGGAGTAGTGCCGCTCCAGCCAGACCGCGAGCACGACCTCCTGCAGCTTGCGCTGAATGGTGCGGTCAGGCGACAGGAACAGGTTCTTGGCAAGCTGCTGCGTCAGGGTAGAGCCGCCCTGCGTCACCCGCCCCGAGCGGTAGTTGGTATACATGGCGCGCAAGACACCGATCGGATCCACGCCATAATGGCTGCGGAAGCGCCGGTCCTCGATCGCGATGAAGGCGTTGGGTACGTCGGCGGGCAGATCGGCGACGCGCACCCCGTCGCCGTTGAAGGCGCCCTGCTCTGCCAGCACCGAGCCATCATTCGCGAGGATCATGATGCCGGGCTCGCGCTCCGGGATCTGCAGCAGGCCCTGCTTGTCGAGGCCTATCCAGATGTAGCCGAAGAGCCCGGCAAGCGCGATGGTGCCGAAGAGCGCCAGCGTGAGGCCGAAGCGGATGACGGGCCAGAGGAAGGAACGGCGGCGGCGGCGCGGCTCACGGGCAGAAGCGGGCACCGCGGCCTTGCGGCCACCGCCCTTTCCGCCACCCTTGCCGGAGAACAGCTGCGGCTCGTCGCGCTGCCCGCCCTGACCTTTCCTGCCCGACCGACTCATCACTCCCCCGGCAAACCGGATGCAGGCCGGAGCAATGGTTGGCAATCATGGTGCAATGATGACCCGGACGACAACCAAAGTGCATCCGGAAGCAACATTCCGTGCAACTACATCATGGCGCCGACATGCCATGGAACATACTCGTTGTCGCCATAGCCCAGCTCTTCCGACTTGGTCTTGTGGCCCGAGGCAACCTTGAGCATGAGCTCGAAGATCTGCTGGCCCTTGGCGGCGATCGAAACGCCGTCGAGAATGTCGCCGCAGTTGATGTCCATGTCATCAATCATGCGGTTGTAAATATCTGTATTCGTTGCGAGTTTAATCGATGGAACGGGCTTGCATCCATAGGCGGACCCACGTCCGGTGGTGAAGCAAAGAAGGTTTGCACCGCCGGCAACCTGGCCCGTTGCGGCAACAGGGTCATAGCCCGGCGTATCCATGAAAACAAAGCCACGGCCGGTCACCGGCTCGGCATAGCGGTAGACATGGCGCAGCGTCGTGGAGCCACCCTTGGCCGCTGCACCCAACGACTTCTCGAGGATCGTCGTCAACCCGCCCAGCTTGTTGCCGGGAGACGGATTGTTGTTCATTTCCATGTTGTTACGCTTCGTGTAGTCCTCCCACCACTTGATGATCTCGACCAGCTTCTCACCCACCTCGCGGTTGGCGGCACGACGCGTGAGGAGATGTTCTGCACCATAGATTTCGGGTGTTTCCGAGAGGATGCCGGTGCCCCCATGCTTCACCAGGATATCGACGGCCGCACCGAGTGCCGGGTTCGCAGTGATTCCGGAGTAACCATCTGACCCGCCACACTGAAGCGCCACGATGAGCTCCGACGCATGGCACGTCTCGCGCGTCACGTTGTTGACGTGCGGCAGCATCTCGCGAATGGCTGCGACGCCCGCTGCGACCGTTTTTCTCGTGCCTCCCGTCTCCTGGATCGTCATGGTTCGGAAGGTCTCGTTCTCAACCACGCCATAGGCTTCCTTGAAGCGCGGAATCTGGAAGCCTTCGCAGCCCAGCCCCACCATCAGCACCCCGCCCATGTTGGGGTTGGTGGCATAGCCCCAGGCGGTGCGCTTCAGGATGTCGAAGATCACGCCGCGGTAGTCGACGACGCAGCCATTGTCCATCTTGAGCGCAACGATGCCATCGATGTTGGGGTAATCATTGAGCATTCCCGAGCGCTTCACCTCCTCCGCAATGAAGCCGGCAACGGTCGCGGAACAATTTACCGAGGTGAGGACGCCGATGTAGTTGCGCGTCCCGACCTTGCCGTTGGCACGTCGGTAACCCTGGAAGGTCGCCTGCTGAGCGAGCGGCAGGATGTCTTCGGGCTTCGCATCCTGTGCAAAGGCGTAGTCGCGGTCGAAATCCTGCATGCCGGTGTTGTGCTCATGCACCCAGGCGCCCTTGGGAATGTCCTGCTTCGCGAAGCCGATGATCTGGCCGAACTTGCGCACGGGCTCGCCGGTCCTGATTTCAACCGAGGCCATCTTGTGGCCCTTGCCGATGCGGTCCAGCGCAGCGATGCCTTCCGGGGCCTGCGCTCCCTTGTCCACGGTATCGATGGCCACGAGGACGTTGTCAGCCGGTGAGAGACGCAGCATGCGGGGCGTTTTCGGCACGGTTGCAATCATATGTCGACTCGCTTCAATGTTGCGGGGCTTGCCCGCGCTGTGAATATCGCTAACATGTTAGCATGTCAGCGGCGGCCGTCACCTATGATTTCTTGAGCCCCGGCCGGGTTTCGGCCAGGGGCGCCACAGCCCGCGTCCACGGGGCCTTGCGCGCGGCCATCGTCCAGCTGGACCTGAAGCCCGGTGAATTCCTCGACAAGCAGGCGATCGCCACGCGGATGGGGGTCTCCCGCTTTCCCGTCGGCGAGGCGATGAACCGGCTGGCGGCCGAAGGCCTGGTCGATGTCATTCCGCAGAGCGGCTCGCGCGTCGCGCTCGTCAAGATTTCCGACGCACGGGAGAACATGTTCCTGCGCCGTGCGCTGGAGGTCGAGACGGTGCGGCGGCTGGCACCACAGGCCTCCACCTCCCTCACGGAGCAGCTGGCGCGCAACATCCGCTATCAGCGGGCGGCAATCGACGCAAAGGACCTCAAGGGCTTCCATGGCTTCGACCTCGCCTTCCATGCTCTGCTGCAGGACCACCTCGGCTTCGAGCGGGTGCGGAATGCAACCGAAACGGCGCGTCTCGGGCTTGATCGCGTAAGGCAGCTGCTCAACACACGCCGCCGGCTTGATCTGACACTCGCCGAGCACACGGCCATTCTCGCGGCCCTCGAGGCGCATGACGGCGAGGCCGCGGCCCGGGCGATGTATAGCCACCTCGAGGCGGTGATGGCCGAACTGGAAACATTTGCGCGCGAAAGGCCGGAGCTTTTCGCGGATCTCAACAGCATGGGAGGACATGAAACATGAAGAAGCGCAACTTCAAGGTGCCATCGGGCGAGACGATTTCCTTCACCGAGCTGGGTTTCGGGACGGCTCCAATCGGCAATCTCTACAAGGCCGTCGATCCGGAGGAGGCGCAGAAGACGCTGGAGACCGCCTGGAAGGCGGGCATTCGCTATTATGACACGGCACCTCTCTACGGGCTGGGATTGTCGGAGACCCGCCTGAACCGGTTTCTGTTCGGCAAGAAGCGAAAGGACTATGTCCTGTCCACCAAGGTGGGCCGCCTGCTCGAGGTCTGCGATCCGAAGCAGCGGACCGGCATCGGCAAGTTCTTCGATACGCCGTCACGTCGTGAAATCTACGACTACAGTTATGACGGGTTCATGCGATCGATCGAGTTCTCGCTCGAGCGCCTTGGCGTTGACTCGATCGATGTCATCTTCATTCACGATGTCGACATCTTCAACCACAAGACCGCGGCGGCCAGAGACGCGCATGTGAAGACCATTCTCAACAGCGGCATCAAGGCACTCGACAAGCTGCGCAGCGAAAAGGTGATCAAGGCCTTCGGTGCCGGGGTCAATGAATGGGAAGTGTGCGAAACTCTTACCCGCAATGCTGACGTCGACATCTTCCTGCTGGCAGGCCGCTATACGCTGCTGGAACAAGAGTCGCTCAACTCCTTCCTGCCGCTCTGCGAGGAGCGGGGCATCGGCATCGTGCTGGGTGGCCCCTACAATTCCGGCATTCTCGCCACGGGGCCGAAGCCCGGTGCCTGGTACAATTATGACCCGGCACCAAAGGCCATCCTCGAGCGTGTGACGCGCATTGAGGCGATCTGCAAGCGTCACAAGGTGAAACTTGCCCAGGCCGCGCTGCGCTTCCCCATGCACCACAAGAACGTGGTGAGCGTGATTCCCGGTGGCGTGAGCCCCAAGGAGGTCGCACTTAACGTCGCGACCCTCGATGCCAAGATCCCGAAGGGCCTCTGGAAGGAACTGAAAGCCGAAGGGCTTCTGCACAAAGATGCGCCGGTGTCGCGGTGAAGACGGCGATCCTCGGATCCGGCCTGATCGGCCGCTCCTGGGCCATTGTCTTCGCCCGCGGCGGACACGATGTCGTATTGTGGGATCAGGACGCCACACAGGTCGCAAAGGCGCAGGAACATATTGCAGCCACGCTGCCGGAGATGGCGGCGGCCGGACTGATTGGTGATTCCGAGGCCGTGCGCGGCCGCATCGGAGCGGCAACGAACCTTGCCGAGGCACTTGATGCCGCTGGCTTCATCCAGGAAAGCATCGCTGAACGTGCCGAACCCAAGCAGGAACTCTTCGCCGAGGTGGAGCAGCTTGCGCCGTCTGATGCAATCATCTCGAGCTCAACGTCAGCCATCATGCCTTCGATCATCTTCAGTGCATTGAAGACCCGGCAACGCTGCCTCGTGTCGCACCCTCTGAACCCGCCGCACCTCGCTCCCATCGTCGAGCTCTGTGGTGCAGACTTTACGGCGCCCGACGTGATTGAACGTAGCCGCAATTTCATGACGAGCTGCGGCATGGTGCCGATCGTGGTGAAACGGGAGATCGAGGGGTTCATCCTGAACCGCCTGCAACTTGCCGTGCTGAATGAGGCATTCCGGTTGATCGCCGAGGACTATGTGAGCGCCGAGGACCTCGACAAGACCATCAAGGACGGTCTTGCCCTGCGCTGGAGCTTCATGGGTCCGATCGAGACCATCGACCTCAACGCGCCGAACGGGGTTTCCGACTATCTCGAGCGCTATGGTCCGACCATCCGCCGCGTTGGCGACAGCCAGTCAGCCGCAAAGGCGTGGCCGGAGGACATTGGAATCAGGCTGGATGCAGAGCGGCGTATCTCGGTGCCAAGGGAGAGACTGGGGGCGGCCACCGCATGGCGCGACCGCCGGATGATGGCACTCGCCGCGCACAAGCGTGCGCAGGAAAAGAAGACGCCGCCCTGAGGCGGCGCTTTTCGGATCGTCAGGCTGCCATCAGCTCCGGCGGCGGGGTCTTTGCGCCGGTCATGAATGCGACCGCATCGGACATGGTGAAATCCTTGGGGTTGATAACGCAAAGGCGCTTGCCGAGGCGATGGATGTGGATTCGGTCCGCTACTTCGAAGACATGCGGCATATTGTGCGAGATCAGCACGATCGGCAGGCCACGACGCTTGACGTCGAGGATCAGTTCCAGCACGCGGCGCGACTCCTTCACGCCGAGAGCCGCCGTCGGCTCGTCCATGATGACGACCTTCGAGCCGAAGGCTGCGGCACGCGCCACGGCGACGCCCTGGCGCTGGCCACCGGACAGGGTTTCCACTGCCTGGCTGATGTTCTGGATGGTCATCAGGCCGAGCTCCGACAGCTTGTCTCGGGCGATTTTTTCCATCGCCTTGTGATCGAGCTTCTTCAGGACAGATCCCAGAAATCCCGGCTTCCGGAGCTCGCGTCCCATGAACATGTTGTCGGCGATCGACAAAGCGGGCGACAGGGCAAGGTTCTGATAGACGGTCTCGATACCGGCATTGCGGGCATCGAGTGGCGACTTGAAATGAACGGGCTTGCCGTCGAGCCTGATCTCGCCCTCGTCCGGCGTGACGGCACCGCAGATGGCCTTGATAAGCGTGGACTTGCCCGCACCGTTGTCGCCGATCACCGCGAGGATCTCGTTGGGATAGAGATCGAAGTTGCAATGATCGAGCGCCGTGACGCGGCCATAGCGCTTCACCAGGTTGCGCGTCGTGAGGATCGGTTCGACGGTGGTGGTCATGACGTGTGCCCCATGCTCGAAGCGTTGCGGTATCAGGTCGACGCCTTGCGAATCCATTGGTCGATGGCGACGGCGGCGATGATGAGGATGCCGACGGTGAAGTCCTGCCAGAGCACATCCACCTTTGAGAGCGACAGGCCGAAGCGGAACACGCCCACGATGATGGCGCCCAGCACCGAACCCACGATGGTTCCACGGCCGCCAAAGAGCGACGTACCGCCGATCACCACGGCAGTGATGGAGTCCAGATTGGCAGTTTCGCCGGCGAGCGGCGTGACCGTGCCGCCGACGCGCCCGATGAGCACGAGGCCGGCGAAGGCGGCGATGACGCCGGCTACGGCATAGACCGAACGCAGGACCTTGTCGGTTTGCACGCCCGAAAGCATGGCACCGTTGAGATCGTCACCGACGGCATAGACATGGCGCCCCCATGCCGTGTGCTTGAGCACATAGGACATCAGCCAAGCCAGCAGCAGGAAGGCGATGGTGCCGTAGAGAATCTGGAAGCCAGCGATAGAGATGACCTTGCCGAACCAGATCAGCAGCGGTGCCGTCGCCTCGGTATCGACGTTACGGATCGATTCCGAGCCGGAATACCAGAGTTTCAGTGCCTGGTAGATGTAGAGCGTGCCGAGTGTCACGATGAAGGGCGGAAGCCTGAGGCGGGTGACCAGCAGGCCGTTGATGTAGCCCATCACACCGCCCGCGAAGAAGCCGATGGCCATGGCGGCAGGAGCCGGAACACCCACCTGAACCGCAAGCTTGCCCATGATGATGGTGGACAGGACCATGATGGCGCCAATCGACAGGTCGATGCCGGCGGTGAGAATGATGATGGTCTGGGCGATGGCAACGATGCCGATGGGCGTGATCTGCTTCAGGATCGTCGACAGGTTGCCGGGCTGGAATATCTTGCCGTCCGTGGTGAAGCCAAACAGGAGGACCGACAGGATGAGGACGAAGATCGGAACAGAAACCGGATAGGCCTGCAGGAAGATGCGGAGCCTTTGCAACGGCGTCACCTGCTCGTGGTCAAAGGAGGCGACCGCCGTGTCGGCCTTGGTGAGCGTCGCTTCGAAGTCAGGTATGGTTTTTGTCGGCTGACCGCTGTCGCTCATGTGCCCTTCCCCAGTGAAAACGTGCGGGTATGTTCCCGCATCGAATGCAGGGGGCGACGATATGGCCGCCCCCTGCGCTGTTCAACCTAGAAAATCCGCGCGGGCATCAGCCCCAGCAGAGCTTCAGGCCCTCTTCCGAGGTGATGGAGGGCAGGCCCTCGACCGGCTTGTCGGTCACGAGCTGCACGCCGGTGTTGAAGAAGTCGAGGCCTTCCGAGTTGGCGGGCTTGCTGCCGTCCTTGGCGAAGGCCGCAACCGCTTCGACGCCCTTGGACGCCATCAGCAGCGGGAACTGCATGGAGGTGGCGCCGATGACGCCGGCCTTCACGTTCTGCACGCCCGGGCAACCGCCGTCGACGGAGACGATCAGGGCCTGGGTTTCCTTGCCGGCGGCCTTCATGGCCTGATAGGCGCCCTCGGCGGCCGGCTCGTTGATCGTGTAGATCAGGTTCATGTTCGGCTCCTTGGCGAGGAGGTTTTCCGCCGCCTTGAGGCCGCCTTCCGGATTGGCGTTCGAGGTTTCGTGGCCGATCACGCGCGGGTCGGTTTCCGAACCCATGACCTTGCCGTTGGGCACTTCGATGCCGAAGCCGGTGAGGAAGCCCGTGTCACGGAGAACGTCAACCGAGATGTTGTCCTTGTTGATGTTCAGCATGCCGATCTTGGCATCCTTCGCGGCGTCGCCCATCTGGGCCCGGGCCCACTTACCGATCAGCACACCGGCTTCGAAGTTGTCGGTGGCGAAGGTGGTGTCGGCTGCGTCCTTGTCGCCGATCGGCGTGTCGAGGGCGATGACCAGCACGCCCTTCGCGCGCGCGTCCTTGAGGGCGGGGATGACCGAGTCGTTCGACGCGGTGATCAGGATGCCCTTGGCGCCCGAAGCGACGCAGTTCTCGATGGCTTCGATCTGCGGGCCGGCGTCACCGTCGACCTTGCCGGCGAAGGCCTGGAATTCCAGACCAATTTCTTTGGCCTTGGCCTCAGCACCTTCCTTCATCTTCACGAAGAAGGGGTTGGTGTTGTTCTTGGTGATCAGGCAGACGCCGTCAGCCGCGAGCGCGGGGGTGACAGCGAACACGGCGGTCGCCGCAGCGCCGAGCAGAGCAGCTTTGAAAAGGGTCTTCACATAGGCCTCCCATCAGTTTGTTGTCCCCGATCAAGGGGTTAGGTGGTGTTCATCTACGACTGGTGCGGGAGGGGACTAGCCGACCACACTCCTGCACATGGCTCATTCTCATCTCAAAAAGTCATCCCTGTCAATAAATAAACCCGAATGATTTATTGATTGACAGGGCTTGGCCCTGCTGGAAATCTGAGCGCCTTCTGCTCAGGAAACGGGATTGCCATGTCGATCGAATGGGCCAGCGGCACGCGCGGAGAGAGCTATCCCGCGCTTTCGCGCGGCACGACCCAGTCGGGCGTGCGGCTCTACAACGAGCGTCTCATCCTCTCGCTTGTCAGGCTTCACGGTCAGCTGCCCAAGGCGGAGATGGCACGGCTTACCGGGCTCTCCGCACAGACGGTTTCGGTGATCGTCCGCCAGCTTGAGGCGGATGGGCTCCTCCGGCGCCGGACGCCCAGGCGCGGAAAGGTCGGGCAGCCCCTGGTGCCCTTCGAACTCGACGCGAACGGCGCCTTTTCAATCGGCCTGAAGGTCGGCCGGCGTTCTGGCGACCTGATGCTGCTCGATCTCGCCGGCAACGTCCGCCACACGATCCACCGGCCCTACACCTTCCCCTCACCGGCCGAAATGACGAATTTCGTGACCTCCGGCGTGGAAGAGCTTCTGTCCACCCTTGCGCCGGAACAGCGCGCGCGGATCAGCGGCATGGGCATTGCCGCCCCATTCGAGCTATGGAACTGGGCGGAGGATGTTGGCGCCCCCGCCGACGTGCTGATGGCCTGGAAAGATTTTGACCTGCAGGCCGAGATTGCCAGGCTCTTCGCCTGGCCGATCCATTTCTGCAACGACGCATCCGCCGCATGCGCCGCTGAACTGCTCTTCGGATGTGGGCGAGACCTGCAAGATTACGCCTATTTCTATCTTGGCTACTTCATTGGTGGTGGTGTGGTGCTGAACGGGAGCCTCTATCTCGGCCGGCACGGCAATGCCGGCGCTCTGGCCTCCTTCCCCGTGACGTCAACACAGGGCAACTCCGAACAGCTGGTGCATTCCACCTCTTTGGCCTCGCTCGAGCGCGACATCCGTCGGGACGGCGGCGATCCGGAGCTCTTGTGGCGTGATCCCGCGGAATGGCGGGGCGCAGGCCCCGCGCTCGACCGCTGGCTGGCCCGCGCCGCGCTGGATGTGGCAACCGCCGCCACCGGCGTCATGGCCGTGCTCGACTGCTCAGCCATCGTGATCGATGGCGCTGTGCCGCTCCATGTCCGCATGCGCTTTGTGGAGGAGGTCCGCCGGGCGATCGCGCGCGTTGACCGGCAGGGGCTCGCGGAGTTCGCAGTCATCGAGGGAACGATCGGCGCGGCCGCCCGCGCTCTCGGGGCTGCCAGTCTGCCGCTGTTCGACAATTTCATCATAAACCGGAATGTCTTGTTCAAGGAAAAGGCCTGATGCTGAAGGGAATCGATCCGCTGTTGAGCCCCGATCTCCTGCGCGTGCTGCGTGCCATGGGGCATGGCGACGAGATCGCCATCGTCGACGGCAACTATCCCGCCGAGGAACATGGCAAACGGGTTGTGCGGCTCGATGGGCATGGTGCGCCCCGTATTCTCGATGCCATCCTCTCGGTCATGCCGGTCGACGACATGGTGCCGGAAGCTGTCTGGCGTCCGGCGGCCCATATGGATCCCGCGCGCATGGAGGCGGTATTCGAGGATTTCGACGCCGTACTCCGAAGGCACGAGCCAGGGCAAAAGATCGTGCCGCTGGTGGGTGAAGCTTTCTACAGCAAGGTGAGAAACTGCTTCGCCATCGTTGCCTCCAGCGAACCCCGGCTCTATGGAAACATCATCATCAAGAAGGGCGTGATCTACCCGGCATGAGGTAGCGCGTCAGCCGGGGCGACCAAGGCGCCGGAGATGCCAAGCAGGCTGCTTCGGTTGATCAGATGCTGCGGCACGGGCGGAGTGTCGCATGCACTGAAACCGCCATAACTGTCATCTTATTTGAAGATCGATTAGATTGCATTGACCAGAAACATCAGCGGTTGCGGAAAGCCGGCTTCCGCTTCTCGATGAAGGCCTTCATGCCCTCCTTCTGGTCATCGGTTGCAAACATCGAAAGGAACAGCCGGCGTTCGAAACGCGAGCCTTCTGCAAGCGAGGCTTCCTGGGCGCGATTGACCGTTTCCTTGGCCATCATGACGATGGGCTGGGAGTAAGAGGCGACCTTGGCGGCTGCCGCCAGCGCCTCGTCCAGAAGCTTGTCCGGGGGCACCATGCGGGCAACGAGGCCGCAGCGCTCCGCTTCCACTGCGTCCATCATGCGGCCCGTGAGGATGAGGTCCATCGCCTTGGCCTTGCCGATGAAGCGTGGCAGGCGTTGCGTGCCCCCTGCGCCGGGCATGATGCCCAGGGTGATTTCCGGCAGGGCGAAACGGGCCGTTTCGGAGGCGATGATGAAGTCGCACATCATGGCGAGTTCCAACCCGCCGCCGAGGCAGAAACCCGAGACCGCTGCGATCACCGGCTTGCGGGTTTCCGCGATGCGCGTCCAGCCATCGAGGAATCTGGCCAGATAGGCTTCAACATAGGTCTTTTCCGCCATCTCCTTCACGTCAGCACCTGCGGCGAAAGCCTTCTCGCTTCCGGTGATGACGGTACAGCCGACCGCCGGATCCAACTCGAAAGCAGTCAGCGCGTCGTTCAGCTCGGCGATCAGCGCCTCATTCAGGGCGTTGAGGGCCTGTGGGCGATTGAGCGTCACCAAGCCAACCTTGCCGCGGGTTTCGACGATGATGTTCTCGTAGGCCATGGGGATCCGTCCTATTTCTGGCAGTGGCGGCAGTAGAAGGTGGATCGGCCTGATTGCACAAGCCTTTCAATTAATGCTCCACAGCCCATGCAGGGCAGGCCTTCACGATCATAGACGAGGAAGCTCTGCTGGAAAGCACCTGCGCCGCCATCTGCATGGGCAAAGTCCTGAAGCGTCGAGCCGCCCGCCTTGATCGCCTCCGCCAGCACCTCCCGGACGTGGCGCACAAGATCATCAAGGCGCGGGTCATGCCCCTTTTTCTTCACCAGCGTACGCGCCTTGCGGCGCGGAGACAGTCCGGCCCGGTAAAGTGCCTCGCAGACATAGATGTTGCCGAGGCCGGCGATGATGTGCTGGTCAAGCAAGGCCGCCTTCAGCGGGGCGGCCTTGTACCTGAAGCGCTCCGCCAGATATGCCGCGCTGAATTCATTGCCGAGAGGTTCGACGCCAATCCCTCCGAGCAGCTTGTGCGATGCCGCCTCGGCTTCAGGGAACAGGTCCATGACGCCGAAGCGCCGGGGGTCCGTGTAGACGACGCGGGTGCCATCCTCCAGCATGAGGACGACATGGTCGTGCGGCCCCTGCCCAGCCTCGCCCGCCGCGGTCTCGAAATAGAACTCGCCGAGGTTCCGGGCCACCTCGCCAGCGAACACCGTGAAGCGGCCTGTCATGCCAAGGTGGACGAGCAGGACCTCGCCGGTGTCGAGCTCCGCCAGGATGTATTTGGCGCGCCGCCTCAGTCCGGTGACCCTGCTGCCCGTGAGCCGCTCGGCGAAGCCTGCCGGAAAGGGAAAGCGCAGGCCGGCCCGCCTGAGGCTGACCCCGGCGATGCGGCTGCCCTCCAGAACGGGCTTCAGGCCCCTCATGACGGTTTCGACTTCCGGAAGCTCTGGCATGGCCTGTTTAGACCCCGCCTCAGCGGGGAAGGCAAGCCATGTGCGAGGCTCTTTTCAGGGCTGCGGTTTGCGGGCATAAGCGGCCCGCTTCCGATCAAGAGGGTTCCTCATGTCCAAGTTCGTTCCGCGGGTCTTTTCCGGCATGCAGCCGACCGGCAACCTGCATCTCGGCAACTATCTGGGCGCCATGCTGAACTGGATCCATATGCAGGACACGCATGAGTGCATCTACTGCGTGGTGGACATGCACGCGATCACCGTGTGGCAGGACCCGAAGGAACTGAAGCGTGCGATCGTCGACGTGACGGCGGCCTACCTGGCGTGCGGCCTGGACCCGAAGAAGAGCATCATCTTCAACCAGTCCCAGGTGGCGGAGCACGCGGAGCTGGCCTGGATCCTCGGCTGTACCGGCCGGATCGGCTGGCTCAATCGCATGACCCAGTTCAAGGAAAAAGCAGGCAAGGACAAGGAGGCGGCCTCCGTCGGCCTCTACACCTACCCCGTGCTGATGGCGGCGGACATCCTCGGCTACCATGCTACCCACGTGCCGGTGGGCGAGGACCAGAAGCAGCACCTCGAGCTGGCGCGTGACATCGCCAACAAGTTCAACCTCGACTACAAGGACGCGATCGAGGCGGCGGGCTTTACCGATGGCATGTTCTTCGTGCCACCCGAGCCCTACATCACCGGTCCCGCGACCCGCGTTATGAGCCTGCGCGACGGCACCAAGAAGATGTCTAAGTCGGACCCGTCGGACCTGTCACGCCTCAACCTCACGGACGACGCCGACACCATCGCGCGGAAGATCCGCAAGGCCAAGACCGATACCGAGCCGCTGCCGAGCGAAGCAGAGGGTCTGAAGGGCCGCCCCGAAGCCGACAACCTCACGGGCATCTATGCCGCCCTCTCCGGCGAAAGCGTCGGCCAGGTCCTCGGCCAGTATGGCGGTGGGCAATTTTCGGTGTTCAAGAATGCGCTGGCGGACCTTGCCGTCGCCAAGCTCGGCCCGGTGGGCGAGGAGACCAAGCGGTTGCAGTCCGATCGCGCCTACGTCGAGAGCGTGCTGAAGGATGGCTCCGACCGGGCCCGCGCCATTGCCGCCCCGATCATGCGCAAGGCGCGCGAGATCGTGGGCTTCATCGTATCCTGAAGGCTGCGGCGGCCTAGCCCGCCCGAACAGTTTGAAATGATTCTAAACACGGGCTATATAATTCCCGAGTTAAGGAATCGGACATGTTCATCCAGACGGAAGCCACCCCCAATCCCGCGACGCTGAAGTTCCTTCCCGGAAAGCCCGTGCTGCCCGGCGGCACCCGCGACTACCGGGATGCCGAGGCGGCGGCGGAATCGCCGCTGGCCCAGAAGCTGTTCACCGTGAACGGTGTATCCGGGGTTTTCCTCGGGCAGGATTTCATTACTGTCACCCGCTCGGGTGCCGAATGGCAACACATGAAGCCCGCCATTCTCGGCCTCATCATGGACCACTACCTGTCAGGTGCACCGGTGCTTCTCGGCGAGGCGCCAAAGGCCGAGGCACAGGGCGAGGAATTCTTCGATGAGGGTGACGCCGAGGTGGTGAGCACGATCAAGCAGCTGCTCGACACGCGGGTGCGCCCGGCAGTCGCCCAGGATGGCGGCGACATTACCTTCCACGGCTTCCGCGAGGGGATCGTCTATCTCAACATGAAGGGGTCCTGCGCCGGCTGTCCTTCCTCCACCGCAACGCTGAAGCACGGTATCGAGAACCTGCTCCGCCACTTCGTTCCGGAAGTGAGCGAAGTCCGCGCCGTTTGACGTGGGGCATCGGGGCAGCCTATCACGCCGCCCCATGAAGATCCTCAGCCTCGATACCGCGATGGCCGCCTGCTCGGCCGCCGTCATCGATACGGATATGGCGCGGCCATTGGCAGCTGCTTTCGTGCCGATGGAGCGCGGCCACGCCGAGGCACTCCCGCCGATGGTGGCGGAGGTGATGCAGCAATCGGGACTCGATTTCCCGCAGATTGACCGGATTGTGGTCACCACGGGCCCCGGCACCTTTACTGGCGTGCGCATCGGGCTGGCTTTCGCCCGCGGGCTGGGGCTTGCGCGCAGCCTGCCAGTCGTCGGCATCGACAGCCTCTCGGCCATTGCCTCCAACGAGGGAGCAGATGCACCACTGCTGGTCGTCTCAGATGCGCGCAACGACGAAGTCTATGCGGCGATCTTTGAGTCCGGGCGACGGTTGGTCAAGGGACCACATGTCACCAGCGCCGCTGCCGTCGCTGAGGACGTGCCGAGCGAGGCGCTTGTGCTGGGTTCCGCGGCTGAGGTGGTGATGCGTGAAAGTGGTCGGAGCGACCTTAAGCGCTCGCGCGCCGGTGACCTGCCGGTAGCGGCGCAGTTTGCGAGGATTGCGGCAGCGTCGGCAGCCGATACGATGCCGTCCCCGCTCTATCTGCGCGCACCGGATGCCAAACCGCATTCAGCGCCGCTGCGCGCGATCAATAACCTGACGATACAGTCCGTTGGCTCTTCTGCAGCATCACTCCTGTCCGTACTGCATGGTGAGATCTTTGAAGATGGCTGGACGGCGAAGTCCTTCCAGGACATGCTCGAAACGCCGGGGACAGAAGCCGGCATTGCCACCGAAAGGGGCGAACCTCTTGGCTTCATCGTTACACGGCGGGCCGCGGATGAGGCTGAGATCATCGTCATCGGCTCACGCCCTTCGATACAGCGACGCGGCGTGGCCCGGCAGTTGCTGTCGCAGCACGTAGCACAGCTTGCGGCGAATGGTGTTCGCCACTTCTTCCTCGAGGTCGCGGCATCCAACAGCCCCGCGCAAGCTCTCTACACATCATGCGGCTTTGTCGAGGCAGGACGACGCAAGGGTTACTACAGACGCCGTGACGGCGTCGAAGATGCAATCATCATGCGGCGCGAGCTCCGCCCGTGAGCATGATGCGGCCATGGTGGGTGCTGTTCCTGTTCGGTGCACTGACCCTACCCCTGATGCCGCTGCAGCAGCTTTTCCTCTGGTTCTGCCCGCGTCTCGCCCGTGTCTTCCCGATGTATTATCATCGTGTGGTCTGCCGTATCCTCGGGGTGCGGGTCACAGTGGCCGGACACCGGCCCGAACGAGGTCCGCTTCTCATCGCCAGCAATCACGTGAGCTGGCTTGACATCGTGGTCCTCAGTTCCGTGGCGCCGGTCTCCTTCATCGCCAAGAAGGAGGTGGGGGCGTGGCCCTTTTTCGGCAGCCTGGCGCGGTTGCAGCGCACGGTATTCGTCGACCGCGACCGCCGCCATGCCACGGGCGGCGCACGCGACGAAATGCGCGAGCGGCTGCAGGCAGGCGACGCGCTGGTCCTGTTTGCCGAGGGAACATCGGGTGATGGACGCCGCGTCCTGCCGTTCAAGAGCGCATTCTTCGGTGCCGCAGAGACGCCCGGCGTGCTGGTGCAGCCGGTGACGCTAGCCTACCGCGGGCACCGCGGCCTGCCGATGACCCGACGGCTGCTGCCGACCTATGCCTGGTATGGCGACATGGATCTCGTGCCGCACCTGCTCGGTGCGGCGCGCTCGGGACCAATCGAAGTGATGGTGATCTGGCACCAGCCTTTGTCTCTCACGGGCGAGCGTAGCCGCAAGGCACTGGCGCGCCATTCGGAGGAAGAGGTTCGCCGCGGTCTCGTGCAGGCGCTTCACCACCCCGCCAAAATCCGCTAGAGGCCTCAGTTCATGGAAAACGCCCCGAAAAAGGTCTTCGTCAAGACCTATGGCTGCCAGATGAACGTCTATGACAGCGAGCGCATGCGCGATGTGCTCGTTCCGCTGGGCTATGCCGAGACGGCGACACCCGAGGAGGCGGACCTCGTCATCCTCAATACCTGCCACATCCGCGAGAAGGCTGCCGAGAAGGTCTATTCCGAACTCGGCAAGATTCGTCGCATGAAGCAGGACCGGGCGGAGCAGGGTGCCGAGATGCTGATCGCCGTTGCTGGGTGCGTCGCCCAGGCAGAGGGTGAGGAGATCGTCAGGCGGGCACCCGCGGTGGACCTGGTTTTCGGTCCCCAGACGTACCATCGGCTGCCCCAGCTTCTCGCGCGGCAGCGCCAGGCCCGGAAGGCGGTGGTCGAGACCGAGTTCCCGGCGGAAGACAAGTTCGAGGGACTCGATGGAAGGGCCCTGCCAAGCAAGGGCGTCGCTGCCTTCCTCACCGTGCAGGAGGGCTGCGACAAGTTCTGCAGCTTCTGCGTGGTGCCCTATACACGCGGCTCGGAGTTCTCCCGGCCGGTGGAACAGGTGCTGGCGGAAGCCCGGCGGATGGCGCAGCAGGGGGTGAAGGAATTCACCCTGTTGGGTCAGAACGTCAACGCCTATCACGGGCTCGACGCGCGCGGACGAAGTCTCGGCCTCGCCGGGCTCGTCGCCGAACTGTCACGCATCGAAGGTATCGAGAGACTACGTTATACGACGAGTCACCCGCGCGACATGACGGACGACCTGATCGCCGCCCACGCCGAAAACCCCAAGCTGATGCCCTATTTGCATCTGCCGGTGCAGTCAGGTAGCGATTCGATACTAAAGGCCATGAACCGTGGTCACACTGCGGAGACATATCTTCGGCTGATTGAGAAGATCCGCACAGCACGCCCTGACATCGCCCTGTCCGGGGACTTTATCGTCGGATTTCCAGGTGAGACGACATTTGATTTCGAGTCGACACTGAAACTGATACGGGACGTCGGTTACGCCAGCGCCTATTCCTTCAAATACTCGCCACGGCCTGGCACTCCGGCTGCGGAAAGTTCCAAGCAGGTTCCGGAAACAGAGAAGTCGGCCCGCCTCAAGGAACTGCAGGCGCTCATTCACGCGCAGCAGACAGCGTTCAATGCCTCTTTGGTGGGCCGCACCGTACCGGTACTGCTGGAGAAGCCTGGCCGCGACCCGGGACAGCTGGTCGGCCGGTCACCCTATCTCCAGTCTGTGCATGTTCAGGCGGAGGCCGCCCTTATCGGAACGATCGTGGATACCCATATCACGGGTGTTGGAACCAACAGTCTTTCGGGTCATTATGCCCAGGCAGTCTAAATACGGAGAATCGATTCCTTGAATCCGCCCGTCACTGCGGCCCAGATCGGCAGCCACGCCCCCGGCTCCCGGCAAGAAAATTCGGACATTCTTACCCTCTCATTCGACGATAACCGCTTGTTATCATTGCTCTGCGGCGAGCATGACGAAAATCTCGCCGTGCTCGAGCACCGGCTGAACGTCGACATCACGCCGCGTGGCAACAGGCTCGCCGTGCGCGGGAGTGATTCGGGGCGCAGCGCGGCGCGCGACGTTCTGATGGCACTCTACAACCGCGCGCGGCGTGGCCTCGACATTACCAAAGGCGAGGTGGAGGGAGCGATCCGCATGCGCGAGGCCCAGGAAACCAACGTGCCCGGCGGCGCCATCCGCACCCGCCGAAAGCTCGTCATGCCACGTACGCCCACGCAGGGTGCCTACATCGAGGCCATTCGCAAACATGAGCTCGTCTTCGGCATCGGCCCGGCCGGCACCGGCAAGACTTATCTGGCGGTGGCCTGCGCTGCCGAGGCACTGATGAACGGTGAGGTCGACCGCATCGTTCTGTCACGCCCCGCCGTCGAGGCCGGTGAGCGGCTCGGCTTCTTACCCGGAGACATGAAGGAGAAGGTCGATCCCTATCTCCGGCCACTTTACGACGCCCTTTATGACATGATGCCCGCCAGCCTCGTGGCCAAGGGCATTGCGGAGAACCAGATCGAGATCGCCCCATTGGCGTTTATGCGTGGCCGCACTCTGTCCTCCGCCTTCATCATCCTCGATGAGGCACAGAACACCACCCCACAGCAGATGAAGATGTTCCTGACCCGCCTCGGCGAAGGCAGCCGCATGGTGGTAACGGGAGATCCCACGCAGGTTGACCTGCCGTCGGGCATTTCGTCGGGCCTGTCCGACGCGGTGTCGGTACTGCAGGGTGTCGCCGGCGTCGCGTCCGTGGGCTTCAACAATGCCGACATCGTGCGGCATGCTCTGGTGGGCCGGATCGTGGCGGCCTACGACAAGAAGGCGCCGAAGCCGAAGAAATGACCGTCTCCATCGAGGTCGAAGACGCCGCCTGGGCCAACTTGCCCGGGCTTGAGGAACTCACGTGTTCCGCCGTGGCCGCCGCTCTTGCGGGCAGTCATGTGAATCCCGATGCCTATGATATTTCTGTGCTGTTCACCGACGACGGCGCCATTGCGGAGATCAACGCCGAGTGGCGGGGCAAGGACAAGCCGACCAATGTGCTCTCCTTTCCCACACCCGATGACATGCCCGTGCCGGCGGGTGAGCCACGCCCGCTGGGCGACATCGTGCTGGCACTGGGGGTAATCGCCCGCGAGGCTGCGGAGCAGGGCAAGTCATTGCGTGACCACACGGCCCACCTTATTGTTCACGGCACACTGCATCTCCTTGGCTACGACCACGAAAGTGACGACGAGGCCGCGGAGATGGAAGCGCTTGAGACGTACATCCTGAAGGACCTAGGCATTTCCGATCCATATGAGCGAGACTGAGCACAGCGGCGCCACGGCGCCGGCCGACCCGACCCGGGAAAGCCTGTGGCAGCGGCTGCGGAGCCGCTTTGGCCGTGGCCGCGACGTCGGCCTGCGCGAAAGCCTCGAGGGCGCCATCGAAAGCCACGAGGCGCAGAACCCCGGCGAGACCGTCGGCGAGGAAGCAAAATCGATGATGCTCAACATCATCGAATTCTCGGGCCTTCGCGTTGACGACGTCATGGTGCCACGCGTCGACATCGTCGCCATCGATGAAACAGACAGCATGCAGGAGGCGCTGGCCAAGTTCATTGATGCGAACCACTCGCGCATGCCGGTCTACCGCGAGACGCTGGATGGCATCACCGGCATGATCCACGTGAAGGATTTCCTGCGCTGGATGGCGGCGCGCGGGACGCGCAAGCGCCGCTCCGCAAAGGCCGAGAAGGCGGAGAAGACCGAAAAATCGACACCGCCCGGACTGAGCATCGCCGCCACAGTTCTCTCGACCACTGT
Organism: uncultured Aestuariivirga sp.; assembly: GCA_964474665.1. Lineage (GTDB taxonomy): Bacteria > Pseudomonadota > Alphaproteobacteria > Rhizobiales > Aestuariivirgaceae > Aestuariivirga. The sequence goes on from CAYYTH010000002.1 coordinate 88,361, forward strand.
GAAGCAGGCGGGCCTTAACCGGGAAGTGCTCTTCGTGCCACCGTCCATGCCGGCAACGGATCTTTTGGTGCGGATGCAGGCCAGCCGCACACATCTTGCCATCGTGATCGACGAATACGGCGGCACCGAAGGGCTGGTTTCGATCGAAGACCTCGTCGAAGTCATCGTCGGCGACATTGCGGATGAGCACGACACCGAGGAAGATCTTGAGATCAAGCCGGTGGAGGAGGGGATCTACCTCGCTGACGGCCGTGTCGACCTCGCGCCACTTGAAGAACGTCTCGGGATCGATCTCCTTCCGGAGGACGAGGAGGAGGAGGCGGACACGCTGGCCGGTCTCATCTTCAAGATCGCCGGCCGTGTGCCTTCCCGCGGCGAGATCATCCGCCATGGGAGCGGCCTTGAGTTCGAAATCCTCGATTCCGATCCACGCCGGGTGAAGCGGGTGCGCATCAATGCCCTCAACGCGAGCCCGCCGGATACCGAGCCGACGGCAGACAGCGCCTCCGGCTAGCGCAAAGTTTTTGACGGAAAATGCAACCTCCTGTAACGTCAGGTTCAGGAGGACGGACATGACGTCTCGAGCGGCGACGGTAGCATTCCAGGGCATCGAGGCAGTGCCCGTCGATGTGCAAGCCCACTTCCTGTCCGGGCAAGTCGCTTTCAGCCTGGTTGGGCTCGGCGACAAGGCCGTTGCCGAAAGTCGTGAACGCATCCGGGCGGCCCTGCATGCAATCGGGCTGGCGCTGCCTGGCAAGCGGCTGGTCGTCAATCTTTCTCCGGCCGACCTGCCGAAGGAAGGGAGCCACTTCGACCTGCCGATCACGCTGGCTGTGCTGGCGGCCCTTGGCATCATTCCACAGGATTTCCTGAACCGATATGTTGCCATGGGGGAACTGGCACTCGATGGTGCGGTGATGGCCGTATCGGGCGTGCTACCGGCTGCCATCGCCGCAAATGGGCGCGACATGGGCCTGATCTGTCCCAAGGCCTCCGGGCCGGAAGCAGCATGGGCGGCCGAGGATACCGACATATTGGCGCCCGAAAACCTCATTCAGCTCATAAACCACGTCCGGGGCACGCAAGTGCTGACCCGCCCCCGCGCAGCCGTCGCGCCGGAGGCGGATCAACTGCCCGACCTCAAGGACATCAAGGGGCAGGAGACGGGCAAGCGCGCACTGGAAGTCGCGGCTGCAGGCGGTCATCATTTCCTGATGGTCGGCCCACCGGGGGCGGGCAAATCCATGTTGGCTCAGCGCCTGCCCTCCATCTTGCCGCCACTCGACTCGCGCGAGATGCTGAATATCAGCATGGTCGCATCGCTTGCCGGAGAAATCTCAAACGGCCAGCTGTCTCGCCGGCGCCCCTTCCGCGCGCCGCACCATTCGGCCTCCATGCCCGCACTGGTGGGCGGCGGTCTCCGGGCGAAGCCTGGCGAGATGGCCCTTGCCCACCATGGCGTATTGTTCCTCGACGAACTTCCCGAATTCCAGCCCCGCGTGCTGGAATCACTTCGCCAGCCGATGGAGACCGGCGAGACCGTGGTGGCGCGGGTAAACTACCATGTGACCTATCCGGCCCGCTTTCAGCTCGTGGCGGCAATGAACCCCTGCAAATGTGGCTTCGCGGGGCAGCCTGGCCATCTCTGCCGCAACGGCCCGCGTTGCGCCGCGGATTACCAGGCGCGCATCTCGGGGCCGCTGCTCGACCGGATGGACATCCAGATCGAGCTCGCAGCGGTGAAACCGTCTGATCTCGCACTGCCCCCTCCGAAGGAAGCGAGCTCCGATGTTGCAAGGCGGGTGCTTGCCGCTCGACAACTGCAGGCCCAGCGCTTTGCGAACCTTGGAAAACCCGAGCTGCGAACCAACGCAGAGGCTGACGGGACCCTGCTAGAGGATATCTCTCGTCCCGACACGTCTGGGCTGGCCTTACTCCGCGACGCGGCAGATGCAATGAAACTCTCGGCACGCGGGTATCACCGCGTGCTGAGGGTCGCACGGACCCTGGCTGACCTCGACCGTCGCGAACAGGTGGCCCGGATCCATATTGCCGAGGCACTTAGCTACCGGCAGAAACTCGCCGCCTTCACAGCTGCCGCCTAGGCGACGTTAACTTCTCGTTCACCACCGTTTCCCTACGCGTAAAACATTTGAAAGCAGCGCGTGCCATGTTCGGCTCATGCACACGAAACATGGCCCCGATGCAGGTCTGCCCCAGGCCGTTCATCTCGACGGTACCGACCTGGAAAAAGAAAACCAGGGCGGCCTCGTTGCCTCGCTCGGCCTGATGCTGCTGTTCCTTGGTATAGCGATTGTTTCACAGCTGTCATTTCTGACCCCAGTCGTGCTCCTGGCCGCGGCAATCGTCGGCCTGATCGTTTCCGGTGGCCTGGTGCTCAATCAGATCATGTGGCGCAGGGTGACGGCGCGGCGCATCGTGCAAATTGCGGCGGCTGCCAAGGACCTGCAAGCGGCACATCTCCGGGCTGAGGCGGCAAACATGGCGAAATCGCGCGTCCTCGCCATCACCAGCCACGAGATCCGCACGCCGATGAACGGCATTCTCGGGATGATCGGCCTGCTGATGGAGACCCCGCTCACCCTCGAACAACGCAACTACGCGCGAACTGCAGATTCCTCGGCACGTGCGCTGCTGTCGATCGTCGATGAGCTGCTCGATGCGTCGGTGGCAGAACGCCAAAGCTTGGACGTTGTGGCAGAACCCTTTGATCTCGCAGCATTGATCGAATCCGTGACAGAACTTCTGGCACCAAGGGCCCATGCCAAGGGCATCGAGATTTCGAGCTTCATCTCCATGCGCATTCCTTCGCAGATCCGCGGTGATGAACGACGCCTGCGGCAGGTGCTGCTGAACCTGTGTGGCAACGCCATCAAGTTCACACCATCCGGTGGCGTGGGAATCAGCGCCAGAATGAATGACGACGGACAACTCATCATAGCGGTGAATGACTCCGGAATCGGCATGTCGATGGATGAACAGCAGAGAATCTTTGAGGAATTTACCCAGGCAAACGACAACACACGGCAGCTCTATGGCGGGACTGGGCTTGGGCTGACGATCTCCCGTCGCCTTGTCGAAGCCATGAACGGCACCATTTCGGTGCGCTCCGCACCCGGCGAAGGTTCGTCTTTCGAGGTCGTTCTGCCGATCATGGACGCGGCGCAATCAAGCACGCAAAATCTGCTGCGCCTGCGTCGCTTCGTACTCGCGGCGCCTCCCTCCATAACAGCCGATCATGTCCGCGAGACACTCGAGGACAGTGGCGCCTCGGTAACGATGGTACATTATCCCCATGAGTTGCAGCGGTTGCTTGGCGATCCCGACGCACCGCCATGCGCGGCCATCTTGTGCGACAGGGAGTATGCCGAGATCCTTCAGGATTCATGGCCGCAAGCCATCAAAGGCGGGAAGCCGCACATCTACCTCATGCTGCGCAGCGAGGAACGCCGCCACTATGCCGACCTCCTTGCTGCGAGTTTCTCCGGCTACCTGCTGAAGCCCTTCCGCCGCCACTCACTTTTGCGCCTGGTCGCGCTCCGCGATGATCCCGGCCTAACAGCGGCAAATCCCCAGCCGTCGCGCAATGTGATTTCGCTTCAGACCAAACGACAGCTTCACGTGCTTCTCGCCGAGGACAACCCCGTCAACATGCTGCTGGCGAGCACGCTGCTTCGGCGTGAGGGCTACAGCGTCGCCACGGCGGGGAACGGTGAAGACGTGCTACAGGCTCTCTCAGCCGGAAAACGCCCAGACCTGATCATCATGGACGTCGAAATGCCAGTGCTGGATGGCCTCGAGACGACACGCTGCATCCGCCGAAGGGAGGCAGACAGAGGTCTTGCACGACTTCCCGTTCTCGCGCTTACGGCCAATGTGCAGCCTGCGGACATCGAGGCCTGTCTGCAGGCGGGAATGGACGGATACCTCTCAAAGCCATTCGACCGCGACGCGCTTGACGAGGCGATCACCCGGCTCATGAAGCGTCAGGTCGTTGCCTGAGCAACATTTCCGGTCTTTAAGGCTCACATGATCTGTGTCAGAAGGTTTCAGGGAGTTACAGACGCTGAAGCGCATGCCGGATATTCAAGCCGAAAGGGGCGAATTACTTTTGCGCCTCGCCCGTGGGCCTGACGAGATCGAGGCTTGTCAGCATCTGCGTTTCAGAGTCTTCTACGAGGAACTCGCAGCGACGCCGCTGGACGACATGGCTGTAAACCGTCGAGACGCCGATCGCTTTGACGCTTTCTGCGATCACCTGCTCGTTGTCCGACGTGGTGACTCGGTCGGTAGTGACGCCATTGCCTTGCCTGATGGGGAGTTGATCGGCACCTACCGGCTTCTCCGCCAGGAGGTGGCGGAGACTCATGGCGGCTTCTACACACAGTCGGAATTTGACGTAGCCCCTCTTATGGCTGCTCATCGCCATCTGCGCTTTCTGGAACTTGGCCGTTCCTGCGTGCTGAAGAACTATCGCACGAAGCCGGTGGTGGAACTGCTATGGCAGGGAATCTGGGACTATGTCCGCGCGTACGACATGCACGTCATGCTTGGTTGCGCGAGCCTGGAAGGCACTGATCCCCATCAGCATGCCCTCTCGCTGAGCTTCCTCGCCGAGGCGGCAGCCCCACCCGAGTGGTCGGTCCGTCCCCATGAAGATCAACGGATCGACATGCGCATGCTGCCGCAGGAGGCGATCGATGCGCGGCGTGCGCTGAAAGCCTTGCCACCGCTGATCAAGGGGTACCTGCGCCTCGGTTGCTATATCGGTGACGGGGCAGTGATCGACCGCCAATTCAATACAATTGACGTCCTTATCATTCTCCCCGTCTCGATCATCAATGCGCGCTATTTCGCGCATTTCGGAGCGCCTAACGGTTGATGTCATAGGCGGCTATGGCCGCCAGATTGAGGATCTCGGAAGCCGTCGCCGACATTGCAGCGATCTGCACCGGCCGATCGAGGCCGGTGAGAAGCGGTCCCACAACCGTGACCCCACCGAGCTGCTGCAGCATCTTGGTCGAAATCGAAGCCGAGTGTGCTGCCGGCATGACGAGCACATTCGCTGGACCCGTCAGGCGACAGAAGGGATAGAGCGCCATGGCTTCGCGCGACAACGCCACATCAGCGGCCATCTCGCCGTCATACTCGAAGTCGACGTTGCGGCGATCGAGGACGCTCACCGCATCGCGTACATATGCGGCGCGCTCGCCACGGGGATATCCGAAGGTGGAGTAGGAGAGAAAGGCGACGCGCGGCTCATAGCCGAAACGGCGGGCCACACCTGCCGCCTCCTGCGCGATGTCCGCTAGCTCATCGGGTGACGGCAACTCATGAATCGAGGTGTCGGCAATGAATACCGTCCGACCACGGACCAACGCCATCGAAACACCGATCGGGCGATGACCCGGGCGGTTGTCGATAGCTTGGCGGACATTGTCGAGCGCAACAGAGAAATTTCGGGTGAGGCCCGTGACCATCGCATCGGCATCACCCATTGCAACCATGCAGGCTGCAAAGACATTGCGGTCCTGATTCACCATGCGCTGGCAGTCACGTAGCAAGAAGCCATTACGCTGCAATCTCTCATAGAGAAAGTTTGCGTAGTCAACATTGCGCTCCGAGACACGGGCGTTTGACACTTCGACGTTATCGTTGAGCTCCAGTCCGCCACTCGCCATCGTTTGCTGGATCTGCTCCTCGCGGCCGATGAGAATAGCGCGGCCGAGGCCTGCTGCGGCAAAGCTATTTGCGGCGCGGATCATGCGGTCCTCTTCGCCCTCCGCGAAGACCACACGCTTCGGCGCCACGCGCACCTTGCCGAAGACGCTCTGCAGTGTTCCGGCGATGGGATCGAGCCGCGCCGACAGCGAGTGCGCGTATTCATCCAGATCGGCGATGTGCTTGCGCGCGACTCCGCTTTCCATGGCCGCCTTGGCCACCGCCACCGGGATGGTGGAAATGAGGCGCGGATCGAACGGGACTGGAATCAGATAATCGCGTCCGAAGGATGGACGGGGGCCATGATAGGCGGCGGCCACCTCGTCCGGCACATCCTCGCGCGCCAGGCCGGCAAGAGCATGGGCCGCGGCGATTTTCATCTCATCGTTGATGGTGCGGGCACGCACGTCGAGCGCCCCGCGGAAAATATAGGGAAAGCCCAGAACGTTGTTGATCTGGTTGGCGTAGTCCGAGCGACCGGTCGCCATGATCGCATCCTGGCGCACCTTGAGAACGTCCTCCGGAGTGATCTCCGGATCGGGATTGGCCATCGCAAATATAATGGGGTTGGGAGCCATGCTCTTGACCATGGCAGGGGTCAGCGCGCCCGCGACCGAAAGACCGAAGAACACATCCGCACCGTCCATGGCATCCGCAAGGGAGCGTGCCTTGGTCTCGACGGCATGAGCCGATTTCCACTGGTTCATGCCATCCGTGCGGCCCTTGTAAACGACACCCTTCGAGTCGGCGAGGATGACGTTGCCATTCGGCACGCCCAGAGATTTGATCAGTTCCACGCAAGCGATGGCGGCGGCGCCCGCGCCGTTGCACACGATTTTCGCGGTCTTGAGATCGCGCTTCGTGAGGTGGAGCGCATTGATGAGACCGGCAGTGGCGATGATAGCCGTGCCATGCTGGTCGTCGTGAAAGACAGGAATGTCCATCATCTCGCGCAGGCGTTGCTCGATGATGAAACAGTCCGGAGCTTTGATGTCCTCGAGATTGATGCCGCCGAAGGAGGGACCGAGATAGCGGACGGCGTTGATAAACTGATCGACGTCCTTGGTGTCGACCTCGAGGTCGATCGAATCGACGTCGGCGAAGCGCTTGAACAGCACTGCCTTGCCTTCCATCACCGGCTTTGAGGCCAGCGCGCCCAAGTCGCCCAGACCCAGGATTGCGGTACCGTTGGAAATGACAGCGACGAGGTTTCCCTTGGCGGTGTAATCGTATGCCGTCTCGGGCGCCTCGGCGATGCGGCGAACAGGCACGGCCACGCCGGGGCTGTAGGCCAGCGACAGGTCGCGCTGGGTGGCCATCGGCTTGGTGGGGGTGATTTCCAGCTTGCCCGGCTTGCCGCGCTGGTGGAATTGCAGGGCCTCCTCGTCAGTGATGGTCGGACGGCGCGGCTTCTGGTCCATGTCTTTGCCCTAAAAAACAATTCTCAACTGTGAGGGAGACAGACTAGAGAGGTGGGGGGCGACACTCAAGCGTTCCGAATTCCAAGCTTGTACCTCTTTGGTCGATTCCTGCTATGGAAGGCATCGTGAACGAGACTGACCATAAGCCTGATGACGTGGCGGAGGAGGCCTCCAGCCGCGCCACACCCGTCATGGCGCAATTCCTGGTCCTGAAGCAGGCCAATCCGGGCAGCCTCCTGTTTTTCCGGATGGGCGATTTCTACGAACTCTTCTTCGAGGATGCGGAAGTCGCAGCCAGCGCCCTCGGCATCACGCTGACGAAGCGTGGCAAGCACATGGGAGAAGACATCCCGATGTGTGGTGTCCCGGTGCATGCGGCCGACGCCTACCTCCAGAAGCTGATCCGCATGGGCCACCGCGTAGCCGTCTGCGAACAACTCGAGGATCCTGCCGAGGCCCGCAAGCGCGGCTCGAAGGCGGTGGTGAAGCGAGATGTCGTCAGGCTCGTTACCCCGGGCACGCTGACCGAGGACAACCTGCTGGACTCCCGCAGCCACAATTTTCTAGTGAGCGTCGCGCGCAACAGGTCGACAGGTGACCTGGCCGTCGCCTGGGCCGACATCAGCTCCGGGGAACTGGCCGTGATGCAGACCGCCGCCTCGCGGCTGTCCTCGGACCTGACGAGGCTCGAAGCGCGCGAGATCATCGCGGCGGACGCCTTACTGGCCGATCCCGAGTTCAACATTCTCCTCGATCGTGCTGGTGCGCCGATCACGCCGCTGCCGTCCGTACGATTTGACTCTCTGGCGGCGGAACGCCGCCTCAAGGAGCAATTCGACGTCAAGGCGCTGGAAGGCTTCGGCAGCTTCTCGCGCGCCGAAATCTCGGCACTCGGAGGACTGCTTGAATACATTGTCATCACCCAGGCCGGAAAGGTGCCGCACCTGCGGCCGCCACGTCGTGAAGTGGCGTCCTCCGTGTTGCTCATCGATCCCGCGACACGCACCAATCTGGAGCTCACCCGCACGCTGTCGGGCGACAGGCGCGGCAGCCTGCTCTCAGTGATCGACCTCGCGGTCACCGCCGCGGGCTCGCGCTGCATCGCATCGCGGCTTTCGAACCCGCTGTGCGATCCCTACGCCATTGCCAACAGGCTCGACGAGGTCGCGCATTTCGTCACCGACGCTCAGTTGCGCGAGGATGTACGAAAAATGCTGGCATCCATGCCCGACCTCGAGCGTGCCCTCGGCCGCATCGCCATTGGCCGCGGTGGACCGCGTGATCTCGCCGGTATCCGTGACGGGCTGATGATCGCCGGGCACCTTGCGCATCGGCTGGGCGCCAGCGCCACCATTGGTGGTTTGCCGGAAAACATCGACAAGGTCTGCGAGACGCTAAGCTGGAGCGACCTCGATCTCGCGCGAGATCTCGACGATGCACTGGACAATGACCTCCCGGTCTTCGCGCGGGACGGCGGCTTCGTGAAGCAGGGCTACTCTGCCGATCTCGATGACAACCGTTCACTGCGTGACGAAACACGTCACGTCGTCGCCGGCCTTCAGTCGAAATACTGCGAAATCTCAGGGGTAAAGTCGTTGAAGGTGAAGCACAACAACGTGCTTGGCTACTTCATCGAAGTTCCGGTCACTTCGGCTGCGGCCCTTCAGGCGCCCGACAAGGCGGGTCTCTTCATCCATCGCCAAACGGTTGCAAATGCAATGCGTTTTGTGACGACGGAGCTCGCCTCGCTTGACCAACGGATCGCTGCAGCAGCGGAGAAGGCACTGGCCCTGGAACAGGAGATATTCCACGCACTCTGTGCGCGCGTCATGGCGCGACGAGATCTTCTGTCGAAAATTGCCGATGCCGCCGCGCAGCTCGACGCAGCATCGGGACTGGCAGAAGTTGCCGAACGGCGACGCTACGTTCGCCCGCGGGTCGATGGCACCACCCGCTTCACGGTGCGCGGAGGGCGGCACCCGGTCGTTGAGGCCGCGCTGCAGGAACAAGCCTCCGCTTCATTCGTCGCCAATGACTGCGAAATCTCGGGTGATGGCAAGCGGCTCTGCCTTCTCACCGGCCCCAACATGGCGGGCAAATCCACATACCTCCGCCAGAATGCGCTGATCGTCATCCTTGCCCAGATGGGCTGCTTCGTGCCGGCGGCGGAAGCCCACTTCGGTGCTGTGGACCGCCTCTTCAGCCGTGTCGGCGCGGCGGACGATCTCGCCCGTGGCCGCTCAACCTTCATGGTGGAGATGGTCGAGACAGCGGCTATCCTCAACCAGGCGACCGAGAGATCCTTCGTCATCCTCGATGAGATCGGGCGTGGCACGGCGACCTATGATGGTCTCTCGATTGCCTGGGCAACGCTTGAGCACCTCCATGGCATCAACAAGTGCCGAGCGCTCTTTGCCACGCATTACCACGAACTGACCCAGCTCGCTGCCACGCTGCCGCACCTCGCCAACGCCACGATGAAGGTGAAGGAATGGCAAGACCAGATCATCTTCCTGCATGAAGTGGTCGCCGGTGTGGCGGACCGTTCCTACGGCATCCACGTGGCCCAGATTGCAGGACTTCCACCAGCGGTGATCAGCCGCGCCCAAAAGGTACTCGAACGGCTTGAACGTGAAGGCTCGAAAGGTCCGGCGGCGGGCCTCGTTGAAGAACTGCCGCTATTCGCTGCTGCACCTTTGCTCGCTGCACCGAAGGAAAGCCCGGTGGAAAGAAAGCTCGCGCAAGTCATCGCTGACGAACTGTCGCCGCGCGACGCCTTGGCGCTCGTCTATGAGCTGAAGAGCCTGCTGGGAGCGCGCCAATCGTGAGGCCCAGTCTTATACCTAAACGCTTCGTGAAGCCTGAACAGTTGCGCGAGGAGCTCGCTGCGACCGTTGGGGAAGCGGGTGCAGGCATCGCCAACCTGCGCCCCAAGGTCGTAAAGATCCTGAAGGCAGCACTGGAGCAGTCACACGTCCTTGCGGAAGCTCAGCTGATTTCGGATGGCGATGGTACCCGCTGTGCCGAATCGCTGAGTCTGTCCGAAGACGAAATCATCCACGCTCTGTTCGACCTCGCGAATACCACCCTGTTTCCAGCCCTCGGCTCGGAGGAGCGGATTGCAGTCGTTGCCGTGGGAGGCTATGGCCGTGGCACGCTGGCACCCGGCTCTGACATCGATCTCCTGTTCGTGTTGCCGACACGCCAGTCGGAACGCGTTCAGAATATCGTTGAATTCATCCTCTACTGCCTGTGGGACACGCGCCAGAAGGTTGGGCATGCAACCCGCAGCATTGATGAATGCATACGCCTCGCCAGATCTGACAACACCATTCTCACAGCCATTCTCGAGGCGCGCTATATCTGCGGTAACGAGGCGCTGTTCGAACGGCTGGTGAGCGAGTTCCGTCGCGAAATCGTTTCAAGGGGAGCCAAGGAATTCATCGCCGACAAACTGGGGGAACGTGATCTCCGACACCTGAAGGTGGGCGAGAGTCGTTACATCGTTGAGCCGGACGTGAAGGACGGCAAGGGAGGACTGCGCGACCTCAATACGCTGTTCTGGATCGCCAAGTATATCTACGCCACGAATTCCACAGACGAGCTGGCAGAAAAGGGTGCCTTCAGCCGTGAAGAGCTCGCCATCTTCAAGAAATGCGAACGCTTCCTCTGGTCGGTCCGCTGCCATCTGCATTTCCTTTCGAAGCGTGGCAACGACCGGCTGAGCTTTGACCGCCAGTCAGACATTGCCGAACGTCTGGGTTACAAGGCACACGGCGGATTGAAGCATGTCGAACGCTTCATGAAGCATTATTTCCTGGTGGCCAAGGACGTGGGTGACCTGACGCGCATTCTGTGCGCCAGCCTCGAAGCACGACAAGTGAAGGATGTGCCAGGCCTCGGTCGCGTTCTCGGTCGATTGATCTCGAAGAGTTCCGGCACATTGCGTGATTCGCCCGACTTTCGTATCGATGGCGGGCGTGTCGTTCCGAGTTCACCGGATGTTTTTGTGCGGTATCCCGTCAACATCATCCGCCTTTTCGCAGTCGCGGGCCGCCACGGTGCCGAGATTCATCCCGACACACTGAAGCTGCTACGCAAGTCACTTGGCCTCATCCGAGGCATTCTGGATGATCCGGAAGCCAATGCCATCTTCCTCGAACTGCTTACTTCAAGCGATGATCCCGACATCGTCCTGCGCATGATGAATGAGGCCGGAGTGCTCGGCCGGTTTATTCCGCCTTTCGGGCGCATCGTATCGATGATGCAGTTCAACATGTATCACCACTATACAGTGGACGAGCACCTGATCCGCGCCGTTGGACATCTTTCGGCCATCGAGCGTGGTCGCCTGTCGGACGACCACCCGCTTTCGACTGCCATCTTCCCGACAATCACCAGCCGCCGCCTGCTCTATGTCGCTGTCTTCCTTCATGACATCGCCAAGGGCCGGAAGGAGGACCATTCGATCGCCGGGGAACGTATTGCACTGGAGCTGTGCCCACGCCTTGGTCTCACCGCCTCCGAGACCGAAACCATCGCCTGGCTCATCCGCCACCACCTGCTGATGAGCGAGACAGCGCAGATGCGCGACCTGAACGACTTCAAGACCATTCTCGACTTCTGCGCCGTGGTTCAGAGCGTCGAACGCCTGAAGTTGCTGATCATCCTCACTGTCGCCGACATCCGTGCCGTCGGACCAGGTGTGTGGAACGGCTGGAAGGGCCAGTTGTTGCGCACACTCTACACGGAGGCAGAACCCGTGCTGACCGGTGGCCACACCGCAGTGTCGCGCAAGGAACGTGTCACCGGGGCGCAGGCCGCCTTTTTTGAACGGATGCCGGGATGGAGCGACGCCGAGAAGACGGCTTATGCCGCAAGACACTATGATGCCTACTGGCTCGGAAGCTCCACGGAAAAGCAGGTGAAGCATGCGGAGATGATCTGCGGCGCGGCGCCGAAGAGCGTGGTCACCAGCTTCGAAACCGATGCATTCACTGCCATCACCGAGCTCTCGATCTATACACCGGATCATCCGCGGCTGCTCGCGCTCATCACGGGCGCCTGCGCGGCCGCGGGAGCGAATATCGCCGGCGCACAGATCTTCACGACCACCGACGGGATGGCACTCGACACAATTCTCATCCAGCGCGAATTCCCTGAAGAAGAGGATGAGCGTCGTCGCGCCGAGCGCATTGCGGAACTGGTTCGAAAGGCGTTGCGCGGTGAGTTGTGGCTGAAGGAAGCCGTCGCCAAGGCCTACAAGCCTCAGCAGCGCATCAAGGCCTTCACGGTGGAGCCGCGGGTCATCATCGACAACCAGTCCTCCAACCGCTTCACAGTGATCGAGATCAATGGACTTGATCGTATCGGCCTGCTCTATGACCTCACTGAGGCCCTCTACAAGCTAAGCCTGAACATAGCATCTGCACATGTCACCACCTTCGGTGAGAAGGCCGTGGACGTCTTCTATGTGACCGATCTGACCGGTGCCAAGATCGAGAACGCGACGCGCCATAAGCAGATCGAGAGTGCGCTTGCCACCATTTTGAAAACGCCGGCGCAGGCCGCAGCGATGAGGGCCTGACCTCCATGTCCATGCTCAGATCTGCGGCTACGGTTGGCAGCCTGACCCTCGTCAGCAGGGTGCTCGGCTTCATCCGCGACCAGCTGATTGCCTTTGCCTTGGGAACGAGCTTTGTGGCCGAAGCCTTTTTCGTGGCGCAGCGCTTTCCCAACCTCTTCCGTGCGCTGTTCGCAGAAGGCGCCTTCAACAATGCTTTCGTACCACTCTTCGCAAAGCGCGTGGAGGGTGAAGGCGAAGACAAGGCAAGGGACTTCGCCATCGAGGTCTTCTCCTTTCTTCTGGCATGGCTGATCTTTTTCTCGGCCGCAGCCATGATCGCCATGCCGCTGGTGATCTATGTGATCGCGCCTGGTTTCAAGGCAGATGGCGACAAGTTCCAGCTTGCGGTGGACCTGACACGAATCTGCTTCCCATACCTTTTGTTCATGTCACTCACCGCGCTTCAATCGGGGGTGCTCAACAGTCTCAACCGTTTCACCGCCGCGGCGGCTGCCCCCATCCTGCTCAATGTGGTGATGATTGTCTCGAACGTCGTTGCCTGGTTCATGGCCACCGGCAACACACCAGAGACGGGCTATATCTTCGCCTGGGGACTCTTTGCCTCCGGTGTCGCGCAATATGCCCTGCTGGCTGTCGCCTGCCGCCGGGCCGGCATGCGCCTCGTGCCCCGCTGGCCGCGCCTGACACCCGACGTAAAGAAGGTGATCAAGCTGTCGATCCCCGGAATCATCTCCGGCGGTGTCATGCAGATCAATCTCGTCGTTGCCACCATGATTGCGACGACGCTGCCGGGGGCGGTGGCATTCCTGTACTATGCTGACAGGCTCTATCAACTGCCCTTAGGCGTTATCGGTGTCGCCATCGGCGTCGTTTTGCTTCCTGATCTTTCGCGCAAGTTGCGCGCAGGCAACGATGCCGGAGCATTGACGAGCCAGAACCGCGCCCTTGAGCTTTCGATGTTCCTGACGCTTCCGGCCGCGGTTGCTCTGATGGCCATTCCTCATCCAATCATCCACACGGTGTTCGAGCACGGCGCCTTCACCCGCGCCGACACGTTTGCCGTCGCTCCCGCCTTGCTCGCGTTTGCCTCTGGTCTGGTGGCTTTCTCGTTGTCCAAGGTATTCCAACCAGGCTTCTACGCGCGTGAGGACACCCGCACGCCGATGCGCTTCGCGGTAATCTCCGTCATTGTCAATGTGGTGGGCAGCGTGATCCTGTCTCACTACATGGGACATGTTGGAATTGCGCTCGCCACCTCGCTGGCGGCCTGGACCAACACGATCCTGCTGGGGGTCACGCTCTCCCGGCGGGGGCTGTTCACGCTGGACGAGAGGGCCCGAAAGCGCCTGCCGCGGATTGTCGCATCTGCCCTTGTCATGGGCGGGCTGCTCTTGGCCGGGGCCTGGGCGCTCGAGGGCAATTATGCAGAGAATGCGGGCTTCCTGGCCGCTGCCTGGGGGCTTGCGGTTCTCGTCTCAGGCGGAATCGTTAGCTATTTCGTGCTGGCGCACCTGACGGGGGCCATGCGTCTCTCCGAGATCAAGTCGATGCTGAAACGCTAAGGGTTTGCCGCTAGAGTTGCCGCTATGACAGACAAGAACAACGAACAGGACGTCGCCTTCGGATTCCGACGGGTGGGCGAGGGCGAGAAGCAGGGCCTCGTGAACGAGGTGTTCTCCAAGGTCGCCGAACGCTATGATCAGATGAACGACCTCATGTCCGGCGGCCTGCACCGGCTGTGGAAGGACGACTTCGTCGCCATGCTGAACCCGCCCCGCGGGCAGGCGCCCTTCAACCACCTCGACGTCGCAGGGGGCACCGGCGACATCGCCTTTCGCATCCTGCGTGCGGGCGGTCCCAACGTGCGCGTGACAGTCGCTGACATCTCGCCTGAGATGGTTGGCGAAGGCCGCAAACGCGCCGAGATCGAAGGGTTGCTAGGTCGCTGCAGTTTCACGGTGGGTAACGCTGAAGCCCTGGCATTCCCGGACAAGACCTTCGACGGCTATACCATTGCCTTCGGCATCCGCAACGTGACGCACATCGACAAAGCCTTGACTGAAGCCTACCGCGTGCTGAAGCCCGGTGGCCGTTTCCTGTGTCTCGAGTTCAGCCAGGTCGACGTGCCTCTGATGGACAGGATTTACGACGCCTATTCCTTCACCGTCGTACCCGCGATCGGCAAAGTGGTGACGGGCGACGGCCATCCCTACCGCTATCTCGTGGAGTCGATCCGAACCTTCCCGAAGCAGGACGACTTCAAAGCGATGATCGAGGACGCTGGCTTCGCCAACGTCACTTACCGCAATCTCACGGGCGGCGTCGTGGCGATCCATTCGGGTTGGCGCATCTGATGTTCTCCGAGATCCGGTATAGCCTTGCCCTGATGCGCGCCGGCCGCACGCTGGCAGCTTATGATGCGCTGATGACACCGGAGCAGATCCGGCAGCTGCCATGGGCCGCTCGACTCGGCCTCTCGATTGCCAAGTTCGGCACGCGCAAGCCCGAGAAGAGCGGCGATATGGCGGTTGCCGCAGCGCTCTCTTCGCTGGGCCCCAGCTACATCAAGCTTGGCCAGTTCCTCGCAACGAGGCCGGATCTCGTGGGGCCGCGTCGCGCTTTTGAACTGAAGTCCCTTCAGGATCGGCTTCCGCCCTTCCCGATTGAGACGGCGAAGGACATCGTTCGCGAGAACCTTGGTGCCCCAGTGGAGGTTCTGTTCACCGAATTCGGTCCGCCCGTCGCCGCCGCATCGATCGCTCAGGTGCACAAGGCACGCCATCCTGATGGCCGTGAGATGGCGGTGAAAGTGTTGCGCCCAGGGGTCGGCAAGCGTTTTGCCGCCGATCTCGGGAGCTTCTATTTCGCTGCGCGCCTGATGGAGCGCTTCAGCGCAGAGGGTCGTCGGTTGAGACCGGTGGCCGCGGTGAACATGCTTGAGCAGTCGATGAAGCAGGAGCTCGATCTGCGCATGGAGGCTGCTGCGCTGTCGGAGATGGCGCAGAATACCAAGGATGACCCCGGCTTCCGAGTGCCCAAAGTCGACTGGGAGCGTACCGGTCGCGATGTTCTGACCACTGAGTGGATCGACGGCACACCTATCGCCGATATCGACTCACTGCGCGCGCAGGGCTTCGACCTCGTGAAACTTGGCGACACCGTCATCCAGAGCTTCCTGCGTCATGCCATCCGGGATGGCTTCTTCCATGCTGACATGCATCAGGGAAACCTGTTCGTCGACCGCTCCGGCAATCTCGTCGCCGTCGATTTCGGCATCGTCGGCAGGCTTGGGCCGAAGGAAAGCATGTTCCTCGCGGAGATCCTCTACGGCTTCATCACCCGTAACTATCTCCGCGTCAGCGAGGTCCATTTCGAGGCGGGCTACGTCCCCCGTCACCATGACCCCGCCGTCTTTGCCCAGGCCATCCGCTCGATCGGTGAGCCGATCATGGATCGCCCGGCAAACCAGATATCGATGGCCAAGCTCCTCACCCAGCTGTTCGAGATCACCGCCCAGTTCGACATGCAGACCCAGCCGCAGCTCTTGCTTCTGCAAAAGACCATGGTGGTGGTCGAGGGTGTGGCGCGGACGCTGAACCCGGACCTCAACATGTGGGTGACGGCGGAGCCAGTGGTGAGCGGCTGGATCAAGCGCCAGCTCGGACCCGCCGGCAGGCTCGAAGAAGCGGCAGGCTCTTTGAATCAGCTTTTTACTGGCCTCCCCGCCATGCTCGAGGATGCAAAGCGAGCGACAACCATGCTCTCGGACATGGCTGCGACCGGCGGTCTCAGGCTCGACCGGGAGACGACGGAACAGCTTGCCCTGTCGCAGTCACGCCACGCCCGCTGGACCCGGCTCTGGCTGGCTTTGGGAGCCATTTCGCTTGCAGTCATCGCCATTAAGCTCATCGCCTGAGGGCGGTTGGCAGGCTCCAGCCTTTGCTGCCATAATGCTCCCATGACATCGCTCGCAGGAAAATCAGTCCTCCTCATCGTGGGTGGCGGCATTGCCGCCTACAAGGCGCATGAACTCGTTCGCCTGCTGAAGACCCGGGGCGCCGGGGTGCGCATCATCTTGACGAAGGCCGCCGAGCAGTTCGTGACGCCCCTGTCGCTCGCAGCACTTTCCGGTGAAAAGGTCTATACCTCGCTCTTCAGCCTTACTGACGAAGTCGAGATGGGGCACATCCAGCTGTCACGCTCGACGGATCTCCTTGTGGTGGCGCCGGCAACGGCTGATCTCATGGCCAAGATGGCAAATGGCCTTGCCGACGACTTGGCATCAACGGCGCTGCTCGCCACCGACAAAGCCATACTCATCGCGCCTGCCATGAACGTCCGCATGTGGCGGCATCCGGCGACGGCGCGCAACGTGGAAACGCTGAAGCGCGATGGTGTGACGCTGATCGGCCCCAATGAAGGCGAAATGGCGTGCGGAGAGTTCGGCCCTGGGCGCATGGCAGAACCCAACGAGATCCTGTCGTCCATCGTCAGCATGCTCACGCCCAAGGCGACACCGCTAGCCGGAAAGAAGGTCGTGATCACGGCCGGCCCGACGCGCGAGCCAATCGACCCCGTGCGCTTCATCTCAAATCATTCGTCAGGCAAGCAGGGCTATGCCCTCGCCAAGGCAGCCGTCGCACTTGGGGCGGAAACGGTTCTGGTCTCGGGGCCGGTTTCGCTGACGATCCCACCGGGTGTTAAGATGATGCCTGTCGAAACTGCGCAACAGATGTTGGAGATATGCGAAGGCGAGATGCCAGCCGATATCGCCATTTTCACAGCGGCCGTCGCTGACTGGCGTGTCGCGAAGGAGGCGCCGGAAAAACTGAAGAAGACGGGCAGCGGACCGCCCAGTCTGACGCTGACAGAGAATCCCGACATTCTCGCGACGATCTCCCGCAGCGAGAAGCGCCCGACTCTCGTTGTTGGCTTCGCCGCCGAGACCGAGCATGTGACAGAGCACGCTACGCGAAAGCTGAAAAACAAGGGCTGCGACCTCATCGTTGCAAATGACGTCAGTCGGGAGTCGGGGGTATTCGGCGGCGACCGCAACACGGTTCACCTGGTCTCAGAAATGGGTGTCGAGAATTGGCCAGAGATGAGCAAGGATGACGTGGCCGAAAGGCTGATGGAAAGGCTCGCCCAGATGTTGGTGCCGGGCCAGAGGGCCGCAAGATGACCAGCGTTGCCGTCAAGCGCCTGCCGAACAACGACGACCTACCGCTTCCCACCTATGAAACAGCGGGAGCTGCAGGCATGGACCTCCGCGCCGCCGAGCCCGTGACATTGGAGCCAGGCGCCCGCCATCTGGTTTCCACGGGCCTTTCGATCGCTTTGCCGGAAGGCTTCGAGGCACAGGTCCGGCCGCGTTCCGGCCTCGCGGTGAAGCATGGCGTGACGGTGCTCAACGCCCCAGGCACCATCGACTGCGACTATCGCGGCGAAATCAAAGTGCCGCTCATCAACCATGGACAGGACACGTTCATCATCGCCCGGGGCGACCGCATCGCACAGATGGTGATCGCCCCCGTCACGCGTATCAACTGGGCGGAAGTCGAAACGCTCGACGAAACAGCGCGTGGCGCCGGGGGTTTCGGATCCTCGGGTCGCCGCTGATGGCACTGTCGCCTGATGAGATCGAACGCTACGCACGGCATCTGGTGCTGCATGAGGTCGGTGGCCCCGGCCAGAACAGGCTGAAGCTGGCGAAGGTTCTCGTGGTTGGCGCGGGTGGCCTCGGGGCACCGCTTCTGTATTACCTTGCCGCCGCCGGAGTCGGCACCATCGGCATCATCGACCACGATACGGTGAGCCTGTCCAACCTTCAGCGCCAGATCATCCACACGACGGCACGCGTGGGAATGGCCAAGACGGCGAGCGCGCGCGAAACCATCCAGGATCTAAACCCGCATGTGCAGGTCATCGAGCATGCCTTTCGCATCAATGCCGGAAATGCCCTCGACCTCATCGCAGCCTATGACATCGTCGCCGACGGCTGCGATAATTTCCCGACACGATACCTCGTCAGCGATGCATGCTACTTCGCAAGGAAAACACTGGTGACGGCGGCCGTCGGGCAGTTCGACGGCCAATTGTCAACTTTCAAGCCGCACGAGCTTTCACCGGATGGCACACCATGGCCAAGCTATCGTTGCCTCATGGGTGATCTGCCGCAGCGCGGTCTTTTTCCGGCCTGCGAAGAGGCCGGCATTCTGGGAGCTCTTCCCGGCATCCTTGGATCGATGCAAGCCATGGAAGTCATCAAGGAGATCCTCGGCATCGGCGACAGCCTCGCCGGGCGCTTGCTGATGTATGATGCACTGGCAACGCGCTTCTATGAAACGAGGCTGACGTGGAATCCCGATAACCCACTGACAGGCCGCTCCCCGCGCATCACATCGCTCGATCAATCGAATTACGTCGATCGCTAGGCCGTATCCGACTTCTGACGCGCGAGCTGACCATAGGCATCAAGCGCATGTGCGGCATACATGACGGACGGCCCTGCGCCCATGTAGACAGCCATCCCAAGCGTCTCGAGGATCTCCTCGCGCGTGGCGCCCTGCAAGGCAGCAGCCTTGGTGTGGAAGGCTATGCAATCATCGCACCGCGTGGCGACGCCGATAGCCAGCGCGATCAGCTCCTTGGTCTTGGTATCCAGCGCATTGGCCTTGAGAGCAGCCTGTGCAATGGCCGAGAAACCCTTCATCACGTCGGGCGCGCCTTCGCGCAACTCCCGCAACGGTGACGACAGGTCAGCAATGAGGTTTTTCCAGTCCTTGGTCATGAAACACTCCCTCTCATGGAGCGTTCTTGCTGCGGACAGATTCAGCCTGCCTTGACCTCGCTCAAACCGGGCTAGAGGTCTTCGGGCCGCGGCATCGAGATGATGTTGTAGCCCGAATCGACATAATGGATTTCACCCGTGACGCCTCCGGACAGCGGCGACAGCAGGTAGAGGCCAGCGCCACCAACCTCGTCAAGCGTGATCGTGCGACGAAGCGGCGCGTGATCCTGCTGATAGCTGAACATGGCCCGCGCATCGCCGATACCCGCACCTGCCAGGGTGCGCATCGGTCCGGCCGAGATGGCGTTCACGCGAATGCCCTGCGGCCCATAGTCAGCGGCGAGATATCGGACAGAGGACTCAAGCGCGGCCTTTGCCACACCCATGACGTTGTAATTTGGCATGACACGCACCGAGCCACCATATGTGAGCGTCACCAGCGAGCCGCCATTCGGCATGAGGGCAGCCGCCCGCTTCGCGATCTCCGTAAAGGAGAAGCACGAAATCACCATGGTGCGGATGAAGTTCTCGCGCGTCGTATCGGCGTACTTACCCTTGAGCTCGTTCTTGTCCGAGAAGGCAATGGCATGGACCACGAAGTCGATGGTATCCCATGTCTTCTTGAGTTCATCGAATACCGCGTCGACCGTACCCATGTCCTCCACATCGCATGGCAGCAGCATCGAGGAGCCGACAGACTCGGCCAGCGGCTTGACGCGCTTTCCGAAAGCCTCACCCTGATAGGTGAAGGCGAGCTCCGCGCCGTGCTTGTGAAGCTGCTGGGCGATGCCCCAGGCAATCGAATGGTCGTTCGCGACACCCATGATGAGTCCGCGGCGGCCCGCCATCAGAGAATTTGTCATGTGAAGATCAGCCGTTATAGCGCTGGAAGACGAGGGTTGCATTGGTGCCGCCGAAGCCGAAGCTGTTCGACATCACCGTATCGATCCGGGCATTGTCGATGCGCTTGCGGATGATCGGCACATCGGAAAATTCGGGATCGAGTTCCTCGATGTGAGCGCTTTCGCAGAGGAAGTTGTTCTTCATCATGAGGATCGAATAGATCGCTTCCTGCACGCCGACCGCGCCCAGCGAATGGCCCGTCAGCGACTTGGTGCTGGAGATCGGAGGCATCTTGTCGCCGAAGACAGCGCGGATCGCCTCGATCTCCTTCTTGTCACCGATCGGCGTCGAAGTGCCATGCGGATTGATATAGTCGATGCTGCCAGCATTGCCGAGCGCCTGCTTCATGCAGCGGATGGCGCCCTCACCCGAGGGCTGAACCATGTCATAGCCATCAGACGTCGCGCCGTAACCGATGAGTTCAGCATAGATCTTGGCGCCGCGCGCCTTGGCGTGCTCGAGTTCCTCGAGCACGACGGTGCCGGCTCCACCGGCGATGACGAAGCCGTCACGATTCTTGTCATAGGCGCGTGAAGCGGTGGCGGGTGTGTCATTGTACTTCGACGACATGGCGCCCATGGCATCGAACAGCACGGAGAGCGTCCAGTCGAGCTCTTCCCCACCGCCGGCGAACATCACGTCCTGCTTGCCCCACTGGATCATCTCAGCTGCATTGCCGATGCAGTGAGCGGAGGTGGCGCAGGCCGAGGAGATCGAATAATTCACGCCGCGGATGCCGAAGGGTGTGGCCAGCGTTGCCGAATTGGTACTCGACATGGCGGCTGGCACGGCGAAGGGACCCACGCGCTTCGGGCCTTTTTCGCGGGTCGTGTCGGCCGCCTGCACGATGGTGCGGGTCGACGGGCCACCCGAACCCATGATGATGCCGGTACGGTCATTCTTGACGTCGGACTCTTCAAGACCAGAATCGACGATCGCCTGCTGCATGGCGGCATAGTTCCATGCAGCACCATCGCCCATGAAGCGGCGCACGCGGCGGTCAACACTCTCGAGGTCGAAGGTGGGGGCGCCATGCACCTGGCAGCGGAAGCCGAGCTTTTCGTATTGATCAGCCTTCACGATGCCGGATTTGGCCTCGAACAGCGAGTTCAGGACTTCCTGTACATTGTTGCCGATGCTCGACACGATGCCGAGGCCGGTGACGACGACACGCCGCATGTTGATTTCCTTTCTCAGGCCGTGGGCTGGAAGAGCCCGACCTTCATATCGGTAACCTGATAGACCGTTTCACCATCGGCCTTCATGATCCCGTTCGAGACTGCCATCTTGAGCTTGCGCAGGATGAGGCGGGTAACCTCGACCTCATAGGTCACCTTCTTGACAAGGGGAGTGACCATGCCCGAGAGCTTCACCTCGCCCACGCCCAGCGCCCGGCCACGGCCGGGCTCGCCCAGCCAGCCGAGGAAGAACCCGGTCATCTGCCAGAGGGCATCGAGACCGAGGCAGCCCGGCATCACCGGGTCGCCCTGGAAATGGCAGCCGAAGAACCAGAGGTCGGGCCTGATGTCGAATTCGGCCACAACCTTGCCGAGCCCCGCGGCTCCGCCGTCCCGGGAAATCTCCGTGATCCGGTCGAACATCAGCATCGGGGGCAGAGGCAGCTGGGCATTCCCGGGCCCGAAGAGTTCCCCACGCCCGCAGGTCAGGAGGTCCTCGTAAGTGTAGCTCGACTTCGGTTCGTTCATTCTGCCTCTGGTCCCAAACTTCACCGGCCCGCACCGGACCTGCCGTTCCTATCACATGGAAATATCTGGTCCAAGCCCGGTTTCAGGCCGGGTCTGCCGCCCAATTGGCGTCAAGATTGCCTTGCCTAAGGTGTTTCCGTATAAGGATCGTGACATGGATCTGCAGGACACCGAACTGGCTGAACGCCTGAGGCTGGCGGGGCTACGCCCCACCCGGCAGCGCTTGTCGCTTGCTGCGATCCTGTTCGGGGCAGGTGACCGCCACGTGAGTGCCGAAGGACTGCACCAGGAGGCACTTGCCGCCCGTATCAACGTGTCGCTTGCCACCGTCTACAATACCCTGAACCAGTTCAAGGCAGCAGGGCTGCTGCGCGAGGTGGCCTTCGAGGGTGACCGCACCTTCTTCGACACCAATACGTCGAATCACTTCCACTACTACATCGCGGAAACCGACTCCCTCGTCGACATCGGCACCGAAGACCTTCGGGTGATGGGGCTTCCCCCGCTGCCAGCAGGTACGGAGATTGACCGGGTCGACATCATCATCCGCCTTCGCAAGGCTGGCCGCTAAAGAAACTTCAGGCCGCCGGGCCGCTGCTGGCGACAAGACCTGCCTCCCAGCCGAGAATAGCCTGCTTGCGCGTCAACCCCCAGTGGTAGCCGCAAAGCCCTCCCGACTTGCCGAGCACGCGATGGCAAGGCACCACAAAGGAAATGGGGTTCCGCCCCACAGCCGTGCCCACCGCCCGGGATGCCTTTGGGTTGCCGATGTGGCCGGCGATATCGGAATAGGTCGTGGCGCGTCCCATGGGGATCTTCAACAGCGTCTGCCAGACCCGGGTTTCGAATTCGGTCCCAATGAAGACAATGCGAAGCGGCTGGTCCGCCACCCAGCGACCAGGGCTGAAGATACGGGCCACCGGACCCGCCGTCGCCGGTTCATCCTCCACATAGTGTGCTTCAGGCCAGCGGCTGCGCATGTCGCGAAAGCTCGCTTCCTCCTGACCTTTGTCCGCAAAGGCAAGACCGCATATGCCCTGGTCCGTCACCATCAGCAGTACCTTGCCGAAGGGACAGTCATGGAACCCGTAGCGGATGATGAGGCCCTTTCCGCGGGCCTTGTAGGCGCCGGGCGTCATGCCCTCATGGGTCACGAAAAGATCATGCAGCCGCCCTGGCCCGGAAAGCCCCACCTCGTAGCTGGTGTCGAGAACGCTCGCCGAATCCCGCAACAGCTTGCGGGCGTGGTCGATGGTGAGGGCCTGCACGAATGCCTTGGGGCTCAAGCCCGCCCAGCGCATGAACAGGCGCTGCAGATGGGCAGCGCTCATGCCATTGCGATCGGCCAGTTGGTCGAGGGAAGGCTGGTCACGCCAGTGTTCGCGGAGATAGTCAAGGTTTCGCCGGACCAGCTCATAGTCCCGGGCAGCTTCGGTCAGGGTGATAGGGTTTTCCATGATTCCGAAGCTAGCCTCCGGAGAAAGCCTTTCCCACCCGAAAGCTGATCAAATCCGAGGAATGGCCAGCGCTGACTTCAGTGCCTCGGCCAGCGTCTTGCGTTCCTCGGGGGCGAGGAACTCGCCCACGGCTACCCGGGTACGCCCGGATACCAGGAGAAGACTGCCGATCAGCTCGCGCTCCCGGTCCTCTTCGATTTCGACGCGCACCCAGCGCCGAACGAAGCGCTGTTGCTGGGGCGGGTGCTTGGCACTCTCCCGGTCGAGCACCAGCTCATGTTCGGTAATGGAAATGCGCTCCAGCCGCCGGGCATCGGCGAAATTCACCCGGAATGCCCACCAGACGAGCAGGACGTCCAGCCCGGCGAATCCGGCGATGGGCCAGGCGCCCAGCGCCACAAACATGCCCGCCACGACCAGGTTCACGAGGATCACCAGCCCCATGAGGACGTAGAAGCCCTCCCGGGTCAGGCTGCGGTGCGGCGTCAGGGTCGCCTGCCAGACTTTGCGGTTGCTCTCTTCCATGTCGCTGTTCTACCTCATTGGCTGCAAGGGAACACCGGAGCCATGGCCAAAGCAAGTCGTCTTAAGCCGGAGGAAGTGGAGGAAATCTTCCGCCGCTTCCATGCGGCCAACCCCGAACCCAAAGGTGAGCTCCATTACCTGAACGCCTATACCCTGCTGGTGGCCGTAGTACTATCGGCCCAGGCTACGGACGAGGGGGTGAACAAGGCGACAAAGCCGCTTTTCGCCATTGCCGATACCCCCCGGAAAATGGTTGCACTGGGCGAGGATACGGTACGCGAAGCGATCAAGACCATCGGTCTTTTCCGCGGCAAGGCGAAGAATGTGATCCTCCTGTCCCAGCAGCTGATTGACAGGCATGGCGGCGAGGTTCCGGATGACCGGGAGGCGCTGGAAGCCCTTCCCGGCGTCGGGCGGAAAACAGCGAATGTGGTGCTCAACATTGCCTTCGGGCAACCGACCATTGCCGTCGACACACACTTGTTCCGTGTCGGCAACCGTACCGGGCTTGCCCCTGGCAAGACACCGCTCGAGGTGGAGCTAAAGCTGCTGAAGGTGGTGCCGAAAGCATATGGCAGGCATGCCCACCACTGGCTGATCCTGCACGGGCGCTATGTGTGCAAGGCGCGAAAACCGGAATGCTGGCGCTGCCCGATCTCCGATATCTGCCGGTTCAAGCCGAAGACGCCCGCACCGACTTGAAGAGGTGCGTGAAGTAGGCCGTCGAAAACAGCGGCACAACGAGGTTGACGAAGGGCACGATGGACATGAAGGCCGGCAGCAGGGCCGCCACGAAGATCGCCGGACTGTTCTCCTTGCGCAGGATCTTGGCCTCCTCGACCGGCATGTGGCGCATCGCGACCATCTCGAAATACTCCCTGCCGATCAGATAGGCGTTTGCCGCAATCAGGACGAAAGCCCCGAAACCAAAGAACACGGTGGGCAGAACGGCAAGGTTCACCAGCAGCACGACCACGAAGAACTGGATGGCCATGAGGATGGCCTTGCCTGCCGGAAGGGGGCTACCCGGCGGATCCAACGGGTAGTGCTTCTCCTCCACTTTTTCCGCGATGCGGTCGAGAAAGAGACCCGCAAAGGCCGCCGTCACCGGCGACATCAAGAAGAAGAAGAAGGCGACAAGCAGGACAAGGCCTGTACCCAGCCCCACCAGCCCATCGGCCCATGGCCAAGAAAAATTGGTGAAACTGGCGATCAGCACCTCGGAAATCA
This sequence comes from uncultured Aestuariivirga sp., assembly GCA_964474665.1. Taxonomy (GTDB): domain Bacteria; phylum Pseudomonadota; class Alphaproteobacteria; order Rhizobiales; family Aestuariivirgaceae; genus Aestuariivirga. The sequence goes on from CAYYTH010000002.1 coordinate 113,722, forward strand.
CCAGTACCGCGATGAACAGGGCGATCGTCAGCCCCAGCGCCTTGAACAGCACGGAACGGAAATCAGAGGAAAACAGGTCGCCGAGGGCGCGGAAAGCAGATGTCAGCATGGCCCCCACGTAATCAACCCGGCTTGCCAGCGCAAGCAGGCTTCGCTAGGGCGATGACCACAAGTCAAGGAGATATTCATGACGGCTTCCGGTTTCGACGTCCTCTGCATCGGCAATGCGATCGTCGATGTGATCGCACGGGTCGAGGACTCGTTCGTTTCCCGCCACGGGCTGGTGAAGGGCTCGATGAACCTGATCGACGAAGCCCGGGCAGAGGAACTCTATGCCGACATGGGCCAGGCAATCGAGGTCTCTGGTGGCTCTGCGGGCAATACGGCGGCAGGCGTCGCCTCGCTGGGCGGAAAGGCTGCCTACTTTGGCAAGGTGAAGGCGGACCAGCTGGGCGCAATCTTCCGCCATGACATGCGGGCACAGGGAGTGGCCTTCGACACGGCCGCCGCGGCCGATGGACCCGCCACTGCACGGTCCTTTATCCTGGTGACGCCCGACAGCGAGCGCACCATGAATACCTATCTCGGTGCCTGCGTGAATTTCACCACGGCTGACGTCGACCGGAAAGTCGTCGAGGCTGCGCAGGTCACCTACATGGAAGGCTATTTGTGGGACCGTCCCGAGGCCAAGGAAGCGTTCAAGCTTGCGGCCAGGATCGCGCGTGCGGCCGGACGAAAGACCTCGATCACGCTCTCCGATTCCTTTTGCGTCGAACGCCACCGCGACAGCTTCCTCGACCTCATCCGCAATGACATCGACATCGTCTTCGCCAATGAAACGGAGATCAAGTCGCTATACCAGACTCAGAAATTCGACAACGCGGTCAATGCCATCAGAACCGACTGCCCGATTGCGGTCATCACCCGCTCCGAGAAGGGCTGCGTCGTGGTCACGGGCGACGCGGTTCATGCGAGCCCGGCGCACCCCGTGAGCAAGGTGGTGGATGTCACGGGCGCAGGAGATCTGTTTGCGGCGGGCTTCCTCTACGGTTTCACCAACGGAAAGACACATGCCGAATCTGCGCGCCTCGGCTCGATCGCGGCAGCCGAAGTGATTTCGCACATTGGAGCGCGGCCCGAGGTGAACCTGCGCGCTCACGCTGAGACACTCGGACTGCTATAGCTTCCTGAGGAAGACACTGCGGATGAAGTGATCAGCGCCCTTCCGCAACACAAGGTCGGCGCGTGGACGCGTCGGCAGGATGTTTTCCCGCAGGTTGACGAGGTTGATGGTGTCCCAGATGCGTGTCGCGGTCTCCCGGGCCTCCTTGTCGGAGAGCGTGGAATAACGGTGGAAGTAGGATCTGGGATTGCGGAAGGCGCTGTCGCGAAGCGTAAGAAAGCGTTCGATGTACCAGGTCTTGAGGTCGGCCGTATCGGCGTCGATGTAGACGGAAAAATCGAAGAAGTCTGAAGTGTTCGGAATGCCGCGGCCATCGCGTGGTGGCCGGCCGGTCTGCAGGACGTTGACGCCCTCGACGATCAGGATGTCGGGCTGGTCGATCACCGCGCGCTCGTCCTTCAGCACGTCATAGGTCAGGTGCGAATAGAGCGGCGCAGTGACATTGCGCTTGCCGGCCTTGATGTCGGAAAGGAAACGAAGGATCGCCGGCAGGTCATAGCTCTCCGGAAATCCCTTGCGCGTCATCAACCCCTCGCGCTCCAGCACTGCGTTGGGCAGCAGGAATCCATCCGTCGTCACGAGATCGACCTTTGGGTGCTTCGGCCAGCGCGCCAGCAGGCGCTGCAGGATACGTGCCGTTGTGCTCTTGCCCACCGCAACGCTGCCTGCCATGCCGATCACATAGGGTACCTTGCGGTCGGTGAGGTGGAGGAAATTGTTGGTGGCGCGGAACAGGCCCTGCGTTGCGGCGACGTAGAGGTTGAGGAGGCGTGACAGCGGCAGGTAGATTGCTTCAACCTCCTGCAGGTCGATCCTGTCGTTGAGACCGCGCAGTTCGTCAAGGTCCTGCTGGATCAGCGTCATTGGTGTGTCGGCACGCAGCGCCGACCATTCCTCACGCGCAAAGCGGCGGAACGGGGAGACTTCCTTGACGAGTTCTTCCATGGATCAATCCTTGGGCCGTGCGGCCTTCTCGGCGATGCCACTCACACCCTGGCGGCGGGCGAGTTCACCCATGACGTCCGACAGTTTCACATCGGAGGCCGCCAGTAGAACGAGCAGGTGATAGAGGACATCAGCTGCCTCCGCTGTCGTGTGGGTCTTGTCCCGCAAGACGGAAGAAAGAGCCAATTCAACGGCCTCCTCGCCGAATTTCTTGGCGCATTTCTCCACCCCTTGCGACAGGAGCTTTGCGGTGTAGGAGGCCTCGGGCGAGGCTGACCTTCGTGCCGCGATCTCATCGGCGAGGGCTGCCAGAACGTCGAGCCGCTGGTCGGTCATATGCATCGTCCTAGCTGAGCCGCATCGGAATGCCGGCGGCAGACAGATGCCGCTTGGCTTCACCGATGGAATAGGTGCCAAAATGAAAGATGGAGGCCGCAAGCACCGCTGCCGCATGTCCATCGCGGATGCCGTCAACCAGATGGTCGAGGGTGCCGACACCACCTGAGGCGATGACGGGCACGCTCACCGCGTCCGCGATGGTGCGCGTAAGCTCGAGGTCGAAGCCCTTGCCCGTGCCGTCACGGTCCATGGAGGTGAGGAGGATTTCACCTGCGCCGAGAGACGTGACTTCGCGCGCGAACGCCACGGCATCGATCCCTGTCGGCTTCCGGCCGCCATGGGTGAAGATTTCCCACCTGCCGGGCGCGACCGACTTCGCATCGATGGCGACGACCACGCATTGCGCACCGAATTTCTCCGCCGCCTGGCGCACGAAGCTGGTGTTGGCGACGGCGGCCGAATTGATCGACACCTTGTCAGCTCCGGCGAGCAGAAGCCTGCGGATATCATCGAGCGCCCTTACGCCGCCGCCCACCGTGAGCGGCATGAAGCAGGCTTCCGCAGTACGCTGCACGACATCGAAGATGATGCCGCGGTTCTCGTGCGTTGCGGTAATGTCCAGGAAACATAGCTCGTCGGCGCCTGCGGCGTCATAGGCCTTGGCGATCTCGACCGGGTCGCCCGCGTCACGGAGGTTGACGAAATTGACGCCCTTGACGACGCGTCCGTCCTTCACGTCGAGACAGGGGATGAGCCGCGCCTTCAGCATTGCCGCGCCTCCCGGATCAGGCGAAGGGCCGCGGCAACGTCGATTCGACCGTCATAAAGCGCACGGCCCGAGATGGCGCCTTCCAGGATGCGGCAGTCAGGCTGCAGCAGGCGATGAATGTCGTCCATCGAGGCCAGACCACCGCTGGCGATCACGGGGATCGGCACCGCCCGGGCAAGATCGAGTGTCGACTCGATATTGAGCCCCTTGAGAACGCCATCGCGGTCGATATCAGTAAAAATGATGGCTGAGACGCCGGCATCAGCGAATTGCCTCGCCAGATCGATGGCGGTGAGATCAGACGTCTCAGCCCAGCCTTCGACGGCCACCCGACCACCCTTAGCATCGATGCCGACTGCGATGCGGCCCGGGAACAGCCTACAGGCCTCCCGCACCAGAGCCGGGTCCCGCAGCGCCACTGTGCCGAGGATCACCCGGTGGATGCCCTTGGCGAGCCACGCCTCGATCTGGGCAAGGCTTCGAATGCCGCCGCCGAGCTGAACCGGAAGCCTTACAGACGACAGGATCGCCTCGACAGCGGCCGCATTCACCGGCCTGCCCTCAAAGGCGCCATTGAGATCGACGAGATGCAGCCACTCGAAGCCCTGACTCTCGAAGCTCCTCGCCTGCGCGGCCGGATCGTCGTTGAAGACGGTTGCCTGGGTCATGTCGCCCAGCTTCAGGCGCACGCATTGCCCGTCCTTCAGGTCGATGGCGGGAAACAGGATCATGGGCGCCACCTCAGGAAATTGGCAAGCAGGGTAAGGCCCAAGAGCTGGCTCTTTTCCGGGTGGAACTGCGTGCCCACAAGATTGTCGCGCCCCACCATCGCAGTCACCGTCTGGCCGTGTTCAGTCGTCGCGATCACGTCCGTCGCATGCTCCGCATCGAGATGATAGGAATGAACGAAATAGGCATGCAGACCATTTTCGCCGAGCGCAATGCCATCGAGCAGGCGATGAGGCCGCCGGATATCCAGCGTGTTCCAGCCCATGTGCGGGATCTTGAATGACGGGTCCCGGGGGTTGATCGGCTTTACGTCGCCCCGGATCCAGTCGAAGCCCTCGGTCACATCATGCTCGAGCCCGCGCGACGCCATGAGTTGCATGCCAACGCAGATGCCGAGGAAAGGCTTTCCCCTGCCGATGACCTCTTCTGCCAGCGTTTGCCAAAGGCCCGGCACGGCCATCAACCCGTCACGACAGTCCCTGAAGGCGCCAACGCCCGGCAAAACGAGGCGCTCCGCCCTGCGCAGTACATCGGGGTCGGAGGTCACGTCGATCCGCGTCGTAACGCCGCCGTCACGTGCCGCGCGTTCGAACGCCTTTGCGGCAGAGTGGAGATTGCCGGACCCGTAGTCGATGATGGCCACGCTCACGACGGTGCCTCACACATTTCCGAAGATGCCCAGCGTGTCATCATGCAGGCCACGCGGGCGGGAGCTGGCGGGCGCGGACACGAATGGCGAGCGGCCCGCAAAATAGGCGAGTTCGGCAGCTTCGCGGTTGCTGGCATGCAGAAGACCAGTGCGGCGAAAGCCTGCGCGTTCAAGTGAAAAAACCTGCAGGGCACGTGCCTCGAATGCAAAAAGGAGGGCAATTCCTGCCTGCAGCAATGCGGCCAGGCCCGGCCCCAGGAGGTCCAGATTGCTTGCCACGGTGAGCGTGGAACTCACTGCGAACAGAAGCGCGGCCACGACCCACATGCGATGCCACAGCGCCCACAGGAAGGTGAAGGCGAGAGCGCTCCAGGCAAAACCTTCGGCCACGAAGGCCACGCGCTCCGGCTTTGCATCGGGTGCTTCGAGGACGGTGAAGAGCGCCATCAGCCTGCCAGCGTTCCCTTGGTGGACGGAATGCGGTCCTTCTGCCGCGGGTCAATCTCGATCGCTTCACGCAGCGCCCGGGCCAGCGCCTTGAAGCAGGATTCGGCGATGTGGTGATTGTTGTCGGCGTAGAGCGTTTCCACGTGAAGCGTCACTCCGGCATTCATCGCAAAGGCCTGGAACCACTCGCGCACCAATTCGGTGTCGAAGTCGCCGATCTTGGGGGCCGTGAAATTCACCTTCCAGACGAGAAACGGCCGGCCGGACACGTCGATGGCGGCACGGGTGAGCGTGCCATCCATTGGCAAGTCTGCGCTGGCGTAGCGGCGGATTCCCTTGCGGTCGCCCAGCGCCTTGGCGACAGCCTGGCCGATGGCGATGCCGGAATCCTCCGCCGTATGGTGAAAGTCGATGTGGAGGTCACCGTCTGCCTTCAACGTGAGGTCGATGAGCGAATGGCGGGACAACTGCTCCAGCATATGATCGAGGAAGCCCACGCCAGTCGTCACATCATAGGCTCCCGTTCCATCGAGGTCGACGGTGGCGGAAATCCGGGTTTCGGTGGTCTTTCGGTCGATCGAGGCCTTGCGCATGGCTAGAGCGTGTCCTGCTGGAGGGATGCCGGGCGTCTTAGCAGATGCAACAGGAATTGGCCAAGGCTGGCTTTTCTTTGGGCCATGGCAGGCCTACATGAGCGGTCAGCAATTCTGAAGGACCCCTCCCATGACAGAAACCAACACTTGGCACGGCACGACCATCCTCTCGGTCAGAAAGGGCGGCAGGGTCGTGATCGCCGGGGATGGTCAGGTGAGCCTCGGACAAACCGTCATCAAGGGAAATGCCCGCAAGGTGCGCCCGCTGGGTGCGGGGCAGGTGATCGGCGGCTTCGCAGGGGCGACCGCGGACGCCATGACCTTGTTCGAGCGTCTCGAGTCGAAACTCGAGCAGTATCCCAGCCAGTTGACACGTGCCTGTGTCGAGATGGCCAAGGACTGGCGCACCGATCGCTATCTGCGCCGTCTCGAAGCCATGATGATCGTTGCCGACAAGTCGGTAACCCTCGTCCTCACGGGCACGGGTGACGTGCTGGAACCGGAGAAGGGCATCATCGCCATCGGCTCCGGCGGTAACTATGCGCTGGCCGCTGCGCGCGCATTGGCCGACAGCGACCTTGATGCCGAGACCATCGCGCGCAAGGCCATGGCGATTGCTGCCGAAATCTGCGTCTACACCAACAACAACCTCACCGTCGAAGCGCTCACAACGGCCTGAGCGGAAAGAGTGACATGACTGATTTTTCTCCGCGCGAGATCGTTTCTGAACTTGACCGCCACATTGTCGGCCAGACCGAAGCCAAGCGGGCCGTGGCGATTGCACTGCGCAATCGTTGGCGGCGGAAGCAGCTGGAAAATCCGCTGCGCGACGAGGTAATGCCGAAGAACATCCTGATGATCGGGCCTACCGGCGTCGGAAAGACGGAGATTGCGCGGCGGCTCGCCAAGCTCGCCAACGCCCCGTTTCTGAAGGTGGAGGCGACAAAGTTCACCGAGGTCGGCTACGTGGGCCGCGACGTGGACCAGATCATTCGTGACCTTCTGGAATCCGGCATTGCCATGACCCGGGCCGCACGCCGCAAGGATGTTGAGGCACAGGCGCAGCTCAATGCCGAGCGCCGCGTGATCGAGGCGCTGGTGGGCGCAAATGCCTCCGAAACGACACGGGAAGCCTTCCGCCGCAAGCTCCGTGCGGGGGAGCTCGACGACAAGGACATCGAAATCCAGGTGGCCGACAATGGTGCCGCCAGCTTTGAAATTCCCGGCATGCCTGGCTCGGCCAGCGTGGTGAACCTGTCCGACATGCTCGGCAAGGCCTTTGGCGGCCGCACCAAGGCACGCCGTATGACGGTGAAGGCAAGCCATGAGGTGCTGCTCGCCGAAGAGTCCGACAAGCTGCTCGATCAGGACCAGATCGTACAGGAAGCGATCGAGCAGGTGGAGCAGAACGGCATCGTGTTTCTCGACGAGATCGACAAGATCTGTGCCCGGTCGGAACGTCAGGGTGCTGACGTGAGCCGCGAGGGCGTACAGCGCGATCTTCTGCCCCTGATCGAAGGCACCACCGTGTCGACGAAACACGGGCCGGTGAAGACCGACCACATCCTGTTCATTGCATCCGGAGCATTTCACATCGCCAAGCCGTCTGATCTCCTGCCGGAACTGCAAGGCAGGCTGCCGATCCGGGTGGAGCTGAAGGCGCTGGACCGGATGGATCTCGAACGCATCCTCACGGAGCCTGAGGCGAGCCTGATCAAGCAATATCGTGCACTTCTGAAGACCGAAGGTGTCACGCTGGACTTCACGGAAGACGGCATCGGCGCCATCGCACAGATTGCCGCTGATACCAATGCAACGGTCGAAAACATCGGCGCACGCCGCCTGCAAACCGTGATGGAACGCTTGCTGGACGATGTCAGCTTCGTTGCCCCGGACCGTTCGGGCGACACCGTGAGAATCGACGGCAGCTATGTCGAAGAGCATGTCGGCGGCCTAGCAAGGAACGCCGATCTCTCGAAGTTCATCCTTTAGACTTTTGCCGCCTCTTCGAGAGGGTGACGAGAAGCTCGTCGAGGGTGAAGCTGTCGAGCTTTCCGATGTCATCGGCCAGCCGATTGGCGAGTTCAGTCGCCTTGGGGCTGAGACCCGAGGTGTCGATGGTGATGCGCGGATGGGAAATGCGCGCCAGCCGGACCACCTCGTCAGCCTCGTCCCAGATGATGTTGAAATACGCGAGGATGCGCTGGATCAGGTGCCAACCCGGCCGGCCGCGCTTGCCGTGCTCAAGCGCAGAGAGATAGGCGGAGGAGACTCCGAGTGCTTCCGCCATCTCCTTCAGCGTCACGCCACGCTCGGCGCGCAGCTTCCGCATCCTGTCGCCGAAGGGCGTCATCGCTCATCCCGAATGCGCCGGACACGCACGTAATACGCACCACCACCACCATGTTTCGGATGAGCCGGCTGAAAACCGGCAACGAGACTCCTGAATTCGGATTCGTGGAACCATTCGGTAACCAGGCGGCGCAAACGGCCAGCACGCTCGGGTGCATGGAAATGGTCCGCCCCGTGCAGGGTGTGGCGCGAGAAGGGCGAAGCACCCTTTCCGGTGATGACCAGCACGTTGCGCGCTCCCATCGTTTGTGCATCCCGAAGGAAGCCAAGCAGATTGACGCGAGCCATCTCGATCCCCGTTCCATGAAGATCAAGCCGCCGCTCGATCTCCACCTGGCCACGGGTGAGCTTCTGGGTCGTGCGGCGATCGAGCCCGGTGATCTGTGGCGGTGGCCTGTGCAGCGGCGCAGGCACATGCACATGCGGTGCAGACGTAGGGTTCACCACCTTCTTCGATGGAAGCGGCAGCGATGACGGTTTCGCGCCGTGAGCGCGCGAGCGCGGGCGCAGCGGCTTCACTGACTTGGCAGTCTCGAGCCAGAGCTCGTAGTCGGGTGGCTTGCGGCTCATGAGGGAAGGCCCAGCTCGTCCGCCACTTCGACCGGGAGAAGTACCGTCATCTCACCCGGGCTCTTCATCGGCCCGGCCACCTCTGCGGCGACAGCGCCAAATCCCCAATAGACATCACCGCGGGCAAGCCCCTTGATGGCGCTGCCGGTGTCCTGGGCAATCAGGAGCTGGCGGAACGAAACCATTGTACTCCCTTCGCCCGCCGGCGCAGCGGTATCGAGCCAGACGGGTGTGCCGAACATCCACAGCGACCGGTCGACGGCGAGGCTGCGCCGCGGCGTCAACTGCACATGCTGTGCGCCCAATGCACCAAGTGCCGGGTCCTCGAGTTCCACCGTACGGAAGAAGACGAATGACTTGTTCTCCCACATCAGTTCACGGGCCTGTTGGGGGTGCTTTGCCATCCAGCGGCGGATCGCCTGCATGGACATATCCTGCTCTGGAAGCACGCCCCGCTGCACGAGAAGCCCGCCGATCCCGGTATAGGCATGTCCCGACTTTGCGGCATAGGACAGCCGCAGCGTGCCACCCTCTGCCAGTCGCACACGGCCGGAGCCCTGGACTTGGATGAAAAAGGCGTCAGCCCAGTCCTTGAGCCAGACGATCTCGAGCCCCTTGCCCGTCAGTGCGCCCTCCTCGATCTCGCGACGCGTGAGATAGGGCATGGCCCGACCGTCCACGATGCGGCCATAGGCCAGACCTGAATCACCCTCGGAGACAGTGACGAGGTCCGGCGGCCGGCGGTAGATGGGAACGTGGAACAAGCTGCTGCGGCTCAGGCTTCCTTCCACCTCAGGCTCGAAATAGCCGGTGAAGAGCCCCTCGGGTCTTGCCTTGTCATGGACACGATAGGCCCGGAACATATGCTCGAAGTAACGCCGGGCATCACCGGCCTCGAAGGCCGCGAGGCAGGCGTTGCGCCACGACGAGGGGCTGCCACCAAAGCGCACAGGGCGCCGGAAGCCGGCACCCTGCTCCAGCATCTCGCGGCAGGAGCGGCGAAGGGTCTGCCTTGCAGCCTCGTGATCATGGCTGGCCCAGCCATGAAGCGAGGTCGGGTCAATGGGTGTGAGCGTGCTGTCCATGCCGCGGTGCCCCGCGGTCAGGCCGGGGCCTCGGTGGCCACCAGTTTCCAGTTGGGATCGCGCGAGCCGAGGTCGCGCTCGAAGGTCCAGACATCCGTCACCTGGCGGATCTCCTTCGGATCACCATCGATGACCTCGCCCGCCTTGTCATAGGTGGCGGAGATGAGGTCGCTGACAAACTCCACGGTGATCGATGCCTTGCGCCCGGCCACAGTCGCCTGCTGGATCGTGGCTTTGTCGATGCCGACAAAACGGGAGTCCACACGATGGCCCTCGGCGGCGCGCGTATCGATCGCGCGCGAGAAACCATCGAACACCTCCCGTGAGAGAAGGTTCTTGAGGTCAGCCTTGTCGCCCTTCGCGAAGGCGTCGATGATCATCTCGTAGGCGACATTTGCGCCCTCGATGAAGGACCGGGGTGTGAAGCCCGGATCGGACTCCGCCATGCGAGTGAGGGCCATGGCAAGCGGCGAGCCCTCCTCGGCATAGCCCTTCCAGACGGGTGGGGGAGGCTCACGGTCGCCCACATCATTGGCGGGAACGGGAGCAGACTCGGGAAGCCGCGTGACGGTGCCCGCAGGGTCCTGCGGGCCACGCTTCGAGCCGAACAGGTCGAAGGGGGGTTTCTCGGTGCCCGTCCTGGTGCCGAGCACGGAGCGGAGGCGCCAGAACACCACAAGGGCCACGGCAAGGAGAAGGATGTTCAGCGGATCAAAACTCATTCCATCAACCAGTTGGTGGTCCAGATGTTTGCCGCCCGCGGTCACGTGACGCCGCTGACGGAGACACCTATATATAGGGCCACCCTCAAGGGTCCAAGGCCAAAGGACGAAAACTACCCGATGACGCGTCTCCTCCCCCTCCTGTTCCTCGCAGCCATGGCTGCGGAAATCGCATCGATCATCTGGGTCGGTGGCCGTCTTGGCGTGGTGCCGACGATCCTGTTGCTCATGTTGGACGGCTTGGTGGGGATCAGGCTCATGAAATCTGCCGGCATGAGCGTGGCGGAGGGTCTGCGCTCACCCGTACAGTCCAGCGCACCCCTCAGGCGCCTCGGCGGTGAGGCGGCCGCCAGGGCGGGTTCGGGCCTGCTGTTCCTGCTGCCGGGTTTTTTCAGCGACGTTCTGGCCCTGTTGCTCTTCGTCCCGGCCGTGCGCCGCTGGATCGGATCGAAGTTCAGGGTCGATACTTACCGGGCGGGGCCGTCTCCGAAGGGCGGCCGCTTCGACACCGTCATTGAGGCTGAGGCGGTGGAAATTACCGCAGAGATCGAGCCACCAGACCAGAGAAATCGCTGAAACTGCCCGCCTCTCCCGGCTTGCGGCACTCGAGTGCGCATGTTAGCGAGGGCACCATTCACGAATGAGGCCCATGATGAACGATACCCCGAAGTCCGAGACCGCGCCGGAAACCCTTGAAAACGGTGCCGCCAACAAGGGCCAGACGACACAGGAGCAGCCCTCGCTTCGCATCCTCGGTCAGTATCTGAAGGATCTGAGCTTCGAGAACCCGAATGCACCCCATTCCCTGAACCAGGATGCCCAGCCGGAAATCAGCATTTCGGTCAATGTCAATGCCCGACCCCTCGCGGAAACGGACTTCGAGGTCGAGCTTCATCTCGACGCCAAGGCCTCATCGCAGGACAAGGTCGCCTTTGCGGCGGAGCTGGTCTACGCCGGAATGTTCAGACTGGAAAACTTCCCCCAGCAATTGCTTCACCCGGCCATCCTCATCGAGTGCCCGCGTCTGCTCTTTCCCTTCGCCCGCCAGATCATGGCAGAGGCAACGCGCAATGGTGGCTTCCCGCCGCTGATGCTCGACCCCATCGACTTTGCCGCCATGTATCAGCGGCGCATGCAGCAGCAAACGGTGGGCCAGGCCTGACCTCCAGTCAGTCCTGCTTCCACAGCGCGTGCTCGCCAAGACCCGCCACAAAGGCGGCATGGGCGGAACGTTCCTCATCGGTCAGACGTGGCGGCAAGGGAATGGGACGCTGCTGAGCAATCTGGGCTGCAACGACGGTTGCAGCCTTTTTCGTGACCGAGGCCTCGAGGATGAGTGCCGTCTGCCGGCCACCGATCAGCTCCAGATAGACCTCTGCCAGCAATTCAGAATCGAGCAGCGCACCGTGCCGTGTGCGCTTGCTGTTGTCGATGCCATAGCGCCGGCACAGGGCATCAAGACTGTTGGCGGCACCCGGATGCTTCTGGCGCGCGATGTGCAGCGTGTCGATCACGCGCTCCGGCGGGATCGCCGGCATTCGCAGGAAGCCCAGTTCGGCGTTGATGAAGGCCATGTCGAAGCTGGCATTGTGGATGATCAGCACCGCATCCGCGATGAAATCGAGGAAGTCCTGAACAATGGCGCTGAAGACCGGCTTGTCCTTCAGGAATGCGCTGGACAGCCCGTGCACGGCTTCCGCTTCCCGCGGCATGTCGCGCTCGGGATTGATATAGACGTGGAAGGTGCGGCCGGTGGGAAGATGGTTCAGCAACTCCACAGCACCGATTTCCACAATGCGATCGCCCGTCGCCGGATCAAGTCCGGTGGTTTCCGTGTCGAGGATGATTTCCCGCACCATGCTAGTTCCTCCCCTTCACCCTGATTTCTGCAATGACCCTGTCCACCTCGCGCGCGGTGTCCGCAAGGCTCACGGACGTGTCGATGACATAGTCCGCCCGCGCTCGCTTCTCAGCGTCAGGTACCTGCCGCGACAGAATGAAATCAAGCTTCTCAACCGTCATGCCAGGTCGCGCGAGCGCGCGCTCGCGCTGCAGGCGAGCATCGGCGGACACGACGATGACGATGTCCACATCCTTCTCGCGCTTCGTTTCGAACAGGAGCGGAATATCAAGGACCGCAAGATCCGATGTCTTTCCCGCCTCCAGCAGAAACGCCGCTTGGCTTTCCCTGACAAGCGGGTGCACGGCAGCCTCGATGCGCTTGAGAAGTGACGGATCAGCCTGTACCAGGCGAGCGAGCCTGTTGCGGTCAACCCCACCATCCACGATGGCATCCGGTGCGAGGTGACGAATGTGCTCAACAGCCGCACCCCCCGGCGCATAAAGTGCGTGAACCACCGCATCGCTGTCGAAGACCGGTATGCCACGCGCGGCAAACATCTTTGCCGTCGCACTCTTGCCCATGGCAATGGAGCCTGTCAGCCCGGCAATGATCACCGCCCGTAGTCCGGATCAATGTCACGGGCCACCAGATCATGGAGTTCCGGTGTCACCTGCGGCGTGACGCCGAACCACAGCGAGAAGCCGCGCACCGCCTGATGGAGCAGCATGCCAAGGCCCTCGACCACGATGTTACCGCGCGCTGCGGCCTGTTCAAGAAGCGGGGTGCGTAGCGGCGTATAGACGATATCTGTAACGACAGCCGTCTGCGCCAACCGGGACAAGTCGATGTCGAGGTTGGGTTGACCCTTCATGCCGAGCGATGTCGTGTTCACCAGAAGGCTGCAATCGTCGAGTTGATCCGCGGCCTGGTCCCAGGCGATCGGGGCGACACGGTCACCGAAGCGCAGCTTCAGCTGGTTGGCCTTTTCACGCGTGCGGTTCGCAACTGTCACTTGTGCAACGCCTTGCAGGAGAAGGGCATTGACCACTGCAAGGGATGCGCCACCCGCCCCGAGCACCACGCAACGGCTGCCTGCAAGCTGCAACTCCGGCGCATCTTGCTTGAGGCTATTGATGAAGCCTTCGCCATCCGTATTGGTGCCAAGCACCTGGCCGTCGCGCAGATATACGGTGTTCACCGCTCCCAGTCGCTCTGTCGACTCGTCGGCCCTTCTCACAAGATCGAAGACGGCCTCCTTGTGAGGAATGGTGACATTGCATCCGGCATATCCGGCTGCGCCAAGTCCGCCGATGAAGCTTCCGAGCGAGGATGGCTCGACGGGCTGGCGAGTATAGACACCCTCAATTCCATGTTGCTTCAGCCAATAGCCATGGATGAGCGGCGAGCGCGAGTGGCTGATCGGCCAGCCGATGACGCAGGCCTTGATCATGATGCAATCTCTCCTGCCTCACGAAGCCTCGCAAGAAGCGGCACCAGGGGCAGACCGAGGATCGTGAAGTGATCACCCGATATGGATTCGAACAGCTGAACGCCCCGGCCCTCGATTTTGTAGCCACCGACCGAGGTCGTGCAATCATCTCCGATGGTATTCAGATAGGTGTCGATGAACTGCTCTGTATAGGCGCGCATGGTGAGGAGTGCCTCATCGACGTGAGTCCAAACTGTTTTGCCGTCGCCGGCAAGAACGACCGCCGAAACAAGAGTATGGGTCCGACCACGCAACTCCAGCAATTGCTCCCGGCACTCTTCACGGTCACGTGGTTTGCCATAGATCTTTCGATCCAACGCAAGAACCTGGTCGGCTCCGATCACAAGGGCAGCCGGCTGACGACGGGATACGTCGACAGCCTTGGCCTCCGCGAGACGGAGTGCCGTTTCTTGCGGATGCCAGTGCGGGTTGGCGACAACCAGTGCCCGTTCATCAACGCCTGGAGATGCGGCAGTGAAGTCCAGACCGGCATTGCGGAGCATGGATTGTCGGGTCGCACTGGTGGAGGCAAGAACGATCATGTCACTTATCGATCCGCTTGTTGTCGGCAAGCATGTTGAGGATAGTCGCGGCAATCTCTTCAACGGAACGGCGGGTGACGTCAATCATCGGCCAATCATTGTTGGAGCAGAGTGTCTTCATCAGCATCAATTCGTCGGTGATCTGCCGTGGATCCACATAGTCCGTAGAACGGCTTTCCTTCAAGGATAGAAGCCGATGCCTGCGGATCTGCGCAATGCGCTCCGCGCTGGCGATGAGCCCAACGATCAGCGGTCCCTTGAGGTCAACGAGCTTGGGTGACACCGCAATTCCGGGGACGATCGGTATATTTGCCGTGCGGATGCCGCGCTGGGCAAGATAGATCGAGGTCGGTGTCTTCGATGTTCTGCTGACGCCGAGGATGACGACATCCGCCTTTTCCAGATCATCGATGCTCTGCCCGTCATCATGCGCCATGGTATAGTTGATGGCATCGATGCGGCGGAAATAGTCCGAGTTCAGCGCATGCTGGCCGCCGACCTGCGGGCGCGAGGTCGCGTTGAGATATTGCGAGAGGATGGTGATGATAGGATCGAGTATGGAGAGGCACGGAACCCCCATCGCCTCGCACTGTTCCTCGAGGTGGCGGCGTATGTCGGGGTTGATGAGGGTGAACAGCACGATACCCGGCTGCTCCTCGATCTCGCGCAGTGCGCGGTTGAGCTGTGACGGCGTGCGGACCAGCGCATAGATGTGGGCGATCGGGCGGAAATCGGAATATTGCGCGGCGGCCGCCTTGGCGACGGTGTTCAGCGTCTCGCCCGTTGCATCGGAAACGAGATGAAGATGGAAATAACGCTGTGAACCGGCCTGTGACATGGTGTTGATGAATTGTGGACGCTGTGGATATCGGGCGGCAGGGCGACAGTTCTCTCCAGCCACTCCCGATCCTTGTCAACAGTCTGGCAGCCGGGTTGGTGACTGCAGGGACCATGTGGACAAAATCATCGGTAAGGGTACTGGATGAACCGTGGTTGTTCCGCTTCTAGTGCATTAACGAACTGTTAACACGTGTTAATTTTTGGTGAATGCCGTTCGGCAAGGTTTGGCGTCGAAGGATCTGCTTGACCTGTGGACGATCATTGGATTGGGTTGTATCCCGCTTCCGGCAGATCAAACAAAAGAGATAAGAAGAGTCAGAATGATAGAGACAGGGAAGGGTGCAGAGGCACCCCGCAGTGCATTACTCGATGTTCTGACCCGGAAGCCGGCGCAGCGGCGCCCGATGTGGTTCATGCGCCAGGCGGGGCGTTATCTTCCCGAATACCGCGCCGTGCGGGAGAAAGCGGGGTCGTTCGTCGATCTCTGTTACAATCCGGAGCTGGCATCGGAGGTCACGGTACAGCCCTTGCGGCGCTACGATCTGGACGCAGCAATCCTGTTTGCCGATATCCTCGTGGTGCCCCATGCGATGGGGCTTCCGCTGAAGTTTGCGGAGGGTGAAGGCCCTGTGCTGGGTACGGTGCGCAGCATGGAGGATCTTGGTCGCCTGAAACCCGTTGCTGGTTCATATGAGGTGACGCAGGTCTGCAGGACGGTAGAGCTTACGCGGGCCCAACTGTCGGAACGGCACGCGTTGATTGGTTTCTGCGGCGCGCCATGGACTGTGGCGAGCTACATGGTTGCGGGGGGAAGTTCCGACCGGGTGATGGCGAAGGTGGCAGCTTACCAGCGGCAGCCCTGGTTCTGTGCGCTCATCGATCGGTTGGTCATTGAGTCTGTGGATTACCTGGTGGCTCAGGCGGATGCTGGGGCGCAGGCCCTCCAGATCTTCGACTCCTGGGCGGGCGATCTCGTGGGGTCGGAGCTTGAGGATTTCGTGATGAAGCCTCTGGCGGCGATAGTGGCGGGTGTAAAGGCGCGCCATCCGTCTCTGCCGGTCATTGTCTTCGCGCGTGGTGTTGGCATGGCTCAGGCCAAGGTTGCGAGAATTGCGGGTGCGAGTGCCATTGGTGTCGAGACGGAATTCGATCTGGCAGACCTTCCCGGTGATGTCGTCGTGCAGGGAAATCTTGACCCTGTGTCACTTTTGGCTGGGCAGGAGGTCGTTGCGCGCGAGGTCCGACGTATTTGTAGCAGTGTCGACCGGCAGCGCCATATCTTCAACCTCGGTCATGGAATTCGGCTCGGGACCGATCCGGCAGTGGTGGGTGCCGTGGTGGAGGCCGTCAGGCGGAACGATGAATGATCCCTATGGCTGGGTGAAGGTCATCCACGTTCTGGCGGTGATCTCCTGGATGGCGGGGCTTTTCTACCTGCCTCGATTATTCGTTTATCATGCTGAAAATATGGGGAAAATTGAGATTTCTCCGGTGTTCAAGGTGATGGAACGCAGGTTGCTCAAGGCGATCATGCGGCCTGCCGCGCTGGTTGCCGTGGTCTCCGGGGCGGCATTGATTCATCTTGGCGGATGGGATCAGGCTATGCCGGCTTGGCTATGGCTGAAATTGCTGCTGGTTGGTGCCATGCTCGCCTTTCACGGCTTGCTCGAGGTTCATGCGGCGCGGTTCCGGGATGATCGCGAGTTGAAGCCAGGGCGCTATTTCCGGATCATCAACGAAGTTCCGACGGTTTTGCTTGTTGGCATCGTCATTCTGGTGATCATCAAGCCGTTCTGAGTTTGTTGTTGGCTGCAGAGGGCTGAGCGGCTATATTGGAGCTGCTTCGCATCGCCTTCGGCTTGATGCGCTCCCGCCTCAACGTTCCCGCCGCCGTGCCGGAACTCCCCATAGTGAAAAGATAATGACCGCCATTGCTGACCTGAAAGAGATCAAGCTTCAGGATCTTAAATTGAAGACGCCGGCCGAGCTCGTCTCATTGGCCGAGGAACTGGAAGTCGAGAATGCCAGCGCCTTGCGCAAGCAGGAATTGCTGTTCGCAATTCTCAAGAACCTCGCGGCGCGTGACGTCGAGATCATCGGCGAAGGTGTTGTCGAGGTTTTGCAGGACGGCTTCGGGTTCCTGCGCTCGCCTGATGCGAATTATCTGGCTGGTCCCGACGACATCTACATCAGCCCGAGCCAGATCCGGAAGTTCACCCTGCGCACCGGTGACACTGTCGAAGGCCAGATCCGCAGCCCCAAGGAAGGGGAACGCTATTTTGCCCTCGTAAAGGTCAATCGGATCAATTTCGAAGATCCCGAAAAGACCCGCCACAAGGTTCATTTCGATAATTTGACGCCGCTCTATCCGGACGAGCGCCTTGAGATGGAGACGGGCGATCCGACAAAGAAGGATTATTCGTCCCGCGTCATCGACATCGTTTCACCGTTGGGCAAGGGCCAGCGCGGGCTGATCGTGGCGCCTCCGCGTACCGGCAAGACTGTGTTGCTGCAGAACATCGCGCATGCAATCACCGCCAATCATCCCGAGTGCTACCTCATCGTGCTGCTCATCGACGAGCGGCCGGAGGAAGTGACCGACATGCAACGCTCGGTGAAGGGCGAAGTCATCAGCTCGACCTTCGACGAGCCGGCGTCCCGTCACGTGCAGGTTGCCGAAATGGTGATTGAGAAGGCCAAGCGTCTGGTCGAGCATGGCCGCGACGTGGTTATCCTGCTCGACTCGATTACCCGCCTCGGACGGGCCTACAATACTGTCGTGCCATCTTCCGGCAAGGTGCTGACGGGTGGTGTCGATGCTAACGCCCTGCAGCGGCCGAAGCGCTTCTTCGGTGCAGCGCGCAACATCGAGGAAGGTGGCTCGCTCACCATCATCGCCACGGCGCTGATCGACACCGGCAGCCGCATGGACGAAGTCATCTTCGAAGAGTTCAAGGGAACCGGTAACTCGGAAATCATCTTGGATCGCAAGGTCGCGGATAAGCGCGTTTTCCCGGCGATCGACATCCTGCGTTCCGGAACCCGAAAGGAAGAGCTGCTGGTGAAGCCGGATCTGCTCAAGAAGACCTATGTGCTGCGCCGTATTCTCAACCCCATGGGCACGGTTGACGCCATCGAGTTCCTGCTCGACAAGCTGCGTCAGACCAAGGGCAATAGCGATTTCTTCGACTCCATGAACGCCTAGGACGCCCCGCCCAGCTGACTGCGTGGGCGTTCGATTCGAGGTCGAAATGACAGCCACGGACACGATTTTCGCCTTGTCCACCGGGCCGGGACGTTCTGCCGTGGCTGTGATCCGCATGTCTGGGCCTGCGACGCCCGCTATCCTCACCAGCATGGCGGGCGAACTTCCGGTTCCGCGAAGGGTGGCACTCCGGGCGATCCGGGATCCAGCGACGGGAGAGGTCCTGGACAGGGCGATCGTGGTTTGGTTGCCTGGTCCGAGCTCCTTCACAGGCGAGGATTGTGGCGAATTCCATCTCCACGGGAGCCCTGCCGTTGTCGCTGCCATTCTCGACGCGCTGACGGTTTATCCTCATGCGCGGCCCGCCGAGCCCGGGGAGTTCACCCGTCGTGCCTTCCTGAATGGCAAGATGGACCTGGTTGAAGTCGAAGGCCTCGGCGACTTGCTGGAGGCGCGCACAGCCAAACAGCGGCGACAGGCCTATCGCCAGGCGTCTGGGCTGGCCAGTAGCATCTTCGATGGCTGGCGCCGACAGCTGCTCTTGATCCGGGCCGACATCGAGGCCGTCGTAGATTTTGCAGATGAGCCCGGGGTCGCGGAGGAGGCTGCGCCGGGCATCGATGAGCGCATCAGGCGACTGGCCTCGGAAATCACTGCTGCCCTGGAGCACTCCTCCGTGGCGGAAGTCATCAGGGACGGGGTGCGTGTCGTGCTTGCCGGCCTGCCGAATACGGGAAAATCCAGCCTGCTGAACGCCATCGCGCGGCGTGAGGCGGCCATCGTGTCCGACATTCCGGGCACGACGCGTGATGCCATTGAGGTCGCGCTGGACATCAAGGGCATACCGGTGATCCTCACCGATACAGCGGGCCTCCGGGACAGCGCGGCCGACGTTGTCGAGCTGGAGGGAATCCGCCGGTCTCGCAGGCACATTGCGGGGGCAGATGTCCTGCTGTGGGTCTGGTCACCCGACGTCCAGGGGAGTGCGGTGCCTCAGGGGCTCAAGCCGGATCTGGTCGTTCACAACAAGGCCGACCTGATTTCGAGACTCCACCGAAACGATGAAGCGCATGGTGAGGTGGAGGTCTCCACACTCCTCGGAACCGGGCTCTCCGAGCTTATTGACCGTCTTTCTGGGCTCTTGAATAGCCGCTACGGTGACATCGAATCCAGCTTGTTGACGACCGCGAGACAGAAAACGGCCGCGGATCGATCGATTCGGTTCCTCAACGATGCATTACGGGTCGCGCCGTCACATCTGGAGCTGAAAGCGGAGGAGGTTCGCCGAGCGTCGGAAGAAATTGGCAGGCTTACCGGCAGGGTTGACGTCGAAGAGTGGCTGGGCGCCATCTTCAGCCGCTTCTGCATCGGAAAATGATCATGTTTCACGTGAAACGCTGTCGTGTTTTGACCTGACCGCAACCTTGGCTTAGAGAGACGTCATGATTTCGCAATTCGATGTCATCGTCATTGGCGGCGGGCATGCCGGCACCGAGGCAGCTGCCGCGGCGGCCCGCATGGGCGCTGCCACGGCTCTGTTGACCCATCGTCCTGACACAATTGGCGAAATGTCGTGCAATCCGGCCATCGGCGGACTTGGAAAGGGCCATCTAGTCCGTGAGATCGATGCGCTCGACGGCCTGATGGGGCGGATTGCCGATCAGGCAGGCATTCAGTTTCGTCTTCTCAACCGATCCAAGGGGCCTGCGGTACGAGGTCCCCGGGCACAGGCAGACCGGAAGCTCTATCGGCAGGCGATGCAGGCGGCCGTAGAAGAGCAGCCAAATCTCGTCGTCATTCAAGGGGCCGCACATGGCCTGATACTGGAGAGTGGCCGCGTCGTCGGCATTCGCTGCGAGGATGGCCGCGCCTTCGGTTGTTCGGCCGTCGTGCTGACCACTGGCACTTTTCTCAATGGTCTCATCCACATCGGTGACCGCCGCATTCCCGCGGGGCGGCATGGGGAACCCCCCAGCAAGGGTTTTTCAGAGCAACTCAGCGCCGCAGGCCTGCGGCTCGGGCGACTCAAGACCGGTACCCCGGCAAGGCTCGATGGCCGGACGATCGCTTGGAACCGCCTCGAGGAGCAGAAAGGCGACAGCGACCCCGTTCCCTTCTCATTCCTCACACACAAAATCACCACGCCCCAGCTGTCCTGCTTCATCACCGCCACGACGCCAGCCGGCCATGAACTGATCCGCCAGAACATGCACCGATCGCCGCTCTACTCGGGGCAGATCGAAGGGGTAGGGCCGCGTTACTGTCCTTCGATCGAGGACAAGGTCCAGCGGTTCCGCGAAAAAGACAGCCACCAGGTCTTTCTCGAGCCTGAAGGGCTCGATGATGACACCGTTTACCCGAATGGGATCTCCACCTCGCTGCCTGAGGACGTACAGGAGGGCTTCATCCGCAGCATGCCCGGTCTGGAAGATGTGATCATCAAGCGCTGGGGCTATGCGATCGAGTATGACTATGTCGATCCACGTGAACTCAGTTCGGCGCTGGAGGTAAAGGCCATGCCTGGCCTTTTCCTCGCCGGCCAGATCAACGGGACCACCGGTTATGAGGAAGCTGCGGCGCAGGGCGTGATTGCCGGTGCAAATGCGGCCCGCAAGGCCGGGGGCCGGGGACCCCTGATTCTCGATCGCTCCACCGCCTATATCGGCGTGATGATCGATGATCTGGTCACACGTGGTGTGGCCGAGCCCTACCGCATGTTTACCTCGCGGGCTGAATACCGGCTCACGCTGCGGGCTGACAATGCCGACCTCAGGCTCACGCCTCTCGGAATCGAGGCGGGTCTCGTGGGGTCTCGCCGCCAGGCCGCCTTCGGGCAGCGCGCGGAGCGCATTCGGAAGGGGCTCGACCTTGCCCGTTCACTGACACTTACCTCCGGCGAGGCAAGCCGCAGGGGACTGAAGGTCAATCAGGATGGCTTGCGACGATCCGCACTCGACCTGATTGGGATGCCGGATATAGGCTGGTCCGGCGTGACTGCGCTTTGGCCCGAGCTTCGCACCCTGGCGCCCGACGTGGTGGAGGCGCTGGAGGCGGAGGCGCTCTATGCCGGCTACCTCGAGCGCCAGGAAGCAGACATCGCGGCCCTGCGCAGGGAGGAGCAGATGATCCTTCCGCCCGGGCTCGACTATGCCGCCATGCCCAGCCTTTCGGCGGAATTGCGCCAGAAGCTGACGACGGTTCGACCGTCGACGCTGGGGCAGGCCTCCCGCATTGACGGGATGACCCCCGCAGCGCTTGCAGTCATTCTTGGCCACGTGAAACGTCGCGACCGGCAGTCCGCGGCATGACCAGCGCTGAGCCAGAAGCCATACTCAAGCGCTTCAATGTTTCACGTGAGTCACGAAGCAGGATCGAGACCTATGTGAAGCTGCTGCTGGCCTGGCAGCAACGCATCAACCTGATCGGGCCCGCGACGGTGGATTCCGTGTGGACGCGACACGTGTGCGACGCGCTGCAACTTCTGCCCCTGCTACCACCCGGTACACGCACGATCGCGGAACTGGGGTCAGGCGCTGGCATTCCGGGCCTCATTCTTGCCATGGCTGCTGGTCTCGATGCCCATCTCTACGAAAGCAATGGAAAGAAAGCCGCCTTTCTGCGGGAGGCAGCCCGGCAGACACAGACCAGGGCGACCGTTCACAATGTCCGGCTGGAGAGCCTGCAGGGGGCGAAAGACCTGCCGCGGGTTCAGTGCGTGGTCGCACGCGCCCTGGCACCGCTGCCGCTTCTGCTCGACTACGCCATGCCCTTTTTGGCACAAGGTGCTGTCGGCCTCTTTCATAAAGGACAAGATGTTGAGGCGGAATTGACCGAAGCCACAAAATATTGGAGAATGGACGTGTTGAAACATGCGAGCGAATGCGACTCGCGCGGCGTCATTCTCGAAATCCGTGAGGCCTCCCGTGTCTGATCACCACCCTGGCAGTCTGGCTGCACCGGCCCCGCGGATTCTCGCGGTTGCCAACCAGAAGGGTGGCGTTGGCAAGACCACGACGGCCATCAATCTTGGCACAGCGCTTGCGGCCGTCGGGGAGCGCGTTCTGATTGTCGATCTCGATCCTCAGGGCAATGCCAGCACGGGTCTTGGCGTGCACCGCCGACCCGGCCAGAAGTCGACCTATCACGTGTTGATGGGCGAGGCTTCGCTGCGCAACGTCATCGTCGACTCCGGCATTCCCCGGCTCCACTGTGCTCCCTCGACAATGGACCTGCTCGGCGCCGAACTGGAGCTTGCGGACATCGACCGCAAGACCTACAGGCTGGCTGATGCCATCGCGCAGCTCTGCCGTGAGAACGATCCGGAGCGAAGCTACAGCTATGTGCTGGTTGATTGTCCGCCGTCACTAAACCTTCTGACGATCAATTCCCTCTCGGCAGCGGATGCCATCCTGGTGCCGTTGCAGTGCGAATTCTTTGCGCTGGAAGGCCTGAGCCAGCTGATCAAGACCGTCGAGCGCGTGAAGACCAACCTCAATCCGCGCCTCACGATCCAGGGCGTGGTGCTGACCATGTTCGACCGGCGCAACAATCTCTCCGAACAGGTGGCGGAAGATGTGCGGAGCGTGCTGGGGGACAAGGTCTACCAGACGGTCATACCGCGCAACGTACGCATTTCGGAGGCCCCGTCCCATGGCAAGCCCGTGCTGCTCTATGACAATGGCTGTGTTGGATCGCAGGCCTATATCCGGCTGGCGTCCGAGATCATCCGTCGCGAGCGCGAACTGCGCGCGGCCTAGATTCGATTCCGTAACGACTGACTTCTGAAGAGTAGGACGAGACATGGACATGGGCAGCCCCCCGAAGAAGCGGCTTGGCCGCGGCCTGGCCGCACTGATCGGTGAGGATACCAGCGAGGACTCGGTGGTGCAGGATGTCCGGTCACTGCGCCACCTGCCCATCGATATGCTCAGGGCCAGCCCCAACAACCCGCGCAAGAGCTTCGCTGAGGCCGACCTCGAGGACCTCTCGAAGTCGATCCGCGACAAGGGGCTCCTCCAGCCCATCGTCGTGCGGCCCATCGCCAATGGCGAATACGAGATCGTGGCGGGCGAGCGCCGCTGGCGCGCCGCACAGCGCGCTGGCGTGCATGACGTGCCGGTGCTGATCCGGGACCTCACTGACGGCGAGGCCCTGGAAATCGCGCTGATCGAGAATATCCAGCGTTCTGACCTCAACCCGCTGGAAGAGGCGCGTGCCTATGGCTTGCTTCTCGAACAGTTCAGTTACACCCAGCAGCAGCTCGCTGACTCGATCGGCAAGAGCCGCAGCCACATCGCCAACACGCTCCGGCTGATGAACCTGCCCGAGGCCGTGCGGGCCGAGATCGAGCAGGGCCGCCTGACCGCAGGTCACGCGCGCGCGCTGGTCGCAACCGATTCGCCTGCGGAACTGGCGGCCCAGATCATCAAGCTGGGCCTGTCGGTGCGCGAGGCCGAGAACCTTGCGCGTGAAGCCGCCTCCCCGAAGATGAAGCCCAAGGCAAGGCCTGAGAAGGATGCCGATACCCGTGCCCTCGAGAAGCTTGTCTCCGAGGCCATCGGCCTCAAGCTCGAGATCACCCACAAGGGTGACGGCAGCGGCACCATGCTGATCACCTACAAGACCCTGGACCAGCTCGAGGACGTCTGCCGCCGTCTGCAGACATAGCTGCTAGTGCCGGAAATGCCTTATGCCGGTGAAGACCATGGCAAGGCCGTTCTCGTCGGCGGCGCGGACCACGTCGTCGTCCTTCATCGAGCCGCCGGGCTGGATGACCGCCGTCGCGCCTGCTTCGGCCGCCTGAAGCAGACCGTCGGGAAAGGGGAAGAAGGCATCGGAGGCCACCACCGATCCCCGGATCGATGGCTCCGCGAGACCGGCCTGCTGCGAGACATCGGCGTTCTTGCGTGCCGCAATCCGCGCTGAATCCACCCGCGACATCTGTCCTGCGCCAATCCCCACGGTGGCCCCGTTCTTCGCATAAACGATGGCATTGGATTTCACATGCTTCGCAACGCGGAAGGCGAAGCGAAGATCGGCCAATTCCTCCGCCGTCGGCTGCCGCTTCGTCACGACTTTCAGTTCCATGGCATCAACCGACATGGTGTCGCGCGTCTGAACCAGCAGACCACCGCCGACCGATTTCACCGCGATGCCCGGACCGGAGAGCGGATTTCCATCGAGCAGCAACAGGCGTAGGTTTTTCTTCCTTGCTATGACCTCGATCGCCTCATCGTCAGCATACGGAGCAATGATCACCTCGGTGAACAAATCAGTGATCTCGGAT
>CAYYTH010000003.1:0-13906 GCA_964474665.1 uncultured Aestuariivirga sp.
CATTCAGGGCGACATGGTGCATCCTTACTTGAGGCGGCGCGACGGGCTGGAGCCCGAGGATTATCCCGCACCGCATCCGGATTTCGGGCCGCCGGATGAATTGCGCCAGGTGCTGGGCCGCACCAAGGGCGTGCCGCTGTTCCAGGAACAGGCGATGAAGCTCGCCATGGTCGCCGCCGAATTCACCGCGGGGGAATTGAACGAGCTGCGCAAGGCTATGGCCACCTTCCGCCGCCGCGGGACCATCGGGCGCCTCGAGCAGAAGATGGTGAGCCGCATGGTGGAGCGCGGCTATGATGCCGCCTTCGCCGCGCGCTGCTTCAACCAGATCAAGGGATTCGGCGAATATGGCTTTCCCGAAAGCCATGCCGCCAGCTTCGCGCATCTGGTCTATGTCTCGTCATGGCTGAAACATCATTATCCGGAGGTCTTCGCGGCCTCGCTGCTCAATTCCCAGCCCATGGGCTTCTATGCGCCCGCGCAGATCGTGCGCGATGCGCGCGAGCATGGGGTGGAGGTGCGGCCGGTCGATGTCGGCTTCTCGCGCTGGGACTCGGTCCTCGAAGCCCCGTCACGGGGTGAGCGCGCGGCGATCCGGCTTGGCCTGCGCGAGGTCGATGGGCTGAAGGCGGCCGACGCCGCGCTGTTGCTGCAATATCGCGCGCAGAAGAAGCCGCTCAGCATCGCCGAGCTCCATGGCTTCGGCGTGCCGGTGGCGGGGCTCGAAAAGCTCGCCGCTGCCGACTGCTTCCGCTCGCTGGGCCTCGACCGGCGTGCCGCGCTATGGGAGGTGAAGGCGCTGGCGAAGTCCAAGGCGCTGCCGCTCTTCGCCTTCGCCGACACGCGCGAGCAGGGGGATGAAGCGAGTGTGTCGCTTCCCGACATGCCGCTCTCCGAGCACGTGGTGAATGACTACCAGACGCTGAAACTGTCCTTGAAGGCGCATCCGATGCAGTTCCTCCGCCGCCTCTGCAACGAGCGCAAGGTGACGGACACGGCGAAGCTCAGGACGCTGCGGAATGGTGCTGCCGTCACCGTGGCGGGTGTCGTTCTGGTGCGGCAGCGGCCGGGCTCTGCCAAGGGCGTCGTGTTCCTCACGCTGGAGGACGAGTTCTCGGTGTTGAACGCGGTGATCTGGCCGCAGATGCTGGAGACGCACCGCGCCGTGGTGATGGGCGCGCGGCTGATGCTCATCAAGGGCCGTGTGCAGCGCACGGGTGACATCATCCACGTGGTGGCGAACAGCATCGAGGATCATTCGGACTGGCTGGCGTTGCTGACCGAGGAGGGAACTCTTCTGCGCAATCCGCTGGCGCGTGCCGACGAGGTGGCAAGGCCGGGGCCTGATCCCTACCAGCAGCAGCCCCCGGCGCGCCACCCGCGTCAGGTGCGGGTCATTCCGAAGAGCCGGGATTTTCACTGAACCCCATCCCCCCAAACATCACCTTGCCCGGGCTGGACCCGGGCATCCTCTTGCGGTTTGGGAAGGATATGTGGGTCAAGCCCGCGTAAGGTGACGCTGAGGGTTCAGCTGTTCAGCCACCAGATGGCGAAGTTCAGCACGGCGGCGAAGCTCACCCAGGCGAGATAGGGCACGAAGAGCCAGCCGGCCGTCGCCTGCCGCCCGAAGAAGGCCAGCATGGTCAGCGCCACCGAGCCCACCAGGAACACCACCTCCACCAGCGCCCAGCCGGGCGAGCGCAGGCCGAAGAAGACGAGCGACCAGAGCAGGTTGAAACCGAGCTGCGCGAAGAACAGCACCATGGCGGGGCCGATGCGGTCCTTCGTCCGCCAGACGAGCCAGGCGGCAATGCCCATCATGATGTAGAGCGTCGTCCAGACCGGTGCGAAGACCCAGTTGGGCGGGTTCCACGACGGCTTGGCGAGGTTCACGTACCAGGTGTCGATCGAATGCTGCGTGGCGAAGCCGCCGATCGAGCCGACGGCGAGACAGAGCAGGATGAAGCCCGCCAGAACGAGCCAGTGGTGACGGGGAACAGCAGTCTGCATGGTACCTACATCATGGCGTTGGTGGAGCCCAACGAGCCGAGGAACAGAATCGTCCCGAGGAAGGCTATCACGGTTCCGCCTGCAAAGCGCATGCCGATCGCTGCCCAGTCCATCAGGCGGGAATTGCCGCGCGCCAGGCGGGTTGCGAATTTCTTGCCATAGACGGCGATGGCCGCGATCACCGAAACCGTGATGAAGGTGCCGATCGCCATGGCGAAGGTGGAGGCGATGCCGGCCCAGTAGAGCCCGATGCCATTGGCGAAGACGAGCACGAGGATCGCCCCCGTGCAGGGCCTGATGCCCACCGCGAAAGCCAGCGCAAAGGCCCGGGCGAGGGAAAAGTCGCCCTTCAGGTCCTTCGCCGCTGGCAGATGCGCATGGCCGCAGCCACAGTCCGGCCCATGCACGTGATCGGCGGGGGCGGCGCTGTTCCGCATCGGTTCGAAGCTGGCGAAATCCGAAAGCGCCACAGACTGGCGCGTGGCAAGGCCGGCGCGCGCCGGGGCCGGCGCCGCGACGGCGCGGCGCGCCGCGAGCAGGCGCAGCGCCGTCCAGATGAGATAGAGGCCGAGCAGCCCGATCAGCGCATAGCTGGCACTTTCGAGAACGCCCGCCACGCTGCGCGCGGAGGAGCCCACGCTGGCCACCACCAGGAAGAGAACGCTCACCAGCACGATGGCGGTCAGGGCCTGGATGATGGCGCTCAGGAAGGAAATCAGCACACCCCGCCGCAGCTCGTTCTCGGTGGCGAGAAGCCAGGTGGAGATCACCGCCTTGCCGTGGCCCGGCCCCGCGGCGTGCAGCACGCCATAGGCGAAGCTCAGCAGCATCAGCGTCCAGCCGGCGGCGATCGCGTCCGGCCCGCGCATCGCCTTCAGCGTAGCCGACATCCTGCGATAGAAGTTCTGCTGTTCGTCGCGCGCCCACAGCACCGGGTCCTCGAGGAAGGGAGTGACCTCGATGGTGCCATCGGCGTTGCGCGGCTGGACGAGCAGCTTGCGGCGGTCGATCTTGACCTCGGGCTGCGCCTGCTCCACCGCCGTGCCGCCGGAGGACTGCGCCACCACGGCAGGCGCGGAGGCGAGCGACAGGAACAGAAGGGCCAGGAGGCCCAGGGCGAATCGCCTGATCAGGCCTGGCATTGGATGGTCGCGGGCTGGGCGAAGAGGGCGCCGAAATCCTCTTGCTCCTCGGGCTTCCAGTCCGGCCCCTTGGTCGACAGCATGGCGCGTGTCTGGTCGATCTCGGCGTCCGTCGGCAGGGGCTTGACCACGGCCTTGCAAGGCGCGGGCATGTTGCCGCTCACGGTCAGCGGATCGGGGCCGGTGTATTCGAAGGAGATATAGAATTCCGGGTCGTAGATCTTCAGCACGAATTCGCCCTTGGTCGGGTCGACGGGAGTGGCCAGCGGCAATTGGAAGTGCAGCTGCAGCTTGCCATCCGCATAGGTCTGGCCAGGGTCAACCGGTGCGCCCAGCGCCTGCGCCTTGCCGTCGAAGCGGACGTGGGTGAAGTAGTCATAGTCCTTCAGCGACTCGAGGTTCTCGCGCGTCAGCGGCTCGAGCTCCTCCGGCTCGTAGCTGCCGTTGCCGTTGGTGTCGAGGCCGTCGAGCGCCACCTGCGTGTAGCTGTCGTCGAAGGTCCAGTTCACCTTGACGGCCGCGATCTGCCCCTGTTCGTTGAACACCACGCCGGACTGCATCTGGATCCACACATGCGGATGGGCCAAGGCCGGTGTGGCCCCGGCCAAGGAAACCATTGCAAGGGCGGCAAGCGCCGCCTGGCGTGCTGTTCGCATCGTCCATCCCTCTGACGTCAGAGGGAGCAATGATCGTCCAATAAGGCAAAATCGTGAAACTCACATCAGCCGGAGAGGCAGTCGTCCAGTGCGGCAGCGAGGTTCGCGAGAAGCTGCTGATAGGCCTGCGGGCCGGGCGTGAGGCCGGCGCCCAGCGGGTCGAGCACGCCTTCCTTTGCCCCCGTTCCCTCGATCACGGTGGCGACCACCTTGCTGTCATATTGCGGTTCGCGGAAGACGCAGGCCGCCTTCACGGCGCTGATCTTGGCCCTCACCTCGGCCAGCCGCTCCGCCGAAGGCGCCTGGGCGGATACGTCCGATATCGAGCCGGCGCCCGACAGGCCGAAACGCCGCTCGAAATACTGGTAGGCGTCATGGAAGACGATGAAGGGCTTGTCCTTCACCGGGGCGAGCTCGGTGGCGATGCGGGTGGACGTCTTGTCGACCTCTGCCGCGAAGGCTTGCGCGTTGGCGGCATAGGCCGCGGCATTGGCTGGGTCCGCCTTGGACAGTTCGGCCGCCACCTGTTGCGCCATGGCCTTGGCGTTTTCGGGGTCGAGCCAGACATGCGGGTCGAAGGCGAGGACGCCCTCGGCGTCATGATCATGGTCGTGATCATGACCCTCGCCGGCTGTCGCTTCGCCTTCTTCGTGCTCATGGGCATGGTCATGGGCCTCCCAGGTGCCGCCCTGGCGGATGGGCAAGGTCTTGATGCCCGGCGCCTCGGAGAGCTCCACGAAGGTCTTGCCGTTCACCGCTTCCGTTCCGCTGATCTGCGCGAGCTTCGCTTCCAGCCCATGGCCGACGATGAAGACGAGGTCGGCATTGCCGAGCGTTGCAACCTGAGCAGGCGTGAACACCGCCCGGTGCTCCGACATGCTGCCCTGAAGCAGCAGTTCAGGGGTGCCCGTGCTGCCCATGACCGCCGCGACGATGGACTGGACCGGAACCACCGATGCCACCACCTTGGGCGCGGCAAGGGCCGGGGCCGAGGTCAACAGCGTGGCGGCGAGCAGGGCGGGCAAGTGGCGCATGGGGATCCTCCGAGACGTAATGTTATAATATAACATACCTAGGCAAGCGCCTCCTCGTCAAGCCTGACGCAGAGGTGACGGCCTGCGGCCCCGGTGCGAATTGCGATTCCGCTGCCAACCTGCCAGAGGAGGGGCATGAGTCTGGATGTTTCCATCGGAGCCGCGCTGTTCGCCGGCGCCATCAGTTTTCTCAGCCCCTGCGTGTTGCCGCTGGTGCCGCCCTACCTGTGCTTCATCACCGGCACCTCGCTGGAGGACCTGGTCGACAACAAGATGAAGCCGAAGGAGGAGCGCCGCCAGGTGATGCTGGCCGCGCTGCTCTTCGTGCTCGGCTTCTCCACCGTCTTCGTGGCGCTGGGCGCGAGTGCGTCCTGGCTGGGCGGGCTGCTCCGCTCCGAACTGGGGCGGCAGGTGGAGCTCTTCGGCCTCTCCTTCAACCCGATCACCACGTTGGCGGGCCTCATCATCATCGCCATGGGCCTGCACTTCCTCGGCGTGTTCCGCATGTTCTGGATCTCGCGCGAGGTGCGCTACCAGCACAAGGCGCATCCCGGCGGGCTGTTCGGCGCCTATCTCATCGGCCTTGCCTTCGCCTTCGGCTGGACGCCCTGCATCGGTCCGGTGCTCGGCACCATCCTCACCATCGCCGCGAGCGAGCAGGACGTGATGAAGGGGGCAGGGCTGCTCGCCGTCTATTCGCTGGGCCTGGGCATTCCCTTCCTGCTGGCGGCGGCAGGTATCGGCACCTTCATGGGCTTTTTCGCCGGCTTCAAGAAGCATCTCGGCCTGGTCGAAAAGGCCGCCGGCGCGCTGCTCGTGCTCTCCGGCATCATGTTCATCACCGGCGGCGTGCAGGCCGTGTCCTACTGGCTGATCGAGCGCTTCCCCGTTCTGCTCAACCTCGGCTGAGTTCGATGGGTTGCCCGTGGGGCGTGGCGTGGGCCGCGCGGTCCCAGGCGTCGATGCGCGCCAGGCGCTCGGCCTCCGACATCAACCCCTTGGCCTGAACGAGTTTCTCGAGCGCGGCGAGCCAGCTCTCGTAATAGGGCCGCTGCGGATGCGCCTTCAGCTCGCTCCCCAGCGTTTCCGCCCATTCGCCCCAGCCGAAGACGCCGGCCTCGTTGAGCTTCACCGCCATGGCGAAGGCCTGCGCCTCCCAGGGCTCGGCGAAGACCGGGCCGTCGGCATCCTTCGGCAGGCGGTCTGACTCAGCCAGCTTCAAGATAGGGCTCCCACAGGTCGATGCAGACGGCGTCCTTGGTGTCCTTGCCCCAGAGTTCGGCCGCGGTGAAGCGCACGGTGTAGAGCCACTGCGGGTCCTCCCCATGCCCATGGGCGTTCGAATCGGGAAAGACATGCGTGTCATGCACCGCAACGATCTCGCCCAGCTTGCCGCGGGCATAGCGTGGCAAACGCGTATGGCCGCCCGGGGTAATGGTCCGTACACGGACTTTATCGCCGAGGCCGAAGCCCTGCGGCCGGTTGCTCGACCGGTCATACTGGCTGCCGGCGGCGAGGATCGCCGGGATCATCTCGGCCTGTGCAACCCGCTTCACGGCGAGGGGTGGCACGGCCATGCGGCCCTGCTCCTCTTCCATGGCGGTGACGAGGCCCAGCTCGATCAGCTGCAGGACCAGCGCATAGTGGCGCATCTCGTAATAGCTCGACCGCCAGTACTGGAGCGCCGGCAGGCGCTCGCGGGCGTGGCGGGCCTCGTCGATGTTCCAGGACCCCGTCATGCCCATGGCCAGCACCAGGGCGAAGGCGCGCGGCTCCCAGCCGGCATGCCAGACGGGTTCGTCTTCCTCGTGCCGCACCGGGCCGAAGCCCACGAAGCCACCCATGTCATGCGGGCCGTTCATGCGGGGAGCGACACGATGCCGGTGCCGATCATGGCGTTGCGGGTGACGATCGCAGCGAGTCGCTCCTCGCTCCAGCCCTCGGTGCCGGCGGGGCGCTCGGGGATGACGAGGTAGCGCACCTCGGCCGTCGAGTCCCAGACGCGCACTTCCTTGTCGTCCGGCACGGTGACGCCGAACTCCTTCAGCACCTCGCGCGGCTCGATCACGGCGCGGGAGCGGTAGGGCATGGACTTGTACCACACCGGCGGCAGGCCCAGCACCGGCCACGGGTAGCAGGAGCACAGCGTGCAGACGACCATGTTGTGGGTCTCGGGCGTGTTGAACAGCGCCACCATGTGCTCGCCCTGACGGCCGGTGTAGCCGAGCGAGGCGATGGCCGCGGTGGCATCCCGCTTCAGCCAGTCGGCGAAGGAGGCGTCGGCCCAGGCCCTGGCCACCACGCGCGCGCCGTTGCGCGGGCCGATCTTGGTCTCGTAGGTGTCGATCAGCACGTCGAGCGCCTTGGGGTCCACGTAGCCCTTTTCGACGAGCAGCGATTCGAGCGCCTTCACGCGCAACGCGATGGGCGATCGCGAAGAGCCCTCGTCGTGGTCGTGGTGATGTCCGTCATGCGGCATGTTGTAAGCCTTGCGATTTCCGCTCATCATAGGCGGCAGAGGAGCCGAGAGGAAGGGCATGGAGAAGCTTCAGGGCATCAGGGCCTGCGTGTTCGACGCCTATGGCACGCTGTTCGACGTGGCCAGTCCCGTCGCCCGGCTCGCCAGCGAGATCGGCCCCCATGCCGAGGACATCGCGAGGCTGTGGCGGCAGAAGCAGCTCGAATACAGCTGGCTGCGCAGCCTCATGGGGGTCCATGCCGATTTCTGGCACGTGACCGGCGACGCGCTGGACTATGCGCTGGAGCAGTACAACGTCGATGAAGCGGGCCTGCGTGACGAATTGCTGGCGCTTTACCTGAAGCTCGACGCCTATCCGGAGGTGGCGGATGCCCTCGCCGCCGTGAAGGCGCGCGGCAAGCTCACCGCCATCCTGTCCAATGGCAGCCCGTCCATGCTCGATGCGGCGGTGCGCCATGCCGGGCTCGAGACGCTGTTCAACATGGTGCTCTCGGTCGAGGATGTCGGCATCTACAAGCCGTCCCGCCGGGTCTATCGCCATGCCATGCAGAAGCTGCAGATCCACGAGGCGCCGGCGATCTGCTTCGTCTCATCAAACACATGGGACACGGCCGGCGCGGCACAGTTCGGCTTCCAGGTGGTGCGGGTCGACCGCTTCGGCCTCAAAGACGACCGCATCCCGGGCAAGCCCGCGGCGCTGGTGAAGGATTTGAAGGAGCTGGCGGGGATCGTGTGATCGTCCACACGACCTCTCCAAAGGCTCACCTTCGCCCGGCTTGAGCGGGCGATCCTTTTGGCCGTCACGAAAAGGATGCCCCGGTCGCGCCGGGGCAAGGTGAAGGTGCGGGGAAACCCTACCTTCTCGCCTCGATCGCATCCCAGATCAGCGCGGCGATATCGGCGCCGCCGAACTTTTTCACCTCGCGGATGCCGGTGGGCGAGGTGACGTTGATCTCGGTGAGGTAGTCGCCGATCACGTCGATGCCGACGAAGATCAGGCCGCGCGCCTTGAGGTCGGGTCCGAGCGCCTCGCAGATTTCAAGCTCGCGCTTCGTCATGTTGGTGGGCTCGGCCTTGCCGCCCACATGCATGTTGGAGCGGTTCTCGTTGATCGCCGGCACGCGGTTGATGGCGCCCGCCGCCTTGCCGTCGACGAGGATGATGCGCTTGTCGCCCTTGCGCACATCGGGCAGGTATTTCTGGGCGATGAAGGGCTCGCGGAAGGTCTGGGTGAAGAGCTCCAGCAGGGATGAGAAATTCTGGTCGCCCTCGCCGAGGCGGAACACGCCCGCACCGCCATTGCCGTAGAGCGGCTTCAGGATGATGTCGCCATGGGCACGGCGGAAGGCGGCGAGTTCCACGGGGTCCCGCGTGATCAGCGTCTCCGGCATGAATTGCGGATAGTTGAGGACGAAGAGCTTCTCGGGCGCGTTGCGCACCTCTTTCGGATCATTCACCACCAGGGTCCTGGGGTGGATCGTCTCCAGCATGTGGGTTGCGGTGATGTAGCCCATGTCGAAGGGCGGGTCCTGGCGCATCAGCACCACGTCCTCGCGGCCGAGGTCGCAGCGGCGCTCGTCACCCAGCGTGAAGTGGTTGCCCTTCTCGTCCCTCACCGTCACGTCATGGCCGGTGGCGAAGAGCGAGCCTTCACCCAGCGCCAGAGTCTTCGTCTGGTAATAGAACAGGTGGTGCCCGCGGCGCTGGGCCTCCAGCATCATGGCGAAGGTCGAATCGCCCGCGATATTGATGGACTGGATGGGGTCCATCTGCACTGCAACCTTCAGGGCCATCTAGCCGTCTCCCTCGAATGCGTTCTCGATATGCCGGGGCCAGTGGTAGGGGCTCACCGCGACGATGTCAAAACGGCAGGCCTGCATTGCTGCCCTGCGGTCCTCGGCCATGAACTGCCGGGCCGCTGCGGCGATGCGCCTCGCCTGGCGCGGCGTGACGGAGAGGACCGCGGCATCGAGGCTGGCGCGCGCCTTCACCTCGACGAAGGCCGTGACATCGCCGCGCCGCATGATGAGGTCCACCTCGCCCGCATGGGTCTTGTAGCGCCGGGCCAGCAGCCGCCAGCCCTTGAGCCGCAGCGCCCACAGGGCCATCAGCTCCGCGCTGCGGCCCGCCTTCTCGGATTTCCGCCGGTCATTCGCCATCGCCTTCGCGGCGGGCGAGGATGCGCTGGTAGATCTCCGAGCGATTGAGGTTGAAGCGCTTTGCCACTTCGGAGGCCGCCTTGCTGGCGGGCATCTCTGCCAGCGCCGCGGTGATGGCAGCTTCGAGATCGGCCTCGGAGACCTCCTCCTCGCCCTCGGGCGGGCCGACGAGCAGGGTGATCTCGCCCTTCACGGATGCACGCGATTCGAGTTCGGTGGCAATCTCCGACGCCTGCCCGCGCAGCACCTCCTCGTGCAGCTTGGTCAGTTCGCGCGTCACCGCCACGGGACGGCCGGGAAGGGCGATGGCAAGGTCATGCAGCGTCTCGATAATGCGGTGCGGGCTTTCGAAGAAGATCAGCGTGGCCTTGAGGGCCGCGAACTCGGCGAAGAACCGCTTCCGCTCGCCCTGCTTCTGCGGCACGAAGCCGGCGAAGAGGAAGCGGTCGGTGGGAAGGCCCGAGAGCGCCAGTCCGGTGAGCACGGCGGAAGGGCCGGGGCAGGCGGTGACGGGAATGCCCATCTCCACCGCTTCCTTCACCAGCCGGTAGCCGGGGTCGGAGACGAGCGGCATGCCGACATCCGAGATCAGCGCGATGGTGGCACCCTGCTGCAGGCGCTCGAGAATCTGGGGCCGCACGTTCTGGGCATTGTGTTCGTGATAGGGGGCGAGCCTGGTCTTGATGGCGAAGCGCTCCATCAGCTTGCCGGAGGTGCGCGTGTCCTCGCACAGCACGGTCTCGGCGGCGGCGAGGGTTGCCAGGGCGCGGATGGTCATGTCGCCCATGTTGCCGATGGGCGTGGCGACGACATAGAGGCCCGGCGCCAAAGGTTCCGCGTCGAAGCGGTGGGCGCCGATGATGTAGGTGGGATGGTCCTCGTTCATCTTCTTCCGTCGCGCTCCACCCTGTCCGTCATCCCGGCGGAGGCCGGGATCCAGCTTCCATGCGGCGCCAAAGCTGGACCCCGGCCTTCGCCGGGGTGACGCCAACATGGGAATGATTACTGTTACGAGGCCAGTTCCGCAATCACCGCATTGAGAAGCTTGCGGCCGTCGGCGGTGGCCATCAGCTGCTGGCCGTTGCGGCGGATGAGGCCCATCGACTTCATGCCCGCGACTTTCGAAGAATCGAGTTCGCGCCCGGCGAGTGCGGCGTAGCGGTCCATGTCGATACCCTCCGCGATGCGCAGGCCCATGAGCAGGTATTCGCTGGCCTGATCCACCGGCGGCACGAGGCCATCCGACACCATGCCGTGGCCCTGTGTTCGCACCAGCTCGCGCCATGTCTCCGGGTGGCGCTCGGCGATCAGGGCGCGGCGGTTCTCACCGTCCGCGATGCGGCTGTGCGCGCCGGGGCCGACGCCGGCATATTCGCCGTAGCGCCAGTAGAGCAGATTGTGCCGCGACTCCTGGCCGGGCACGGCGTGGTTCGAGATTTCATAGGTCCGGAGCCCTGCCGTCTCGGTCAGCTCCTGCGTGATGTCATAGAGGTCGGCGGCGCGGTCATCGCTTGGCGTGTGCAAGCGCCCGCGTTCATAGAGATCGAAATAGGCCGTGCCCGGTTCGATGGTGAGCTGGTAGAGCGACATGTGGCCCTGCTGCTCGGCCAGCGCACGGGTGAGTTCGGCGCGCCACTGATCGGGTGTCTGGTTCGGCCGCGCATAGATCATGTCGAAGGAGCAGCGCGGGAAAACCTTCGCCGCGAGGCGGAAGGCGGCGATGGCCTCTTCCGATGAATGCTGGCGGCCCAGCGCCTTCAGGTCCTCGTCATTGAGCGCCTGCACGCCGACGGACACGCGATTGACGCCCGCCGCGCGATAGCCGCGGAAATTCTCCGCCTCGATGGAGGTGGGATTGGCCTCGAGCGTCGTCTCGACATCCGGCGACACGCGCCACAGCTTGGCGATCGTATCGAGCACATGGCCCACCGCTTCCGGCGGCATCAGCGAGGGCGTGCCGCCGCCGAAGAAGATCGAGGTGACGCTGCGGCCCGGCGTGCGCGCGGCGAACCAGGCGAGCTCCGTGCCCAGTGCGCGTGCAAAGGACATGGTGTCCACGGCCTCGTGGCGCACATGGCTGTTGAAGTCGCAATAGGGGCACTTGGCCTTGCAGAAGGGCCAGTGCACATAAATACCGAAGGCGTCAGAAGAGGTCACGGACCAGCTGTTCCAGCGCGCGGGCGCGATGCGAGATGCGGTTCTTCTCCTCCGGTGCCAGTTCGGCGAAGGTGCGGGTCTCGCCATCGGGCACGAACATCGGGTCATAGCCGTGGCCCAGTTGTCCGCGCGGCGGCCAGGCGAGCGTCCCATGCGCGCGGCCTTCGTAGATGCGCTCCTCGCCGTCGGGCCAGATGACGCAGAGGGTGCAGGCGAAATAGGCGCGCCGCTTGTCGGGCGTGGTGGCGCCCCTGGCGGCGAGCTTTTCCTCGACGAGGCGCATGGCGCGGTTCCAGTCGCGGTCGGGGCCCGCCCAGTCGGCGGTGTAGACGCCGGGCTCGCCATGGAGCGCCTCGACGCAGAGGCCGGAGTCATCCGACACCGCGATCAGTCCGCTCGCCTTCATGGCGGAGAGCGCCTTGATGCGGGCATTACCGGCGAAGGTGTTTTCGGTTTCCACCGGCTCTGGCAGGCCCAGGGCGCCCGCCGACACCGCCTCAACCCCATAGGGCTTCAGCAGGGCGGCGAATTCCTCGAGCTTGCCCTTGTTGTGGGTGGCGATGACGATCTTCTGATCGCGCAGCGTGCGCATCAGGCGATGGCCTCTTTCTGCTTGGCGACGAGTTCGCCGATGCCCTTCTTGGCCAGCGCCAGCAGTTCGGCGAGTGTTGCTTCCGAGAAGGGCTCGCCCTCCGCCGTGCCCTGGATCTCGACGATGCCGCCCGAGCCCGTCATGACGAAATTGGCGTCGGTGCCGGCGGAGGAATCCTCCGGGTAGTCGAGGTCGAGCACCGGGGTGCCGCCATGGATGCCGCAGGAAATGGCGGCCACATGGTCCTTCAAGGGCCAGGTCTTGAACATGGCGCGCTGCTCCATCCACTTCAGGCAGTCGAAGAGGGCGACCCAGGAGCCGGTGATGGCGGCGGTGCGGGTGCCGCCATCGGCCTGGAGGACATCGCAGTCGAGCGTGATCTGGCGTTCGCCCAGGGCCACGAGGTCGACGACGGCGCGAAGCGATCGGCCGACGAGGCGCTGGATTTCCTGGGTGCGGCCGGACTGCTTGCCCGACGCCGCCTCGCGCCGGGTGCGCTCATGGGTGGCGCGCGGCAGCATTCCGTATTCGGCGGTGACCCAGCCCTTGCCCCCGCCCTTCAGCCAGGGTGGCACCCGCTCTTCCAGCGAGGCGGTGCACAGCACATGGGTGTCGCCGAAGCGGACAAGGCAAGAGCCCTCGGCATGGCGGGTGAAGCCGCGGGTGAAGCTGACGGGGCGCAATTCATCGGGTTTCCGTCCGGAGGGACGCATTGTGGTCATTCCTTGTCCTGAAAGCGGGCCTTCTACCCCGTCGGTTGACCAGCGCCAACTTGATTCCTACATTCAGGCCATGAGTGTGATCCCGCCCAAACCATTCTCCGAGGAGCGGCTCTCCGGCGTCGCCGGGCTCGACCAGCGCTCGCGCGACATCTTCCGCCGCCTCGTCGACACCTATCTCGCCACCGGCGAGCCCGTCGGCTCGCGCACCATTTCACGCATCCTGCCGCACAACCTGTCGCCGGCCTCGGTCCGCAACGTGATGATGGACCTCGAGGATGCCGGGCTCATCTTCTCGCCCCACACCAGTGCCGGGCGCATGCCGACCGAGCAGGGCCTGCGCTTCTTCGTCGACGCGGTGATGGAGGTGGGCGCCATGCCCACCGACGAGCGGGCCCGCATCGACGCGCAGATCGCGGCGTCCAACCGCCAGCGCCGGGTGGAGGACGTGCTGGGCGAGGCGACCACCATGCTGTCCGGCCTGTCGCATTGCGCGGGCGTGATCCTCGCGCCCAAGATGAATGCGCGGCTGAAGCACATCGAATTCGTGAACCTCGGTCCGGGCCGGGCGCTGGTGATCCTCGTGGGCGAGGACGGCAGCGTCGAGAACCGGGTGATCGACGTGCCGCGGGGGCTTCCGCCCTCGACCTTCGCGCAGGCCTCGAACTATCTCTCGACCCGGTTCCAGGGTAAGACCATCGACGAGGTCCAGCGCTTCGTGCGCCAGGAGATGACGCAGCTCCGAAGCGAGCTCGACGAGATCTCGGCGCGCATCGTGGAGGCCGGGATCGGGCAATGGTCGGGCGAGGCGGAGAGCGACGACAAGACGCTGATCGTGCGCGGCCAGGCCAACCTGATCGAGAATGCCACCGCCGCCGAGGACCTCGAGCGCATCCGCAAGCTGTTCGAGGACATCGAGAACAAGAAGGAACTGGTGCAGCTTCTCGGCCTGGCAGAA
>CAYYTH010000003.1:13916-128237 GCA_964474665.1 uncultured Aestuariivirga sp.
GAGGGGGTGCGGGTGTTCATCGGCTCGGAGAACCGGCTGTTCTCGCTGTCGGGCAGTTCGATCATCGTGACGCCCTTCCGCAATGCGGAGGAGAAGATCGTCGGCGTCATGGGCATCATCGGCCCGACCCGCATGAACTATGCCCGCATCATCCCGATGGTGGACTATACCGCCAAGGCGATCGCGCGGCTGCTCACTTGATTTTTGCCGCCGGGCAGCCGATATGCCTGCCAACCCGTAAATCCCAAGGACTGGAAAGCCCTTAGCATGGCCGAAGACAAGACTCCGACCGACGAAATGAACCCCGACATCGCCCTCGAGGAGGCGCTCGCCGCGGAACTGGACGAGCGCGACCTCGAGATCGTCAAGCTCAAGGAAGAGGCCGCCCAGCTGAAGGACCGGCTGCTGCGCACCGCCGCCGAGATGGACAATCTCAGGAAGCGCGCCGAGCGCGAAAAGGCGGAGGCGACCCTTTATGCCGCCACCAATTTCGCCCGCGACCTGCTGAGCGTGTCCGACAACATGCAGCGCGCGCTGGCTCACAAGCCGACCGACACCGCCAGCGAGGAGACCAAGAACCTCTTCACCGGCATCGAGATGACCGAGCGCGAGCTGCTCAACGTCTTCCAGCGCTACAACATCCGCAAGGTGGAGACGGTGGGGGCCAAGTTCGACCCCAACTTCCACCAGGCCCTGTTCGAGGTGCCGACCAAGGACCACCCGCCCGGCACCGTGGTGCAGGAAATGCAGTCCGGCTTCGCCATCGGCGACCGCTGCCTGAGGCCCGCCATGGTGGGTGTGGCCAAGGCCGAAGGCTGACGCCACCTCACGCAACACGCCGCACGTTTCATGATGCCCGGGCTCGACCCGGGCATTTTCTTTTTGGCCGCCGGAAAGGAATGGCAGGGTCACGCCCGGCCGGTGCGAGGCAGCAGGGTCCGCATGGAATAACCGTAAAGGTTGTGCTATGATCCGTCCATCGCAAGGAGGGTCCCATGAGCGAGAACGGCACTGTCGTCTGGTCGGAACTGATGACCACCGAGGTCGAGGCGGCCAAGAATTTCTACGCCAGCACACTCGGCCTCGCCTTCGAGGCCTTCGGTGACGCGAACCCCGGCTATTGGCTTGCCATGCTGAACGGCCGCCCGGTGTGGGGCATCATGGACATGACGCGGCAGCCCGGCGGCCCATCGGGCTGGTTCACCTACATGGCGGTCGATGACGTCGATGCGCGGGTGAGGCAGGCCCAGGCGGCAGGCGCCGAACTCTGCATGCCGGTCTTCGAGGTGCCCACGGTGGGCCGCATCGCCATCCTGCAGGACCCCACGGGCGCGATCATCGGCTGGATGACGCCGGTGCCGCGCGGCTAGGGCTGCTTTCCCGGATCCAGCCCCGCCAGCCGCCCGCCCAAGGCCTTGGGAGCGGCGTCCGCGACCTTTCAGCGAGAGGCAGCTAGGGGAGTAGCGCGGGATTTTATTGCCAAAAGCAATCGTTACGAAGTGCGCCTAGAGCAGGCCGATCGCCTTCTCCGCCGCGGCGATGCCGGAGAGGTGCGCGCCGTGGACGGTGGAAAAGAACGGGATGGAGCAATGCTCGCCCGCCAGCACGATCCGGTCGCCCACGGGCTCGGCGAACATCAGCCGCGACGCCGCCCTGCCGGGCTTCGCATGGGAATAGCCGCCCAGCGCGAAGGGGTCGGAGGCCCAGTGGGTGCGGAGCATCTTCACCACGCGCTTTTTCATGCTGCTGCCAAAGGCTTCGGTCAGCGCCTCCATGGCAAGGGCTGTCATGTCGGCATCGGGAAGCCGTTCGAGTTCCGCACCATAGGACCCGCCGAAGTGCGAAACGAGCAGCGGCCGGCCGAAGGGGTTGATGTGCAGGTTGAAGGGCCGCCGTGCCGGATCTTCGAAGATCACGTCGCCATAGACGTGGCCGAAGCCCTCGACCGGCCGGTCGAGCAGGATGGCGAGCTTCTCGGAGACGCCCATCGGGCAGTCGTGGAAGGCCGCCACGAGCTCCGCCGGGAGGGCCGGGTCGAAGCAGATTCCGCCGGCGATCAGCACGTTGACGGGAACGGCGAGGATGATGGCATTTGCGGTGATGGTGCCGCGCGGCGTCGCGAGCCGCACCTGCGGGCCGGACCAGTCGACGCGGGTGACCGGGGTTGCCAGCGTGACGGGCAGGCCGGCGGCATTGGCCGCGACCAGCGCGCCATAGCCGTCGGCGACGGGAAAATCGCCGCCGTCCTCGACGTAGCGGGCATAGTCGAGGGTGGAGCAGTCGGCCGCGTCATGCGAGGTGATCTGGCCGATGATGTGCTCGATCAGCGGGGTCCAGCGGCTGCCGGGTTCGAGACAGCCGGAGAAGGCCACGTCTTCCGTCACTCCCTCGAGGCGCGTCAGAACGCGAAGGATGCAATCCACCGCCTCCGCCTGAACCGCCTCCGGCAGGGGGCCGCCCGCCCCGAAGCGGACGACGTCGGCCCAGCTGATCCGGCTGTTGTAGGCAAAGCCAAGCCGGTCGGCGATCCTGGTGAAGGGGTTCTGGCGGGCGGCATGCAGCCAGTGGGCGCCCAGGTCGAAGGGCAGGCCCAGCGTCTGCGTGTCGGTGAAGGCCCGGCCGCCGATGCGGTCGCGCGCCTCGAGCACGATGAAGCTTTTTCCCGCCTTCTGCAGCTCCAGCCCGGCGGCGAGGCCGGCGGCCCCGGCGCCGATCACGGCGACGTCGTAGTGGCTCATGGCTTGGTCACCCGTCTGAGCGTGAGGTTGATGCGGCCGCCGTCCCTGAGGAGGCTGGAGGTGCCCTGAAGCACCCGGTCGATGCCGTGGTAGCAGAGGCGGGAGGCCCCGCCCATGACCATGACGTCGCCGGAGGCGAGCTTCAGCGTGGCGGTCTTGCCACCGCGCTCCGGGCCGCCGATCCTGAACACCGCCGTGTCGCCCAGCGAGACGGAGAGGACGGGGGCCGAAAAATCCTCCTCGTCCTCGTCCCGGTGCAGGCCCATCTTGGCGCCCCCATTGTAGAAATTGACGAGGCAGGCTTGCGGGTCATGGCCGTCGCCCGACACCTCGCGCCACAGCGCCAGCAAGGTCTCGGGGATGGGTGGCCAGGGCCTGCCCGTCTCGGGGTGGGTGGGCTGGTAGCGGTAGCCCGCCCGGTCCGACACCCAGCCCAAGGGGCCCAGATTGGTCATCCGCACGGTGAAGGGCCGGCCGGTGCGCGGCATCACGGGGATGAACAGCGGGGCCTCGGCCACGGCGGCGCGCAGGGTTTCGACCAAGCCGCGCTGGTCGTCGGCCCCAAGGTGGCCGGGCAGAAAACGAAGTCCGGGTTGCATCGGGCAGTTTTCCCACCGGTGGTCTTGCGCGGGCAAGCCGTTTCTCCGCATGATCGGGGCGCAATCACCATAACCGGAGGTCCGGCCATGAAGTCCTGCAGGCTCATCAGCAGCGGGGAAAGCTACGACGGCAAGCAGGGGCTGTCCTATTTCGCCGGCATCTCGGCGGAATCGGCGGGCGCCGAAAAGCTGTGCATGCACATCGTCACGATCCCGCCCGGGGCCTCGGCCCGGCCGCACTACCACGCCGCCCATGAATCCGCGATCTTCGTGCTGGAGGGCTATTCCGAGATGCGGCACGGGCCCAACCTCGAACAGGTCATGGTCATCAAGGCCGGTGACTTCTGCTACATTCCGGCGGGCGTCCCGCACCAGCCCTATAACCCGACGGACAAGCCGGTCAGGGCGGTGATCGCCCGGACAGACCCCAATGAACAGGAGAGCGTCGTCCTGCTTGATTGACCGGCGTCAAAAAGCGAGGGGGAACCGCTTGATAGCCCGTACCCCCCTGCCTATATAGCCCTCGACAGCCGGCGCACCTGCGGAATCAGGTCGCCGGGACCTAATCTTAATCAGGAGGCGGACCCCCTCAGCCAAAGGGGGGTCGGGCAAGTGCCTATAGGGCTTTCCCAAGCTCCGCCTGCCAATTGGAGGATCAAGATGGCGAAAGTGATTGGTATCGACCTCGGCACCACCAACTCCTGCGTTGCGGTGATCGAAGGCAAGAACCCCAAAGTGATCGAGAATGCCGAGGGTGCCCGCACCACCCCCTCGATCGTCGCGTTTACCGCGGACGGCGAAACCCTGGTCGGCCAGCCGGCGAAGCGCCAGGCGGTGACCAACCC
This sequence comes from uncultured Aestuariivirga sp., assembly GCA_964474665.1. Taxonomy (GTDB): domain Bacteria; phylum Pseudomonadota; class Alphaproteobacteria; order Rhizobiales; family Aestuariivirgaceae; genus Aestuariivirga. The sequence goes on from CAYYTH010000003.1 coordinate 18,099, forward strand.
CGAGAACACCTTCTTCGCGATCAAGCGCCTGATCGGCCGCCGCTTTGACGACCCGATGGTCGCCAAGGACAAGAAGCTCGTTCCCTATTCCATCATCAAGGCCGACAATGGCGATGCCTGGGTCGAGAGCCGCGACAAGAAGTTCTCGCCCTCGCAGATCTCCGCCTTCACGCTGACCAAGATGAAGGAGACGGCGGAGCGCTATCTGGGCGAGCCCGTCACCCAGGCGGTCATCACCGTTCCGGCCTATTTCAACGACAGCCAGCGCCAGGCCACCAAGGATGCCGGCAAGATCGCCGGCCTCGAGGTGCTGCGCATCATCAACGAGCCGACGGCCGCGGCCCTTGCCTATGGCCTCGACAAGAAGGAAGCCGGCACCATCGCGGTCTATGACCTCGGCGGCGGCACCTTCGACGTCTCCGTGCTCGAGATCGGCGACGGCGTGTTCGAGGTGAAGTCGACGAACGGCGACACCTTCCTCGGCGGCGAAGACTTCGACATGCGCATCGTCGATTACCTCGCCGACGAGTTCAAGAAGGAGCAGGGCATCGACCTGCGCAAGGACAAGCTCGCGCTGCAGCGCCTGAAGGAAGCGGCCGAAAAGGCCAAGATCGAGCTGTCGTCGGCGACGCAGACCGAGATCAACCTGCCCTTCATCACGGCGGACCAGACCGGCCCGAAGCACCTCACGCTGAAGCTCACCCGCGCCAAGCTGGAAGCCCTGGTCGAGGACCTGATCCAGAAGACCATCGAGCCCTGCCGCGCCGCGCTCAAGGATGCCGGTGTCACGGCTGGCCAGATCGACGAGGTCGTTCTCGTCGGCGGCATGACCCGCATGCCGAAGGTCATCGAGACGGTGAAGCAGTTCTTCGGCAAGGAGCCGCACAAGGGTGTGAACCCGGACGAAGTGGTGGCCATCGGCGCCGCGATCCAGGCCGGCGTGCTCAAGGGCGAAGTGAAGGACGTGCTGCTGCTCGACGTGACGCCGCTGTCGCTTGGCATCGAGACGCTGGGTGGCGTGTTCACCCGCCTGATCGACCGCAACACCACGATCCCGACCAAGAAGAGCCAGGTGTTCTCGACCGCTGACGACAACCAGACGGCCGTGACCATCCGCGTCTTCCAGGGCGAGCGTGAAATGGCGGCCGACAACAAGATGCTGGGCCAGTTCGACCTGATGGGCATTCCGCCCGCCCCGCGCGGCGTGCCGCAGGTGGAGGTGACTTTCGACATCGACGCCAACGGCATCGTCAACGTGTCCGCCAAGGACAAGGCGACGAACAAGGAGCAGCAGATCCGCATCCAGGCCTCCGGCGGCCTGTCGGACAGCGAGATCGAGAAGATGGTCAAGGAGGCGGAAGCCAACGCCGCCGAGGACAAGAAGCGCAAGGACCTGGTGGAAGCCAAGAACCACGCCGAAGCCCTCATCCACTCGACCTCGAAGTCGCTCGCCGAGTTCGGCGACAAGGTCTCGGCCGCCGACAAGTCGGCGATCGAGAGCGCGATCTCGGAGCTCAAGTCCACGATCGAGAGCGGCGACGCGGAAGCGGTGAAGGAAAAGACCAACGCCCTCTCGCAGGCCGCGATGAAGCTCGGCGAGGCCATGTACAAGGCGCAGGCCGGCCAGGCCGAGGCCGATGCGCAGCGTGACGCCGGTGGCGGCCGCGCCGCCGAGGACGACGTGGTCGATGCCGACTTCGAGGAAGTGAAGGACGACGACAAGAAGGCCTGAGGCCTGTGACGACCAGGAACCCCGCTTCACGTCGCGGGCCCCGCACGGGGGCTCGCTTCGCGGGGCGGGGTTCTGCTCTCTCCCTATTCCCACGTGATCCGTCCCTGCGTGACTTCACCCGAGGACGACAACCGATAGCGGTACGCATTCATGGCCAAGCGTGACTATTACGAAGTTCTCGGCGTCGGCCGGTCGGCCGACGAGAACGACCTCAAGGCCGCCTATCGCAAGCTCGCCAAGCAGCTGCACCCGGACGCCAATCCGGGCGATGCCAAGACCGAGGCCCGTTTCAAGGAATTGAACGAGGCCTATGACGTGCTGAAGGACCCGCAGAAGCGCGCCGCCTATGACCGCTTCGGCCACCAGGCCTTCGAGAATGGCATGGGCGGGCGTGGCGGTGCGGGTTTCGGCCCGGATTTCAATTCCTCGATGTCGGACATCTTCGAGGACCTGTTCGGCGACTTCATGGGTGGCGGCGGCGGCCGTGGCCGGCGCGGCGGCGGCCGCAGCAACGGCGCCACGCGCGGTGCCGACCTGCGCTACAATATGGAAATCAGCCTCACCGAGGCCTTCACCGGCAAGAATGCGCAGATCCGCGTTCCTTCCTCGGTATCCTGCGAGACCTGCAATGGCTCGGGCGCCAAGCCCGGGACGTCACCCAAGACCTGTTCCACCTGCGGCGGGCAGGGTGCCGTTCGCTCGCAGTCCGGCTTCTTCACGGTGGAGCGCACCTGCCCCAGCTGCCAGGGCCGCGGCCAGGTGATCTCGGACCCCTGCAACGCCTGTTCCGGCCAGGGGCGCGTCACCAAGGAGCGCACGCTCTCGGTCAACATTCCGGCCGGCGTCGAGGACGGCACGCGCATCCGGCTCGCCAGCGAGGGCGAGGCGGGCATGCGGGGCGGGCCGTCGGGCGATCTCTACATCTTCCTGTCGGTGCGCCCGCACGAGTTCTTCCAGCGCGATGGCGCGGACCTGTTCTGCAAGGTGCCGGTCTCGATGACGGCGGCCGCCATGGGCGGCGAGATCGAGGTGCCGACGATCGACGGCAAGAAGGCGCGCGTCTCGGTTCCGGAAGGCACCCAGACGGGCAAGCAGTTCCGCCTCAAGAGCAAGGGCATGCCGGTGCTGCGCTCCTCCCAGATGGGCGACATGTATATCCAGGTGGCGGTGGAAACCCCCGTCAACCTGTCGCGCCGGCAGAAGGAACTGCTCAAGGAATTCGAGCAGGAAGCGAAGAACAACAGCCCCGAGTCGGAAGGCTTCTTCGCCAAGGCCAGGGCCTTCTGGGACGGCTTCGGGGCCTGAGTTCTTGTCCTCTCCCGTCGAGCGGGAAAGGAAGGGGACCCAACGAAGTTGGGGGAGGTGAGGGAATGCAGGCCGCGGTCTGACGTCAGAGCCCGCCTTCCCTCATCTCCCCGTTGCTTGGCTGCAACGGGTCCCTTCTTCTCCCGTTGAAGGAACGGGAGAAGACGACAACATCAGTCCACTTTCTCGCCGGGATAGACGCCCCACAGCTGGGTCTGCTGGACGAAGCCTTCATAGCCGCCGGCACTGAGCTCGCACCATTCGCCGTCGCAGTGTCCGACTTCGGCCACGACGCCGGATCCGACCTGCGCCACAACGCCGGCGCCGCTCTTCGGGCTGCTCATGAGCGGCACGTTCTGGCCCTGCTTCCAGGGGGCGATCTCGGCGGTGCGCTTGCCCGCCAGCATGTTCTGCAGGATCCAGCCTTCCTCGCCGTCGGAATCGCGCACGCGGCGCCAGTTCTCGAACTCGGCCACGATCTCCACCGGCAGCCCCTTGCGCTGGAACACCCAGGCCACCGGGTGGTCACTCGACGGGCCGCGGCGCACATTCACCTTTTCCGCCTTCAGCGACACGAAACGCGGAATGGGCAGGCCGGAGGGCCCCACGGGCTTCGCCGCCTCCTGGCCAACCGAGCCGGTGACCGCGCCCTTTTCGGCGCTGGCCAGCGAATCCGCCCGCTTGCCGAACAGCGACCATGCCACCGCGGCGGCGACGCCCAGGCATGCCAGGCCCAGCATGATCGAGCCATAACGCCGCTTCTTCCTGGCCGGACCTTCCGCCATCGCCTCTGCAAATCCCTCTTCAAGGCCCGGACGCCATCCGGGGAACGGGCCCCTACGACACAAAGCCAGTTTACACCAGCGATCCACCCGTGCAAACGAGGGAAACACCGGTCGTGACCCATGGCAGGATTGATCCTGCAGGGTTAAGATTGTGTGAGGATCGAGACCGGAGCCAGGACCACCGCATGACCAAGCGCAAGCCCCTCGTCGTCGTTACCCGCAAGCTGCCGGACGTCGTCGAGACCCGCATGATGGAGCTGTTCAACACCCGCCTCAATGCCTCCGACGCGCCGATGGGCCGCGCCGAGCTGATCGAGGCGGTGAAGACTGCCGAAGTGCTGGTCCCCACGGTCACCGACCGGATCGACAAGGCGGTGCTGCTGCAGGCGGGCGACCAGCTGAAGCTGATCGCCAATTTCGGCAATGGCGTCGACAACATCGACGTCGAGACGGCACTCTCCCGCGGCATCACCGTCACCAACACGCCCGGCGTGCTGACGGAGGATACCGCCGATTTCACCATGGCGCTCATCATGGCTGTCTCGCGGCGCATCATCGAGGGTGCCAAGGTGATCGGGGCCGACAATTCCTGGGCCGGCTGGTCGCCCACCTGGATGCTGGGTCACCGCATCTGGGGCAAGCGGCTGGGCATCATCGGCATGGGCCGCATCGGCACTGCGGTGGCCCGCCGCGCCAAGGCCTTCGGCCTGCAGATCCACTATCACAACCGCAAGCCCGTCCATCACACGATCGAGGAGGGGCTGGAGGCGACCTATTGGGAAAGCCTCGACCAGATGCTGGCACGCATGGACATCGTGTCGGTGAACTGCCCGCACACGCCTGCGACCTACCACCTGCTGTCAGCGCGACGCCTGAAGCTGATGAAGCCGGAGGCCATCATCGTCAACACCGCCCGCGGCGAGGTGATCGACGAGAACGCACTGGCGCGCATGCTGGAAGCGGGCGAGCTCGGCGGCGCCGGCCTCGACGTGTTCGAGCACGAGCCCGCGGTGAACCCGCGCCTCCTCAAGGCCAAGAAGGCGGTGCTGCTGCCGCACATGGGCTCCGCCACCATCGAGGGCCGCATCGACATGGGCGAGAAGGTCATCATCAACATCAAGACCTGGGTCGACGGCCACAATCCGCCGGACAGGGTGCTGCCGTCGATGCTGTGAGGGGCGTGTCCGCTGCGACACGGTTGCTCTGACTTCACCTTGCCCCGGCTTGACCGGTGCATCCTTTTTTGGCGGTCACGAAAAGGATGCGCGGGTCAAGCCCGCGCAAGGTGAGTTGTCGGGTGTGGAGTAGCGGTGGCCTTAAGCAATCGCCCTGAGCGACTTGCCCCGCGCCGCTGCATAGTTCCGCACCGCATTGCCAAACGCCGTGAACAGCTTCACCGAATCCGGGTTGTTCAGCGCCTTGAACTCCGGGTGCCACTGGGTGCCCATGGCGAAGGACTTGGCCTCGCGCACCGACACGGCCTCGATGATGCCGTCGGGCGCTGTCGCTTCCACCTGCAGGCCCTTGGCCAGGCGCTTGATGCCCTGGCGGTGGATCGAGTTCACCATGGTCTCGCGCTTGCCCAGGATCTGTTCCAGCATCCCGCCGGTGCGGATGTTGATGGGGTGCGCGGGCGCATAGCGCACGTCGACGTCGTCATGGTTGGGGGCGCGGTGGTCGAGGCGGCCCTCGATGGTCTGGAGTTCGGTTTCCAGCGTTCCGCCCAGCACCACGTTCAGCTCCTGGAAGCCGCGGCAGATGCAGAACAGGGGAAGGCCCTTCTTCAGCACCTTCTCGATCAGCTTGAGCGTGGTGGCGTCGCGTGCATGGTCATAGGGCTCGTGCGCCACCGAAGGCTGCTCGCCATAATGCGGCGGGTGCACGTTGGAGACGGCGCCGGTCATGACGATGCCGTCGAAGTGCTCGAGAAGGTCGTCGAGCTGCAGCGCGTCGATCATCGAGGGGATCATGACGGGCGCGCAGAGCGCCACCTCGGCCACGGCGCGCACATACTTGTCGCCGATCGAATGATACTGGAAGCCATGGGCGTCATAGGTGTCGGCCGGCAGGCCGACGAGGGGCAGGTAGGACATTTCCGAACCTTGTGGGAAGGCTGATTTGCCGTCTAGATAGCAAGGACTTGGGGGGAAAGTCCAACCGATGAGCCAAATCACGACTGCGCAACAGCTTTTCGACCTCATGGGCGAAGTGGCCCTGGTGACGGGCGCATCCTCCGGCCTCGGCCGCCGCTTTGCGCAGCTGCTGGCCGCCCAGGGCGCAAAGGTGCTGGCCGCGGCCCGGCGCAGCGAGCGGCTGGCGGAACTCGCCGCCTCCTCGCCCAACATCGCGCCGCTGGCGCTGGACGTGACGGACACCGGCAACCTTCCGGCAGCGCTCGAGGCTGCGGAGGGCGCCTTCGGGCCGCTGACGCTGCTCGTCAACAATGCCGGGATCGGCGGCGGCAGCCGCATCCTCGATACCGAGCCTGATGAGTGGAACGCGGTGCAGGACACCAACGTGGCCTCGGTGTTTCACCTCTCCCGCGCCTTCGCGAGGCGGCTGATCGCGCGCCAGTCCCCCGGCGCCATCATCAACATCGCCTCGGTGGTGGCCGAGAAGGTAGGTGTCTCGTCCGCCAGCTATGCCGCCAGCAAGGCGGCGGTGCTGCACCTCACCAAGGCCCAGGCCTTCGAATGGGCGAAGCACGGAATCCGCGTCAATGCCATCTGCCCCGGCTACATTCACAGCGAGATGACCGACGACTACCTCGCCAGCCCCGCCGGCCAGGCGATGATCCGCCGCGTGCCGCAGCGCCGGGCGGGCGATCCCTCCGACCTCGACGGCGTGCTGCTGCTTTTCGCCTCGGCCCGCGCCTCGGGCTTCATCACCGGCGCCTCGCTGCTGGCCGACGGCGGCCTCGCCCTCGCTTAAGGATCCTGTTTCATGGACTTCACGCTGCCGCCAGAGATCGAAGCCCTCCGTCGCAAGGTCCGCGCCTTCGTCGAGGAGCATGTGATGCCGCTCGAGGCGGACCGCGCCAATTACGATGCGCATGAGAACATCCGCCTCGACGTTCTCGCCGCGTTGCGCGCGAAGGCGAAGACGCAAGGCCTGTGGGCGCCGCAGATGCCGAAGGCGCGGGGCGGGCTGGGCCTTCCCATGGTGGGCTGGGCGGCCTTCTACGAGGAGGCCAACCGCTCGATCTTCGGGCCGCTCGCCTTCAACTGTGCCGCACCCGACGACGGCAACATGAATGTCCTGAGCAAGGTGCTGAAGACGGAGGCCCAGAAGGACCAGTGGCTGCAGCCCATCATCGACGGCAAGATCCGCTCCTCCTTCGTGATGACCGAGCCGCACCCCGGTTCCGGCTCCGACCCCGGCGGCATGATGCTGACCAGGGCCGAGAAGCGTGGCGGAAAATACGTCGTACACGGACGGAAGTGGTTCATCTCCGGTGCTGACGGCGCCACGCACTTCATCCTGGTTGCCCGCACCTCGGACGATCCGCGCAACGGGCTTTCGGCCTTTCTCTTCCACGAGGATCAGCCGGGCTGGCGCATTCTCCGCCGCGTGCCGACCATGGGCCCGGATGAACTGGGCGGCACCTGCGAGCTGGAGTTCGACGGCCTCGAAATTCCCGAGGAGAACCGGCTGATGGAGGAGGGCGACGGCCTGCGCCTCACGCAGATCCGGCTCGGCCCCGCACGCCTCACCCACTGCATGCGCTGGACGGGACTGGCCAAGCGCTGCCTCGAGATCGCGCACTCCTATGTGAAGGACCGCAAGGCCTTCGGCTCGACGCTGGCCGCGCGCGAGAGCGTGCAGATCATGCTGGGCGAGGTGGCCGCGGAGATCGAGAAGGGCAGGCTCCTCACCATGCATGCCGCGTGGAAGTTCGACCAGGGAGAGAAGGCGCAGAAGGAAGTCTCCATGGCCAAGATCCACGTGGCCGATACGCTCAACCGCGCGGCGGACGTGGGCGTGCAGCTGTGCGGGGCGCAGGGCTATTCCAAGGACACGGTGCTCGAGTGGATCTACCGCTATGCCCGCTGCGCCAAGCTCGTCGATGGTGCCTCCGAGGTGCACAAGATGGTGCTGGCCCGGAGCCTGGCCAAGGACGGCAATGATTTCTGGAGCTGGGGATAGCTTAATCCGCACGCGTGGATTGCCGGGCGGGGCGCGCGCCACGGGGCACGGCCTGCTACCGCCGACGCACGCCATGGGCTAAGCTGCCGCCAACCAGACGTGAAGGACGCGCGATGATGATCAGGCACATTCTCTCCGGCATCGTGGCGTTCGCCGCCTGTCACGGCATGGCCGCCGCCGAGCCGCTGTCTCCCGCCATGGTCACCGTCGGCGATCCCGCCAATGCGCCCGACGAGGCCACCGGCTTCGGCACCGTCGACCGTGCCTTCCGCATCAGCAGTTACCACGTGACCATTGCCGACTACGTGACCTTCCTCAACGCCGTCGCCCGGGATGACCGGCACCAGCTCTACAATCCGCTGATGGCGACTGACCTGATGGTCGCCGGCATCCGCCGGGAGGGCGTAGCGGGAAGCTATGTCTATTCCGCGATGGAGCCCAGCGGCAGCGTGCAGAGTCCCTCTGCCACCGCGGGTGGACGCCCCGTCACCTATGTGAGCTGGTTCGACGCGGCGCGCTTCGCCAACTGGATGTCGAACGGCCAGCCGAGTGGCGCGCAGACGCCGCGCACCACCGAGAACGGCGCCTATGACCTCCGGCAGCCCAAGGCCAGGCGTGGCATCGCGGTGCGCCGCAACGCCATCAACCCCAACACCCGCGCCAGGCCCAGCTACTACATCCCGACCGAGAACGAGTGGTACAAGGCGGCTTACTACAACCCAACCCTGGAGGGCGGCGCGGGCGGCTATACGCTCTATGCCACCAAGTCCGACACGCCGCCGGGCAACGTCGCCGGCAGCAGCGCCAACCAGGCAAATTATGTCGCCAGCGGCCTATTCGCCATGACGCAGCAGCTGAGCCTCGATCTGGCCCAGAACTACCTCACCGACGTCGGCGCCTTCACCGCGACGCCGGGCCCCTATGGCACCTACGACATGAATGGCAGCGTGTGGGAGCTGACCGACATGAACGCGCGACGCGGCCTCGTGCGCACCATCCGCGGCGGTGGCTGGACGTCCTACTACAGCTACCTGCAGTCCGATTACCGGCTCGGCAATGCCACCAATGCGGCGAGCTCCAATGTCGGCTTCCGGCTGGCGGCCAGCAGCAATCATGCGTCCAGCATCGGCTATGCGCTGACGCGCATCGGCAATCCCGGCAACAGGGCCGATGCCACGGGCTTCGGCGCGGTGGCGAAGACCTTCTGGATCGGCACCTACGAAGTCACCATCAAGCAATACTGCGACTTCCTCAACGCGGTCGCCAAGGAGGATCCCTACGGTCTTTATGATCCCGCCATGGCGGCCGTGCTCAACAGCGCCGGCATCGCGCGCACGGGCGCCAGCGGGTCCTACAGCTATGCGCCCCTCGACAATGCCGGTGACAGTTCCAACCGTCCTGTCACCTATGTCAGCTGGTTTGATGTGGCGCGCTTCGCGAACTGGATGGCCAATGGCCAGCCGGTCGGGCCGCAGGGGCCAGCAACCACGGAGGACGGGGCCTATCGTCTCAACGGCGCGACGAGCGGCGCCGCCGTGGCGCGCAACCGCACCAATCCCAACCGCGGCGGACAGCCGACCTTCTGGCTGCCCACCGAGGACCAGTGGTACAAGGCCGCCTATTACAGCCCGCGGCGAAATGGCGGCAAGGCCGGCTACTACCGCTATGCCACGGCAAGCGACACGGCGCCGGGCAATGTCATCGGCGGTACGCCCAACATGGCCAACTACATCGACGACTACAACGGCACCTATTTCTATTCCGTGCCGCAGGCGCGCTACATCGAGCTGGACCAGAACTACCTGTTCGATGTCGGCGTCTACACGGCGAGCCCCAGCCATTACGGCACCTTCGACCAGAGCGGTGCCGTCTATGACTGGAACGACCTCGACGGCCGGGCGTCGCCCTCGCGGGGCCTGCGCGGCGGCTTCTTCTTCGCGGGCGCGGCCTCGATCCAGAGCGTCACCTTCGCCCAGGTCTCGCCCTTGCGGGAAGGTGCGGATGCCGGATTCCGCCTCGCCAGCCCGCAATAGCTAGGCCGCCAGCCGCCACGCCGCGCCCACCACGCCGCACAGCGCGAGCGTGCCGATGATGCCGAGGTGAAAGCGCAGCAGTGCGACCGCCGCGACGATGCTCAAGGACAGCGCGAACCAGTCCAGCTGCGCCCAGTCCGGTACCCAGGGCCGGAACCAGCCCGGCAGGCGTTCGACGCTCCCGAACAGCACATGGAGCCCGAACCACAGCGACAGGTTCAGGATCACGCCCACCACTGCAGCGGTGATCGCGGCAAGGGCGCCCGCCAGCTTCGGCCGCCGTCCGATGGCCGCGATGTAGGGGGCCCCGGCGAAGATCCACAGGAAGCAGGGGGCGAAGGTCATCCACAGCGTGACGACCGCGCCGGCGATGCCGCCCCACGCGCTGCCCATGCTGCGAAGGCCCGCGAAGTAGCCCACGAATTCGGTGACGAGGATCAGCGGCCCCGGCGTCGTCTCGGCCAGTGCGAGGCCGTCGATCATTTCCGTGGCGGAGAGCCAGCCCTCGGTCTCCACCGCCGCCTGCGCCATGTAGGCCAGCACCGCATAGGCGCCGCCGAAGGTGACCACCGCGAGCTTTGAGAAGAACACGCCCACTTCCGTGAGCACATGATCAGGCCCCAGGACCAGCGCGAGGCCGGCCAGCGGCAGGAGCCAGACAGCGAGCCACAGCGACACGGTGCCTGCCAGTTCCCGCCATGACGGAAGCTGGCCTTCGTGCTCACCGGCGATGCCGCTGCCGCGCCAGAAGCCGTAGATGCCTGCGGCGAGGATGACGAGCGGGAAGGGCAGCCCGAAGCAGAACAGGGCGAGGAAGGCGAGACCCGCGATCACCCAGTCGGCGCGTGTCTTCAGCGCGCGGCGGGCCACCCGCAGCAGCGCCTCGATGACGATGGCCAGCACGGCCGCCTTGACGCCGTAGAACACCGCCTCGACCAACGGCAGCTTGCCGAAATGGGCATAGAGCATGGTGAGCGCCAGCACCACCAGGGCACCGGGCAGCACGAAGAGCAGCCCGGCGGCGAGGCCGCCCCTGGTGCCATGCATTTTCCAGCCAGCATAGGTGGCCAGCTGCATGGCTTCGGGGCCCGGCAGCAGCATGCAGAAATTGAGGGCCGAGAGGTATTCCTTCTCGGTGAGCCAGCCGCGCTCCTCCACGATTTCCCGGTGCATCAGCGCGATCTGGCCGGCCGGCCCGCCGAAGGACAGGAGCCCGATCCGCGCCCACACGCGCAGGGCCTGCCCGAATGAGACCCCTGCAGGGGAAGCTATTTCCGAATGCATGCGTTCCAGTATAGTTGCCCCCATGTCCAAGTCGACCCACAGCCTCGCCGACCTTTATGACCTTTCGGTCACACGCCTGTTCCTCACCGGCCCGCAGGCCATCCTGCGCATGGTGCTGATGCAGTCGGAACGCGACGCCCAAGCGGGGCTCGACACCGCGGGCTATGTTTCGGGCTATCGCGGCTCGCCCGTGGGCACGGTGGACAACCAGTTCGTCGCCGCCCGCAAGGTGCTGGAGCCGCGGAACATCGTGTTCCAGCCCGGCCTGAACGAGGACCTCGCCGCCACCGCCTGCTGGGGAACACAACAGGCGGAGATGCGCGGCGAGGGCAAGCACGACGGCGTCTTCGCCGTTTGGTATGGCAAGGGCCCGGGCGTGGACCGGACGGGCGACGTGTTCCGCCATGCCAATATGGCCGGCACATCGCCCCATGGCGGCGTGCTGGCTATCGCGGGCGACGACCATTCGGGCGAATCCTCCACCGTGGTGCATGCGAGCGACGTGGCGCTGATGGACGCGCTGATCCCCGTGCTGGCACCGGGTGGTGTGCAGGAGATCATCGACTTCGGCTTGCTGGGCTTCGCCATGTCGCGCCACGCCGGGGTGTGGGTGGGGCTCAAATGCGTGCATGACACGGTTGAATCCTCGGCCGTGGTCGAGGCAGGCCCCGCGCGCGTGAAGGTGGTCATCCCGAGCGACCCGCCGCCGCCGCCCGGCGGCCTCTCCATCCGTCCGAGCGATGACCGCGTCGTGCAGGAAGAGCGCCTGCACATGCACAAGATCCCGGCGGTGAAGGCCTTCGCACGGGCGAATGGGCTGAACCGCATCGTGCTCAAGGGCGGAGAGAAGCCCACGCTCGGCATCGTCGCCGCCGGCAAGTCCTATCTCGACGTGCGCCAGGCGCTCGATGACCTCGGCATCGACGAGGTGAAGGCGCAGCGCCTCGGCATCCGCCTTCTCAAGATCGGCATGGTCTGGCCGCTGGAAGAGAGCGTGGTGAAGGACTTCGCGAAAGGCCTCTCCACCATCATGGTGGTAGAGGAAAAGCGTTCGCTGATCGAGGCGCAGCTGCGCGATATCCTCTATGCAGAGGCCAGCCGCCCGGCGGTGATCGGCAAGACGGACGAACAGGGCAACACGCTGTTTGCGCCGCATGGCGTGCTCGAGCCGAACCAGATCGCGCGCGCCATCGCCACGCGCATCCAGGACCGCGCGACATCGGAGTGTGCGGCGGCGCTGCAGGATCAATCCCTCGCGCGCAACCAGGCGGACCTCGTGGCCCGCATTCCCTATTTCTGCGCCGGCTGCCCGCATAATTCCTCGACGGTGCTGCCGGACGGTGCGCGCGGCTATGCCGGCATCGGCTGTCATTGGCTCGCGCAGTTCGTGCCGGGCCGCAAGACCGAGGGTGCCACGCACATGGGCGGTGAGGGCGCCAACTGGATCGGCGAGGCGCCTTTCTCGACGCGCGCGCACGTGTTCCAGAACATCGGCGACGGCACCTACAATCACTCGGGTCTCATGGCCATTCGCCATGCGGTGGGCACGGGCACCAACATCACCTACAAGATCCTGTTCAACGATGCGGTGGCGATGACCGGCGGCCAGCGCAATGACGGCGGCCTCACCGTCGAGCAGATCGCGCAGCAGATGCGCGCCATCGGCGTCGAACGCATCGCCATCGTCTCCGACGAGCCGGACAAATATCCCGCGCGCGCGGCCTTCCCGCCGTTCACCAGCTTCAATCACCGCAGCGAGCTGCAGGCGGTGCAGACCGAGCTGATGGGCGTGAAGGGCACGAGCGTCCTGATCTATGACCAGACCTGTGCTGCCGAGAAGCGCCGTCGCCGCCGCAAGGGACAGTTCCCTGATCCCGCCAGGCGGGTGTTCATCAACGAGCTCGTCTGCGAAGGCTGCGGCGACTGCGGTGTGCAGTCCAACTGCGTGGCGATTCAGCCGGTCGAGACGGAGTTCGGACGCAAGCGCAAGATCGACCAGTCGAGCTGCAACAAGGACTTCTCCTGCCTCAAGGGCTTCTGCCCCAGCTTCGTGACGGTCGAAGGCGGCGAGCTGGTGAAGGGCACCGGCGGCCCGGCGATCGATGTGGAGAAGGTGCCGTTCCCGCCCGTGCCGGAACCCACGCTGCCGTCGCTCGAGAAGCCCTGGAGCATCCTCGTCACCGGCATCGGCGGCACGGGTGTCGTCACCATCGGCCACCTGCTCGGCATGGCGGCGCATATCGAGGGCAAGGGGGCCGCGCTGATCGACATGGTCGGCATCTCCCAGAAGAATGGCACCGTGGTCACCCACATCAAGATCGGCGCGACCCCGGAGGCGATCTCCGCGGTGCGCGTGGCGCGGGGGGCTGCCGACCTGGTCCTCGGCTGCGACCTCGTCACCAGCGGGTCCGAGCGCATCCTCGCGGCGGCCTCGCGGGCGAAGACCCATGCGGTCATCAACAGCCATGAGGTGATGCCGGCGCATTTCACCCATGACGCCAATTTCGACGTGCAGGGCCAGGCGCATACCCTGCGGATTGCCGCGGCGGTGAAGCAGGGTGGGCTTTCCGCCATCGACGCCACCGACATTGCGACGAAGCTTCTGGGCGACTCGATCGCCGCCAACCTCTTCACGCTTGGCTATGCCTGGCAAAAGGGTCTGGTGCCGGTCTCGCGCGAGGCCATCGCGGAGGCGGTGCAGCTCAACGGCGTTTCGGTCAGGATGAATCTCGCCGCCTTTGCCTGGGGCCGCCGCGCGGCGGTGGACGAGGCCGCGGTGCGCGCCGTCATCGGTGCGAAGGTGGAGAAGAAGGCCGAGACGCTGGACGAGGTGATTGCGCGGCGGGCCGCCTTCCTCACCGACTATCAGGATGCCGCCTATGCGGAGGGCTATCGCAGCTGCGTGGCCCGGGTGCGCGCCGTGTCGGAGCCGCTGGCGATGGCCGTTGCAAAGAACCTGTTCAAGCTCATGGCCTACAAGGATGAGTATGAGGTGGCGCGGCTCTACAGCGACGGCCGCTTCGCGGACAGGCTGTCCAAGCAGTTCACCGGCGACTTCACGCTGAAGTTCCATCTCGCTCCGCCGATCCGCGGCCGCGTCGATGGCTTCACGGGCAAGCCTGTGAAGTCGGAGTATGGCCCGTGGATGATGAGCGCCTTCAAGCTGCTTGCGCGGATGAAGCGCCTGCGCGGCACGCCGTTCGATATTTTCGGACGCACGGCGGAACGCCGGATGGAGCGCCAGCTCATCGCCGACTACCGGGCGCTGGTCGAGCGTCTCATCGCCAGTCCGGAACGCGCCGGCAGCAGCGCGGCGCTGGAACTCGCCAACCTGCCCGACATGATCCGCGGCTTCGGCCACGTGAAGGAGGCGAATGTCGCGAAGGCGAAGGCGCGCGAGACAGAGTTGCTTGCAGCGCTCGAAGGTGGTCCTGTGCGGAAGGCGGCGGAGTAGATTTCGCCTTCATCAGTCTGCCCGATCATCAAGCACCCAATGCATTTCCTGCACAGCTCACCTTGCCCCGGCGTGACCGGGGCATCCCTTTCGACCGCCGCAAAAGGGATCGCCGGGTCGAGCCCGGCGAAGGTGCGTGTGGAGATAGCGGGAGCCCGGTGTGTGGACCAGCGACGGCTTACCTGGAAGCCCCGATCCGCCCCACCACATTGGCCGCAATCCGCGCCGCGGTGAAGGCAGCGATCTTCGACTTGTCGCGGCTCGGCACGAACTCCACCATGCAGAAGCCGGCGATGCGGGCCTTTGCGGCGACACCGGCGATCAGGTCCGTCACCTGGGTGTAGGTGAGGCCGCCGGGTGTGGGATAGGCCACCGCCGGCATTTCGGCGGCATCGAGGGCGTCGCAGTCGAAAGAGATGACGCAGTCGCAGTCTTCCGGAATGTGGCGCAGCACCTCGCCCGCACCCTTGTGGTGCACCTCGCGTGCGGTGATGATGTGCGCACCCCAGTCAAGGGCATCGCGCAGTTCCGCTTCGCGCGCACTGCCGATGCCGCGTGCACCCGCCTGCACGATGCGCCAGACGTGGTCATGCTCGGAGGCGCGCCGCATGGTGGAGGAGAATCCCATGCTCTCGCCGCGCCGTTCCTGCCGCCAGTCGATATGGGCATCGATCTGCAGGATGACGATTGCAGGTTGCTCCGAGAAGGCGGCGATGAAGGGGATCGGCACGGAATCGTCGCCGCCGAACATGATCGGCACGGCGCCGGCCCCGAGTATCCGGCGCGTCGCCTGCTCGATCAGGGCGCGGTTGTGTGCGCCGTCGGAGGGCGTGGTCCGCAGGTTGCCGAGGTCGCAGACCCGCTGGCCATGGCGCAGCAGCGGGCCGCCGAGGTCGAAGTCCCAGTGGTCCAGCCACAGCGAGTCCTCGGCCAGCGCGGTGCGGAATGCGTCGGGCGCACCGCGGTGGATGGAATTGTCGATCTCCGGGTAGGGGGTTCCGTGTGGCGCGCCGAAGATGGCGGCGTCGAAGCCTGCAGGGCTGGAAGCGCTGACGGCACCCATGAAGGGAGGAACGGCAGTAAGCGGCATGGTCTGGGTTGCCTCTGTTTCAGGCGGCGCGGGCGGAACGGTGCTGGTCCGGCCAGGCCACGCGCGCAGCCGGCAGCGTGAGGCGCGCCCTGGTGCCTTCGCCGGGGTTCGAGGCCGCGGTCACCTCGCCAGCATGGAGGAGCGCCACCCGCCTGGCAATGGGAAGCGCGAAGCCGCGCAGCCCGGTGAGCGAGAGCTGCGGTTCGAACAGCCTGTCGCGCGGCAGGGGAACCCCTGCTGCTTCCGCACTGCTCACGATGTCGATGGCCAGGCTGCGATCCGGCAGCATCAGGATCTTCACATCGATGATGCCGCCGGGCAGGGCGGCCCGCGCCGCCCACATGACCAGGCTGGCGACCGCCTGGCGGATGCGCTCGGCATCGCAGGAGACCTCGATCCCGGCCGGAATGGCAGCGTCGATGGTGGTGCCAGCCTCCTCGGCAGGGCTCCGGCAGGAGGCAAGTGCCGCCTCCACCAGTTCACCGGCATCGACCTGCTGCTCCTTCAGCCGCAGCCGGCCGCGCTCGAAGCGGATGTAATCATGGAGCTCCTGGGCGAAGGCGAGCAGGCCCTGGCTGCCGTCCAGCAGCTGGCCGCGCGTGGCGCCGTCACTGGCGGGCAGCAGTTCGGCAAAGCCCTTCAGCGTCGTGGCGGAGGTCTTGACCTCCACCGCCACGCCCTCGAGCAGCCTGTGGGTCGGCGAATCCTGGCCCGCGTTGCGCAAGGGAGAGCGTCGCTCTACCAGGGGGTGAAGGGGAGAGGGGGATGCAAGCGCGCGCCAGTGCACAAGCCAGCCCGAGGCCGCGAGGCCGAGGCTGGCCAGCACGAAGAGCCCGATCAGCAGCGCGCCCAGCACGTCCACCGCGGCATAGACGGCCACCGTGCCCGCCAGCAACAGGCTAAACCCCGCGCCGGCGGCAAGTGCCGCCAGAACGGGCAGTTTTTCCGGATCAATCCCGGCTGGAAGGCGCATCGGACGTGATATCCCTGCCAAAAGGCAAATTCCCGCCCAATATGATCTTTTGGCATTTTCAAGCCGTTAACGGCGGGGTAGTCACTCTCACACGGCAGCCATTGGCCAACAGGACGGTTTCGAGATTTCCATGAATGTACTTCCCCAGGGCCACCCCCCGTTCAAGGTGGGCAAGCTCGGCGTGTTGCTGATCAACCTCGGCACGCCCGAGGGCACGTCCTACTGGCCGATGCGGCGCTACCTTAAGGAGTTCCTGTCCGACCGCCGGGTGATCGAGGTGAACCCGGTTCTGTGGTGGGTGCTGCTGAACGGCATCATCCTGTCGACCCGCCCCAAGAAGTCCGGCCATGCCTATGAGCAGATCTGGAACCGGGAGAAGAACGAGTCGCCGCTCAAGACCATCACCCGCTCGCAGGCCGAGAAGCTGGCGGAAAGGCTCGCCGACCTGCCCAACGTCATCGTCGACTGGGGCATGCGCTACGGCCTGCCGCCGACGAAGGAGCGCATCGAGGCGCTGAAGGATCAGGGCTGCGACCGCATCCTGCTGTTCCCGCTCTATCCGCAATATTCGGCCTCGACCACGGCGACGGCGCTCGACAAGGCCTATGACGCGCTGAAGAGCATGCGCTGGCAGCCGACCATCCGCACCGTGCCGCCCTATTTCGACAATCCGGCTCATATCGAGGCGCTGGCCCTCTCCCTCGAGGCGCACCTCAAGACGCTGGACTGGGAGCCTGACGTAATCCTGGCCTCCTTCCACGGCTTGCCGAAGGACTATTTCATGGCGGGCGATCCCTATCACTGCCACTGCATGAAGACGGCGCGGCTTCTGGCCGAGCGTATGAAGCTGCCGCGCGAGAAGCTGCAGGTCGTGTTCCAGTCGCGCTTCGGCAAGGCCGAGTGGCTGCAGCCCTATGCCCAGCAGACGGTGGAGGAGCTGCCGTCGAAGGGTGTGAAGAAGCTCGTCATGATCACGCCCGGCTTTGCCAGCGACTGCGTGGAAACGCTGGAAGAGGTGGCGATCGGCCTCAAGGAGACCTTCGAGGAGGCGGGCGGCGAGAAATTCTCCGTGGTGCCGTGCCTCAACGACAGCGAGCCTTCCATCACCATGCTGGAAAGCCTCGTCCGCAACGAGCTGAAGGGTTGGGTCTAGCCACTTGAACTCCGGTGTCATTGTCGCCATCTTCGGTTGACCGCGCGACCGCGGCATCACGGGAGTTGGGCGATGTTTGAAGGCCTGAGCATTTTCGTTCTGGTGTTCCTGGCGGTGGTGGTCTTCTACCTCGTCCGCGCCATCCGCATGGTGCCGCAAGGCTACAACTACACGGTCGAGCGCTTCGGCAAGTATATCGCCACGCTGCAGCCGGGCCTCGGCATCATCGTGCCCTTCATCGACCGCATCGGCGCCAAGCAGAACATGATGGAACAGGTGCTCGACATTCCCTCGCAGGAAGTGATCACCAAGGATAATGCCATGGTGAAGGTCGATGGTGTCACCTTCTACCAGGTCATCGATGCGGCGCGCGCCACCTACGAGGTGCGCAACCTCGAAAATGCCGTCATCAACCTCGTCATGACCAATATCCGTACGGTGATGGGCTCGCTCGACCTCGACAACCTGCTGTCGCAGCGTGACGAAATCAACCACCGCCTGCTGAACGTGGTGGACCAGGCGACCCAGCCCTGGGGCATCAAGATGAACCGCATCGAAATCAAGGACATCGCGCCGCCGCGCGACCTCGTGGAATCCATGGCCCGCCAGATGAAGGCCGAGCGCGACAAGCGCGCCGCCATCCTCGAGGCGGAGGGGTTGCGCCAGGCCGCGATCCTCAAGGCCGAGGGCGAGAAGCAGTCGGTGGTGCTGGAAGCCGAGGGCCGCAAGGAGGCCGCCTTCCGCGACGCCGAGGCGCGCGAGCGCTCGGCCGAGGCCGAGGCCAAGGCCACCGAAATGGTGGCGCAGTCGATCGGTGCCGGCGGCGCCCAGGCGATCAATTACTTCGTCGCCAACAACTACATCAAGGCGCTGGAGCAGCTCGCCACATCGCCGAACCAGAAGGTGCTGATGCTGCCGGTGGAGGCATCCTCCGTCATCGGATCGATCGCCGGCATCGCCGAGATCGCGAAGGAGGCCTTCGGCAATCCTGCGCCGAACGTTCCGCCGCGCCCGCGCGGCAGCGTGCCCCCCGTCGGTTCGGCGAAGTGACGCGCCGGCATGGAACAGCTGTTTCCCATTCTCGGTGACTGGGTCTGGTTCGTGGCGGCGGGCATCTTCCTGCTGCTCGAGTTGCTGTCGCCCGGCGTGTTCTTCATCTGGCTCGGCGTTGCCGCCGCACTCGTCGGCATCATCGACAATGTCCATGACCTGCCCTGGCAGGCGGAGCTCGTGCTCTTCGCGGTGCTTGCGGTGATCTCGGTCATCGCCGGGCGCCGCTTCTACAAGGGTCCGGCGATGGAGCCCAGGGACAATCCCCACCTCAACCGCCGCCAGCTGGGCTATGTCGGGCGCAGCTTCACGCTGGGCGAGCCGATCGTGAACGGCCGCGGCAAGCTGACGATCGAGGACACGGTCTGGCAGATCGAAGGCCCTGACATGCCCGCGGGCACGCGGGTGAAGGTCACGGCGGTGAATGACATGACGCTGGTGGTGGCGGCGGCGTGAGGCCCGTCGGGCCTAAACCAGCCCGATCCGCAAGAGGTCGTGGATATGCACCAGCCCCACCGGCTTCTTGTCGGCATCGATCACGAAGAGGCTGGTGATCTTCAGCGAGTTCAGCTGTTCCAGCGCCTCCGACGCCAGCGCATCCGGGCCGATGGTCTTGGGGGCCCTGGTCATCACCGCGCCGGCCGTGCGGTTCACCAGGTCCGGCGCCATGTTGCGGCGCAGGTCGCCGTCGGTGACGATGCCGACGAGCTGGCCGTCTGCGCCGGTCACGCCGAAGCAGCCATAGCTGCGTCTGGTCATCACGATCAGCACGTCCGACATGGTCATGCTCTCGGGGCCGAGCGGCAGCTCTTCCTTGGCATGCATGATGTCGCGTACATGTTTCAGCTGCGCGCCCAGCTTGCCGCCGGGGTGGAACTTGCGGAAGTCATGCGCGCTGAAGCCCTTGTCCTCGAGCAGCGCAATGGCGAGGGCGTCGCCCAGTGCCAGCTGCAGGAGCGTCGAGGTGGTGGGCGCGAGGCCGTTGGGGCAGGCCTCCTTGGCGCGCGGCAGCGGCAGCACGATGTCGGCTTCCTTGCCCAGCGTCGACTCCGGCACCGAGGTGATGGCGATCAGCGGCACGGTGAAGCGGCGCGAATAGGTGAGGATGTCGCGCAGCTCTGGCGACTCGCCCGAGTTGGAGATCATGACGACGACGTCGTCCGGCGTGATCATGCCGAGGTCGCCATGGCTTGCTTCCGCCGGGTGCACGAAGCTTGCGGGCGTGCCGGTGGAGGCGAGGGTGGCGGCAATCTTGCGGGCGATATGGCCCGACTTTCCCATGCCGGTCATGACGACGCGGCCCTTGGCCTTGCGGATCACCTCCACGGAGTGCGCCAGCCCATCGCCCAAAGGCCCGTCCAGGGCGGCGATCAGCTGCTGCATGCCTTCGGTTTCGGTGACGAGCGCCCGCCTGGCGGACTCACGCCACGGGGCCCCGAGCGGGACGGGATTGAGGTGTCGGTTCGGCATGGGCGGGGTCATAGACCTTTTGCAAGGCCGGTGCAAAGGCGGGGCGGGGGCCGACTTGTCACCTCTCAGTATTCACCTTGCCCCGGGGTGACCGGGGCATCCTTTTGCGCAGGCACCGAAAAGGATCGCCGGGTCGGGCCCGGCGAAGCCGGGGCTGCGGGCCCTAGAGCCCGCCCTTCTCCGCCAAAATCTTCTTCAGCGCCTCGCGGAAGCCCGGGCCTACATCGGGCCGGTCCAGCGCGAAGGCAACATTCGCGGCGAGGAAGCCCACCTTGTCGCCGCAGTCATAGGTCGTGCCACGATACTTGAGGCCGTAGAAGCGCTCACGTTGCATCAGTCGGATCATGGCATCCGTGAGTTGGATCTCGCCGCCGACACCCGGCTCCTGCTTCTCGATTTCGCCGAAGATCTCGGGCTGAAGGATGTAGCGGCCCGAGATGATGAGGTTCGATGGCGCCAGCTCGCGCGTCTTGGGTTTTTCGACCATGCCGGTGATGGTGAAAGCATTCTCCTGCCAGTCCTTCGCGCCCACCACGCCATAGCGGCTCACCTGGTCCCAGGGAACCTCCTCCGCCGCCACCACGTTGCCGCCGCCGTGACTCTGGTAGACGTCGATCATCTGCTTCAGGCAGCCGGGGCTTGCATGCATCGCCATGTCGGGCAGCAGCAGCGCGAAGGGCTCATCCTTGACCAGCTGCCGCGCGCACCACACGGCATGGCCCAGGCCCAATGGTTCCTGCTGGCGGGTGAAACTTGCCTGGCCGGCCTTCGGAAGGTCCTTGGCCAGGGCTTCCAGTTCCTTCGTCCTGCCGCGCGCTGCCAGCGTGGCGTCGAGCTCGAAGACCTTGTCAAAATGATCCTCGATCACCGCCTTGCCGCGTCCCGTCACGAACACGAAGTGCTCGATTCCGGCCTCCCGCGCCTCGTCGACTGCGAGCTGAATCACCGGGCGGTCGACCACCGTCAGCATCTCCTTCGGCATGGCCTTGGTGGCGGGCAGGAAGCGGGTGCCGAGCCCCGCGACGGGGAAGACGGCAGTCTTGATCGGACGGACCATAAGTAACCTCGCATTAACCACGACGGGTGCCATGAACCTCAAGGAATTTCAGGTTTTGGCAGTTCCAAAAACTTCGCTACACTTAACCGAGAGGAGATTTCAATGGCCATTCTCGTGACGGGCGGCGCCGGCTACATCGGCAGCCACATGGTTCTTGCGCTTGTGGAGCGCGGCGAAGACGTCGTCGTCCTCGATAATCTGTCCACCGGCATGTGGTGGGCGGTGCAGCCCGAGGCGAAGCTGGTCGAAGGCGACATCGGCGACGAGGCGCTGCTCGACCGCGTCATGTCGCAGCACCGCTTCGATGCGGTGGTGCATTTCGCCGGTTCGATCGTCGTGCCGGATTCGGTCAAGGACCCGCTCGGCTATTATCTCAACAACACGGTCAAGTCGCGCATGCTCATGGCCTGTGCGGTGAAGGCCGGCATCCCGCGCTTCATCTTCTCCTCCACCGCCGCCGTCTATGGCAATGTTCCGGCGGAGCCGGTGTTCGAGGACCGGCTGCCCGCGCCCGTCTCGCCCTATGGGTCCTCCAAGCTGATGACCGAGCAGATGCTGCGGGACTCCCATACGGCCTACGGCCTGCAGTATGTGGCGCTGCGTTATTTCAACGTGGCAGGCGCCGATCCCAAGGGCCGCATCGGCCAGTCGACGCCGCGTGCCACGCACCTGATCAAGGTCGCCTGCCAGACGGCCCTCGGACAGCGGGGCCAGCTCGAGGTCTTCGGCACCGACTACGACACGCCGGACGGCACCTGCCTGCGCGACTACATCCACGTCAGCGACCTCATCGCCGCCCATGTCGACGCGCTGGAGCACCTGCGCCGCGGCGGGGAGAGCGGCATCTTCAACTGCGGCTATGGCAAGGGCTATTCGGTCCTCGATGTCATCAGGGCGGTGGAGCGGGCCAATGGCGCCTCGCTGCCGGTCAAATACGGGCCGCGCCGCCCCGGCGATCCGCCCGCCATCGTCGCCGGCGCCGCCCGCGTGCGGGAGGTGCTGGGCTGGCAGCCCCGCCACGAAAGCCTCGATTTCATCGTCGAAACGGCGCTGAACTGGGAACGCAAGCTGGCCCAGCGCAACGCCGGCAGCTGACACGATGCCCGATTGAGGCCGCATTTGGCGGCTGAAAGGCTTGCCTGTACACTGGTGCGGCGTCCGGGCAGGGCGCGCCCGAATCGCGGGGACCTCATGGACCGACGCATTTTCACTTCGCTTCTGCTGCTGGCGCCTGTTCTGGCGGTGCCTGCCCGTGCGGATGATCCCAAGTTCGTAGCCTTCATCGAGAACGCGCTCTGGCCGCGCATGAAGAAGGCGGGCGTGTCGCGGCAGTTGTTCGACGCCGCCTTTGCCGGCATCACCGAGCCCGACCCCGTGGTGCTGAAGCTCGCCGCCAACCAGCCCGAATTCACCTCGACGACCTCGGCCTATCTCGAAAAGGCGGTGACACCGATCCGCATCGATACCGGCAGGCAGAAGGCGCAGGACGAGAACAAGCTGCTCGACGCCATCGAGGCGAAATACGGGGTCGACCGCTACGTCGTGCTTGGCATCTGGGGCATGGAGTCGAACTTCGGCAAGATGAAGGGCTCGATGAGCGTCATGCGCTCGCTGGCGACGCTGGCCTATTCCGGCAGCCGCAAAAAATACGCCTATGAACAGATGGCCGCCGCCTTCAAGATCCTGAAGTCCGGCATCGTGAAGCCCGATGATTTCGATGGCTCATGGGCCGCCGCCATGGGCCACACCCAGTTCATCCCGTCATCCTATAATGCCTATGCGGTGGACTGGACGGGCGACGGCAAGAAGGACATCTGGAACAGCTATCAGGATGCACTGGCCTCCACCGCCAATTATCTCGCCAAGGCCGGCTGGAAGAACGACCGGCCCTGGGGCTGGGAGGTCATCCTCCCCAAGGGCTTCAACAAGGGGCTCATCGGCCGGTCGCACTGGAAGACGGTGGCGGAATGGGAGAAGCTCGGCATCAGGCGCGCTGACGGCCAGAAGTTCGGCTCTCCCCAGGCCGATGCCTTCGTGATGGTGCCGCAAGGCGTCAACGGCCCGCGCTTCCTCGTCACCCGCAACTTCCTCGCCATCATGGATTACAACATCTCGCACTCCTATGCGCTGGCGGTGGGGCATCTGGGTGACCGCATCCGCGGCAAGGGTCCCTTCGTCGGACAGTGGCCGGACGTCACCTATGACCTCAGCTACAAGCAGCGCGTGGAACTGCAGAACCGGCTCAATGCCCTGGGCTTCCAGACCGGCGGCAACGACGGCCGCTTCGGTGCCCGCACCTATGAGGCGATCCTCGCCTATCAGAAGAAGAACGGCCTGCCGCTGGACGGCGTGCCCTCGGTCAAGCTGCTGCAGTCGCTTCAGAAGAGCGGCTGATGGTGCGCCTCCTCGCCGTTGCCGCCGCCCTGCTGCTCGTGTCGCTGCCCGCGCGGGCACAAATGGATGCGCCGGTCATGGGGTCGTCAGGGGCTGATGGCATGGCGGCGCAGCAGGCACCGGCGGCCGCGGACGAGAAGCGCGTGACGGAGGTCCTGACGATCGGCGATGCCATCGGCGGCGGTCTCGGGGCTGGGCTTGCCCGTATCACCGAGACGAGCGGCGACTATGATGTCTCGATCCGCTTCAACGAGGAGTCGGGCCTCGCCCGGCCCGAGGTCTATGACTGGGCGGCGACCGTGCCGAAGATCCTCGGGAGCAACCCCTATGACGTGATCGTGGTGATGCTGGGCAGCAACGACCGCCAGACGATCCGCGACGGCAACATGCGCTATGATTTCGGCACGCCCGAGTGGACGGCCACCTACAGCGCGCAGGCGAACAAGCTGCTCGACCAGCTGGCGGCGTCCAGCGCCCGCGTCATCTGGGTGGCGCCGCCGCCCATGCGCGACCCGGATTATGATGCCGCGATGAAGACCATCGCCGCGTTGCAGAAAGACCTCGTCCAGAAGCGCGGCATGACCTTTCTCGATCTCCGCGCCAACTTCACCAATCCCGATGGCAGCTACACCGACTCGACCACCGACGGTCGGGCTAACATCATCAAGCTGCGCGGGCGTGACGGCATTTCCTTCTTCAAGGCCGGCAACAACCTGATGGGCGAGAAGGTGCTTGCCGCCATCCAAGCGGGCGAAACGGAGGATGCGCCGCAACCGGTCGAGAAGACCTCGCGTCTCGACCGCCCGCAGGCCAACAAGACCGATTCCGAGGTGATGAGCGATACCGTGCCGCTCTTCGGCCAGGCCGTCATGGATGCCGCGCCCTATACCGTCCAGCCCCAGGGCGTCACCGCCAACGCCATCCTGCTCGCGGCGGGCGACCTCGGCCCCGAAGCGGCGCTGAAGACGCTGCGCGACATCGCTCCCACGGGCAGCGGTGCCGAAAAACTCTTCAAGCTGGGAAGCCCCGCGGCAGCGCCGGCCGGGCGGCCGGACGATTTCACCGCGCCGGCGCCGTAGCGACACCACTCCTTATCGGAGAGCTAGCGCGGCAGCGTGGTCGACCCCATCAGGAATTCATCCACCGCATGCGCCGCCTGGCGGCCTTCGCGAATGGCCCAGACGACGAGCGACTGGCCGCGGCGCATGTCGCCGGCCGAGAACACCTTCGGGACCGAGGTCTTGTAGGTCATCACATTGGCATCGACATTGCCGCGGCCGTCGAGCCTGACGCCGAGCGCGCTCAGCATGCCCTCATGCACCGGGTTGACGAAGCCCATGGCCAGCAGCACGAGGTCGGCCTTGAGCTCGAACTCTGAGCCGGGGATTTCCTTCATGGCGGAATCGACGCGCACGCAGTGGAGCTTCTTCACCTGCCCGTTCTCACCCGAGAAGGACTTGGTCAGCACCGAGAATTCGCGGTCGGCACCTTCCATGTGCGAGGACGAGGTGCGCAGCTTCAGGGGCCAGTTCGGCCAGGTGAGCAGCTTGTTCTCCTTCTCCGGCGGCTTCGGCATCACTTCCAGCTGTTCGACCGACAATGCACCCTGGCGCACCGAGGTGCCGATGCAGTCCGAACCCGTGTCGCCACCGCCGATGACCACGACGTGCTTGCCGTCCGCCAGGATCGGGCGGTTGTCGAGCTGCGGCTCCTTGCCGACGCGACGGTTTTGCTGCGGCAGGAATTCCATGGCGAAATGAATGCCGCCGAGTTCGCGCCCCGGCACGGGCAGGTCGCGCGGCTTCTCGGAACCACCCGCCAGGATCACCGCATCGAAGCTGTCGATCAGCTGCTGCGCATCCTGGCTGACGCCGATGTGCACGCCGTAATGGAAGGTGACGCCCTCGGCCTCCATCTGGGCCACGCGGCGGTCGATGAGGTGCTTCTCCATCTTGAAGTCGGGAATGCCGTAGCGCAGCAACCCGCCCGCTTTGGCGTTCTTCTCGAACACGTGCACATTGTGCCCCACGCGGGCCAGTTGCTGGGCCGCGGCGAGGCCCGCGGGGCCGGAGCCGATGATCGCCACCTTCTTGCCCGTCTTCTCGCGGAAGGACTCAGGCTTCAGCCAGCCATTCTCCCAGGCGCGGTCGACGATGGCGCATTCGATGGTCTTGATGGTGACAGGCGTGTCCTCGAGGTTCAGCGTGCAGGAGGCCTCGCAGGGGGCAGGGCACACGCGGCCGGTGAATTCGGGGAAATTGTTGGTGGAATGAAGATTGCGCGAGGCCTCTTCCCAGTTGCCTAAGTAGACGAGGTCGTTCCAGTCAGGGATCTGGTTGTTGACGGGGCAGCCGTTGTGACAGAACGGAATGCCGCAGTTCATGCAGCGCGCCGCCTGGCTCTTCACCGCTTCCGCCGACAGCGGAATCACGAACTCGTTGTAGTGGCGCACCCGGTCGGCGGCCGGCGTGTACTTCCGGTCCTGCCGCTCGATTTCGAGGAAACCCGTGATCTTTCCCATCTTATGCGCTCCTCTTCACGCCGATCGTCGTGCCGTCGCTGGCCTTCTGTGCTTCTTCGAGTTCCTTGAGTGCACGGGCATATTCGACCGGCATCACCTTCACGAACTTCGGCAGATAGGCTCCCCAACTGTCGAGGATGTCCTTCGCCCGTGACGAGCCCGTGTATTTCAGGTGGCGGCTCAGGAGCTCGCGCACGCGCTCGGCATCGTTCCTGTCCATGTGCGAGGTGACGTCGACCAGCCCGTGGCTGATCAGGTCGCCGGTCGCGTGCAGCAGCTTCTCGGTGGCCTTCTCCTCGGCCGGCACCGGCTGCAGGTCGACCATGGAGAGGTTGCAGCGCTTGGCGAAGTCGCCCGCCTCATCGAGCACATAGGCGACACCGCCCGACATGCCCGCCGCGAAGTTGCGCCCCGTTTCACCGATGACCAGCACGACACCGCCCGTCATGTATTCGCAACCGTGGTCGCCCACACCCTCGACGACGGCGACAGCGCCGGAGTTCCTCACTGCGAAGCGTTCGCCCGCGACACCGCGCAGGTAGCATTCGCCGGTGATGGCGCCATAGAGCACCGTGTTGCCGGCGATGATGGACTTCTCGGGCACGAAGCCGATCTTTTCCTTCGGCCTGACGATCAGCTTGCCGCCTGACAGGCCCTTACCGACATAGTCATTGGCCTCGCCGGTCAGTTCCAACGTCACGCCCTTCGCCGCCCAGGCGCCGAAGCTCTGGCCCGCGATGCCGTCGAACTTCACCGTGATGGTGTCTTCGGGCAGCCCGGCATGGCCGTAGCGCTTGGCGACCTCACCCGAGAGCATGGCGCCGGCCGTGCGGTCATAGTTGTGGATCTCCGAATGGATCACCACTGGCGTGCCGTTCTCGAGCGCCGGCTTCGCTTCGGCGATCAGCTTCCTGTCGAGGATCTTGTCGATGCCGTGGTCCTGTGCCGACACCTTCCGGGTGGCGATCGGGCCATTGACGTCCGGACGTGCGAAGATCTTCGAGAAGTCGAGGCCCTTGGCCTTCCAGTGGGCAATCGCCTTGCTCTGGTCGAGCCAGGAGGTTTCGCCCACCAGGTCATCGAAGCTCTTCACGCCCATCGCCGCCATCAGCTCGCGCAGTTCTTCGGCGACGAAGAAGAAGTAGTTGATGACGTGCTCCGGCTGGCCCTTGAAGCGCTTCCTCAGTTCCGGGTCCTGCGTTGCTACGCCGACGGGGCAGGTGTTGAGGTGGCACTTGCGCATCATGATGCAGCCCGCCGCGATCAACGGTGCCGTGGCGAAGCCGATCTCGTCGGCGCCGAGCAGGGCCGCGATCAGCACATCGCGCCCGGTGCGGATGCCGCCATCGGCCTGCACCGCGATGCGGCCGCGCAGGTCATTGGCCACCAGCGTCTGCTGTGTCTCGGCCAGGCCGATCTCCCAGGGCAGGCCCGCATGCTTGATCGAGGTGAGGGGAGAGGCACCCGTGCCGCCCTCATAGCCCGAGATCGTCACATGGTCGGCATGCGCCTTGGAGACGCCCGCGGCCACCGTGCCGACGCCCACTTCGGACACGAGCTTGACGGAGACCTGGCCCGCGGGGTTCACGTTCTTCAGGTCGAAGATCAGCTGAGCGAGGTCTTCGATCGAATAGATGTCATGGTGCGGCGGCGGCGAGATCAGGCCCACGCCTGGCGTCGAGTGGCGCACCTTGGCGATGGTGGCGTCGACCTTGTGGCCGGGCAGCTGGCCGCCCTCGCCGGGCTTCGCACCCTGCGCCATCTTGATCTGCATCATGTCGGAGTTGACGAGATATTCGGTCGTGACGCCGAAGCGGCCGGAGGCCACCTGCTTGATGGCCGAGCGCATGGAATCGCCATTGGCCAGCGGCGTGAAGCGGTCCGCTTCCTCGCCGCCTTCACCGGTGTTGGACTTGCCGCCGATACGGTTCATGGCGATGGCCAGCGTCGTATGTGCCTCGCGGCTGATCGAGCCGAAGGACATGGCACCCGTCGAGAAGCGCTTGACGATGTTTGCGGCCGGTTCGACTTCGGAGAGGTCGACCGGCTTGCGGCCCTTCTCTTCCGCGGTCTTGATGCGGAACAAGCCGCGCATGGTCTTCAGCCGCTCGGACTGCTCGTTCACCGCCCTGGCGAAGGCGACGTATTTGTCCTTGGCATTGCCGCGCACGGCGTGCTGCAGGTTGGAGATCGTATCCGAATTCCACACATGCGCCTCGCCGCGGATGCGCTGGGCGTAATCGCCGCCCACGTCGAGCGCGGCGCGGAACACGGGGTTCTCGCCGAAGGCGTTCTCATGTCTGCGGAAGGCTTCCTCCGCCACTTCGGTCAGGCCCACGCCCTCGATCTGCGTCGCGGTGCCGGTGAAATACTTCTTCACGAAATCGGAGGAGAGGCCCACCGCGTCGAAGATCTGCGCGCCGCAATAGGACTGGTAGGTCGAGATGCCCATCTTGGACATGACCTTGAGGATGCCCTTGTCCACCGCCTTGATGTAGCGCTTCACCGCCTCATAGGCCGTGATCTTCTCTTCCAGCGTGGGGAGCATGTCCTCCAGCGTCTCGAAGGCGAGGTAGGGGTTGATGGCTTCCGCGCCATAGCCGGCGAGGGCGCAGAACTGGTGCACCTCGCGTGCCTCGCCCGTCTCGACCACGAGGCCAACTTGCGTGCGAAGGCCCTTGCGGATCAGGTGGTGATGCGTGGCGGAGGTCGCCAGCAGCGCCGGGATCGGCACGCGCTCGGCAGAGACCGCGCGGTCCGACAGGATGATGATGTTGTAGCCATCCTTCACCGCGCGCTCGGCCAGCGCGCAGACCGAGTCGAGGGCCGCTTCCATGTAGTGGTGGCCGTTCGCTACGTCATAGGTGATGTCGATCGTGGCCGTGCGGAACGGGTTGTCGGACACGGCGCCAATGGTGCGCACGCGCTCGAGGTCCTCGTTGGTCAGGATCGGCTGGGCCACCTCGAGGCGCATGTGCGTCGAGGTGCCCTTGAGGTCGAGCAGGTTGGGGCGCGGCCCGATGAAGGAGACGAGCGACATCACCAGTTCCTCGCGGATCGGGTCGATGGGCGGGTTCGTCACCTGCGCGAAGTTCTGCTTGAAATAGGTGTCGAGCAGCTTGGGCCGGTCGCTCAAGGCCGAGATCGGCGCGTCATTGCCCATGGAGCCCACGGCCTCCTGGCCGGTCTGGGCCATCGGCGCCATCAGCACCTTCAGGTCTTCCTGCGTGTAGCCGAAGGCCTGCTGGCGGTCGAGCAGCGGCACGGTGGACTTGGCACGCTTGGTCTTCGACGCCGGCAGGTCCTTCAGCACGATCTGGGTGCGCTTCAGCCACTCCTTGTAAGGGTTGGCGGTGGAGAGCTGCTTCTTCAGTTCCTCGTCCGAGATGATACGCTTCTGCTCGAGGTCGATGAGCAGCATCTTGCCCGGCTGCAGCCGCCACTTGTGGGTGATGTGCTCCTCGGCGAACTGCAGGCAGCCCATTTCCGAGGCGAGCAGGATGTGCCCGTCATCGCTCGTCATGTAGCGCGAAGGCCTGAGGCCGTTGCGGTCCAGCGTGGCGCCGATCATCTTGCCGTCGGTGAAGACCATGGCGGCGGGGCCGTCCCACGGCTCCATGAGTGCGGCGTGATATTCGTAGAAGGCGCGGCGGTCCTCGTCCATCAGCGGATTGCCCGCCCAGGCCTCGGGGATCAGCATCATCATGGCATGGGGCAGGGAGTAGCCGCCCATGGTCAGGAATTCGAGCGCATTGTCGAAGCAGGCCGTGTCCGACTGGCCCTCGTAGGAAATGGGCCACAGCTTGGAGAGGTCTTCACCCAGGATCTCGGAGCGCATGTTGGCCTGGCGCGCGGCCATCCAGTTGTAGTTGCCGCGCACCGTGTTGATCTCGCCATTGTGGCAGATGAAGCGATAGGGATGGGCCAGCGGCCAGGACGGGAAGGTGTTGGTCGAGAAGCGCTGGTGCACCATCGCGAAGGCGGATTCAACGCGCGGGTCTTCGAGGTCGCGGTAATAGGCGCCAAGCTCCGCGCCCAGCACCAGGCCCTTGTAGACCAGCGTGCGGGCGGAGACGGAGACGGGGTAATGGGTCTTCGCCTTGGAGCCCAGCACCTCGAGGACGCGGTTGGAGACGACCTTGCGGCAGACGAAAAGCTTGCGCTCGAAATGCGCCTCGTCGCGAATGGTGGGGCCGCGGCCGATGAACAGCTGACGGTGGAAGGGCTCGGTGCCCTTCACCGAATATCCGAGGACGGAGGAGTCAACGGGCACGTCGCGCCAGCCCAGCACCTTCAGGCCCTCTTCGCGCGTCGTCTCCCACCAGATGCGCTCGACGTCCTGGCGGTAGACCGGCTCGCGCGGCATGAAGAGCTGTGCCACGCCATAGTGCCCTGCCGCGGGCAGTTCGAAACCGAGGCGCTTTGCTTCTTCCGCGAAGAAGGCATGCGGGATCTGCAGCATCAGCCCCGCACCGTCGCCGGCCTTGGGGTCGGCACCCACGGCGCCGCGATGCTCGAGGTTCTTCAGGATGGACAGGCCATCCGCCACCATGCGGTGACTTTTGACATTGTGGATATTGGCGATGAGGCCGATGCCGCAGGCATCATGCTCGTTCTTGGGGTCATAGAGGCCGTGCGCCTCCGGAAGACCTTCTGGCCGGTATTGAATGTTCATGGCCAACTCCTTGCTCGTCCTCATCTCATCTCACTCCCGGGGCCGTCATGAACCCGGAAGGTCGTCCAGTCGTCTGATACGCAGGAGTGTCGATCTTGGGCCTTTGGGGGCGGGGCCTTCGGGTGGCGCCGGACCCTCGAGGGCGATCGAACTCCTGGGCATCCTGCCCGCGAGCGCTCGCCCTCAGATGGTTTTGCGGAGCGTAGCGCGGGGCAGCCGAGCGGCATCGCCGGCCGGTTTGGCCGTCGTTTTCAGGGTCTTGGTGGTCGTATTCCGGATCATCCGGGGGTCCACATGCCTTGAATTGCCACAATAGGACAGGGTCACTGTCCTATCTCCTTATGGCAGAATGAGGGGCGTAGCGCAAGATAGGAATCCATCGGCGACCGAATCAGCAATAAAATTTCGCGCGCCGGGCACGAGGCCGTACCCGGCTCAGGAGGGGCAATGGACATTCGACGCGGGACTCTGTCTGACGAACGCATCCTCGAATTGCTGCGCTACCATTTCAAGACGTGCCACGAGGTGACGCCGCCGGGCAGCGCCCATGTCTTCGACGTCACCCGGCTTGCTGCGCCGGGCATCGATTTCTGGTCCGCCTGGGAGGGGGAGGTCCTGCTCGGTGTCGGCGCCATGAAGCCCCTCGACGAGACCCACGGCGAAGTGAAGTCGATGCACACCGCGGAAGCCGCGCGGCGCCGTAGCGTGGCAAGCGCGCTCCTGAGGCACATCATCGCCACCTCACGCGAGCGAGGGCTGAAGCGCCTCAGCCTGGAGACAGGGTCCTTCGGCTATTTCGCGCCTGCCGTCGCCTTGTACAAGTCCCACGGCTTCGAAGAGTGCCCGCCCTTCGGCGACTACAAGCCCGATCCCAACAGCGTGTTCCTGACGCTTGCGCTCTGACCCCTCGCTCACCTTGCCCGGGCGCGACCCGGGCATCCTTTTCTGCACCACCAAAAAGGATCGCCGGGACAAGCCCGGCGAAGGTGACTTCCGGAGAATGGTTGAAAATCTATCCCCGCTTCACTGGATAGCCTGCCGCCTTCCACGCCTCGATGCCACCGTCGAGGATATAGACCTCGGCATCGGTGCACTGCGCCAGGGCCGCCGCATTCATCCGCGTGCGGGCGCCCGACTTGCAGTGGAACACCACCGCCGGCGCGTCCGCGATCTTGGCGCGGCCCATCCCGGACAGCGGCGCGTTTTGCGCACCGGGAATATTCTCGCCCAGATACTCGTTCACCTCGCGCACGTCGACGAGCATTGCGCCCTGGTCGACGAGCTTCTTGGCTTCCGCCGCAGTGATGTGCTTCAGCGTCATGTCGTGTTCCTCAACAGAAGGTGTTCTTGAGCGTGGCGAGGATGTCGCGCACGCGGGGGTCTGCCACGCGGTAGAAAATCTGCTGCGCGTCGCGCCGGGTGTCGACGATCTTCTCCTCGCGCATGCGCGCGAGGTGCTGGGAGAGTGCGGACTGCGATAGCCCCACATGGCCGATCAGAGCGTTGACGCTCATCTCGCCGTGTTCCAGCAGCTTGCACAGGATCATCAGCCGCTTCTCGTTGCTCAGCGACTTCAGCATCTGTGCGGCTTGCGCGGCCTTTTCCTCGAACCCCGCGAGCGAGTGGTCGAGCGTCAGCGTCGCCATGAGCCTCTCCGTTTCATAGTTTCTAATTTAGAATTCTCTAATATACTGTCAAGAAAATTCGTCCGCGAAGAGATGCAGGTCATGCCGAAACCCGTCATCCACGCCTTCTTCGACGAGCCCACCAACACGCTCCATCCGCCGCCTGATGGCCCTGCCGAAGGACACCCGCCTCTTCATGTGCCACGACTACCTCCCCAAGGACGGCCGCAAGCACTATGCCTGGGAGACCACGGTCGGGGATGAGTTCGCCCACAACATCCACGTCCATGACGGTGTCTCCGAGGACGACGTCGTGAAGATGCGCAGCAGCAGGCCCGCCACCTTCTCCGCCCCCACGCTGCTCATGCCTTCGATCCAGGTCAACATGCGCGCCGAAAAGCTGCCGCCGGCGGATGCCAACGGCGTGCACTCCCTGCGCGTGCCGATCACCCTTCCGACCTGAGGCCCGCCCGCCTGGCCCAATTCGGAAGGATGCGCTTTTCTAGCTCGGGGAGCGCGCGCTGTCAAGGACTATTTACCTAGTTTAGGATTTACTGAAGTATTCCCGCTGCCGCCATGCCGGCCAGCGCCGGGGTGCTGCCAGTGAAGGATGGCCTTGCGCAAAATGCGGCCCCCCGCAGGCCGGAACTGTTCTATCCTCGACCGAATCACGCAACGCCCTTCCGGACCGCATGGCCCTGTCCCCCAATCTCCGCGGCATCGCCGCCATCATCGTGGCCACCGGCAGCTTCGTCGCCAATGACACCTGCATGAAGCTGGCGCTGGAGGATGCCCCGCCCTTCCAGGTCCTCGTCATGCGCGGCATCGCGGCCATCATCTGGTGCCTGCCGGTGATCTATTTCATGGGGCTCATCCGCCATCTGCCCAAGGCCTTCAATCCCTGGGTCGTGCTGCGCTCGACGAGCGAGCTCCTCGCCATCCTCTGCTTCATCACCGCGCTGGCGCACATGCCCATCGCCGACCTCACCGCGATCACCCAGATCGCGCCGCTCGTGGTGCTGCTCGGCATGTGGCTCATCTTCGGCGAGAAGGTCGGTGGCCTGCGCCTGCTGCTGATCGGCTTCGGCGTCACGGGGGCCCTTCTGGTGGCCCAGCCCGGCGGGGTCGCGGCCTCGCCCTTCGCGGTCTTCGGCTTCCTCACCGCGGTGGGCGTCGCGGGGCGCGATATCCTCTCGCGCAAAGTGCCGCCGCGCACGCCCGCCCTGGCCGTCACCTTCTCGACCCTGCTGGTCGTCATGCTGGGCGCGCTGGTGCTGTCGCTGCTGCTCGAGACCCAGGTCATGCCGACCTTCCGTCATGGCTGGCTGATGTTCATCGCCGGCTTCTTCCTGATGTGCGGCCATTCCTTCGTCTTCATGGCCTACAGCCGCACCGCGGCGCGCGTGGTCGCGCCCTTCAGCTACTCGGTCATGATCTGGGCCGGCCTCTCCGGCATCCTGGTCTTCGGCCAGTTCCCCAATGCGCTCGCCATCGCGGGCATGGCGCTGATCATGGCCTCGGGCCTCGCCATCATCCTGCTCGAAGGCCGCACGCGGCAGCCCGTGGCCACTCCGGTGGAGCTCTAGCGCCATGCGGGATGTCCTGATCGTGCTCCACACCGAGGCCTCGACGCCGGGGCGCATCGGCCACATGCTGGAGCAGAAGGGCTACCGCCTCGACATCCGCCGCCATGCCCTGGGCGACCCGCTGCCGGAGACGCTGGCGCACCACGCCGGTGCCGTCGTCTTCGGTGGCCCGATGAGCGCCAATGACCCGGATGACTGGATCGCCCGCGAGATCGACTGGATCGGGGTGCCCCTGAAGGAGCAGAAGCCCTTCCTCGGCGTCTGCCTCGGCGCGCAGATGCTGTCGAAGCACCTGGGCGGAACCGTCGGCCCCCATGCCGACGGGCTGGTCGAGATCGGCTACTACGACCTCATTCCCACGGAGGAGGGCCGGGCCCATGGCCCCTGGCCGCAGAAGGTCTATCACTGGCACCGCGAAGGCCTGACGCTGCCGAAGGATGCCGTTCGGCTCGCCACCGGCGAGACCTTCGAGAACCAGGCCTTCCGCTTCAACGGCAAGGCCTATGGCCTGCAGTTCCACCCGGAGGTCACCCGGCTCACCATGCACCGCTGGGGAGTGATCGGCGCGCACCGCTTCGCGCTGCCCAATGCGCAGGATTCCGCCGCCCACCTCGCGGGCAACCTGCTCCATGACGCGCCGGTGAAGGACTGGCTCTCCCGTTTCCTCGACCACTGGCTGGCCTGAGCCTGTGCCGCGCTGAAACGCCTGCGGTCACGCGTTAAGCCTTTCTTCGCACCCTCTAAACCGTTTGGAAACCGCAACGCCCCATGATGGAGCCATGGCCATCGGGCTCCCTCAGCGGGGCCCCGCGCCACGGCGATCCGGGATCATGTACTGCGTACCCGGTGCCTCTTTTTGCGGGGGGCCTGCAGTCCGGCCCCCCGCACCCATTTCCGCCATTGCGAAACGGCCGCGCGCGCATGACATTGTCGCGTCATGGCATCTCCTCCCTTCGAAAGCTGGCTCCGGCCCGGTCCCTCGGGCCTTTATTGCGCGCCGGGCGATTTCCACATCGATCCTTCGGGGCCGGTCCCGCGCGCCGTGATCACGCACGGCCATTCCGACCATGCGCGGCCGGGCCACCGGTCCGTTCTCGCCACGGCCGATACGCTCGCCATCATGCGCCTCCGGCTCGGCACGCTCGGCCAGACCCAGGCCCTGGCCTATGGCGAAGCGCTCAGCGTGAACGACGTCACCGTGACGCTCGTCCCCGCCGGCCACATTCTCGGTTCGGCGCAGGTCGTCATCGACTACCGGGGCCAGCGTGCGGTGATCTCGGGCGACTACAAGCGCCATGCGGACCCCACCTGCGCTCCCTTCGAACTCGTGCCCTGCGACCTCTTCGTGACCGAGGCCACCTTCGGCCTTCCCGTCTATCGCCATGAACCCGACGCCGCGGAAGTGCGGAAGCTCCTCGCCTCGCTCCGCGACTTTCCCGAGCGCACGCACCAGATCGGTGTCTATGGGCTCGGCAAATGCCAGCGCCTCATCGCGCTCATCCGCCAGGCCGGCTACGAACGGCCCATCTGGCTGCACGGCGCGCTGCGCGCGATGACGGACTACTACGTGGCGCGCGGCTTCGATCTCGGCGCCGTGCCCAACGCCGCCGATGCGCCGGGCAAGCTGGCGGGCGAGATCGTGCTGTCGCCGCCCTCGGCGCTTGGCGATCGCTGGTCGCGCCGCTTCGCCGATCCGCTCGCGGGCTTCGCCTCGGGGTGGATGCGCATCCGCGGCCGGGTGCGCCAGCGCGGCGTCGAGCTTCCTCTCATCATCTCCGACCATTGTGACTGGCCGGAGCTGCTCCGAACCATCACCGAGACGGGCGCGCGCGAAGTCTGGGTCACCCACGGCCGGGAGGAGGCCCTCGTACATGAACTCGGCAAGCGCCAGATCACGGCGCGCGCGCTCCGCCTGGTCGGCCGCGCGGATGACGGCGAATGAAAGCCTTCTCGCAGCTCCTCGACCGCCTCACCTATACGCCGGCGCGCAACGCCAAGCTGATGCTGATGCGCAACTACTTCCTGTCGACGCCAGACCCCGACCGCGGCTACGCCTTGGCGGCGCTCACCGATGGCCTGCCCATCGACGTTCCGCTGCGCCGCGTTCTCGCGGAGATCGGCGAGAGCCGCTTCGACCCCGATCTCTTCCGCATGTCGCGCGATGATGTCGGCGACACGGCGGAGACGGTGGCCCTGATCTGGCCGGCGGCGGCTGAGCAGGTCGATGCCCCGCGCCTTTCCGAGATCGTCACGGCGCTGTCGGCGGCGGGCCGGGCCGGATTGGCGGCACTGCTCACGCAATGGCTCGACCGGCTCGATGCCACCGGCCGCTGGGCGCTCCTCAAATTCCTCAGCGGCGCGCCGCGCGTCGGTGTCTCCGCCCGTCTCGCCAAGCAGGCGGTGGCCGAAGCCTATGGCAGGCCGGTCGATGACATCGAGGAGCTGTGGCACGGCCTCGGTCCTCCGTATACGGAGTTGTTCGGCTGGCTGGAGCAGAAGGCCGAACGGCCGTCCTTCTCCGCCAGCCCGATCTTCCGTCCCCTCATGCTGGCCCATGCCCTGGAAGAGGCCGACTGGCAGGCGATGAACCTCGACGACTTCGCCGCCGAATGGAAGTGGGACGGCATCCGCATCCAGGTGGCGGCGAAGGGTGGCACCACGCGGCTGTTCTCGCGCACCGGTGACGACATCGGCCAGGCTTTTCCCGAACTCGTCGACCACTTCCGGTTCGATGCCGTGCTCGATGGCGAGCTCCTCGTGGTTCGCGATGGCGTGGTGGCACCCTTCTCCGACCTGCAGCAGCGCCTCAACCGCAAGACCGTTACGCGCGCCATGGTGACGAAGTATCCGGTGCATGTCCGCTTCTACGATGCCCTCGAGATCGGCGGCGAGGATCTGCGCGGGCTCCCCCTCACGGCGCGGCGCGACCGCCTCGAGGCCTGGCACCGGCAATCCAACCCTGCGCTCAGCGACCTTTCGGACGTGCTGAGCTTCGCCAGCAAGGAAGACCTGAAGGCGCGCTGGGAGGCAACCCGCGAGGAAGGCATCGAAGGACTGATGCTGAAGCGCAAGGACAGCCCTTACCTCGCAGGCCGCCCCAAGGGCCACTGGTACAAGTGGAAGCGCGCGGCACTCACCGCCGACTGCGTGCTGCTCTATGCCCAGAAGGGTTCGGGCAAGCGCTCGTCCTTCTATTCGGATTACACCTTCGGGGCCTGGACGGAGAAGGACGGCCAGCCCTTTCTCGTGCCCGTCGGCAAGGCCTATTCCGGCTTTACCGACGCGGAGCTCGCGGCGCTCGACCGCTTCGTGCGCCAGAACACGATCGACCGCTTCGGCCCGGTGCGCTCGGTGACGCCGAAGCTGGTGCTCGAGATCGCCTTCGATGCGATCCTGCCGTCCACCCGCCACAAGTCAGGCCTCGCCATGCGCTTCCCCCGCGTCTCCCGCATCAGGTGGGACAAGCCGGCCAACGAGGCGGATACACTGGAGACGCTGAAAGGGCTCATGGGTGTGGCGGGGTAGGTGGACACGCATCACGTCATGTCACCTTGCGCGGGCTTGACCCGCGCATCCTGTGGCAATGCGTCCCGCGCCACGCGGCACACCACCGAATAGGCCGGGTTGAACACGTTCGCCACGTCATAGCGGGCGCACTGCCCCATCACGTGGCTCGCCGACACCGCGTCGAGCCCGTAGTCGCTCATCAGCCAGTCGAGCATCTCGGTCGTCGCGTGCTGCAGCGCCTGGTCGAGGGGGCGCGCATTGCCGATGGTGAAGATCTCCGTCGCGTTGAGCCCGCGCGGCCAGCCGATACGCTGGCCCTTCAGCACGCGCGCGGTGAAGGTTACCTCGGCCGCCGTCTCGATGCCGGTGCCGACGATCTCGCCGTCGCATTGCTGGGCGTGAACGTCGCCCAGGAAGAACAGCGCGCCCGGCACGGCCACGGGGAACATCACCTCCACCCCCGCGCCGAAGCCGCGGTAGTCCATGTTGCCGCCGCAGCGTCCGCTGGTGGCCGTCGAGATCGACTGGCCGAGGTCGGGCGCCACGCCGAAGCAGCCGATCATCGGCTCCACCGCCACCGACCAGCCGGTGAGCGCCG
This sequence comes from uncultured Aestuariivirga sp., assembly GCA_964474665.1. Lineage (GTDB taxonomy): Bacteria > Pseudomonadota > Alphaproteobacteria > Rhizobiales > Aestuariivirgaceae > Aestuariivirga. The sequence goes on from CAYYTH010000003.1 coordinate 56,537, forward strand.
GCGGCGGTGCCGCCAGCCGCGCGCGGCCCTTTTCAGCATCGATGATCCATTCGGTCTTCTGCCGTGCGGGGAAGCGCTGCACGGCTTGCGGGTCCACCACATGGGGGCTCAGCACGTCGAAGGTCCATCCGGTGGGCCTCGTCATGCGGATCTCGCGGATCGCGATCAGCAGCGCGTCGCCGGGTTCCGCACCCGCGATGAAGAAGGGCCCGGTCATGGGGTTCGGCCGGTCGCCGATCTTCTCGCCGCGCCAGTCGACGCCATGGGCATCCGCGGTTCCGGCGATCACCGTGTCGCCGCTGGCGATGGTGAGGGCAGGGGCATGGCTGCCCATGGTGTTGTGGAGCGTGGCGGGTGTGAAGCGATGTGTGGTCATGGGGGCGAAGCATGCCGCATCGCCCGCGCGATGCAAGCTCAGACGAGGGATTCGGCCAGCAGCTTCTTGGCCAGCACCACGGCGGCCGGGCCATTGGCCGCGGTGCCGTCGGCGCCGACCTGCGCGACGAGTTCGGGATGGCGCGTCACGGCGGAGCCGCCGATCATGATGCCCACGCGGGGGTTCAGCGAGCGCTCCCGCACCTGCCGGATCGCCTCGGCGAGCGAGGGCACATGAACGTCGGAGCCGAGCGAGAAGCCGACCACGGCGAACCACTGCTTCGCCACGATCTCCGCCGCCTCGGCCACGTCGGGCGAGGCGCAGGTCCACACATGCCAGCCGCCGGCGCGCAGGAACTTCTGGACGATGGTGCTGCCCAGGCTGTGCTGCTCGCCCGGGGTGGCGGCCAGCAGCACGCGGCGCTTCTCGTCGTAATTGGGGATCTGGCCCAGCCCCTCGAAGACGTGCACCAGCCGCTGCAGGCGGGAGACGCCGATGGTCACGTCCACGAAGTCGGCCTTGTCCTCGTTCCAGAGATCGCCCAGCAGCCGCGCCGTGGGCTCCAGCAACTCGGCGTGCAGGTCGTCGAGCGACACGCCCTCGTCCTTCAGCTTCAGCACGTAATTGGCCGGCTCCTCGCCGTCCGGCCCCATCACCAGCCGGGCCAGTTCGGCGATTTCGAGGCTGCGCTGGGAGAGGGCGGGAACGGGCGCCGGCGCCGGCGCGTGCAGTGCCACCAGCTGCGGCAGCACATGCTCGGCGACGATCTTGCTGAGCTTCGCATAACGGAGATCGGGCAGGTCGACGGTCACCTCGAGCGGCGGCAGAAAGCCTCCGGCTGCCCCGGCATCCTCGCCGGGGGGGAAGTCAGGCTTTACGGAAGCCAAGCCGCCGTCCTCGTCCTGATCGTGAGCCATCCCATCCCTGTCGGGCCGCCTCTTCTGGCATGGACGACCTCGATACCCGGGGGAGATGATACGGCAGCATGACAGGGCTGGCAATCCGCGACTTTGCCCTCCCATAACGGGCATTCGGCACGGGCGGGACAGTCTGATCCAATGCCCGCCCGGGGCCTTTCGGAAACAGAACCGCGAGCTTGCCGGGACGAAGGCGAAGCTCGCGGTGATGTCGTGGGGTATGGTGGCACTGGGTGCGGCGTTGAACCAGCTCACGGCTGGTCCGCTGCCGCCGCCCGGTCAGGCATCCTTGATCAGTTGCATTCGTTGATCGGGAACTGATGTCCGTAGAGCGCTTCGGTCAGCACGCGGCCGGCGCCGGGCGGCGAGCCCACCGGAATGATCGAACCGTTGACCACGTTCTGGTTGCACACCGACAGGGCCTGCTGCTGGCAAGGATAGGGGCCGATGAACTGGTAGCTGAAGGGCGCCGGGGTGTTGGCGGGCGTGGACATCGGGCAGGAGCAGATGATCTCGTTCTTGGCGACCTTGCCGACGCCCGGGAAATACTTGCCCGAGGTGCTCTTGAAGCAGGTGCCGCCGTCGCACTGGGCATATTGCGCGGTCGAGCCGCCGGGGCAGGTGTAGAGGGCCTTCTTGCCGCCCGCGCGCACTTCGAGCGGCAGGCTGAACGTGCTCATCATGTAGCCGTTGCGAACGCCGATGGCGTTCATGTTGCAGATGTCCAGCGTCTGGCCGGTGGCGGTCGTGTAGGTCAGCGGCGGGGAACTGATCGAGTTACCCCTCTTGATGACGCACTTGGCATAGGCCACGTCGCCATAGACGAAGGCGGAGGCCGAGGCGCAGAGCGCGTAGGTCTGGTTCCGGCAGATCACATAGGGTTCGCTGGCGCGTGCCGCGATGGGCGCGGTGATGCAGAACAACAGGGTGGCGAGGAGGACGGCGATGCGGCGTGTCATGTGAGGTATTCTCCGGCACTGGAAACAAGGTCGACGAGCCGGCGCGGGCCGGCCGAAACAGATCTGTACCTTAACCCCTGCGGCAGGTCCCGACATCAGTAAAAACCGCAGCGGAGTGGTGGTCCTGCGCCTGAGGCTTCTCTGGCCCGCATGAACGCCTCCGGAGCGCTCGTGGCGGTTGCCTAAGATCAGTGCCACCTCATTCCCCTCGCGATCTGGGCGCGAAGTGCTTCAAGATCCGGTTAAACCGGCCGGTGGGCAGCCCTCCCGCGGGCTTCGGCGTTGACAAAGCGCGCGATCTTGAACAAACGATCCATCATGCAACTTCCTGTGTTCCCCCGCACCCTGAGGGCCGCCGTCGCGGCCCTCCTGCTCGTCGTGCTTGCCGCCTGCGGCACCAACGTGCCGCGCCTCGATGATGCGCCGGTCAACAGCTATGCGACGCCCATCGGCTACAAGGGCATCCGCTACTGGGGTGATGCGGAGCTGAAGAAGCTGAACGAGGCATCCGCCATCCGCCTCGACCAGCTGCGCGCCGCCCACAAGGCCGACCCGTCGATCCCGCTCAAGAACGCCTATTACCTGGCGATCTCCGGCGGCGGCGGCGACGGCGCCTATGGCGCGGGCATCCTCAATGGCTGGACAAGGGCCGGCACGCGCCCGAAATTCGAGATCGTGACGGGCGTCAGCACCGGCGCGCTCTCGGCTCCCTATGCCTTCCTCGGCTCCGACTATGACGACGAGCTGAAGGAGATCTACACCACCATCGACGACAAGGACGTGATGAAGAAGAAGGGCGCCATCAGCGGCGTCTTCGGCTCGTCCATGACCGACAACAGCCCGCTCAAGGCGCTGGTCGCCAAGCACGTGACGCAGGCTCTGCTCGACAAGATCGCCGTCGAGCATGGCAAGGGCCGCCGCCTGCTGGTCGGCACCACCAACCTCGACGCCCAGCGCCCCGTGGTCTGGGACATGACGGCGATTGCCGCCAGCGGCAATCCGGACCGGCTGCAGCTGTTCCGCGACGTGCTGGTGGCGAGTGCCGCCATTCCCGGCGTGTTCCCGCCGCAGCTCATCAAGGTCACGGCCGACGGCAAGGTCTATGAGGAGCTTCACGTCGACGGCGGCACCACCACCCAGGCCTTCCTCGTCTCGGCGCAGAATTCGCTGAAGGACGTGGACAAGGCGCTGAACTTTCCGCGCAAGCGCGCCCTCTACATCATCATGAACGGCTCCTTCGCGCCGCAGGCCGAGAAGACCGAGACCAAGACGCTGGCCATCGCCGCGCGCTCGATCTCGACGCTGATCAAGAACCAGTCGATCGGCGATGCCTATCGCATGTATGCGCAATGCCAGAAGGACGACGTGGCCTTCAACCTCACCTCGATCCCCAGCAGCTTCACCATGAAGGCCAAGAGCGAATTCGACACGGCCTACATGCGGGCGCTCTATGACGTCGGCTATCAGTTGGGCCAGACGCCCGCCGCCTGGGACAGGGAACCCCCGGACTACGACCGCTGAGGCTCAGCCCGCCGCTGCCGCGTGACTGCCTGCCGGATCGGTGGCGTGGGCGAGCGTCAGGCCGTTGGCCTCGGCAATGCGCATGATGTCGAGGTAGAGCTTGTGGCTGGCCTCGCGCGAGGCGCGCCCGCTGCGGGTCTCGACCATGGTCGAGATCTCGACGTCGATGCCTTCCCACCACATGCGCGTGATGTTGACCTCCGCCCACTTGCCCTCGAACATCGGGTCCGCCGCGATGCGTTGCCGGATGCCTTCGGCAAAGGCTTCCAGCCGCTCCGGCGTCGCGCCGCCGGTGACGATGACGGTGGTCGACAGGCTGCGCTTGCGCCTTGCGCCGAGGTTGTTCACCACCATGTCGGCGAGCTTGCCGTTGGGTACCACCAGCACGCTGTCGTAGAGCGTGCGGACGCGGGTCGAGCGGAGGCCCACCGACTCGACCCAGCCGTTGACGTCGCCGGCGATGATGCGGTCGCCCTTGCCGAAGGGCCGGTCGCCCAGCAGGATGCCGGCGCCGAAGATGTTGGAGAGCGTCTCCTTCGAGGCGAAGGCCACCGCGAGACCGCTGATGCCGAGGCCGGCGATGAGCCCGCTCGTCGGCAGTGACCAGATATAGCTGAGCACCAGCACGGCGCCGAGCGCGATGCTGAGCTTGGCGACGCCGGCCGCGAAGGTGACGAGGATGTTGTCGACCGCCGTCTCGGTCTTCTCGGCGTAGTCCTGCAGGATCGAGAGCAAGAAGACGATGAGCTGCCAGAGCGCATAGGCCAGGATGATGATGAGTGCGGTGCCCAGCACCGGCACGGTATATTGCCTGGTCACGGCGGGCACGCCGACGGCCGTCACGAGGCGCGTGCCGATGATGATGGAAATGCCGAGCGCAATGCCGAGCGCGAGGCGGCGTGGATTGGCGATATGGCGCTTCAGCAGGTCGCGTCCCATCACCCACAGCAGCGCGGCGCGCAGGATGACGGTGAGCAGCGCGATCACCGCCAGCGCCATGAGGCCCGCCAGCAGCTGCCAGTATTCGATGTTGCCCGGGCCCGGCAGGCTCTTCAGCAGCGCCGGCGCATGGCGCTTCACCGTGTCGCGCAGGGCGAACATCGCTGACGGCGGAATGAAGCTCGGATCCAGCGCGTGGCGGTCGGGCAGCTGCTCCGCCGAACGATAGAGCTTGCGGATGTTGCGCGCCGTGTCGGCGGAGAATTTCCAGCGCGTGTCCGCGCCCGTGCCGACCGGCGCGATGACGATGCGCCCGGCGGGGAGATCGAAATAGACGAAGGGCGCCCGGCTCTCGCCCGAGTTGGGCACGTTCTGCAGCGTGTGCTGGCCGACGCGGTCGATGATCCGCACCAGGTACTGCGCCACGAGTTCGCCCTCGGTCCGGCGCAGCACGTCGGGGACGTGTGACAGGTCGATCGTGCCGATGGCCTCCGCCGCGCCGCCGCTGTTCCAGCGCTGCATGCCGTCGAGGAAGGCGCGCAGCGTGTCGCGCGGGCTCTGCAGTTGGCGGAAGCCGTCGGCAGTCTGCGGCGTGGCGGCATCGATTTCGGCGCGCAGCACGCCCGGTGCGGGTATCACGATGCGCCACTTGCCGTCGGCGCCCTGCTGCATGGTGATGCTCACCACCGCCTTCGAGTCGGCCTCGGGCAGCTGCAGTCTCAGCTTCGGCCCGACGGCGTCGTCGGGAATGGTCGAGAGGTTGAAGGTGGCGCGGTCGATGAGCTGGAACAACTGCCGCGCGCCGCTGAAGCGTTGCTCGCGCGTGCTCCAGCCCGCCTCGTCGCCGAAGTCGATGGCATCGATTGCCGAGGCCAGCGCATAGGTCTTATCGGCCTGCGCCAGGCTCGACGCGGCGAGGAAACTGCGCAGGGCCGCGCGCGGCGTGGAGAGGTCCACCGTGACGCCGGCGGCCGAGAGCCCGCCGGAGCCGATGCGCTCGCCTGACAGCCACTCGCCGGACTCGGTGGTGCCGGCGAAGCTCGCCTGGTCCTCGCTCAGCGTGGCGGTGATGGCTTCGGTGCCGCCGTTGAAGATGATGTGCCCCACGAGGTGGCCGTCACGGGCCGTGCCCTGGATCTGGCCGCTGCCGAAGCTGCCGCCCACCGCGCTGCCATCCTGCTCGAGGCGGACGAGAGCGCCGCCATTGCCCCAGGTGATTTTCCACTCGCCGGACCATGGTCCCTGCGCCGCCGCCGCGCCCGCGGCGAGCACCGCCCACAGGAAAATCACCACCAGCCTGATCATGCCGCCGCCCGTCCTCATTGCGGGGCCATAGATGCACGGGCCGCGGCCCACTGGCAACAGCGGCGCGCTGCCCGCGCCGTCATCCGGGAAAACACCGACCCGCCAGCGCCGCCCCCTGCGGCTCAGGCGGTGACCGCCACCATCACCCGATAGACGATCCACAGCACGCTCAGGATGTAGCAGGCAAAGAGCACGCGGCCCGTGGTCAGGGCGGCCTTGCGCTTGCGGCGCTTGCGCAGCACGTGCACCACGAAGATCATCAACATGGTGAGGAAGGTGACGGTGAAGGCCGTGATCTGGAAGGCGTCGGCGAGGCTGAATTCGGTGGTGGGCGGCAGGCCACTCTGCATGATGTAGCCCGCGCCGATGGTGGAGAACAGCGCGCCGGTGCCGATGGCGAGCTGCGCGCCGATGTCGATCACCTCGCTCGAGTGGCGGAAGGCGCTGCTGCTGAGCACGATGCCGGCGAGCGCGATGGCCAGCCCGAAGCCGATGAAGGTCGACAGCAGAAGCCGCCAGCCGTTGCGCTTCACGTCGATCTCCACCGTGATACGCGGGTAGATGCTGGGCCCGACGGGGTTCATCGTTGGGTCGCCGTAGGCCGTCTCGTAGAATTCGTTGGCGGCCGAGATCTTCATGCCTTCGATCTTCCAGCCCGCGATCGTCAGGTCGCGGCGGAGCTTGCTGCCCTCGATGTCGGGCTCGAACTTCAGCTTGCGGGCGTCGTCCTCGGTGCTCTCGATGATGATGCGGATCTTCTGCCGGTCGAAGGGATAGTTGGCGACGTTCCAGGTCTCGTTCAGGACGGTCGTGTATTTCACCTGGTCCCACAGGCCCTTGTCGCCGGCGTCGGTGCGCAACATGCTGAGCGCCTTCACGGAGCGGGCGTTGACGATCTCGATGTGGTGCTCGGGGTTGAAGGAGGGGTCGGTGTGGTTGAACCACAGCCAGAACTGCGCCTCCACATCCTGGCGCGCGAAGTTGATGTCGAAGAGATTGGTGATGAAGATGCCGACGCGGATCGTGCGGGGTTCCTCCGCGGCGCGCGCCGGCTGGACAGCAAGGGCCAGAAGGGCAAGCGCGAGCGCAATCGCTACGAGCCGGATAGAGCGCATGGGTAACCTCGGTTGTGACGACGCCTGCGATATGGCAAGGCGCGGTGCGCCGTCAACGTCGCAAATTCAGTAGAAACACGAGGTCTGTGGTGCCGCGCCGGCGGCGCCGAGCGATGGCGGCCGGTACGACCCCGGGCGTGACCCAGTGCCGCGCATTGGCGGGGCGATGCGCCCAGGCCTGATCTCCAGACATCGGAGAGCCAACTTGCGCCTGAGTCGCAGGACGCCCGGCGCGGGTTTATTGCTGGTCCTTGGTATGCTCGACAGGGTGGGGCGTCCGGAAGGCGCCTGGTGGAGCGAAGGGGGATCGAACCCCTGACCTCGGCATTGCGAACGCCGCGCTCTCCCAACTGAGCTACCGCCCCTTTTCAAGGCTGTGTCCACAGGCGGAGCGGGTTCTAGTCGCTGGCCGGGGCAGCGTCAAGCTTGCTTGGAGGCGGCCCCGCGCCTACATCTGCATCAACGCTCCGCAGAAGGCTCCCTGACCGATCATGATGCCCGTGAACCCGATCCTCTGGCTCCTCCATACCGTCATCGACATTTACTTCTGGATCATCCTGGCAATGGTCATCATGAGCTGGCTCGTCGCCTTCGGCATCGTCAACCGGTCGAACCCCTATGTCCGGCAGATCGGCGCCGCGCTGGAGCGCCTCACCGAGCCGCTGCTGCGCCCCATCCGCCGCCTCCTGCCGGACCTCGGCGGGATCGACATTTCGCCCATCATCCTGCTGATCGGGCTGCAGTTCTTAGGGATCCTGGTCGACAATATCTTCTTCAACCTCGGCTGGGCGTGAACTCGCCCCTCCGCCCGGGCAAGGGCGGTGTCCTGCTGGCCGTCCGGGTCACCCCCAAATCCTCCCGGGACGAGGTCGGCGGCCTTCACGTCGCCGCCGACGGGACGGTGTCGCTGGCCGTGAAGGTCACGGCGGTGCCGGACAAGGGCCGCGCCAACAAGGCGGTTATCGAGACCCTCGCCAAGGCCTGCCGGATGCCCAAATCGGCCCTCCAGCTCGTTGCGGGCGAAACCGACCGCAACAAGACCATTCTGGTCACTGGAAATCCCGCGGAACTTGAGGCATTGATTGCCGGGAAAGTGAATGCAGGGAAGGAAAATTGAATATGGCGAAAGTTATTGACGGCAAGGCCTTCGCGGAAGGCCTCAGGGGGCGGATCGCCAAAGCCGTGGCCACCCTCAAGGACAAGCACGGCTTCACCCCCGGCCTCGCCGTCGTGCTGGTGGGCGAGGACCCGGCCTCCAAGGTCTATGTCGCCAACAAGGCCAAGCAGACGGTCGAGGTCGGCATGAACTCCTGGGAGCACAAGCTTCCGGCCGAAACCTCAGAGAAGGACCTGCTCGCCATCGTCGAGAAGCTCAACAACGACCCGAACGTGCACGGCATCCTCGTGCAGCTGCCGCTGCCCAAGCACATCGACTCGATGAAGGTGCTCACCGCCATCTCGCCGGCGAAGGACGTCGACGGCTTCCACGTCGTCAACGTCGGCAAGCTCTCGACCGGCCAGGACTCGCTCGTGCCCTGCACGCCGGTGGGCTCCGTCATGCTGGCCAAGGACGTGCTGGGCAATCTCGACGGCATCGAGGCGGTGGTGATCGGCCGCTCCAACATCGTCGGCAAGCCGGTGGCGCAGCTGCTGCTCGCCGAGAACTGCACGGTGACCGTGGCGCATTCGAAGACCAAGGACCTGCCCGCCGTCGTGCGCCGCGCCGACCTCGTGATCGCGGCCGTGGGCCGGCCCGAGATGGTCAAGGGCGACTGGCTGAAGCCGGGTGCGACCGTGATCGACGTCGGCATCAATCGCATCGAACGCGACGGCAAGGGCAAGCTCGTCGGCGACTGCGACTACGCCTCCTGCGAGAAGGTGGCGGGCGCCATCACCCCGGTGCCCGGTGGCGTGGGACCGATGACCATCGCCTGCCTGCTCTACAACACGGTGAAGGCCGCCTGCGCGGCGAAGGGCATTCCGCAGCCCGCGATGTAAGCAAGGCGCCCGCACCGAAACGCTGAATGCCAGGGCGGGGGCCCTGGCATTTTCGTTTGGCCATCTCGGCAATGGCTCGTGGGCTTCGGCGTTACTGGAGGTTCAGCACGTGCTGCCAGCTGCCGTCAGGCAGGTGCGTGGTCATCACGGTGCCGCGGGCGCCGGCATATTTGCCCGTGCCGCCGATGATGGCGCGCTCCAGCGTGGCATCCACCTTCACCGTCGCGCCTGCCTTGGGGTAGGCGCCGATGCCTTCCAGCAGGACGCGGTCGCTGCCGCCGAAGGAGAACACGGCCGACGTCATGCGGTTCTCGAGGTCCGGCGTTGCCGCGGGCTGGGCCGTGGTGATCATCAGCCAGTCCATCACCACGTCTACTCCCTCGGCGGTCTTGCCGGGAAATTCCCAGATGCGCTGGTCTCCCACCGAGTCACCCGCCGGGCCGAGGTCGATGTAGGTGGGATCGGGTGTCTTGCCGTGAGTGACCGTGATCGTCGCACCGGCGAGCGCCGGGGCGGCGAAGGCCAGCAATGCCGCAAAGGACAACACAAGCTTGTTCATTTGAATCCTGCTCAAAGGCCCGCATGCGCAGGCGATGGTTGATCGCCGCGCGACGCTGCCAAAGCAGCCATTCACCGTCAAGTTCGGAACGGACTAGGCCTTCGCCTTCCTGGCGCGCTCGATGGCGTCGAGGATCATTTGCTCCGCCTCTGCCGCATTGCCCCAGCCCACGACCTTCACCCACTTGCCGGGCTCGAGATCCTTGTAGTGCTCGAAGAAATGCTCGATCTGCTGGCGGGTGATCTCGGGCAGGTCGGTGTATTCGTGGATGTTCTCGTAACGGCGCGTGAGCTTGGCGTCGGCACCGCAACGATCTTCTCGTCGCCGCCCGCCTCGTCCTGCATCTTGAGTACGCCCACCGGGCGAACGGCGACGAGGGCGCCGGGGATGATGCCGCGCTGGTTGGCGATCAGCACGTCGATCGGGTCGCCGTCGTCCGACAGCGTGTGCGGGATGAAGCCGTAATTGCCGGGATAGCGCATCGAGGTATAGAGGAAGCGGTCGACCACGAGGGTGCCCGCCGCCTTGTCCATCTCGTACTTGATCGGCTCGCCGCCGACCGGCACCTCGACGATGACGTTGATTTCCTTCGGGGGGTTCTTGCCGATCGAAATGGCGTCGATGCGCATGGGACTTCCTTGCAATTGATCTTTGTGGCAGCCTCTCTGCCATGAGAAAGCGCCTCTGGCTATCCTCCTTCTGTCTGTGGCCGATCGCCGCGCTCGCGGCGGAAAACACCAGCGTTTACACCCCCTTCGACCTGGACAAGAACTGTCTCCGGATCGCGCAGGGCGACGGCATGGCCTTCGCCGGCTCCTGGAAATGCGCGGGCTTCGGGGGCAACGACATCGTGGTTTCCGTGGATGATGACCGGAGTTTCGTTGGCTTCGGGCCGAAGGCGAAGGACAGCTGCGCCTTTGCCAAGACCTTTTCCCGCTTCAACGAGGCCCTGTCGCCCGTCGAGTGGCGCCTGCGGAACGGCAAGCCCTTCGCCGCCATCGAGCGCTGGCGGGTGGCGAAGGACGAGGACGGCAATACCGTCACCTGGCTGGTGGTCACGGCACTCCAGGGCGAGGAGGCCTGCCCGGTCCACTATGTGGCGGGCTCCTATCCCGAAGCCAACGCTCAGGCCCGCCGGGCGGCGGATGCCCTGGTGCCGGGCTTCGACTGCGCGCGTGATACGCCGACGGTGGATTCCAAGGTGGGGACGAGCGGAATCTCCTTCGTGACTTGCGCGGAGGCGACGGCGGAGTAGGCGATCTCGCGCCCGCGCCGCCCAACGTCTTCCACCTTGCCCGGGCTTGATCCGGTCATCTTCTTCGGCGTTCCAAAAAGGATGCCCCGGTCACGCCGGGGCAAGGTGGATGCGATGGACGATCGGAGGAGCGAAAATTCCTACGCCTCGCTCTCGGCTTCCCTCTGGCGGCTCACCTTCTTGCGCTCGTTCGGGTCGAGGATGGTCTTGCGCAGGCGGATCGACTTCGGCGTCACCTCGACGAGCTCGTCCTCGCCGACATAAGCCAGCGCCTTCTCGAGCGACATCTTGATGGGCGGGGTCAGGATCAGCGCCTCGTCCTTGCCGGCGGCGCGCACGTTCGACAGCTTCTTGCCCTTGATGACGTTGAGCTCGAGGTCATTGCCGCGGGTGTGCTCGCCGACGATCATGCCCGGATAGACCTTGGTGCCGTGCTCGATGAACATCGGCCCGCGGTCCTGCAGGTTGAAGATGGCATAGGCCACGGCCTCGCCGTCGCTGTTGGAGATCAGCGCGCCGGTGTGGCGGCCGGGGATCTCGCCGAAATGCGGCGCATAGCCGTGGAAGATGCGGTTGAAGATCGCGGTGCCGCGGGTGTCCGAGAGCAGTTCCGACTGGTAGCCGATGAGGCCGCGCGTCGGCGCGTGGAACACGATGCGCTGGCGGCCGACGCCCGAGGGGCGCATGTCCTTCAGCTCGCCCTTGCGCTCCGAGAGCTTCTGCACGACGGCGCCCGTATAGGCCTCGTCGACGTCGATGATGACCTCCTCGACGGGCTCCATCTTCTCGCCGGTCTCCTCGTCGATCTTGAACACGACGCGCGGACGGCCGACGGTGAGCTCGAAGCCCTCGCGGCGCATCGTCTCGATAAGGATGCCGAGCTGCAATTCGCCGCGGCCCGCAACCTCGAAGGCGTCGGTCTCGTTCTCGGACGGCGTGACCTTGAGGGCGACGTTGCCCTCCGCCTCGCGCAGCAGGCGCTCGCGGATGACGCGGGACTGCACCTTGTCGCCCTCCTTGCCGGCCAAGGGGCCGTCATTGATGCGGAAGGTCATGGTCAGCGTCGGCGGGTCGATGGGCTGGGCGTGGATCGGCTCGGTGACGGAGGGATCGCAGATGGTGTCGGCCACCGTCGCGGTGGTGAGGCCGGAAATGGCGATGATGTCGCCCGCCTGCGCCTCGTCCACGGGCACGCGCTCGAGGCCGCGGAAGGCCAGCACCTTGGAGATGCGGCCCTGCTCGACGCTCTTGCCTTCGCGCGACAGCGCCTTCACCGCCTGGTTGGCCTTCACCGAACCCGAGGTCACGCGGCCCGTCAGCACGCGGCCGAGGAAGGGGTTGGATTCGATCGTCGTCACCAGCATGCGGAAGGGGCCTTCCTCGACGGTCGGCGAGTGGAAGTGCTTGACGATCAGGTCGAACAGCGGCGCCATGTTTTCCTGCGAGCCGGTCGGGCTGTCCGACATCCAGCCCTGCTTGGCGGAACCGTAGATGATCGGGAAGTCGAGCTGCTCCTCGTTGGCATCGAGATTGGCGAAGAGGTCGAAGACCTCGTTCACCACCTCGTTGTGGCGCTCGTCCGGGCGGTCGATCTTGTTGATGCAGACGATGGGGCGCAGCCCGATCTTGAGGGCCTTCTGCAGCACGAACTTGGTCTGCGGCATGGGGCCCTCGGCAGCATCGACCAGGAGGACGGCGCCGTCCACCATGCTCAGGATGCGCTCCACCTCGCCGCCGAAGTCGGCGTGGCCGGGGGTGTCGACGATGTTGATGCGGGTGTCCTTCCAGTTGAGGGAGGTCACCTTGGCGAGGATGGTGATGCCGCGCTCACGCTCCAGGTCGTTCGAGTCCATGGCGCGCTCGGCGACCTTCTGGTTCTCGCGGAACGAGCCCGACTGCGACAGGAGGCGGTCGATCAGCGTGGTCTTGCCGTGGTCGACGTGGGCAATGATGGCGATATTGCGCAAATTCATGGGGCGCACTGACTTTCTGCATGCGTGGGAATGGGAGTTGCGGCGCGCTTAGCATGCGCAGCATGGAAAGGCAATTTAACGGTTGGTTCAACTCTGGCAGTATATTCAACCGGAAGGGGAATCACCATGTTCAACGGACGCGACGACAGGGCCAACCGCACGCCGGTCTTCCTGACGATGGCCGACGGGGCTGTGACGACGGTGTCGATCCGCCTGCCGCTGTCCAACCGACTGGGTGACGCGCTGAACAATGATGACGTTTTCCTCGATGCACTGACGCCGTCCGGCCAGCAGCAGTTCATCGCCAAGACTGCGATCCGGATGGTGCGCTCCGCCAATGTGCCCAAGGCTGACCAGCTCGACGGCGAGGGCGCGGCGCCCGGCACGCCCGCCTTCGACCCCTACGCCATTCTCAGGGTGGCGAAGGACGCCAGCCAGGAGGAGATCCGGCTCGCCTATCACCGCATGGCCAGGCTCTATCACCCGGACCGCATCGCCTCCTATGAGCTGCCGGACGAGGTGAAGGACTATGTCCGGGCCATGCTGGTGCGCATCAATCTCGCCTTCGAGCAGATCGGCAACTAGTCAGGCCGGCACGAAGCTGTCGAGCGCGGCGAAGAACTGGCGGCGGATCATGTCGCGCTCGCAAAGGATTTCATGCTTGGCGTCGGGGATAAAGGTCAGGGCTATTCCCGGCACCCGGCGCGCCAGCCGGCGGATGCCCTCGTTGCCAACCACCCGGTCGGCGCCGGCGGCCACGACCAGCACGGGCGCCATGGGCTTGCCCATGCGGCCGAGCCGGGCGATCGAGCGGCGCGCCGCCTTCAGCCAGCCGAAAGTCGGGCCACCGAGGCCGAGATGCGGGGCATGTTCGAGCGTCGTGCTGTCGCGGTCCCAGCGGCCCTGGTCGGAGGTCAGCGGATTTCCGGGAAAGTCGGCGCGGCCCATGGGCCGCTTGCGGACGCCGGGAAGGAAGCTGTCCGCCAGGCCCGCCAGCCACATGCCGTTGACCAGCAGCGACACGACGGGAAGCGGCCAGGCGCCGTAGTTGATCTCGACCAGCGGCGCGACGAGGATGGCGCGGTCGAACCACGGCTTGTTGCGCAGCAGCCGCAGCAGCACGTGCGCGCCGGTCGAGTGGCCCAGTGCGATATAGGGCGGCGGGCAGGACGGGATGACGAGGTCATCCATCAGTGTACGGACGTCCTCGTCGAAGCCGGCGAAGCTGCGGGTGCGGTCACGGTAGGGTTGTCGCTCGGGGCGCTGCGATCCGCCCTGGCCGCGCATGTCGAGCACCGCCACGGCGAAGCCGCGCGCGATCAGGTCCTGTGCCGTCTCGAAATAGCGTTCGATGAAGTCACCGCGTCCACCGAGGATGACGAAGGTGCCGCGCGCACTTTCGGGCACGACGCGCATGGCGCGAAGCCGCTGCCTGTCGCGCGTCACCAGATCAATGCATTCCGCGCCCGGCGGAAGCGGGTTCTCGGGTGTCGGATGGAGGAGAGACTGCTGCACGCCTCAGGGAAGCTTCTTCACTTCGGTGAGCTGGCCGCTCGCCGGGTCGAGCTTGATGGCGAAGCTGTTGGCGCCGCGCTTGGCGTTGAAGGCGTAAAGCTTGCCGCTGCAGGTCGCCGCCTCGACGCTGGAGAAGCCATAGCCGCTGACCAGGGAGGTGGCCTTCTCGCAGCTGAGCGGGCCTTCGGCCAATGGCTTGGCCGCTGCAGCCGACGCCGACTTCTGCGGCAGGGCCGGGTTGGCAGGCGGCTTGGCCGCAGCCTTGGCCGGGGGCTTCGTAACCTTCGGCTTCGCCGGCGTGGCCGGGGCCGGCTCGTAGTAGCTTTCGTCGAGTTGCTGTTGCTGCTTCTTCTTTTTCGTCTGGCCGGAGACGTCGTCCGTCTCCTGCGCGTCCGTTGCGGGGTCGCCAAACAGGATGCGCACGCCAGGGATGCGGCGGATCAGCGGTGGCCCGGTGTAGCTGTCCCCATAGATGGACGGCGCCTCGCGCGTTTCGCTGCCGGCGCTGGCCGCGCCGGCATCATGTCCCAGCGCCAGCAGCGCCATGCCGAACAGGCTCAACCCGCGAATGATCGAAGATCCGGACATTTACTCTACCTCTGCGGCACGGGGCGGCAGCCCCCGATGAAACGAGTGAAACAGATGGCGCGGCATTCCGCAACCGTGAAGGCCCTCCTGTGTCGGGAACCTTCATGGCCGATCTGCGGCGGCGGGAAGGCAGCGCGCCGCCTTCCCGGCACCCGCTCGCAATCAGTTGATCCGGCGCAGGCGGCTGACGTCGCCGCGGGCGTCCACCGCCATCACGAACTGCTTGCCGTTGCGCCAGGCGGTGTAGCGGTAGAAGCCGCCGCGGCAGCTCATCACCTCGATGTCGGAATAGCCCGAGCGCCACAGGATGCGGCGGCCATCGCGGCAGCTCACGTAGCGGTCGTAATTGGGGTAGCGCGGACGGTAGTAGCCGCCGCCGTAGCCACCGCCGTCGTAATAGCCGCCGCCCCAGCCGATGCCGGCCGCGGGCGGATAGACGCCGATGCCGATGCCGACCGACACATCGGCCTTGGCGGGCGTCGCGGGCAGGCCGAGGCCCAGCGCCACGGCCAGCGCGCCGACGGCGAACAGCGACTTCAGGGAGAGGGACTTCAGGGAAAGGGAGTGGGCAGTCATCGTGGTGCTCCTCGTTGGCTCGTCGATGCCGGTGATCGGTCATCGTTGAGGGCACATTAGTGCGGCCTTCTTGAACCCAGCCCGAACCCGCCGTTCATCTGCCGTTCACCTCGGGCTTGAAACCCGAGGCGGGCTTCCTATCTCTTCCGCAGCAGGCGCCCATGCCGGGGCCTGTGTTTCCAACCTGCCCGGCCAATGGCGGGCACAACTTGTGACATTGCTCAAGGAGAATGTGACCATGTTCGATCTCACCCCCCTCTATCGTTCCACCGTCGGCTTCGACCGTCTGGCCCGCATGCTGAACGAGGCGTCGGCCTTCGATGCGCCGAGCTATCCGCCCTACAACATCGAGAAGCTTTCGGATGACGAATACCGCATCACCATGGCGGTGGCCGGCTTCGCGCCCGAGGACATCACCATCGAAGTGAAGGGCAATGCGCTCACCGTCTCGGCCAAGAAGGCCGAGAAGCAGGAGCAGACCGGCGAGTTCCTCCACCAGGGCATCGCATCGCGCGCCTTCGAGCGCCGCTTCCAGCTCGCTGACCATGTGCAGGTGCTCTCCGCCGGCATGGAGAACGGCCTCCTTCACGTCGCGCTCAAGCGCGAGGTGCCGGAAGCCCTCAAGCCGCGCACCATCCCGGTGAACGGCGTCGAAGGGCCGAAGGTCATTGAGGCCAAGAAGGCCGCCTAATCGAGGCACTTTCTGAACGGACGAGGGGCGCTCCCGCAAGGGAGCGCCTTTTTGCGTTGTGGCGGATGAGAGCCTGCCGCGGGCGCGAGGCGCGCCTATCCCTGCGCCACCAGCTTCACGAAGGCGTCGACTTCTTCCTCCGGCGTGGCGAAGGACAGCACGAAGCGCGCGAAGATTTCGTGTTCGGCGATGCCATCGCCCAGGCTGTCGGGCATCCAGTCGTAGAACTTGGCACCCGATGCCTGCAGCCGGTCGAACATCGCCTTCGGCATCACCGCGAAGACTTCATTCGCCTGCACGGGGTTCGGAATGCGCACCTTGCCGCCGGCCGTCAGGCCCGCGGCCAGCTTCTGCGCCAGCGCATTGGCGCGTTTCGCGTTCTCGAGCCACAGGCCGTTCTCGAGATAGGCGATCATCTGCGCGCCGAGGTAGCGGCTCTTGGACAGCAGCTGCCCGCCGCGCATGCGGCGATAGGCGAAGTCCTCGGCCAGCGCGAGGTCGAAGAAGATCACCGCTTCCAGCATCATGGCGCCGTTCTTGGTGGCGCCGAAGGACATGACGTCGACGCCCGCCTTCCAGGTGAGTTCGGCGGGGGTGCAGCCCAGCCCTGCCACGGCATTGGCGAAGCGGGCACCATCCATGTGCAGCTTCATGCCGCGCGGGCGGATCGCGTCGGAGAAGGCCTTCACCTCGGCGGGGGAATAGACCGTGCCGAGCTCGGTCGCGTTGGTGAGCGACACGCCCTTGGGCTTCGGGTCATGTTCGCCGCGGATGAAGCCCTTCAGCGCCTTCTCCACCTGCGCCGGGGTGACCTTTCCCGCCGGCCCGTGGAGGCCGATGATCTTGGCGCCGCCGGTGAAGAATTCCGGCGAATTGCATTCATCGACCGCGATGTGGGCTTCCGCATTGCAAAAGATGGCGCCGAAGCCCGGCGTCATGGTCGACAGCGCCAGCCCGTTGGCCGCTGTGCCGCTGGTGACGAGGAAGGCCCTGAGGTCGCAGCCGAAGACCTCCTTCAGCATCTCCTCGGCGCGTGTCGTCTGCGCGTCGCCGCCATAGGAGGGCGCAGTGCCGCCATTCACCTCGGCCAGAGCCGCTAGGATCTTGGGGTGCACGCCATAGACATTGTCGGATGCGAAGTTCATGCGAGCTCAGCCCTTCAGAAGCACTTTGAGTTGAACGGTGGGATCGGCCAGCTGTTCGGCCGAGGGTGACGCGCGCTTGCCGATCAGCATTTCGGCGAGCTTCACGTCGCGCGCGATGGAATTGCCGGGCCCGATGCCCGATGCGCCCACGAGGCGGCCCTCGTGGTCGCGGTGGAACATCACGAAGGACTGTTCACCCGTCTGCCGCTTCACGATCTCCGGGCCATCGGCCGGATTGCCGGCGATCTGCAGCGACAGGTCATACTGGTCGGACCAGAACCACGGCACCGCCATGTAGGGTTTCGAACCGCCCAGCATGTTCTCGGTCGCCACATTGGCCTGGTCGGTGGCATTGCGCCAGGCTTCGAGGCGCATGCGCTTGTTGCCGAACAGGCCATGCGGGAAGGAGCAGCAGTCGCCCGCAGCGTAGATGTCCGGGTCGCTCGTCATGAGCGTGGCGTCGCAGGCGATGCCATTCTCGATCGTGAGGCCCGCGGATTGCGCCAGCGCGATCTCCGGCGCGGCGCCGATGCCCGCGACCACGATCTCGGCCTTCACCTTGCGGTCATCGGCCAGGCGCACGCCGTCGGTCTCCACGGCCTTCAGCGCGGTGCCGACCTGCATGGTGACGCCGGCCTCGACATGGCGGGCGTGGACCACGCGGGCGATCTCCTCCGGCACGCCGCGCATCAGAATGCGGGGCTGGGCCTCGACCAGCGTCACCTCGAGGCCGAGCTTCCTTGCACTCGAGGCCACCTCGAGGCCGATGAAGCCGCCGCCGATGATGGCGGCCGACGTCGACTGCCGCAGGCGGTTGCGCAGGTGATCGCCGTCGGCGAAGTCGCGCAGGGTGTAGGCAAGCTCGCCGCCCTCGATCGACAGGCGGCGCGGCTTGGCGCCCGTCGCGATCAGCAGCTTGTCATAGGCGATGGCCCGGCCATCCTCCAGCACCAGCGCCTTCTGCTTGCGGTCGATGGCCGTCGCCTTCACGCCGCGCACGAAAATGGCGTTGAGCGAGGCGATCATGCTGTCGTCGAGCAGCAGCACCGGCTGGGGCTCGTTTTCCTCCAGCAGCATGGCCTTGGACAGGGGAGGGCGGTCATAGGGCAGCAGCGTCTCCTCGCTCACCAGCGTGACCGGCCCCTGATAGCCATTGGCGCGCAGGCTCACGATGGCACGTGCCCCCGCCATGCCACCCCCGACGATCACCATCCCGGCTTCCGACATCCGCATCCCCTTCACAGTTCAGGGCGAGGTGGTTAGCCCACCCGGCCTCGCATTTCCAGTGCACGCCATGCAATCGGCGTGACAGCCATGCCCGGCGATCCACCCACGGCCCTTGACGGCGACCCGCGCGGGCCGGACAAAAGCCCTTGAGAACGGGAGAGGACGATGACCCAGAACAACATCCGCCGGCTGTGGGCCGCGGGCAAGCCGGTGCTCAACGCCTGGCTCTCCATCGGCAATGCCTTCACCGCCGAGATCATGGCGGGGCAGGGCTATGACTCGGTGACGATCGACCAGCAGCACGGCTTCCTCGGCTATGATGCGCTGGCGCCCATGCTGCAGGCGATGAAGGCTTCACCCGTCACCCCTGTCGTGCGCGTGCCGTGGAACCAGCCGGGCGACATCATGAAGGCGCTGGACGGTGGCGCGCTCGGCATCATCTGCCCGATGATCAACTCGCGCGAGGAGACCGAGCAGTTCGTCTCCTGCATGCGCTATCCGCCGCGTGGCCAGCGCAGCATGGGCCCGACGCGCGCGGTGTTCGGCCATGGCGCCGATTACGGCACGTGGGCCGACGACCAGGTGATCGCACTCGCCATGATCGAGACGGCGGACGGCATGAAGAACCTGAAGGACATCGTGACGACACCCGGCCTCGACGGCGTCTATATCGGCCCCGCCGACCTGACCCTGGGCCTCACCGGCCGCAAATATCCCACCGGCTTCGACCGCGAGGAGCCGGAGATGATCGAGGCCATCCGGGAAATCCTCGCCCGCGCCCATGAGGCGGGCATCAGGGCCGCGCTCCACTGCGGCAGTGCTGCCTATGCGGCGCGTGCCATCGGCTGGGGCTTCGACATGGTGACGCTGCTGAACGACGTGCGCCTGCTGGCGGGCGGCGCCAAGGCCAGCGTCGAGCAGACGCGCAAGCTCATCGGCGAGCAGGTGGCGGCGGCCCCGCAGCCAAAGAACACGGGGTATTGAGATGCCGCACATCCTGGTCGCCGGAAAGCTTCACCCCGCAGGTGTCGAGCGGCTGAAAGCCGCGAAGGACGTGAGCTTCACGCTGGTCGAGGAGATCTCGCTCGACTCCTACCTGCCGCATGTGGGCGAGGCTGACGCCGTGGTGCTCCGGACGCAGCCGATGACGGCGGAGGTCATCGCCGCTGCGCCCCGATTGAAGATCGTGTCGCGCCATGGCGTTGGCTATGACGCGGTGGACGTGACGGCGCTTACCGCGCGCGGCATTCCGCTCTGCATCGTGGGTGACGTCAATTCGCGCGCGGTCGCCGAGCACACGCTGATGCTGATGCTCGCCACCGCGCGCAAGGCCGCTCAGCATGATGCCGCCGTCCGCCGTGGCGACTGGAACGTCAGGAACCGCTTCGAGACAGTGGAGCTCGACGGCAAGAACCTGCTGCTCGTCGGCTTCGGCCGCATCGGCCGCCGCGTCGCCGAACTCGGCCGTGCCTTCGGCATGGCGGTCACGGCCTATGATCCCTTCGTGGCGCCCGACGTGATGGCCAAGCACGGTGTCAGGCCCGCGGCCGACCTGGTGAAGGCGCTGGGCAGTGCCGACTATGTCTCGCTCCACATGCCGGGCTCGACCGCGGGTGCGGTGATCTTCGCGGAGGAGATCGCCGCGATGAAGCCGGCCGCCATTCTCATCAACGCGGCGCGCGGCGGGCTGGTGGACGAGGACCTCCTCGACCGGGCGCTGCGCGAGGGCCGTCTCGGGGGCGCGGGGCTCGACGTCTTCAAGGCGGAGCCCCCGGCGCCCGACCACCCTCTGCTCACCAACGAAAAGGTCGTGCTCAGCCCGCATGCCGCCGGCCTCACGGCGGAATGCGCCGCCCGCATGGCGGTGGCCTCCGTCCAGAACGTGCTCGACCATTTCGCCGGCAGGCTGGATCCTGCCCTCGTCGTCAACGGCTCGGAACTGGATGACCGGCGCTGAGGCGCGGCCCGGCCGTTGCCGATCCCGGAGCGGTGGGCCTAGATTGCGTCGCATCGCCATTCCTTGCGGTGGAAGTAAAATTCCATCACTTGAAGAAATAGACGAAATGTTCCAAAACGCTCGCCAATGGGAGAATCCGCCATGTCGACTGTCCGCCTGACCATGGCACAGGCGCTCGTGCGCTACCTGTGCAACCAGTACACGATCATCGACGGCAGGCGGGAGCCGCTCTTTGCCGGGCTCTTCGGCATTTTTGGCCACGGCAACGTGACCTGCCTGTCGGAGGCGCTCGAGGCGGTGCAGGACAAGCTGCCCACCTGGCGCGGCCAGAACGAGCAGTCGATGGCGCTGGCGGCGGTGGGCTATGCCAAGGCCATGCGGCGGCGGCAGATCATGATCGCGCTGTCCTCGATCGGTCCCGGTGCGCTCAACATGGTGACGGCGGCGGGCTGCGCGCACGCCAACCGCCTGCCGGTGCTGTTCCTCGCGGGTGACATCTTCGCCAACCGGAGGCCCGACCCGGTGCTGCAGCAGGTGGAGCATTTCGGCAATCCCACGGCCTCGGTGAACGACGCCTTCAAGGCGGTGACGCGCTATTGGGACCGCATCACGCACCCCGAACAGATCATCTCGTCCCTGCCGCAGGCGGTGGCGACCATGCTCGACCCCGGCGACTGCGGCCCGGCCTTCATCGGCCTCTGCCAGGACACGCAGGAACTCGCCTTCGATTATCCGGAAGCCTTCTTCGCGCCCACGGTGCACAGCATTCCGCGCCTCAGGCCGGACCGTGACCGCGTGGCCAGGGCCGTCGAGCTCATCAAGGGCGCCAAGCGGCCCCTCATCATCTCCGGCGGCGGCGTACGCTACTCAGGCGCGGAGAAAGAGGTGGCCGACTTCGCGCTGAAGCATGGCGTGCCCATGGCCGAGACCATTGCCGGCAAGGGTGCGGTGACGCATGATCACCCGGCCCATGTCGGCCCCATCGGCGTCATCGGCTCGTCATCGGCCAACGAAATGGCCGGTGCGGCGGACGTGATCATCGCCATCGGCACGCGCCTGCAGGACTTCACCACGGGCTCGTGGACGGTGTTCGCGCAGGATGCGCAGCTCGTGTCGATCAACGCTGCGCGCTATGACGCCACCAAGCACCGCGCGCTTGCCGTCGTCGGTGACGCGAAGGAGACGGTGTCCGAAC
Organism: uncultured Aestuariivirga sp.; assembly: GCA_964474665.1. Lineage (GTDB taxonomy): Bacteria > Pseudomonadota > Alphaproteobacteria > Rhizobiales > Aestuariivirgaceae > Aestuariivirga. The sequence goes on from CAYYTH010000003.1 coordinate 78,348, forward strand.
TCGAAGCGGCACTCTCTGGCTGGACGGCCGATGCGGCCTGGACGCAGAAGGGCAAGACCGCCTTCAAGGGCTGGAACGACCTGCTCGACCAACACCAGAAGCCCAACAACGAGCCGGTACCGACCTATGCGCAGGTCGTCGGCGTGGTGAACACGTGGGCCGCGCCCAACGACACCATGGTGACGGCGGCGGGCGGCCTTCCCGGCGAAACCGCCAAGGGCTGGAAGATCAAGAACCCCAACACCTATGACCTCGAATTCGGCTTCTCCGCCATGGGCTACGAGATCGCCGGCGGCTGGGGCCATGCCATGGCCAAGAAGGGTGATGGCGAGACCATCGTCATGGTGGGCGACGGCTCCTACCTGATGATGAACTCCGACATCTATTCGACCGTGCTCACCGGCCACAAGCTGATCGTCGTCGTCTGCGACAATGGCGGCTATGCCGTCATCAACCGCCTGCAGAACTTCAAGGGCACGCCCTCCTTCAACAACCTCATCAAGGATAGCCGCGTGAAGGAGCCCTTCGCGGTGAACTTCGCGCAGCATGCGGCCTCGATGGGCGCGCTGACACGCCACTGCGACAGCCTCGCCGACCTCGAGGCCGCGCTGAAATGGGCCAAGACCACCGACCGCACCACGGTGATCTCCATCGTCACCGACGCCTTCGCCTGGGTGCCGGGCGATGCCGACTGGGACGTGGGCGTGCCGGAAGTGTCCGACCGCCCCGCGGTGAACAAGGCGCGCGAACACCACGAAACCATCCGCAAGAAGCAACGCATTGGAGTTTGATTGAGATGAAAGCAAAGCTGGGCATGTCGCCCATCGCCTGGTGGAACGACGACCTTCCGCAGCTCTCCGACGACGTCTCTCTGGAGGAATGCCTGCGCCAGTCACGCTCGGCGGGCTTCACCGGCATGGAGAAGGGCCGGCGCTTCCCGGAATCTGCTGCCGAGATGCTGCCGATCCTGAAAAAGGCCGACGTGACGCTGTGCGGCGGCTGGTTCTCCGGCACCATAGTCAATGAATCAGTCGAGGCCAACAAGCAGCGCATCCAGCCGATGATCGACCTGTTCAAGGCCGTGAATGCGCCCTGCATCGTCTATGGCGAGGTCGGCCGCTCGATCCAGGGCGACCAGTCGAAGCCGCTCGCCACCAAGGCGAAGCTCTCGGACGCCGAGATGACGGCCTATGGAAAGAACATGTCGGAGTTCGCCGCCTGGGTCGAGGCGCAGGGCATGCCGCTCGTCTATCACCACCACATGGCGGCGGTGGTGGAAACTGAAGCCGAGCTCGATGCCTTCATGGCGGCCTCCACCATCTCGCTGCTCTTCGATGCGGGCCACATGGCCTTCGCCGGCGGCGACGTTCTCCGCTGCATCGACAAGCACCACACGCGCATCCGCCACGTCCACACCAAGGACGTGCGCATGGACGTGATCAGCAAGCTCGACCGCAGCAAGGAAAGCTTCCTCGATGCGGTGATCAAGGGAGCCTTCACCGTGCCGGGCGACGGCTCGCTCGACTTCGAGGCGATCGTCAAGAAGCTCGCCGGCTATGGCTATGAGGGCTGGTTCGTGGTCGAGGCGGAGCAGGACCCCAAGAAGGCGCCGCCGCTCAGGATGGCGCAGGTCGGGCACAAGGAGCTGATGCGGGTGATGACGGCAGCGGGCTACGAGGTCGTCGCCTGATGAAGGCGCTTGGAATCGGCATCATCGGCACGGGCTTCATGGGCAAGGCCCATGCCTTTGCCTATCGTGCCGCATTGGCCGCCTTCCCGGACATTCCGGTGCCGCGCCTCGAAATGATCGCCGACGTCGACGAGGCCCTCGCCGCCAAGGCCGCGCACCAGTATGGCTTCGCGCGGTCCACCATGGACTGGCGAGCACTGGTGAACGATCCGAACATCGACGTTGTCTCGATCACCACGCCCAACACGCTGCACAAGGAGATGGCGCTTGCGGCAATCGCCGTGGGCAAGCATGTGCATTGCGAGAAGCCGCTTTCGCCGTCGCTCGCCGACTCGCTCGCGATGGCCGAGGCGGCGGAGAAGGCCGGCACCGTCACGCAGGTCGGCTTCAACTACATCAAGAACCCGCTGCTGAAGCAGGCGCGCGACATGATCGCCGCAGGCGAGCTGGGCGAGATCACCGGCTTCCGCGGCATCCATGCCGAGGACTACATGCATGATCCCGAGAGCCCCTATAGCTGGCGCATCGATCCCGTCGGCGGGCCGGGCGTGATTGCCGACCTGGGCTCGCACATCATCGGCATGGCGCGCTTCCTGCTCGGCCCCATCACGCAGGTGAGTGCCGACGTGCGCACCGTGGTGAAGAGCCGTCCGGTGGCGAAGGGTGCGAAGGAGCGGACGGACGTTCTGGTCGACGACGTGGCGCGCATCCTCGTCGATTTCGGGCGCGGCTGCGGCGGCACCATCGAGGCCAACTGGTGTGCCACCGGCCGCAAGATGCAGCTCGGCTTCGAGATCAGCGGCGACAGGGGCTCGCTGGTCTTCACCCAGGAGCGGCTGAACGAGCTTCTGTTCTATCGCGCGGGGGCTGACCCTCGCACCAACGGCTATGTGAAGATCGAGGCCGGGCCGCAGCACCCGCCCTACGGCGAGTTCTGCATCGCCGGCGGCCACCAGCTGGGCTTCAACGATCTCAAGACCATCGAGATGGGCGAATTCCTGCGCGCCATCGGCCGCGGCGAGAAGGCGACGCCGGATTTCCGCGAGGCCTATGAGATCCAGAGGGTGGTGGAGGCGGCGATCGCCTCGTCCAGGAACCGGGCCTGGGTGAGCGTGGCCTGAATCGCATTCGTAACGATTGATTTTGGGCAAGTCTGAGGTGGCGTAGCCCCCTACCGGGAACCGGCGGAGCAGGGCTCTGCGGCCTTCTCAGCCGCATCTTCGGCCCGTCTGCGGCCTGCCCGTGGGCGCGCGGCCGCGCACGATCGCAGTCGGACTGCCAGCGGGAAGACCGAAGCGCTTTCAGGGATGTCGACGAAGGGCACGGCCGTCACCCCTAGCGGGTGACGGCCGTGCGGTTGGTTCAGGCGGCGACGCCCGTGCCGATGGGGCAGGAGACGCCGGTGCCACCCAGCCCGCAATAGCCGCCGGGGTTCTTGGCGAGATATTGCTGGTGATAGGTCTCGGCGAAGTAGAAGGGCCCGGCCTCGGCGATCTCAGTGGTGACGGGGCCATAGCCCTTTGCCATGAGGGCCGTTTCGTACATCGCCTTGGCGGCCAGAGCCGCGTCGCGCTGGGCGGGGCTCGTCCAGTAGATGGCGGAACGATACTGCGAGCCCACGTCATTGCCCTGGCGCAGGCCCTGGGTCGGGTCATGCGACTCGAAGAACACCTTGAGCAGCTGCTCGTAGGAGACCTGCTTCGGATCATAGACCACCAGCACCGACTCGGCGTGGCCGGTAAGCCCCGAGCACACCTCCTCATAGCTGGGGTTGGGACTGAAGCCCCCGGCATTGCCCACCGCCGTCACCCACACACCCGGCACCTGCCAGAACTTGCGCTCCGCACCCCAGTAGCAGCCCAGCGCGAAGACGGCGGTTTCGAAGCCGTGGGGGTAGGGCCCCTTCAGCGGGGTACCGTTCACGTAATGTTTCTCGGCGGTGGCAATGGCCTCGGCCCGTCCGGGAAGCGCCTCATCGGGCGAAATCATGCGGCTTTTCTGGCGGGTGAAGAACATGGGGCTCACTCCTTCGTCTGTTGCCCGCCCGATATAGGCGGACAATCTCGCCCCCACCACTCAACAAAGCTTGATTTCAGAAAGGGATGGCGATATTCCCGGCGCACTTCAAGGAAGGGTGGCCGAGTGGTTTAAGGCACACGCCTGGAACGCGTGCATACGTGAAAGCGTATCGAGGGTTCGAATCCCTCCTCTTCCGCCATTTAGCCCTAGGGCAAATCTCTCTCCCCGAAATTCCAGGGCCAAAAATCCCCAATATCCGCGGACTTCTTCGCGCGAAGCTCCTGACTGCCCGAATTGCGGCGAGGCCGATTTTTATCTCTCCTCGCCCCACATTCTCCGAAGCTCCTGACTGCCCGAAATTAGTACGGCGGTGATATGTATATGAAAAGAAGGGTATTTCTCACAGTTTCGCTGTCGTGCTTTGCATCTTCCAAGCGGTGTGCGAGAGGCCCTCTCATCCAACTCTCGACGAGGAGAGCGCTCCGGGCCGACAAAACTACAGTCTTAGATACTTCACCTCAAACTGCTTCAAGGCGCGGTGCTCCTGAAGTCGATTTCCGAGGCTGAAAGAATCGTTCAAGCCAATCATGCACCAGCATTCATAATCGACTACTCGCTGGTGGCCGATTGATGCAAGAAACCCCATGGAAGATTCCAGAGGTAGAAGCCGCCGCCCGAAAGGCACGCAACAAATAGTGTATATGCTGATTCCCAAGGTTGCATAGGCGTGCGGACATTGCCGGACCGGACGCCTGTGCTAGCCTTGGAACCGCTTTCTAAAGGCTATGGAGGGCAGGCCCATGTGGCGTGAGATCGTTCCCGATGAGACTATTGCGGTGAAGGTGGATGGGCACCACTTGGTGGCCTACAGCTTCGGACGGGGGGAGGACGTGCTGTTCCTGGTGAATGGCGGGCCGGGGCTTCCTTGCGATTATCTCCGCGACGCGCATTCCTGTTTCATCGACCAGGGCTTCCGCGTCATTGCCTTCGACCAGCTCGATTGCGGCGCCTCCGACCGGCCGGGAGAGCCCGCGAACTGGACGCTTCAACGCCATGTGCTCGAAACGGAAGCGGTGCGGAAGGCGCTGGGCCTCGGCAAGGTGCACTTCCTCGGACATAGCTGGGGCGGCTGGCAGGCGGTCGAATATGCGCTGACCTATTCGGAGAATCTCGCCTCCCTGATTCTCTCCAGCACGGTCGCGGACATGCTGCAGCTCCGCTCTGAGCTCGGCCGCCTCAAGGCGGCGCTGGGACCCGAGGCCGTGGCGATGATGCAGCGGCACGAGGCGCAGGGGACATTCACCCATCCGGAATACATGGGCGCCATCACGGTGCTGAACTACCGCCACGTCTGCCGCCTTCAGGAGGCTCCCGCACCCGTCAAGCGCTCGCTCTCCGACTGGAACATGGCGCCCTACAGTGCCGTGCAGGGGCCCAATGAGTTCACTTACATTGGCAACATCCGCCATTGGTCCCGCCTTGACGACCTTCACAAGATCAGGGTTCCCGTGCTGATCACCGTGGGCCAGTACGACGAGCAGACGCCCGCCTGCGCGCTGGAGATGAAGCTGCGGATCTCCCAGGCGGAGATGGCGGTTTTTCCCAACAGCAGCCACCTGCCGTTCTATGAGGATCCGGCACTATACTACCCCGTGCTGCAAGACTTTCTGGAGCGGAACAGGCTGGGCAAGCGTTAAGGTCATCGCCAGGCATTGACGGCGCGCCTCGCTCCGATAGTCTTTGCGTTTGAACGGAGTGCATGATGAAAGTCAACCGTTGGAAGCGTTATGCCGATTGGGACGGGCGGCCGCTGCGGCTCGACAAGTTCGCGGCTGAGGACCCGGCCCATGGCTTCGCGGCCTTCGCGAGCCCCGCTGACCCGAAGCCCGCGATCGGCATCGAGAACGGCCGCGTGATCTCGCTCGATGGTGTTCTCGAACGCGACTTCGACATGATCGACCGCTTCATCGCGCGCCACCACATTGACATTGATGTCGCGCCGGAGGCCATGGCGATGGAGTCGCAGGCTGTGGCGCGCATGCTGGTGGACATGAACGTGCCGCGCGAAGACCTCGTGCGCCTCGCCCACGGAATGACGCCAGCCAAGCTCGCGCAATGCGTCTCGCATCTCTCTGCCCTCGAGATTGCCTTTGCTTACTCGAAGATGCGGGCGCGCAAGACGCCTGGTAACCAGGCGCATGTGACCAATGCCAAGGACGACCCGCTGCAGCTTGCAGCCGATGCTGCAACCGCGGTGGCCTTCGGCTTCGACGAGATCGAGACGACGATGCGCGTGTCCCGCAATGCGTGGTCCAATGCGCTCGCCTGCGCGGTGGGGGCGGCCGTAGGGCGATGGGGCACGCTGTTCCAGTGTTCGAGCGAGGAGGCGGAGGAACTTCGGATCGGCATGGCGGGCTTCACCTCCTATGCCGAGACGGTCTCCGTCTATGGCACTGAGAAGAGCTTCACCGATGGTGATGACACGCCGTGGTCCAAGGCCTTCCTTGCAGCCGCCTATGCCTCCCGCGGCATCAAGATGCGCTGCACAAGCGGGGCGGGGGCAGAACTGCTGATGGGCTTCCATGAGGCAAAGTCGCTGCTCTACCTCGAGGCGCGCTGCCTTTGCCTGCAGCGTGGCATGGGCGTTCAGGGCACGCAGAACGGCGGCATCGACGGGGCACCGCTCACATCGACCGTGCCCGGAGGATTCCGGGAGCTGATGGCGGAAAATCTTATCGCCGTGTGGCTGGACCTCGAATGCGCCAGCGGCAATGACGCGCGCGCCACCGAATCCGAGATTCGCGTGGGCGCCAAGATCATGCCTTATCTGGTGGCGGGCTCGGACCTGATCTGCTCCGGCTTCGGGTCGATACTGAAATACGACAATTCATTCAATCCCTCGCTGCTCAATGGCGAGGAGCTCGAGGACTATCTGGTGCTGCAGCGGGACTTCGAGGCCGATGGCGGGCTGACGCCGCTGCCGGAGGAGAAGGCGCTCGACCTCCGCCGCCGCGCCATCGATGCGCTCTCCGCCGTCTTCTCGGAGCTGGGGCTGGCGGATCCTTCGGAAGCGATGAAGCAGTCCGTCACGGTCGCCTCGGGTTCCGACGACACCGACAGCTTCATGCCGCGGGACGTTGCCTTCATCAGCGAAGCGATCAAGGACCGGGGCATCACCGTGCTCGACGTCATCAAGGCGCTGGCGCGGCGGGGCTTCCGCCAGGAAGCGGAGAATTTGCTCAGCGTCGTGAAGCTCAGGCTCTCGGGCGATTACCTCCAGACCTCGGCGATGATCCGCCAGGGTCGCATCGTGAGCGCGGTGAATGATCCCAATGATTATCTGGGGCCGGGATCGGGATATCGCGTGACGGAGGAACGGCGCCTCGAACTCAACGGCATCCGCGATGTGCTGGACCAGAAGGAGGTTCTGCGCTCCGAGGCGATGCATGAGCGGGACGAGGCCCAGCGCATCCGCTACCGCGCCGCGGGGGCGGCGGGCGAGTCCGCCGACCACCGCGAGGTGGTGATCGGCGTCAGCCCCGCCTTTGGCCTCAAGCTGTTCCAGACGACGGCCGGGCACCGGCTGTCCGATGTGCTCCGTGTGCTGATGGATGGGATTTCGTCGCGCGGGCTGAAGCCCCGCATCGTGCGCTTCCGGCATACGGCGGATACGTCTTTCCTCGGGCTTTCGGCGGCGCGGCTTTCTGGCTCCGGCATCGGCATCGGCATCCAGGCCAAGGGCACGGCGGTGATCCACCAGCGGGACCGGCTGCCGCACAACAACCTCGAACTCTTCTCCAATGCCCCGATCACCAGCCTCGATCATTACCGGGGCCTCGGCGCCAACGCGGCGGCCTATGCGCTGAAGGAGATGCCGGAACCCGTGGTGGTGCCGCAGCGGGGCGAGGCGATGGGTTCGCGCTATCACGCGCGCACCGCCATGATCTATGCGATCGAAACGGCGCTGACGGAGGAGGGTGCTCCGCCCGAACTGGTCGAGGTGACGTTGACGGGAGGACGGGCATGACCCTGAGGCGCGCCGATTATCCCTTGGCCGAGACGCAGCCCGACCAGGTGAAGGGCGGGCGCGGCATGGCGCTCTCCGAGATCACGCTCGATGCGGTTCTGGACATGACCGTGACGATGGAGGATTTGCGCATTACGCCCGTGGCGCTCACCGCCCAGGCGGAGATCGCGCGCGATGCGGGGCGGCCCACGCTGGCGCTGAACTTCGAGCGCGCGGCGGAACTCGTCCACGTGCCGCAGGATGTGATCATGCAGATCTATGAATTGCTGCGGCCGGGCCGGGCCAAATCAAAGCAGCAGCTGCTCGATGCTGCGGCCCTGATGCGCGGCACATATCACGCAACCCGCATGGCGGCCTTCGTCGAGGAGGCGGCCCAGGCCTATGAGGCGCGCGGGCTGTTCACTTTCCGATTCTGAGGAGATCGCATGAGCTGGAAAACATCCTACCGTTCCCTCTACTACATGGGAGCGCCAGAGCCCGATGACCCGGTGCTGGTGCCGAAGGAGACCGCACTTCTCGTCATCGACATCCAGAACACCTATGTCGAGCGACCAGACCGCGCCTCGCTCTCAGCCGAGGAGCAGAAGCGCTACGATCTGTGGACGCCCTTCCATGAGCGCATGCGGAAGTCGGTCATTCCGAATACGGCGAAAATGTTGCACTTTGCGCGCGCCAATGGAATTGAATGCCTGTTCGCGCGCATCGCCTGCCACACGAAGGACGGGCGCGACCGCTCGCTGTCCCAGAAAATGCCGGGCTGGAACAATTTGCTGCTGCCCAAGAACGAGCATCCGTCCCAGCTTGTTCCGGAACTCGAGCCGGTGGGTGACGAAATTGTCGTCACAAAGACCACGGATTCAGCACTCACCGGCACAAATTTGCGGCTCATTCTGCACAATCTCGGCATCAAGACTGTCATCTGCTGCGGCATTTTCACCGACCAGTGCATCTCCTCCACCGTGCGGAGTCTTGCTGATGAAAGCTATGGTGTGATCGTGCTGGATGATTGCTGTGCCGCTGCAGCGGACGAGCTTCATGCCAGGGAGCTGGAAATCATCAACATGATCTACTGCCACGTGATGACCAGCGGAGAACTGCTCAAGATCATGGGAGGGACCCGCTGAACACTCTTTACTCGGATGAAAATTTGGTGCTCAATCCGATGTGGGACTTCCAACAGGAAGACAGACAAGCAAAACAGGGAGTGAAACATGGCCAACAGCAGCAAGATTTCCCGCCGTAACTTCATGCAGCAATCCGCCCTGTGGGCGGCCGCCTTCGCGGGCGTGGGCAGCATCGCGCCGAGTAACGCGCTCGCCGCGCGTGAGAAGGAGCTGAACATCCTGTGCTGGGAAGGTTACAACTCCGCCCAGGTGCTGGACCCGTTCCGCAGCGAGAAGGGCGCCACGGTGAAGGCCGAGTCGCTGACCAATGACCCGACCATGATCAACCGGCTGCGCGCGGGCGAGACCAATGTGTGGGATCTGATCAACGTCAACAATCCCTGGGCGCGCAAGGTGATGTTCCCGGAGAAGCTGATCACGCCCCTGGACCGCGCGCGCTTCGAGCCCTTCTTCGACAAGATGATGCCGGGCTTCAAGGCGCCCTACAAGTGGGCGATGGACGAGGCAGGCGAGAACCTGCTGGGCATGGCGCAGCGCTTTGGGCCCTACAGCTATGTCGTCAACACCGACAAGATCAGCCGCGCCACCGCGGAAGACCAGGGCTGGAACCTGTGGAACGACGCGGCGAACGCCGGCAAGTACGGCATTCTCGAGTCGGACGACTGGAACGTCTTCAACATCTGCCTTATCGCGGGCTTCGATCCCTTCAAGGTCCACTCGGACGAGGAAGTGGCGAAGTTCAAGGAGACGGCCGAGAAGGTGTTCAAGGGTGCGAAGGTCGTGGGCGACATCGCCACCATGAACCAGGCGCTGATCTCGGGCGAGATCGACTTCCACATGACGGGCGGCACCTATTCCGCCTCGCCCGCGCGTGCGGACGGCAACCCGAACATCCGCGGCATCACGCCGAAGTCCGGCCCGATGAACGGCAAGGGCGGCGTGGCATGGATCGAGATCACCTCGACGGTTAACAATCCGCAGCTCTCGCCGCTCGCCGCGGACTTCCTGGAGTTCGTGCAGAGCCCGAAGATGGCGCATACGGTGGCTTTCGCCGAGGGCACCTTCAACCCCGTCTCGCAGATGGGCAATCCGGAATGCTTCGCGCTCTTCACCAAGGAAGAGCTGGACGCCATTCAGTGGGACAGCCTCGAGGAGGAAATGTCGCGCTGCGTCGAGTACGACATCGTACCGGATTACGACAAGCTGCTCGACATCATGACGGCCGCGAAACGCGAAGCGACCGCCGGCTGAACCACACACATCCGCAACCCCCGCGACGGACTCGCGGGGGGTGCCTTTTGACCAAGAGAAGTCACACACACATGCAAGGCGCTGAGCCCATCCTATCGCTGAAGGCCGTCCGCAAGATGTTCGGGCCGCAGGCGGCGGTCGACACGATCGACCTCGACATCGCGGAAGGCGAATTCTTCACCATCGTCGGGCCATCAGGCTCCGGCAAGACCACCATGCTGCGCATGCTGGCGGGCATGGACACGCCGACGAGCGGCGACATCCTGCTGAAGGGTACCCGCATCAACGACGTTCCGGCCAACAAGCGACCGACCTGCATGGTGTTCCAGTCACTCGCCCTGTTTCCGCACCGGACGGTGGGGCAGAACATCGAGTTTCCGCTGAAGATCCGTGGCGAGGAGCCGGAACGGCGCAAGGCGCGCGCGCTGCAGCTGATGGACCTTCTCCGCCTGCCGCAGAGCTATTATGCAAAGAACGTAATGAAATGCTCGGGCGGCGAACGCCAGCGCGTGGCGCTGGCCCGCGCGCTCGCCTATGACCCGCAGATCCTGTTCTTCGACGAGCCCTTGTCCGCCATCGACTACAAGCTCCGCAAGACGCTGGAGAAGGAGCTGAAGGACATTCACCGCGAGACGAAGAAGACCTTCGTCTACATCACCCATTCGCTGGAGGAGGCGATGGTGATGAGCGACCGCATCGGCGTGATGCGCGCGGGCAAGCTCGTGCAGGTGGGAACGCCCCAGCAGATCTACTCGGCACCCAACACGCGCTTCGTCTCCGAATTCGTGGGCGATGTGAACGTGATCCCGGTGAGCCTCGGGGGTGATAGCATGCTCGATGCGCCCTCGCTCGGCCAGAAGCTCCGTCCACCGAAGCTTCCGCAGGGTTTCGCCAAGGGATATCTGGTAATCAGGCCCGAATATCTGACCTTCGTTTCGGGTGGAGATGAAAGCGGCAATGCGCTCCGCGGCCGCCTCTACAATGAATATGCGCTGGGCTCCCGCATCCAGTACCAGGTGCGCGTGGGCGAGAGCGTCTTCGTTGTCGAGAAGCTCCGCCAGCAGCCCTTCGCCGGGCAACTCGACGACGAGGTGACGATCGGCTGGGACGCGCAGGACGCGATCCTGGTGACGGATTAGCCCGATGTCGCCTGGTTCACGCTCCGCACTGCCCGTGCTGGCCTTCCTGACCGTGGGGTTCGCGGCGCCGCTCATCGCGGTGATCTGGTTCAGCTTCATGCCGCCGCGGAGTTTCTCCTTCGGTGGCGCGCCGACGCTCGAGAACTACCGCACCATTTTCGAGAGCACGAGCTACATTCCCTTCCTGTGGTCGCTGGGGTTGGCGGTGACGACGGTCATCCTGCTGGCGCTCATCTGTTACCCGGTCGCCTATGGCCTCGTGCGCGTCTTCGGCAAATGGGCCATGTTGGTGACGCTGCTCTTCACCATTCCGCTCTTCGTCTCGGAGAACATCAGGCTCTATGGCTGGGTGCTGTTCCTGATCAAGAATGGCGTGCTGCTCGGCACGCTGAAGTCCTGGTTCGGCGTCGAACTGGAGAGCATCCTGTTCTCGCTTCCTGCCATCATCCTCGGCATGGTCTATGTCTATCTGCCCTTCATGCTGTTCCCGATGACGCTCGGCATTTCCATGGTGCCGAACGAGACGCGGGATGCCGCCTTCGACCTCGGCGCCTCGCGCTGGCAGGTGTTCAGGGAGGTGGAACTGCCGCTCTCGATGCCTGGCATCGTCATCGGCTTCCTCCTGACCTTCGTTCTGGCGATCGGCGCCATCGCGGAGGCCAAGGTGCTGGGCGGGCAGCGCGTCATCCCCATCACGCATGACATCGAGATCGCATTCACATATTCGCAGAACTGGCCTCTGGGCGCCGCACTCGCCGTGCTGCTGATGCTGGTCGTCGGCGTGCTCGTGATGCTGGCGCTCAGGCGCTTCGACCTCGACACCTTCCTGGGGCGCCGCTGATGCAGACGCGCCACCAGGGCACCCGCCACGCACTGATCACGGCATGGACCATCGCCGTGATCGTGTTCCTCTATATCCCCACGGTGTGCATCACCTTGGCCTCGCTCACCGCCAGCCGCTATTTCCAGTTCCCCATCGCCAAATGGGGGCTGTCCTGGTGGGACAAGACCTTCAGTTCGATCGAGATCCGGCAGTTGCTGTCGACCTCGATCACCATCGCGCTGTGCGTGACCGTGATCGCGGTGGTGCTGGCCTTCTTCGGGGCGCTGGCCTTCGCGCGCTATGACTGGAAGGGACGCTCGCTCTACCAGAAGCTCATCCTGCTGCCGATCTTCTTCCCGCAATCGGTGCTGGGCCTGGCGCTGCTTCTCTGGTTCAACACGCTGGGCTTCCCGCTCTCCTGGCAGACGGCGGTCTTCGCGCATCTCGTGTGGATCGTGCCGGTGGTGACGCTCGTCATCGCCATCCAGGTCTACAGCTTTGATCCCGCACTCGAGGAGGCGGCCTATGATCTCGGCGCCACGCGCTGGCAGGTGTTGCGCGAGGTGACGCTGCCCGTGCTGTTCCCCGGCCTGTTCTCCGGCGCGCTCTTCGCCTTCCTGCTGTCCTGGGGCAATTTCCCGCTCTCGCTCTTCACCACGGGCGCGGACACGACGGTGCCGGAATATCTCTATGCCAAGATGGTGGCGGGCTATACGCCAGGTGTGCCCGTGCTCGGCACGGTTTCCACCATCGGCGCGGCGATCCTGCTGATCGGCGGCTATGCGGCGATCATTGCCATGCGGCGCGCCAAGGCGGAAGAACACTAAGTTATCTGGGAGGAGAACATGACTCAATCGCTTCAGGGCCGCTCCGTCGTCGTCACCGGCGGGTCCAAGGGCATCGGCAAGGGCATCGCGCGTGTCTTCGCGCAAGCCGGCGCCAAGGTCGCCATCGTGGCGCGCCACGGCGACCAGGCGGAGGCCGCGGCAAAGGAAATCGGCCACGGCGCCTTCGGGCTTTCGGGCGATGTCACATCGCTTGCCAGCATGGAACAGGTGATGAAGGAGACGGCCGCGCGCAATGGCGGCCTCGATGTGCTCTGCGGCAATGCCGGCATCTTCCCGCCCGCCAAGCTCGAGGACATGAGCTCCGAGGAGTGGGACCTCGTCGTCGACACCAATCTCAAGGGAACCTTTCATTCGGTGAAGGCGGCCGTTCCTTACCTGAAGAAGTCCGACCAGGGCCGCATCGTGCTGACCTCCTCGATCACCGGGCCCGTCACCGGCTATCCGGGCTGGACGCATTATGGTGCGACGAAGGCGGGCCAGCTCGGCTTCATGCGCACGGCCTGCATCGAGCTTGCCAAGTATGGGATCACGGTCAACGCCGTGATGCCGGGCAACATCATCACGGAAGGCCTTGCTGGCATGGGCGAGGAGTACCAGCGCTCCATGGCGGCTTCTGTGCCGCTGAAGAAGCTGGGTGTCGTCGAGGATATTGGTTACGCCGCCCTCTACTTTGCGTCGAAGGAAGCAAACTATGTGACGGGGCAGACGATCATCGTGGACGGCGGGCAGATCCTGCCTGAAAGCCTCGAGGCGCTGAATTCGGCTTAATTCGGAACGACCCCCACCCCTACCCCTCCCCCCTGTGGGGAGGGGTAGGGGTGGGGGTCGCACTGAGCCATCAGGAAAATTTCCTTATATACTCCTCGCACAGCGGCAGGGTGCCGTCGGTGTAGCCGGCACCCAGCGACTTGGGGAACTCGGCCTCGATGTGGGATGAGATCCAGGCGACGAGGAGAATGCGGCGGAGCATGATGAAGGTGGGGATTTCCACCTCGGCCTCTTTCGGCAATGCGAGCTGCTTCCTGTAGCCCTTCACCCAGCTCTCGATGAGGCCCGGCACCTGCGGCTCGTGCTCGTAGAAGGAGACGGGCGTTGCCGCGTCATACATGTACCAGCCGAAGCCGCAGTCATCGAAGTCGATGACCTTCACGGATTTGCCGTCGATCAGCAGATTGGCAAGCCGCAGGTCGCAGTGGATGAGGCCGAAACGGTCCTGCCCCTTGCCATAGGCCCTGAGCCTGCGGCCGATGAGATCCACCGTGCGTTGGAAGAGCTGTTCCTTTTCGCGGTCCATGCCGACGCCGTCGCGCCAGCGGCCCCAGTGCGGCTTGTCTTCGCCCAGTGCCGTGTCGAAATCCCAGGTCAGCCGCGTGAACCAGGAGGGGCGCTTCCACTGGCGTGCATGGATATGCATGCGTGCGGTGATTTCGCCCAGCACCTCGAAGGGCTCGGAGAGGTCCTCGCCGATGCCCGGTTCCGCTCCCGTCTCCCAGTCGAAGAGCACGACGTTCCGCGGACGCGCCATGCGGGGGTGGGAGACGTCCTGGATGATCTCGCCATCCTTGCCCTTGATCGGGTTCGGCGTGGTGACTACGCCGGTCTGGCGCAAGTCGATCTCCCAGGCGAGTTCGGAGGCAATCGCCTGCTTCGAGTGATAGCCCTCGCGGTGAATGCGGAGCGCCCATTTGCGGCCATCGGGCGCTGTCACCTTGTAGGTGGCGTTCTCCGACAGGTTCAGCATAGTGGCGCTGCTGCCCGAGGGCAGGTCGTAATGGGTGAGCGCCTTGTTCGCCAGTTCGAGCAGGATGGGAAGCTGCTCGTCATGCGAGAGGGAATCGAAATCCGTCATGACATCTCCGTCAGGCCTTGCGTCCCTCGATTCCTGCCAGAACGCGCTCGATCTCCGCAAGCCCTTGTTCGACATCCGCCGTTTTGCCGGACATGTAGAGGCGGCCCGCCGCACCGATCATCTGCACGTCGACCAGGGTCAGGGCAGGGGATGCCTTCTCCGCTGCATTGGCGGCGATGGCGGCATAAAGGGCCGGCACCATCTCGCAGACGAGCAGGGTTTCGCCCGGCATCACCATGGAGGCCTGCCGGTTGCGGTTGATAATCACCGCATGCTGGTCCGCGATATTCTCGATCACGTCGGTGAAGAGAATGCGCGGGGCGAGCTGGTCGCCCTCGGTTAGGCCCAGCCCCTTCAGTACGGCGCGACCGGCGGCGAGGAGCTTGTCCTTGTCGTTGCCGTGGATTTCGAGAATGCCGAACTGCCGCTCGACGAAGAGGATGCCGGGCTCGAGTTCCGGATCCGCCTTGAGCGCAAGATCCATCACGCGTTCAATCATCAGGCCTGGCGCGACCTCGATGATCAGCGCGTGCTGGCCCGCATAGGGCGGATAACCGCGCGCACGCGTCGGCGTTCCCATATAGGCGGCGAATTGCGGCTCGAGACTCTCGATCGTCAGAAAGACGCGGAGCTCGCCCTTCGCCGCCGCGCGAGTGGCCGGCATGTTACTTGGATGCGCCTGTGAAGTGTTTGGACACATCCGCGTGCGGACGCGGGATCACATGCACAGAGACCAGCGTGCCAACCTGGCCCGCAACCTCGGCACCGGCTTCGGTGGCGGCCTTCACCGCACCCACATCGCCGTTGATGATGACCGCGACGAGGCCGTCGCCCACTTCCTCGCGGCCGATGATGGTGACATTGGCGGCCTTGACCATCGCATCAGCGGCCGCCATGGCGGCGACATAGCCCTTGGTCTCGATCATTCCGATTGCGTTGCTCATGTTGTCCTCCGTTGAGAGCTTGGATTTACGTGGTTGCCGCGTCATCGATCGATCCGATGATGAGAGCGTCGATGGGCGGCGATTTCCCTGGAAACCATCCGGCGGCGACGGAGCCGGTGGCGATGATCACTTTCTCGCCCTCGCCGCAACCCAAGGGATCGAAGGCGAGGAGGCGCGAACTCGTCTCGTCGATGACGACTTCGAGGATCGAGCCGGCAGGCACTTCCGAAAGCTTCTTGGTGGACCAGATGCGGCCCGTCACGGTTGCCTTGAGCATCTAGCGTCTCCTTTCGATGGTGAGGCCCAGCCTGCGGGCCTTGTCGCGCGCAAGTGGTGTCAGCACGGCGCCGGGGGCCAGCACGAGTGTGCCAGCACCCTTGAGATGATCAATCTTCTGTTCGGTGATGACGCCCGTCAACGCCGCAGGCAATGACGCTAGGGCAGAGGCATTGCCGAGGGTGAAGCGCAGCTTGCCGGTCCGGAGCTGCTCAAGCATCGCGGGCTCCATGATGCGAGCAACGAAGGCTGCGAGATCATCATCGCTAGCGATGCGCACGGTCTCGACCGCAGCACCTGGTCGCGGCTGCTGGCGCTGGGCCATCACCTCACGCAGCACGTCGCGCACCATGTGGCGGAGTTCGTTGCCGAGTTCGGGTTTAAGCGTCATGTCAGAGTTTCAGCGCGGCTTCGGCGGCACACGCCGCGGCGCGCACTTCGGATTCGGTACCGGAGAGATAGAGGCGGCCGGTGGCGCCGATCATCCGGTAGTCGACGATCTTGATGGTCGCGGCCTTCTCCGCCTCATTCGCCGCGAGAATGGCATAGGCCGCGGGCTCGGTTTCGAGCACGAAGAGCGTTTCGCCCGCCAGCACCATGGAACCGCCCTTGTTGCGGTTGATGAGGAAGGCGTGGCCAGGGTCGATGCGCGTCACGATCTTGGAGGCGAGGATCTTCGGCTTCATCGCTTTGTCTGGCGTGAGGCCCATCGCATCAATCACCACTTCGGCGGAAGCCTTCACCGCCGCGACGTCGCGCGAGTGGATTTCGAGATAGCCGAACTGCCGCTCCACCACGAGAATGCCGCCCTGCACCTCCGCAGTCTTCAGAGCCACGTCGGTCAATGCCTCGATGTCGAGGCCGGGGGCGACCTCGATGATCTGTGCGGCCATGTTGGAGCGGGGCAGCGAACCGCGGATCCATGTGCCTAGGTAGCACATGGTCTGCGGCTGCAGCTGGTCGATGAAGATATATGAGCGGAGCGTTGCCATGATGATCAGGCGGCCAGGACCGCTTTGAGCTCCTCTAGGATGATGCGGCGGAGTTCCTTCCTCAATTCGCTGTCGGAGGAATTATCGACGGCGAGCGACACGGGCGAGGCCTCGCGCTTCGGCAAGTTGAGGGGATCAAGACCTGTGAAGTTGCCGAAGTTTTCGGCGGCGTCCTTGTTGTAGGCGATCCGCGCGTAGTGCATCAGGTGTTGCGGCGTGAGATTGTCGCCGATGGAGGAGCCACCGACGAAGCCCGTGCCGATGGTCATCGAGGGGCCAAGGTTGGTTTCATAACCAGACGCCCCGAGCGAGCTGCCTGTGTTGACGGCGACGCGCAAGGCCGGAACCGCGGCGGCATAGGCCATGATGTTGGCCTCGTTCTTCGAATGGATTGCCGCCGAATGGCCTTTGCCGGACTTCCGCATCATGGAGCGGGCGGCGGAGATCGCCTGGTCGATGGTCTGCACCTTCGCGAAGGCCAGCACCGGGCAGAGCTTCTCGCGCACCAGCTTTTCTTCGGGCTGGACGAGAGCGACAGGGGTGACGAGGATCTTGGCACCGCTGGCGTTGAAGCCCGCCTCGCGCGCGATGACGCTCGCGTCCTTGCCGATCATGCTGATGTTGAAGCCATGTTCGGTGAAAAGGAGCTTCCTGAGCTTCGCCGTTTCCTCGGGCGTGCAGATATGCGCCTTTTCGGATTTCATCGCGTCCAGAAGACGGTCCGCGACAGTGGTGAAAGCAAGCACCGTCGATTCATTGGTGCAGAGGATCGAATTGTCGAAGCTCTTGGAGGCCACGATGCGCTTTGCGGCGAGCTTCAGGTCCGCCGTGTCATCGACGAGGACGGGCGCATTGCCGGGGCCCACACCGAAGGCGGGGTTGCCGGAGCGGTAGGCCGCCTTGACGACGGAGGGTCCGCCGGTGGCGATGATGAGGTCCACGCGCTCATCCGCCATCAGCTTCTCGAGGAGCGGGATGTTGGGCTCGTCGATCACCTGGATGACGCCATCGGGAGCACCTGCGGCCTTAGCGGCCTCGGCGAGCACGCGTGCGGCATCCGCACAGCAGGCCTTGGCCTGCGGGTGCGGCGAGAGGATGATGGCGTTCCGCGTCATCAGCGCTAGGATCGTCTTGAAGAAGACGGTGGCGACCGGGTTCGTCACGGGGATCAGCGCGAAGATCACGCCGGCGGGGCGGGGGAGCTCGACTATCTTCTTCTGCGCGTCGATCCGGGGGGTGATGAAGTCGTCATGCGCGTAGAGTTCGGCGAGGCCAGTGCTGCAGGCTTCGTTCTTGATGCGCTTGTGCTCGACAACGCCCATGCCCGTCTCGCGCACCGCCCATTCGGCGTAGTGTTGTGCCTTGGCGTGGCCTGCGGCCGCCACGGCATCGACGATGCGGCGGGTGGCTGTGCGGTCCAGCTTCTGGAACTTGGCGGCGGCCCAGCGGGCGCGGTCCAGCATCAGCTTGGCGCGTTCGAACTGGACGTCGGGGACCTTGATCAGGGGTTCGGTCATGTCAGGCAGCCTTCTTCGCCTGATGCAGCAGCTCGCGCGCGCGCGGCATGGCGGCATCGAAACGGTCCATGATGTCTTCGCAGGTTTCGCGCGTCAGCAGCACGCCGGGCTTCCACTGCAGCACCCGCTTGTCGAGCGAGGAGAAGATCGCCCACACGCCATGCTCATAGAGCGCGCGCGAGGCATACATCGCACCTTCCGGATGATTGGCGAATTCGAGCCCGAGGATCACGCCCTTCTGGCGCACGCCGGTGAAGATGTCGCCATGGCGCGAGATCATCTCGCGCATGCTCTCCGCCATGTAGTCCGTCACCGTCTGCACATTGGCGATGAGTTCGGGGCGCTGCAGTATCTCGATCACCTTGTGGCCGACGACGCAGCCCAATTCGGCGCCGCCAGAGGTCGAGATATGCGCCGCCCCATCCTCATGGAGCCAGCCGCCGGCCTTCTCGTTCACCAGTGCCGCCGAGATGGGGTATAGGCCGCCCGAGAGGCCCTTGGCGGTGACCATGATGTCCGGCTGCACGCCATAGGCCTGCCAGCCCCACATCTGGCCTGAGCGCATCAGGCCGGTCTGTACCTCGTCGGCGATATACATCGCGCCGTATTTCTCGCAGAGCGCCTTGCAGGCGTTGAGATAGCCTTCCTTCGGCATGGGGAAGCCGTAGGTGGCGGGGATCGTCTCCATGATGAGGGCGGCGACGTCATTGCCCTTGAGCGCACGTTCCATCGCATCGATGTCATTGAATGGAACCTGGATGAAGGTCTCCGGCTGGTCGGCGAGGAAGATCTTGGTGAAGCGCTCATCACCCGTGGCGACGGAGAGGCCTGAGTGGCCGTGGTAGCCCTTGATGATCGACACGATCTTGCGGCGCTTGGTGGCGTAGCGGGCACTCTTCAAGGCAATGTCCACGGCCTCCGCACCGCCCGGCGCGAAGACGGCGTATTTCATGCCGGGCGAGACGCTGATGAGCTTCTCGGCCAGGGCCGCGCGCGCAACGGAGGGGAACCAGTGGTTGCCGATGTCGAAATAGTCGAGCGCGCCTTTCAGCGTCTCGACGAGTTCGGGGTGGCGGTGACCGAAATTGTAGGTGCCGCCATTGAGGTGCAGGTCGATCAGGCGGCGGCCCGACATGTCATAGAGGAAATAGCCCTCGCGCCGGTCGATGACGAGGTCGATCCCGGCCTTCTGCCAGAACTTCGTCTTGTCCGGATTCCAGAAGCGGATGGCCTTGTCGAACAGGTCCTGCTTCGACTCGAACTGGAAAAGGCCGTAATCGTACATGCTTGCTCCTTCGGGCAGAAAATGACCGACTTGCAATGTTTCATGAGGCAAGCACAGCCAAAATCTGTTGTCAAGCGGTCAAAAGATGCCCAATACTCACAGAGTCTGTGGGAAGGTGGTCAGAGTTGCGTTGGCCTCCGCCCATGGCACAATGGAACTCCTGAGCGATGGAGACGAAGCTGAACAAGTCTGACAGGCAGTCGCGGATCGTGGCAGAGCTGCGCACCGCGCCCACGCTGCGGGTGAACGAACTCGCCTCACTGCTCGGCGTCTCGACCGAGACCGTGCGGCGGGATCTCACGGAACTCGATGAACGCGGCCTCATCAACCGCACCTATGGCGGGGCGACGCGGCCCGTCAGCTTCGAGCCCGCTCTCGTGGAGCGCGAAAAGCTGATGGTGGCCGAGCGCGAGGCGATCGCGGCGGCTGCTGTGAAGCTCGTCGAGCCCAATGACATCCTGATGATCGGCGGCGGCGCCACGACGACGATCTTTGCCAGAAGGCTCGCTGCGGAGCGCGATCACCTGACCGTTATCACCCATGCCTTTCCTGTGGCGATGGCGCTGGCGTCGAACCCGTTCCACAAGGTGCTGATGCTGCCTGGCCAGTATGACAACCGCGAAGGGCTGATCCACGGGCCGGACACCATCGAGGCGCTGCAGCGCTACCGCGCGGGCAAGGCCTTTCTTGGAGCGAGCGGCCTCACCGAGGAGGGCCCCAGCGATGCAGGTGTCGGCCCAGGCCTCATCTATGGCGCGATGATGAAGCGCGCAAGCGAGACGGTGATCCTCGCCGACCACAGCAAGTTCGGGCGCTCATCCTTGTCAGTCTACGGGCCGTGGTCCACCCAGGTGCTGCTCGTGTCGGACAAGCAGCCAGAGAGCGACCTTCGCGCCGCGATCGGCCATAGTGGCGCCCGTGTGCTGTGCGCCTGATCTATGTCCAAGAACAGCGTCACCGTCACTGTACCGGGGCACGGTTAGGAGGCAGTGCACTGCGCCGCTTATGCCGCCGATTTGAACTCCGTGTCGGCTTCGGATGCAGGAACCTTTTGTCCGACCCTCATCTGACTGGGCGCTCTATGTCCATGCCGCTGGCCAAGCTAGGAGGAGCGAAGACCAGAGGCGGCAAGAAGGCCACCCGCAACGCCGACGACGAGGATTACGTGCCGAAGCAGAGGTGAGACCGCGCACCGGGTAGGGTGCCATCTTTCAGATCACGTGAACTTCTGGCGTGCCCATTCCCATGGAAACGGCCTCATTGCCCTCGCCATCGTCAGATCTGGCGGCTGTCGCCCTGCCAGTATGGCCTCGACAGTGTCTGGCGCCAGAAGCGTCATGCGCAGCACGCGACTGACATAGGATGGGTTGATTTTTTCGGCCTTGGCGATCTCCTCGATGGTGGCGAAGTCGCCTGTTTCCAGTAGCTTGCGCCATCGGAAGCCGCGTGCCAGCGCCTTGAGGAGAGCGCTGTCGACCTGCGCCCTTGGCGTCGGCGCGCCTACAGTGCCGTCTGGCGTGATAACAAGCTTCCGCCCACCGCGCTTGCGTATGGTGAATGGTACCTTGATGGTGACGCTCTGCTCCGTCATGCCGCCGCCCTTCTACCCTTGCCTGCAATCATGCCGACCTCCGTCACCATCTGCGCCAGCCCCTTGTCCCGGAACCTGAGCTTCAATCCATCCGTGCCGATGTCCACGCGCTCGATCAGCAACTGGATGATGCGCGCCTGCTCTGCGGGGAACAATTCTGCCCATAGCGGGTCAAGTGATGCTAGTGCCGCGCGCACCTCATCCTCCCGAATCCCCTCGGCATTGGAATGCTGAGCGCGCCACGTTGCCATGACGACCTCCGGCGCGCGCAACATCCTGCGGATCTGGTCGATGACCGCGGCCTCGATCTCGGCGGCGGGGACACGCGCGACGGCGCATTTGCCAGCGCCATGCTTCAGGACGGTCTGGCTGACATAGTAGCGGTAGAGGCGACCGCCCTTGCGCGTATGAGTCGGCGAGAAGGCTGCTCCGTCGGAGCCATAGAGCAGGCCCTTGAGCAGGGCTGGCGTTTCCGTGCGAGTGTTGTTGGCGCGGATCCGAGGGCTGTCCCGCAGAATCGACCGAACCCCAGCCCAAGTCTTCTGGTCGATCAGACGCTGATGCTCTCCGGCGTAGCCGGTGCCCTTGTGAACCGCTTCCCCGATGTAGGCGCGGTTGTTCAGCATTCGGTACAGGAAGTTCTTGCTCATGGGATTGCCGCGTGGCGTCCGGATGCCTCGCTTTTCTGCTTCCTGCGCCAACTTCGTCGCCGAACCGACCTCCTGGAAGCGGGCGAAGATCCAGCGGACGTTCTTCGCTTCTTCTTCATCGACCTCGAGCTTCCGGTTGATCGGCTTGTAGCCGTAAGGCGGGGTGCCACCCATGAAGATACCCTTCATGCGGCTGGCCTTGACCTTGTCCCGGATACGCTCTGCCGTGACCTCGCGTTCGAACTGGGCGAAGGACAGGAGGACGTTTAGGGTCAGCCGGCCCATGGACGTGGTGGTGTTAAAACTCTGGGTGACGGACACGAAGGTGACGTTGTTGCGGTCGAACACCTCGACCAGCTTCGAGAAATCCATCAGCGAGCGCGAGAGGCGGTCGATCTTGTAGACCACTACGACATCCACCAGGCCTCCCTCGATGTCGGAGAGGAGCCGCTGGAGGGCAGGGCGGTCCAGCGTGCCGCCGGAGATGCCGCCATCGTCATATTGGTCCCGTACCAGCACCCAGCCTTCAGACCGCTGGCTAGCGATATAGGCGGCGCAGGCCTCGCGCTGGGCGTCAAGGCTGTTGAATCCTTGCTCTAGCCCTTCTTCCGATGACTTGCGTGTGTAGACCGCGCAGCGGAGCTTGCGACTGGCAGACTTGTTCATGCGCGCTTGCCCGACTTGAGGCCGAAGAAGGCCAATCCGTTCCACTGTGTACCAGTGATGGCGCGCGCAATGGCTGACAATGACTTGTAGTGGCGCCCCTGAAATTCGAAGTCATTGTCGCGCACGATGACGCAGTGCTCGACGCCCTGATATTCGCGGATGAGACGGGTGCCAGATATTGGCCTGCTGTCGGCTCGTGTTCGCCGTTTGGCCTTTCTGCCGCCGTCCAGTTCCTCTCCCAGCTTCTCCAGCCGCCGCACTGTCTCAGGCTTCAGGCCACCATAGGCCAATTCCTGAATCCGGTAGGCGAGGCGGCTCTCAATGTACTGCCGGTTGAACAGCGGCGGTTCCTTGTCGAACAGCACCCGCCATTGTTCCCTGAGCTCGGGCGTGGGAGTGCTCTTCAGCGCCGTAAGCCGGGCGAGTACGGGGTCGTTCATCATGTCGTGCCTCCTGAATTCCGGGTGGCATGACCGCTCTTCACAGCCGGGAAGTCGACGTAACTCTTCCCACGTTCAGCAGATAAAGCACTGGACTTGTTGGCCTTCATACGGATGAGCCCGGCCGCGAGGATGCGACCGAGTTCGAGCAATCGTTCAGAGGGCGACATGCGGTCAGGATTTAAAGGAGTAGTCATGGCCCTAGAGTAGGGATCCATGCCGTGAAACCTCCCAAGAGGCTCTCAATCCCTCAGCCCATCCACGCCTGATGCAATGCCATGAGCGCCAGATAGCGGCCGGCCTTCGCCACGGAAACAATAGTCAGAAAGGTCCTCAAGGGTTCGCGCAGTGCTCCGGCGACAACAGTGAGCGGGTCGCCAACAAGCGGAACCCAGCTCATCAGAAGGGACCATTTGCCATAACGGCGATACCACTGCTCTACCCGTGCGCGCCGAGAATGAGGGACCAGCCGTTCAAGACGATCTGAGCCTGCAAGAAAGCGACCCAGCCCATAGTTGACGCAAGAGCCGAGTATGTTTCCAGCGCTTGCCACGCCCAGCAATATCACGACGGGGTAGCGGTCCAGGGTCAGGAGGCCAAGAAGAACTGCTTCCGACTGCGCCGGCAGCAGCGTCGCGGCGAGGAAGGCCGAGGCGAATAGTCCCGCATAAGCGAAGAGGGTATCCATCTGTGACCTGGACGTTGACCGGACAGAAGCCGGGAGGGCGAAGAGCTGCCCTCCCGCACCATGTGGTGTCAGTTCGGGATGCCCTTGATGGCAGAATAATAGCCCGCCGTGCTGAGTGTGAGCGTGACGGGTTCCTTGCCCCGATTGCGCCAGAACCAGCCGTGGTTGCCATCGAACTCAGCGGTGATCGTGCCCTCGTCTGACTGGACCCCGCGGCCCTTTTCGTAACTGATCTTGAGGTCGCCTGCACCGTCGCCATGAGTGTCGAAGTTGACGGGCCCACCTTCGGTTGACCAGATGAAGTTTGCCTTCGCTCCCTTCTTCATGGCCAGCTTGATTTCGATACCCTGGCCAGGACTGAGGGTGAACCTCGCCTGATCCCGTTTTGGCTGCTCGGCTGCAGGCTCCGCTGAAGCCTCCATCGCGGGTGGGGCTTCTTCCACGCCAGCAGACACCGCCGCAGGGCTGTTCGTGGTCGGCTCTGCTGCGGGTGCGGGCTCAGTCGAGGCGGTTTGCTCGGTTGTCGCAGACGAAGAGCCTGTCTGAGCTGTGACGGTCTCCGCCGCGGCATCGATCTGCTCTTCTGTGGATGGCGTCACGCTGGCGGTTTGGGCAGCGTTGAGGGTGCTGGTAAGGTCGCGCACGGCCAGTTCCAGCGTGTCGATACGCTGGTAGAGGCCCGAGAGGTCGGGTGCTGGCGCTGCGGGCGCTGCGGGAGCGGTCGCGGCAGCTTCCGTGGCCGCGCGATCAGCTGCGGCCTCCGCGGCGAGTTCCGTCTTGATCTCACCCATCTTGGTGAGGCCGAGCACCCGGCCAGCACCGGTTGGGTCGATCCCGTATTCCGACGGCAGAACGACGGCAACGAGAATGGCCGCGGCGCTGACGGCGGCGATCAGCGTCGAGCGCAGCAGTCGGGCGGGCGAGGGAAGCTCAGAGAGCTTGGGGCGATTGGCATTGTACATGTGAATGGTCTCCCAAGGATCAGGATACGAAATAGCCGGTGAGTTGGTAGCCGATGAGCACGAAGCCCGCGGCCATCATGGCGACGTTCGCGGCATAGGCATGCCGCCAGAAGCTTTCGCGCCGCCGCCAGAAGCCCATGACGATGAGGATCAGCGAAAGGGCCAGCAGCTGGCCGATCTCCACGCCGACGTTGAAGGCAAGGAGGTTGGGCACCAGGCCGTCGGGTGAGATGTTGTATTCGATGATCTTCGAGGACAAGCCAAAGCCGTGGCAGAAGCCGAAGATGATGGTCGCTGCCTTGGTGTTCGGCTGGACCCCGAACCAGCTCTGGAAGGCGCCCAGATTGTCCATCGCCTTGTAGACGACGGAGAGCCCGATGATGGCGTCGATCAGGTAGCTGTTGATGCCGATGTTGAAGTACACACCGAGCAGCATGGTGGTCGAGTGGCCGAGCGCGAAGAGGCTCACATAGAGCCCGACGTCCTTCAGCTTATAGAGGAAGAAGATGACGCCGAACAGGAACAGGATGTGGTCATACCCTGTCACCATGTGCTTGGCGCCGAGGTAGATGAAGGGCAGGATGTTAACCCCGGTGATCTCCTGAATGTAGCCCTTGTCGCCTTCGGCGACGGCGTGGGCGAGAGCCGCAGTGGAGAGTGCGAGGAGGCAGAGGACCGTTGACAGGACGGTCAGGACCGGCCTTGCGCCTGCGCTATGCAGGCGGAGGCCGCCCCGGTCGAGAGGCAGTATCATTTCAATGTCTCGGCTTTTCTGTTGATCGGGCCCGGAAGGCCCAGCGACGTCAGAGCGACATCGTGCCTTTCGGCGGCCGCTCGATCCCGAAACCGGCTGCCTGATCCGGCCTGCCATGAGCAAGCGATGGCCAGCCTTGGGGCCTTGGCATCATCGCCGCGACAGCGGAACCGGCGAGGAAGGCGAACTGGTGGGAATGATCAGCCGGGTCATGGCCGCTATGGCCGTGGCTGGCGGAACTGTGATCGGTCTCGCCATCATCATGGCTGTGGCCGTGTTCGGCATCGTCCAGCGCTGTCTGCGCGAGGATTTCAACCCCGTCATGGCCGAAAGCCGCGGGTAGGGGCGCCAGGATCAGTCCTGCCGCAAGCGCTGAGACGATCAGCTTGCGCGGCATCAGAGCACCGAGGAACTGCACAAGGCCGCAGAGAAGGACCCACAAAGCAAAGCCGGCGACCGCGAAAATACCTTCGCACTCGCGCACCGTCCTGCCCGATGACCCTGACTTAGCTGTCGTCATGTCCCCTCTGTACGTGAGGCTGGGTTAAACGGACCTTTCCGGCAGAATTGTGAATGGCCTAGCGGGCAAGCTCGTGGAGCGCGATGGCGATCAGCGCCATGCCGGCCAGCGTGTCGAGCCAGCGGCTGGCCACTGCGAGCTTGGCCCCGTGCCGCCCGATCCAGCCCTCCGACCAGCTGCGGGCGAAGGCGACGGTCGCGGCAATCGTGACGAGAACCGCGGCAACCCCGAGGAACATGGCGACGGCAAAGGCGAGACCCGCCTCTGGCACGCCGCGGGAGACCGCCAGCGTCATCACGAAGAGCGTGAGCGGGCAAGGCACCAGCCCGGCGATGAAGCCTGCCATGTAGCCCTCGCCATGGACATGGGGCTTGGCGCGCCAGGCGCGAAAGACCAGCCACAGGCCGATGGCCACCAGCATGTAGCGGCTGAAATTCTCGAGCGCCGGGGCACGGCCCGCGCCCACCAGCGTGCGGGTGACCAGCGTGTTGGCGATGACGGCCAGCAGCACGGCCGTCGTGATGTGGGTCGCCGCCAGCACCAGTGAGCTCAGCACGGCCCGCAGGGGCCGCATGCCCGAACCCAGCACATAGGTGGCGAGGATTGATTTGCTGTGGCCGGGCGTCATGGCATGGGCGGCTCCGAACACGACGCCGAGCGGCATCATGGCGGCGAGCACGCCCCAGTCATGGCCCTGCGCGAAGCCTTCAACTGCCCCCGTCAGCGAGCCGCGGATCGCCCGCTGCACCTCGTAGAGGACCTCGATCATCCGTGGCTGTGGCCGTGCCGGTGGTGCAGGTCGGGGTAATGCGGGTGCTTGTGGCGGAGCGGCCTGTGGCGGTGCAGGTGGCTGTGGGGCTCGGTCACGGGTCCATCGTGGGCATGCTGGTGGTGGGCATCATGCACATGGCGGTGTTCGTGCTCGATCTCTTCGTGCTCATGTTCATGTTCGTGACGCTCGGAGAGGTGCAGCCACAGGCCGATGGCCATCAGCAGCCCCGCGACGCTCAACCCAATTGTGAGCGTGTCGCCCAGCATCAGGATCGAGAGCAAGGCGCCGATGAAGGGCGCGAGAGAGAAGTACGCCCCGGTGCGGGCGGTGCCAAGGTGACGCAGGCCCAGCATGAAGAAGACAAGACTGACGCCGATGCCGAAGAACCCGACGACGGCGCCCGAGGCCGCCACGGCAGGAGACACCATGGGAGCCCCAAGATACACGGCGAGCCCGGTGTTCACGGCACCGGCCACGAGGCCCTTGATCGCGGCGATCTGAACAGGGTCGGAAGCCGATATCTTGCGCGTCAGGTTGTTGTCGATGCCCCAGGCAAGGCAGGCCCCGGCAATGAGCAGGCTGCCCCAACTGAGCGTAAGACCCTCGCCGCTCCATGACAGCAACACGGCACCCGCCAGAATGGCGGCAGCCCCCACGAGCAGGCGGCGGTCAACATTCTCCCGGAACACCAGCCAGGCAATCGCCATGGTGGCGACGCCTTCGAGGTTGAGGAGGAGCGAGGCAGAGGAGGCGTCGGTTGACGAAAGACCGAACATCAGGAGCACGGGGCCGGCAATGCCGCCTGCCGCCACCACGGCGGCCAGCCAGGGAAGATCGGCCAGCCGAAGCGGCGATTCTGCTGTTTCTTCGACAGCTGTATGGCGCACCAGGAGGAAGAGCGACAGTCCGATGCCTGCTCCCAGGTAAAGGATGCCGGCAAGCAGCCATGGGTTGACGGATCCCAGGAGGAGTTTGGAGAAGGGCGTTGATGCGCCAAAAAGAATGGCGGCTCCCAGTGCGAGAGGCACACCTGGAAACCACATTTGGCTCTCTCGATCCATTTGTTATTCAACTCGTTCGTGCCGGGGTGGGCGCGTAGCGATCCGCAGCAGGTTTGATGTTCAAGATGCCCGGTTATCATGACCTGATGGCAAAATAATAATGCCCGTCACGTTCTACGGCGCGAAAGGGCTGTTTGCCCCGGATTTCCACAGGAGAGAACCCTCCCTGTGCGCAATTGCGCGTTCGCAAAAATTCCTATGGACAGGAACGACTACATATGGAACAAATAGCGAACAAATGATTGTGAGAGGATGCGTTCAATGTCCCGAATCTCCGCCTGCTTTCGCCATTCGGCCCTGACCTACGAGCCCGTTCAGCTGACCAACCGGGAGATCTGGGGCGTCGCCCAGCAGGTCCGGGCGCAGTTGGGGGATCCCCTGAAGCGGCGCCTGGAGCTTGCCGGTGTGGAGGAGCGCGCTGGGCGGTTCGAGGTGAACGGAATCCGCTACAGTGCCATCTGGGACTTCGACCATGACGTCCGGAACGCACGGGAGGAGGAGGTGCTTGGTGTCACCGAGTACCACGATGCCACGCCGCTCCATGTGCTCGTGTCGATCAACGGCCCCCGGCTCAACTCCTCGGAAAACCTGCTGCGCTCGACAATTGCCCATGAACTGGGCCACGTGATCTTCGACGCGCCGGCCTGGCTCGCCGTCCGTGGCGACGCCTTCGTGCAGGTCGCATCCGAGATCGCACCCGGCCCGAGCGCTCAGTGGAACCCCATGGAAGTAAGGGCGAACGAGTTCATGGGAGGACTGCTGGTACCCGCCGCCCTCATCCGGGTGGACTGGCTGCGTCTTGCCAAGCGCAATCGTCTGCAGATGTCGGACAGGCCCTCCCAGGTCATCCTCGGCGCTCCGGCTGTCGATGGCCGGTCGCTTGAGCCCGATGCCGCTTCGGAGTTGCTGTTCGAACTGGGTGAGCTTTACGGGGTGTCGCCCGACTTCATCCGCGTCCGGCTTGCGCGTTACGACCTGCTGCGCACGCCTCGACCTGTGACGTTTCACTGAGAAGTCTGGAGGACAGACCATGGCCTTTGGAACCTGGATCCGCGCCAAGCGCGAGGAAGCCAACATCATGCTCATCGACTTCGCCCGGGACATCAACATCTCGCCGGCCTACTGGTCGCGAATCGAGCGGGGGCTCGAGAAGGCGCCCAAGGATCAGCTGATCATCTCGGCCTGCAAGAGGCTGGGGCTCGGAACCGACCGGGCCTTCATCGAGGCGCAGCGACTACCGCCCGACATGCAGGACGATATTTCGGTGGCGGTGTCGGTCTACCGGCAGTTCAAGGCTCACGCCAGCTGACCTCCTGAACCACTGAACGAACTGAACCCTCACCGCGGTCTTCGGGCCGCCGATGGCAGACGTGCGTTTGCACGTTTGCGCGATTGCGCAATCACACCACCCGCGGGAGGCGGACTTGTCGAATACGGCCACGAAGCGAAGCACTGCCTCCCGGGACATCAGCCGGCGCGATCTTGAGGTCATGATGGCGACGGCGGCCGCGCAGTCGCGGCGGCTGGCACGCTCGCTTCGCCTGTCTTCTTCGGAACAGGAGGACGCGGAACAGGACATTCTCATCATGCTGATCGAGCGCTGGCACTATTTCGATGACAGTCGCGGCAGCAATGTCGCCTTTGCCATCCGCATTGGTCGCCAGGCGGCCCAGGTGATCGCGGATCGCATCGTATCGGGTTGGGAGCGGCAGACCGTCAGCCTGGACGCCCCTCGTGGCGCCGATGAACAGGGTGGCACCGAGCCGAGCCTCTCCGAAACCGTCCCCGACGAGCGCATGCCATCAGAGAGCGATCTGGTCGGAGCAATCGCCCTCAACGACGTTCTCGGCAAGCTCCCCGAAGATTATGCCCACATCGCCCATACCATCCGGGAG
Organism: uncultured Aestuariivirga sp.; assembly: GCA_964474665.1. Classification (GTDB taxonomy): domain Bacteria; phylum Pseudomonadota; class Alphaproteobacteria; order Rhizobiales; family Aestuariivirgaceae; genus Aestuariivirga. The sequence goes on from CAYYTH010000003.1 coordinate 108,131, forward strand.
ACCGATGGCGATGTGGCCGAGGCGCAGCGTCAGTCGCAGCTTTCCTCCAGCGAATTCCATCGCCGTCTCCATGAACTCCGCTACCGCCTGGTAACGGTCGAACTCGCCCCGCGCCGCTGGCTGTTCCGCCCATGACCTCCTGGGAAAACTCGCGGGGTCGGTCGCTACTATAGAGACAGAGAGGAACGTCGGGCGCTCAAGCCCCGAAACGCCTCCCTCCAACATCATGAGTTTCCAGCAGCCGCAAGCGCCTTGCGGCCGAACGAGAAAGGTTTGACCGATGCTTGCCCGCCCCGACCACGTCCCCCGTCACCATGTTCCGGCCCTCTCGGCAATCGTCGAGGAGAACGGCTTTGTCGACTGGCTGATCGACGCCGAACCCGGCGAGACGCTGGTCTACTACCGCGGCCATCTCTCCCATGACCGCATGCCGTCGGTGAGCGCGCTTACCGACCTCGACCGCCGCAAGCTCAGCGACGTCGCGAACCGCGTGCTCTCGACCGAGTCCATGGGGCTCGTCATCCCGGTGCAGTGCCGAATCGGAGACCACGACTGGCTCTACCTCGCCGTCCGCACCCGCGGAGCGCTGCTTGCAACGCGCAAGACGACATCTTCCAACTCTCCAGCCCGGAGGCTGCAGCATGCTTGAGGCTCAGGATCTTGCGACCCGTTTCTCGAGTGTCGAAGCGATGAGCGTCGGCGAACTGGCAATTCTTCCGGCCGCGACCCTTTCCAACCTCAAGACCGAGATCGAGCAGGTGCTCGAGGAGGCCCAGCGTCTCGACGAAAAACTCGATGCCGCTCTCGACTACCGCTATGGCCCGCGCGCCCGACAGGCTCGTGCCGCCACGGAGAAGGACACCGGCACTGTCCGCTTTGAGGACAACGGTTTTGTGGTCGTCGCTGATCTCCCCAAGCGTGTCAAATGGGACCAGCAGCGCCTCAAGGAGGTCGTCGAACTGATCCGCTCCGGCTGGGGCGAGAACCCCGCCGATTATGTGAAAGTGAAGTTCGAGGTGTCGGAACGGGCCTACGAAGCCTGGCCGGCGCGGCTCAAGGAACTCTTCGCCGGTGCCCGCACCGTCGAGACGGGGCGCCCGAGCTACGATCTCCTGCCGCCTGACGGGAGGCGCGCATGAGCCTCCGTCTGGTCACCGCAGAAATGCGGCTCTCGGCCGCCATGGCCAAGACCACGATGACGATCCTCGGCCCCAGCGGGGCCGGCAAGACCAGGCTCGCGGTCACGCTGCCGGGGCCTGAGACCCTTTGCCTCGACTTCGAGGCAGGTCTCATGTCGGTCCAGGACTGGGACGGGGATAGCATCCCGATCCGTAGCTTCGAGGATGCGCGTGATCTCGCCTGCCTCATCGGTGGGGTCAACCCCGCTGCCGATCCGCAGGGGTACTATTCCGAGGGGCACTATGCCCATGTCGCCAAGAGCTATCCCGACCTCGCGGAACTGGTCTCTGCCAAGCGCTACATCTTCGTCGACTCGATCACCGACCTGACGCGCCAGGCCATGGCATGGTCGAAGCAGCAGCCCGAGGCTTACTCCGACCGGACCGGCAAGCCCGACGTTCGGGGCGCCTACGGGCTTCTCGCCCGCGAGGTGATCACGCTTCTGAAGCACCTCCAGCACGCGGAGGGGAAGACGACCATCTTCGTCGGGATCCTCGAGCAGGTGACGGACGAGTTCAACCGGTCGAACTGGCAGCCGCAGCTCGAGGGCGGAAAGGTTGCTCGCGAACTCCCTGGCATCGTCGACCAGGTTGCCACCCTGAGCCTCTTCGAACCCGACGGCGACGGCTGGCGGCATGACCCTGCCAAGGGGCGGACCCGCCGGCTCGTCTGCCAGACCGTCAATCCATACGGCGTGCCCGCGAAAGACCGCTCCGGCAAGCTCGATCTCACCGAACCTGCCGATCTCTCCGCCCTTCTCACCAAGATCCACGGCCCCAGGAAAGGTTGAACCTATGACCTATGACATGAACGATGCCCAGCCCCAGGTTTCGGGGGAACTCATCCCCGACGGCACCTATGCCAAGGTGGCGATGCACATCCGGAAAGGCGGCGTCGATGGAGCAGGCGACCTCGACAAGGGGCTGCTCAAGGCGTCAAACCAGCCCGGCAGCGATGTGCTCTCGCTCGATGCCGAGTTCACGGTACTTGAGGGGCCGCATGCTCGCCGGAAGTTCTGGCAGGCCTTCACCGTATCGGGCGGAAAGCTCGACGAGGAAGGCCAGTCGATCGGCTGGAAGATCTCGAAGTCGACCTTCCGCGCCATGATCGACAGCGCCCTTGGTCTCAACCCTGACGAAATGAGCGAGGACGCCAGGGCCAAGCGCGTTCTGCGGGGACTTTCCGATCTCGATGGCATCAGCTTCGTGGCCAAGGTCGCAATCGAACCCAGCCGCAACGCCAGCTACCGCGACCAGAACCGGCTCGCCCAGGTGGTGCTGCCGACCGCGCCCGAGTGGCAGAAGGTGATGAGCGGCGAGCATGTGCCGGCGGCACCCGCTTCGAAGCCTCGTGCCGCGAGCCCCCAAGCCGAAAAGCCAGCTTGGGGACAGGGCAGTCCGGCAGGGGCAGCTTCGGCGGCAAAGCTCGCCTGGGGCAGCGCCATGGGCACTGCTCCTGCGGCACAGCCCGCACAGGCGCCCGTGGCGGTCACAGCGCCCGCACCGGCTGCACCTGCCAAGCCCGCCCCGGCTTGGCTCACGAGTTGAGGGCAACCGTGACCGAGGACGAGTGGCAGGCGCACGTGACGCGTGAGGCAGCGAAGGAGATCGGTGCATGGCTCGAGGTAAGAGGGCGGCTCGACCGCCCCATCCGCACTCTCACCCTGCGCGATCTCGAGGCCATGGCGGACAACGCGATCTCCCGTTTCATCGTCCTGGCCTCGCGCCGGGTACGGGAGAATCCGGAGGAGACGGCGCCGCTCAATCGCTTCCTGCTGGCCCGCTAGAGCCTTGCGCCCTCTGCGGCCGCGAGGCCCAGGGCTTCGGCTTCTGCCGCGACCTCCGCCGCGACCGCTACCCGCAATACCGCTTCTGCTCGATGCGCTGCCTCGAGCAGGGCTCCGCACTGGCCAGGGAGAATGACGGCATGATCGACAAGACGGATATGGAACGGCGCGCCATCCGGGATGCGCGCGCCTTCCTTGCGGCCACCCTCACCGAGCTCGACCTCATGGCGCCGTTCTTCGACAGGCCGCCCACCGAGATCGACCGCATCATCGAAGCCTGCGTCGATGGCTTCCAGGATTCCATGCTCCGCCAGTCCGCCCTGGGCGACGTACCCTTCTGAGGTTTCCATGATCCTCGACCTCAATCACGGCTCCGGATCGAGCTATGCCGCAACGACGCAGCCGCTGAGCGCTCGCGTCAACCAGCAAATCGATCGGGCGCTCATCGCGCAGAATCAGGCGCAGCCGAAGCGCAGCTATCTGGGCGCCAGCCGGATCGGGGAGGCCTGCAGCCGGCGTCTCGTCTACGAATACACCCACACGCCGGAGGACCCCGACAAAGGCTTCTCCGGGCAGACGCTCCGTATCTTCGCCGCGGGGCATACCTTCGAGGACCTGTCGATCCACTGGATGAAGGCGGCCGGCTTCGAACTCCTCACCCAGCGCCGCGACGGTGGGCAGTTCGGCTTCGAGACGGCGGGAGGTCGCATCAAGGGTCACATCGACGGCGTGATCGTCGGTGGGCCCGATGTTGGCATCACCTGGCCTGCACTCTGGGAGCATAAGGCGCTCAAGGCGAAGTCCTGGGGCGATGTCGTCAGGCGTGGCGTCGAGGTCTCGAAGCCGGTCTACTACGCCCAGCTTCAGCTCTACATGGCCTACATGGATCTCGAGGTGGCGCTCTTCACCTGCCTCAACAAGGACACCCAGGAGCTTCACCACGAGCGCGTACCGTTCGTGCCGCATGTGGCACAGACGCTCTCCGATCGTGCAGCCGACATCATCAGGGCGGCGGAAGCCAATGACCTGCCGCCACGTATCGCCGCGAGCTCCGACTTCCACACCTGCCGCTTCTGCGCCTTCTCCGAGCGCTGCTGGAAGGATGGCTGAGGGTGGCAGAGATGCTGGATTTCAATGATGTCGAGCCGCCCCGCAGTGGACGGTCCTACGACATCGATCTGATCGCGCGCCGTCTCCGGGAAACGGCGGAGAACTGGGTGCCGCGGCTGTTTCCGAATGGCCGCCGCGCAGGTGACGAATGGCGTCTGGCCAACATCAGGGGGGCAGGTCCACGGCGCAGCGGATCATGCGTCATCGCACTCAAAGGCACGCATGCAGGCGACTGGCACGACTTCGATGGCGATCAGGGCGGCGGTCCCATCAACACGATTGCTCACGCCACTGGTCTCGATGGCGCGGCCTTGCTGGCAGGGGCCTCGGACATCGCCGGCGTCAACGGAGAGGCACCTCAGTGGCGTGCACCTGCCGCACCGCAGCCCGCAAAACGCGATTCCGCGCAGGAGATGGCTCACATCATGTCGGGGCTTCAGTCTCTCGCGGGCTCATCTGCGGAGCGCTACCTTGTTGGCCGCGGCCTCAGCGTGCCGACCGGAGCGGATCTCCAGTTTCACCCGGATCTCACGCATTGGGAGGTCAAGGCTGGCTTTCCCGCGATGGTGGGAATGGTCCGGGACCGCACCGGTGAAGTTGTCGGCCTCCACCGGACCTGGCTAACCGAGGGCTCCGAGAGGAAGGTCTCCAAGGCATCGATCCCCAAGCCCCGCATGATGTTGGGTCGGGTCGCTGGTGGCGCTGTTCGACTCGCTCCCCATACGCCCGATGGCGCCCTCGGCATCTGCGAAGGGATCGAGACCGGTCTCGCAGTGATGACGGCGTGTCCTGGTCTGCCTGTCTGGGCGACCCTTTCCACCTCGGGACTGGAGCAGGTGCAGCTGCCGGCCGATGTGAAGCGCGTCATCGTTCTTGGCGACAATGACGCTTCGAGTGCGGGGCTTCGCGCTGCGGAGACGGCTGAGCGGCGGCTGAGGCTCGAGGGCAGGGAAGTGGTCATCGCGTTCCCGCCGGAGGTTGGGCAGGACTTCAACGACCTGCTGACGGCATCGGGTGCCGGTGCGGTGATGGCAGCGATCACTGCGGCCTTGCCGAAGGAAGATGAGGCGCCAGCGGAGATCGGTCAGCATCGGCCGCTCAATTTCCTCACTGCCACGGCGAACCCGCCGGTGCTTCGGGCCGACGAAGGCGATCTCGCGCGTGCCGTCGAGCGGGTGTGGTCCCTGCTGCTCACCTCGAACCGGACGCCCTGGCTCTTCCGCTATGCCGGCCAGCCTACTTGGGTCGTGCCGGACGATGAGGGGCGCCCGGTCGCTGCAGCCCTGAACGAGGACCGGCTCCGCCATATGTTGGCAAGGCTTGCGACCTGGGTGCGCGCCAACAGCAAAGGCGAGATCGTGCCGGCGCCGCCACCGCTCGCAGTGGTCAAGTCGGTGCTGGCGACGCCTGATCCAGGTCTTCCGGTGCTCCTCGGCATCGTCAACACGCCGGTATTCGGCCGGAACGGCAAGCTGCTCACCAGCCCCGGCTATCATCCCGATGCGCGTCTGCTCTACCAGCCTGCGCCCGGCTTTACTGTTGCTGCTGTTCCGGAGCGTCCGACGCAGCAGCAGATTGCCGAGGCCCGAGCTCTTATCTGCGAGGACCTGCTGGAAGACTTCCCCTTCGTCTCCCCCTCCGAGATGGCTCATGCCGTGGCGTTACTGCTCCTAGGGTTTGTGCGTTCGATGATCGATGGGCCAACTCCGCTCCATCTCATCGAGAAGCCGACACCGGGCACGGGCGCCACCCTCATGGTCGACTCGATCGCCACCATTCTCACCGGGAGCGGGGCAAGCGTCATGACCGAGGGCCGCGACGACGAGGAGTGGCGCAAGCGTGTCACAGCCAAGCTGCGCCAGGTGCCTTCCATCCTGCTGATCGACAACCTCCGCAGCAAGCTGGACAGCTCGGCCGTCGCCGCGGCGCTGACAGCGCCCTTCTGGGAGGACCGTATCCTGGGGGCATCCGAGATGGCGCGGCTGCCCATCCGCTGCGTCTGGATCGCCACCGGCAACAATCCCGAATTCTCGAACGAGATGGCGCGCCGTCTCGTGCGCATCAGGCTCGATGCGCATGTCGAGCGTCCCTGGCAGCGTGGGAGCTTCCGCCATCCTGATCTGATGAGCTGGGTGCGCGCCAACCGGGCCCGGCTCGTTGCCGCCTGCCTCACATTGTGTCAGGCTTGGATTGCCGCTGGACGTCCACGTGGGCAGAAGACCATCGGCTCATATGAGAACTGGGCCGGCACGATCGGTGGCATTCTGGATGTCGCCGGCATCGAAGGCTTCCTCGGCAACCTCGACGAGATGATGGCGGCATCGGATTCCGAGGGGAGCGCCTGGGCCGCCTTCGTGACGCGCTGGTGGTACCGCTATGGCACCGCAGAAGTGAAGGCGGGCGATCTCCACCCGATCGCCATTACCAGTGAACCTCCACTCTCACTCGGCAGTGGCAGCGATCAGTCCCAGCGTACGCGCCTCGGTAAAGCCCTCGCCAAAATGCGTGACCGGGTCTTTGCAGTGGCCGACCGGCACCTGCGTCTCGAGGCGGCCGGTCTCTCGCACCAGGCCATGCAATGGCGCCTCGCCATCGCCGGGGAGGGTGGGGAGGTTGTTTCCCGTCAAAATCATGGCGTGAGGGGGGAGGTTGGTGACCTTGAGGGGAGGTTCGAAAATCAAACCTCCCCGATTCAACCCCTTGAAATTGAAGGCTCCGGGGAGGGTGGGGAGGTTGGGGAGGTTGTTTCAACACTAACGCACGCGCGCGCGCGCACGACACATATAGAAAGTACCGGAAAAACCTCCCCTTCCTCCCCAACCTCCCCAAGGCTTAAGAATTCAGTGGTTTGTGGCGGGGAGGATGCCGGGGAGGTTAGCTTGGCCACCTCCCCGACGCTCCCCGAGCAGAAGTCTATCCGGGCATGGCTGCGGGAGGTGATGGAATGACCCCGGTCCATCTCCCGCGGCCGCCCTGAGTTACTTCCGAAGTAACCGTCGGGTGGCGCCTAGCCACCTTCCTTCATCGCCAATCGATCTCATTCAAGGAGACCATCATGATGGTAGCCGCAGCCCTGCCTGCGCCCGTGGCACCCCCCGGCCCGGTCATCACCTCCATCCTCGCCCTCGATCTCGGCAGCACCACAGGATGGGCGGTTCGCACTGCCCGCTGCCGGATCTTGCACGGCACTGCCGAGTTCCGTCCCAGCCGCTACGAGGGCGGCGGCATGCGCTACCTCCGCTTCGGGAAGTGGCTCGACCAGACGCTCGACGTCACCGGCGGCGTCGATGCCGTGTACTTCGAGGAGGTACGCCGGCACATCGGTACGGATGCTGCCCACATCTATGGAGGCTTCCTGGCAGCGCTGACCAGCTGGTGCGAGCAGAAGGGTGTCGCCTACCAAGGGGTCCCAGTCGGCACCATCAAGCGCTTCGCCACGGGAAAGGGCAATGCCGACAAGGCGGCGATGATCTCTGCCGTCCGGGAACGCGGCTTCGAGCCGGCGGACGACAACGAGGCGGATGCCATCGCCATCCTGCTCTGGGCGCTCGAGACGAATGGCGGTGTCGCATGAACCGCGCTGCCGAGAAGTTCCTCAAGCATGTCGCCAACGTCATCGCCGAGCGGAGCACCCAGTACGGCCATGCCGGCGGCAACATGGCGGCCATTGCCAAGAGGTGGTCGGTCACGCTCGGTCGGGAAATCACCCCGGCGCAGGTCGTCCTCTGCCTCCTTGACCTGAAGTTGGCACGCCTCGCCCACGACTCCACCCATGAAGACTCGGCAGTCGATGTCTGCGGCTACGCCGCCCTGCTGCGCGAACTGACCCAGATCTCTAATACGGAAGGACATTGAACCATGGCTACTGGACGCAAGCGCAAGACCGGTAAGCGTTACCCCTGTGGCAAACGCACCCGACACGAACTGGAGAAGGACGCCATGAGCGTGGCCATCGATGCCCGCCGCCGGCACTTCGGTGTCTCGGCCAAGCAGGCGAAGGACGAGCGTCTTGGGACGGCCCTCGGCCGTCTGGCCTTCCGTGAACTCATCAGCGAGACACAGTACCAGGCAGGCGTTGCCTTCGGGCAGCTCTATCGCGACCACCATGTGATGGTCGGCCTGCCGTCTCCCAGCCCGCGCTCTGTAGCTGGGTTGCTGATCAACGAGGGGATCTTTGGCGCCAGCCCCAGCGAGCCTGTTCTGGAGGTGATCGAGAAGCTGAAGCGCCGGTTCAACGATGCGACAAACGTGCTGGATGCTTGCGACCGCGAGCATCGCATGTCGTCAGGGCGACGCCCGACGCTGTTGGTCTATCGCGTGATATGCACTGACGAGGATGCAATGCACTGGCCGGAGGTGGACATCGGCAACCTGCGGGTGGCGCTGAACGCCCTGGTGAGGGTGTTCAGACTCTGAAACTGGTCCATTGAGTGTCACTCAGGTGAACAATGCGCTTTCCGGGAGAGGTTGAGCAACCGCCTCTCCCGGATGCTCTCAATCCTGAGTCTTCCGGGGCAGTGCGCGATAGCGAGGCAGGGAGAGATTCCAGTGAAGCGCGGCGGCTCGCAACGAGAAGGCAGCGAGGAAGGCCAGCGCGGCCGACGGATCTGCTGATAGGCCAAGCCAGGTGAGGCTCACGAACACTGTGGCGCCGAGAAGTGCCGCCGTGATATAGATTTCCTGCTTGAGAATGATGGGGCTTTCGCCGCCTAGGATGTCGCGGATGATGCCGCCGAATGTTGCGGTTGCCACGCCCATGGCAATGGCGATCACGGGACCAGCGCCCGTGGTGAGAGCGCTGACCGTGCCTGTGACGGAAAAAAGGGCAAGGCCGACGGCATCGAACCAGAGAAGCATTCGCTCCCGCGACTGGGGTATGTGCGCGAGGAAGAACATCACGCTGGAAACTGCCACGCAGGTGACGAGGTAGGCTGGCTGCCTCACCCAGAAGACGGGCTCCACCCCGAGCAGTACATCCCTTACGGTGCCGCCGCCGATGCCCGTCACGCTGCCGAGAAGGGCGAAGCCAACGATATCCATCTCTTTTCTCGAGGCGACGAGGGAGCCTGTGACGGCAAAGACGCACAGTCCGAACCAGTCGAGGACGAGGATGAGTTGCTGCAGCATCATCGTTGTCTAGCATGGTTGAAGAGAAACGCGATATCCGCTGTGGCGTCGTCCCAGGAGCCAGGTAGGTCGCCAGCGGTAATCGCGCTTCAGGTGAGCGCCATTTCTGCAGGAAGCTGCGCGGCGATGTAATCGAGGAATGCCCGGGTCCTCCGGGCGAGACGGCGCTGAGCAAGGTGAACCGCATGAATGTCGAGTTGCGGTCCGCGCGCCTCTGGCAGCACATGCTCGAGCTGGCCGGAGGCGAGATCGTCCCGGACGATGTAGTCTGGGCAGAGCGCAATGCCGGCACCTTCGACCGCGAGATCGCGGGTCACACGCGCACTGTTGACCAGGAAAGGTCCCGAGACACAGATGCGGTGCGCGGCGTCGCCAAGGCTCAACGGCCATGCACCGTCGCCGCGCATGTTGGTGTCGCGGATGCAGACATGGTGCGTGAGGTCGGACAGGCTCTCTGGCCGGCCGCTGCGGTCGAGATAGTCCGGAGCGGCCACGAGCAGGAGCCTGCCGGTGCCCAGCTTGCGTGCGATCAGCGCGGAATCTTCGAGACGGCCCATCCTGATCGCGACGTCCACCCCCTCGGTTGCAAGGTCGACGAAGCGGTCGGACAGACGTAGATCGATCGTCAGATCCGGATGAAGTGCGCGGAAGCGAAGGAGCAGGGGGCGGACCAGTGTCTCGCCGAAGGTGACTGGCGCGGAGACCCTTAAAGTCCCTGACAGGCCGCGCCCCGTCTCTCTCAGGTCGCCTACCATTTCGTCGAGTTCGGCGAGCCAGTCTGGCGCCCGGGCCAGAAGGCGTTCGCCCGCCGCAGTCATCCCCAGGCGGCGCGTGGTGCGCTGAAGCAAACGCGTTCCGAGACGTTCTTCCAGTTCTCCCATGTATTTGGAGGCAAGTTTGGGGGAGATGCCGAGACGGGACGCAGCCCCAGAAAAGGAACCGGTCTCGACGGCGGCGACGAAAACCCGGATGCCATCGACGAAGTCCATTTGCTGCTCCATTGAGAACAAATCAGAGAAAGTATTACGCCATAATCGCCGTTTTGTCGATGTCGTTTGGAGTGCATATCGCTCGCACGAACACACCAACACGGAGAACACCCATGAACGACCGCGACACGCTCGTACCCTATGCCACGCTCGCCCTGCGCCTGACGACCGGAACCCTGTTCCTCGTTCATGGCCTCATCAAGCTTTTGGTGTTCACGCCGGCCGGCACTGCCGGTTACTTTCAGTCTATCGGTCTGCCCGGTGCGCTCGGCTATTTTACCCTGATCGTAGAGATTCTCGGCGGGATCGCACTCATTCTCGGAATCAGGGTGCGTCTTGTGTCCCTGGCGCTAGTGCCCGTGTTGCTGGGTGCAGCATGGTTCGGCCATGGCGGCTTCGGCTTCAACTGGTCCAACCCCAACGGCGGCTGGGAATATCCCTTGATGTGGGCGATCGTGCAGGCCTCAGTCGCCCTTCTCGGCGACGGTCCCTACGCACTGTTCCCCGCGCGGCGGGCCTGACCACTCAGAGATTTGCCGCGCCCTGAACAGGCGCGGCGATCCTTCCAAGGGAGAACCACATGCTGGTAAACGGCAAATGGACAGCGGACTGGCAGCCTGTGCAGGCAAAGGACGAGCGTGGCCGTTTCGTACGACAGGTGTCATCCTTCCGTAACTGGATCACGCCTGACGGCAGCTCAGGTCCAACGGGTACAGGCGGATTTTCCGCCGAGACTGGGCGCTACCGGCTTTATGTCGCGCTGATCTGCCCTTGGGCATCGCGTACGCTCATCGCCCGCAAGCTGAAGGGACTCGAAGACCTGATTGCTGTGACCGTGGTGAACCCGGTTCTGACCGGCGAGGGCTGGCAGTTTGGCGGCTTTCCCGGTGCAAATGAAGATCCTCTTTTTGGGTCGCGATATCTCCACGAGCTCTACACCCGTGCCGACGGCAGCTATACCGGCCGGGCAACTGTGCCCGTTCTGTGGGACGAGAAAACCGGCACAATCGTGAGCAATGAGAGTGCCGATATCCTGCGGATGTTCAACAGCGCCTTTGCCCGCCTTGCGCCGGACAAGCCCGACCTCTACCCCGCGGATCTCAGATCCGAAATCGACGTGCTCAATACCGAGATCTACGACCTGCTGAACAACGGCGTGTACAAGGCGGGCTTCGCAACTACCCAGGCTGCCTATGATGAAGCGGAAGCAGGCGTCTTCCAAATGCTCGATCGACTCGAAGCAAGGCTCACCGGACAGTATCTTTTCGGCGAAATGTTCACGGAAGCCGACATCCGGCTGTTTGTTACGCTGATCCGCTTCGATGCCGCCTATCATGGCCTGTTCAAGACCAACCGCAGGCTAATCGCAGATTATCCCTATCTCTCGGCCTATATGGAACGCGTGCTCCGTCTCCCTGGGGTGAGGGATACAGTTGATCTCGCCCATATCAAGGCCGGCTACTACTCGATCAGATCGCTCAACCCCTTAGGCATCGTACCGGCTGGACCTGACCACGTCACGACACTTCTTGAGGGTTAACAAGAGCGGGGACGAGAAACTCCCTTTCGTCCCATTTCTGCTGGCAGCAAACGACCAGCGCTGACCTCGGGGATCAAGTGGGCGCACGACGCGGTTGGACGAGCGGTCCAAATTAGCCCAGCGCGTAAGACGCACGAGGAGGGCTTGAGCTAAAGCGCCGCTGCTCGTACTAACGAAGCGGCATCGCAACGCCCACAGCGATGAATATTCCGCCACAGACCTGATTGAAGCGCTTCCCGATCTTGGCCAGCCATCCACTCACCCGGTTGGCCGCCGCAGCGAAGACGTATTCCACGACGAACTCCACCACGGCGTAGGTGACGGCAATAATCACGAACTGGAGCGCGACGCTGCGCTGCGGATCGATGAACTGGGGTAACAGGGCCGTGAAGAATAGAAGGCCCTTGGGATTGGTTGCCGCCGTAAAGAAACCGGTCCGAAAAAGGTGAAGCCCTCTTGGTTTCGTATCTTCTTGTGCCACTGCTACCTTGATTGGCGGAGCGCGCCAGACCTGTATCCCCAGCCAGACCAGGTAGGCGCCGCCGATGAACTTGAGAGCAGTGAACCATCCAATCGATGTTTCCACCAGGGCACCGACGCCGAACATGCAGAGCGCCATCAGTGCAGTCAGACCAACCACGCCTCCCGCAATAGTCCAGATCGCCATGCGCCGCCCATGCATGGCGCCATGGGTGAGAGCGAGAAGCCCATTCGGCCCCGGCGTCAGCGCCATGCCAATGCCTGTCAGGAAGAATAGAAACCATGTGTCGAACTGCATAATCTTTCTTCCAGTGCTGGCGGGATCAGGCTCGTTCCAGTGCATCCTTGGTGTCAGGCTTCTTGCTGGCTGCTGCGAGTGCAAGTCCTCCCAGGATCAGCACGACACCTGCTGCGAACATCGTGCCGAGCTTGTCGCCAAAGATCAGGGCTGATGCCCCGATGCCAATGATGGGCTGGAGGTACTGAACACTTGCCGCGACGCGTGCCGGAAGAACCTTTAACAGGTGCAGCCACAGCAGGAGGCCTGCGACCGAGACCATAACGCCAAGGTAGATGGTTGCCCAGACAGACTTCATGGTGATCGCCACCGGAGTGTAGGAGAGTTCCCAGCCGGAGATAGGAAGGATCACGATCAATCCGACAAGGCAATTCCATGCGACGACAGGGAGCGTGCCATATTTCTCCACCAGTTCAGCGCTCCAGATGTAGTAGTAGGCGATCGCCACGGCCGAGACGAGCATCCAGGCAACCCCGCCCAGGGTATTTTGCCCGACGACACTCATGGCCGGATCGCCCTCAAGAGACACCAGCGCGATGCCTGCAAATGCCGCGAGCAGTCCGAACCACTGTCTGCCTGTTACCCGCTGCTTGAGGCGTATGGCTGCGAAGATCACGATGAAAATTGGGATCGTGGCGGACAGGATCGTGGCGACCGATGCCGATGTACCCTTCACGCCGAAGGACTGCGCCACGTTGCCAAGGATGATGCCCATCACGCCCAGGCCGATGATGCTGGGGACAGACTCCCGGGGAAGGCGGAGGTTTCGGGAGGCCATGAGAAACAGCAAGGGCACGGCAACCAGGAAACGAAGGGCTGTAAGCGTCAGGGGCGGGATTGTTTCGAGGCCGACTTTAGTAATGGGGATTGAAAGGCCCCACATAACGGCGAGTAACAGCATAGCCCCCAGGTTCCGGGGCGAGAGAGATTGGGCAGGAGATAGGGACATAGCTCGATTTCGCATAGGTGGTTGGCGCAAGAGTGCGCCTGTGTCATAGGTAGACAAGTTCAAACGCCCCTGACAATCGATCAATCCTCACAGGATCTGTGAAGCAGTATCACGCATACTTCGCATGCCCGACCCACTTCCGCCACTTCAGACCCTGCGCGCCTTCGAGGCGACTGGCCGACGTCTGTCCATGACGCTGGCGGCGGAGGAGCTGAACCTCACTCACGGCGCCGTCAGCCGGCAGATCAAGGCGCTCGAGGACGATCTGGGCGTGCAGCTCTTCCGCCGCTTAACCCGCAAGCTGGAACTGACTGAGGCCGGCAGTGCCTTCTTCGGTGCCGTGACACGTTTGCTCACCGAACTTGGCCGCGAAGCAGAAGCTTTACGGCGTCGGAACGACACGACGCGCTTGGTTGTCAGCTCGGGCGTGTCATTTGCCAGCAAGTGGCTTACACCCCGGTTGCACAGGTTGATGTCCAGATATCCCGATTACGACGTCCACCTCCAGGTCACAGATGCCCATGTCGACTTCTCAGAAGGGCCGGTCGATGTCGCGTTGCGCTATGGCATCGGCTATTATCCGATGGCTGCAGCTGAGCGGATCATGAACGAGACCGTTTCACCTGTCTGTTCACCTGATTATCGTGAGCGTATGGGCGGTATTCGGACTCCTGCAGATCTTGCCAGGTGCCAACTCATCCACGAGATCGGAATGACCACGACATGGGAGCGCTGGTTTGCCGTGATGGCCTTGCACTACCCTGGTGACAGAGGACCAGGTTTCAGCCATGGCAGCATGTCAATCGAGGCCGCTATACGCGGAGAAGGGGTCGCATTGGGTCGCAGCGTTCTCGTTGCCCATGATCTGGCAGAGGGCCGACTTGTCTCGCTGTTCCCTCGGCACAAGCTCGAGGTGGAGTGGGGCTACGATCTGCTCTATCGCATGGGCAACCAGAACCATCCCAAAGTCCGTGCATTCCGAAATTGGATTGCAGACGAAGTGCGCGAGTTCATCTCTAGCCTTTAGAATGATTTTGTAATGGCCAAGTGCTGGGCAAGAGATGCTGGAAACCAACTTATATCAATAAACGTATACTTATTTGAAGAATACTCTTGACGGCGTCGTGCGACGCGGCTAGAAGTTCTATTATTGGAACATCAGAAATGCGCCCGGAAATGCTTTGTCCGGGCGCTTTTCGTTTGAGAGGGTGGCGATGCAGGTGCGCTTCCTCGAGACCGATGATGTCAGGATCCGCTTCGAAGCGGCGTGCGCCCGTCTCGGAGAGGGCGAAGCCCGCCGTGCCTTCTCGATGGCGCTTAACAAGGAAGGCCGCAAGTCCTTCACGCAGCTGCGCCGCTCGCTTGCACAGCAATCGTCCATCCCACGCGGGGCAGTTAATGCTGCGATGCGATTCACCTCTGCAACGCGTAACAGCATGGCCACGGTGACCTCTGGCACCGGCCGACATCTGCCGCTGTCGTTCTTCGGCGCGAAGCAGTTCTCCTACGGCGTGCGCGCAAAGATCTGGGGCAAGGCGCAGAGCTTCCGTTCCGCCTTCGTGGTGAAGCGTTACGGTGGTGGCGTGTTCAAGCGCACCGGCAAGGCGCGGTTCCCCATCGAGCAGCTGTGGGGTCCGTCCGTGCCGAAGGAGATGCTGCGCGATGAAGCCTATGCCGCCTGGACCGATCAGCACCCGCGCGTCCTGACGGAAGCGTCGCGATTGATTGCGCTGATGCTGAGCGGTGGAGGGCTTCGTGGTGCCCCGCGCAGGGCGCGTCCGCCGTGAGGGGTGGGGGCGGGTAGGAGCCCCATTTTCAACCAGAGATATGCGCCGCCGCCGCCGCCCGGTTTTCGAGCGTTTTTCTGCTTTTGATTTTTCCATTTTGTTTTGATTCGACCGGACTTAATGGCCTGAAGTCAATGGGTTAGCGCCACCAGGCGGCAAGTGTCGGCCATTTTGATTGAGCGCGACCTGTTGGGAGGCTGCCGCTCTTCCACTGAACTACGCCCGCCACGAGACTGAGAATGGCGGAGCGAGGGCAGGGCTGCAAGGGGGCTTGGCCTGCCCCTATGTGTGTAGTCCCAATCTTCAACAGGTGGGAGCAGGGGCTGTGATAGGTCGTGTTTGCGGGGAAGGTCCTATTTCCGCTTCATCAGAAAGCAGACGGCGATCGTTGCGTCGCCCGCCTCGAGGGCGCACAATTCCATTTCAGTGGCTGACAGCAGGCGGCCATCAAAGATATTGTCATCATCGGCGAAGATCACCGTCACATTGTCCCGGCGGATGGCGCCGACCAGTTTCTCGGTGCGCGTCTCACGCCCCCAGGTGCCGATCAGCCCCGAGCCATCCTGCTTTTCGATGGTCAGCAACCATTCCTTCGTGCGGTCAGCGAAGACGGGATCCTTCTCCGCCGGATCATAGGTCAGCGTACCAAGGCGTGCGCCGCCGGTAATCGTGCCAGACCACGTGCCGACGAGGTTGGGAACATCCTGCGCTGAACCGGCCCCCGTCATTGCCGCAAGCGCGAGCGTGGCGGCAGGCAGAACGGCGCGGAAACCTGTCTTTGGCATGAGGGCAACTCCCAATTTGGCTCTATTCGAGCCTGCGGCTGGCTGAGCGGATGTAACTGAACTATGCCCGCTATGGAGCTTAGGTTAGTGGAGTGGCGCCAAGGCGTGTCGAAACCTTATACGCGAACCGTCGCGACTGCTTGGGTTAGCAGTGTATACATGTACGAGTGAACAGAGGCTGGGCCGGACAAACCGTAGATACTACGGTTGGAAAATCAACGCGCCGATTACCTTAGAGTCTTGCCCTCGGATCGGAACGACCTGAAGTGTAATGCCGTCTGGATAGGCTGGGCTTACTTCTTTAAAGGATCGGATTTCGCCATCCTTGAGCGACTGCCCCACCTCACCACTCTTATCATGCTCAAAAACGGTGCCAATCTCGTTCGTGACAGTGTCTGCAATAATCACTTCGCTTGTGTCCACCACCACGATATCTCGCTTCATGAGTTGGCCCAGCTGACCCACAGCCTGACTCAGAAGGTCGACGGTCTGCTTGGTTTCATGAGAATCGGCGAACCCCGGGCCGGCGAAAGCCACCGAGGTGGCTAAAATGAGCCCAGCCGTCGTCATATATTTTCTCATGAGAGCGTTTCCTTGTACTAGCGCGAGTGACCAACTTACAGGGGCCCAGGCGATTTAGCAAGTCGGTCGAATTGAGGTGTGTGAGCCCCTTTTACGATCCATCCGTGGGTAGGGTCTCGGCGGCATGATTGCCCTGTTGGGCGGTTGATGCAATGGCCATGGGCGCGGAGCCCTCAGGTAGCGCAGCTCCCGATGGCTATTGCTTGCTCAGGCAGCTACGGTTTGCGAACTCGATGGCGTAAGCCATCCGAGCCTTGAGTGAGGTCTCTGGGTGTTGTAGTCGTGCCGCCACTGTTCGAGCAGGATGCGCGCCTCGTTCAGGGACGAGAACACCGTTTGGTTCAGCAACTCGTCCCGGACTCTGGCGTTGAAGCTCTCGATGAAAAACAACACAAAAGGAAAAAAGTATGTTGAGGGTGAGCCGCCTCATGGATGTGGTGGTATTGAAGCTCTGGGTGACGCTCACGAAAGTGACGTTGTTGCGGTCGAAGACTTCGACCAGCTTCGAGAAGTCCATCAGTGAGCGCGACAGGCGGTCGATCTTGTAGACCACCACCACATCCACGAGGCCGTCCTCTATGTCGGGCAACAGGAGCTGCAGGGCAGGGCGGTCCAATGTGCCGCTGGAGATGCCACCATCATCATATTGTTCGCGTACCAGTGCCCAGCCCTCTGAGCGCTGGCTTGGGATATGGGCCTCACAGGCCTCACGCTGGGCGTCGATACTGTTGATCTCCTGCTCGATCCCTTCCTCGGAGAATTCCCGGGTGTAGACCGCGCAGCGAAGCTTTCGGTTGGCTGGCTTCGTCCTGAACGCCTCCTGCTTTTCAACCCAAAGAAAATAACCCCATTCCACTGGGTGCCCGCAATTGCGCGCGATCGCTGATAGCGATTTGTATGGGCGGACCTGACATTCGAAATCATTGTCCCGCAAGTCCCCTGGTTTGTTTTAAGGGCGCTGATGCTGGACATGTGGATTGGCACTAAGTAAAAATACCCATATCTGCATCGCTAGTTTTCATGTTTTGTCGTCCGTCCAATAACTTTCGCAACTTTCCGGGGGAGGGCAAAATGAGGCGCCGGGATGCGTTGAAGGCCGGAGCATCCGTTCTGCTGTCTGCAGCATCGGTGGGAGCTGGCAGCGTCGGCTCGGCAACCATGGCTAGGGCTGACTTTGCCCGGCGTGTCAGGCCGTCAGATGCCGGCTGGCCGAAACCAGAGGAATGGAAAGCTCTTGCCGACAGTCTGGAGGGATCACTCGAAGACTTCGTCCGGCCCGTCGATGTAGTCATGGCCCAGCATGGTGGCAAGCTCGATGATGCCGCCAAGATCGAACTGCAGAACCCGTTCCTGATCCAGGATTTCTCCGGCGGCACACAGTCCGCTGGCTGGCTTGACGCATGGGTGGCGCAGCCAAGTGCGCATGTCGTCATCCCGAAAAGCGCTCAGGATGTTTCCAAGGCTGTGAAGTTCGCGCATGAGCATGCGCTGCGCCTGGTGGTGAAGGGTGGCGCGCATAGCTACCTTGGCCAATCGAACGCCCCAGACAGCCTGCTGATCTGGACCCGTGATCTCAAGGGGCTCAGCCTGCATGACGATTTTGTGCCGCAGGGCTGTGCCGGTAAGGTGGCGCCGCACAAGGCCGTGAGCGTCGCCTCCGGCGAGCGTTTCATCTATCTCTATGACTTCGTCGTCCGCCAGCATGGCCGTTACGTGCAAGGTGGTGGTTGCACGTCCGTGGGCGTCGGCGGGCACATGCAAACAGGTGGTTTCGGCAGCTTCTCCAAGTTTGGCGGCATGACGTGCGCTAGCCTGCTGGAGGCTGAGATCGTCACGGCGGACGGTGCCATTCTTGTCGTTAACGAATGCCAGAACCCGGACCTCTTCTGGGCGATCAAGGGTGGCGGGGCAGGCTGGGGCATCACCACGCGCCTGACGCTCGCCACGCACGACCTGCCGAACTATCTCGGCTTCATGGTGCAGGCTATCAAGGCGCGTGACGAGGCGGCATTGCGTGCTCTGACCGCGAGGTTCCTGGGCTTCGCGCGCGATGCGCTTATCAATCCGACATGGGGCGAGCAGGTCTCCTTCAGCCCGGATAATGTCATTAACATCCAGATGAGTTTTCAGGGGCTGGATGAGGAACAGGCTTCCGCGGTGTGGAAGCCATTCTGGAGCTGGCTGGAAGAGAACAAGGCTGATTACGAGATCGTTGACCCCGCGCGGTTCATCGTATCGCCGGCTCGCCACTGGTGGGACTTTGAATACCGGAAGGCGCTCTACCCCAAGACCATTCGCGTCGACAAACGGGACGGCATGGAGACGGGACGTTTCTGGTGGGGTGGTAACACAGCCGAAGTGGGAATCTTCCTGACAGGCTATGAGAGCCTTTGGCTGCCGCAGCAATTGCTCGATGCGGGAAATGTGGATGGTCTGGTTGACGCACTTGTTACCGCCTCGCGTGACTATGTGACGACCCTCCACTTCAACAAGGGCCTTGCCGGCGCAACGGAGGGACGCCGCGAGGAGGCCCGTAAGACAGCTGTTCACCCGTCCGCGATCGACGCTTTCGCGCTTGTCATCATCGCTGGTGGGCAATTGAGCAAGTTTCCTGGCATCAAGGGGGCAGAGCCAGACTATGAAGCGGGCCGTGATGAGGCACGGCGGATTTCTTCTGCCCTTGCGCCATTCCGCAAGATTGCCCCGGAAGCCGGCTCCTATTCCTCCGAAATGAATTATCACGAAAAGAACTGGCAGCGTGCCGCATGGGGCGTCAACTATGATCGGCTTCTCGAGATCAAGAAGAAGTACGACCCAGACGGCTTCTTCACCGGTCACCATCAGGTGGGTAGCGAGATGTGGAGTGCCAGCGGCTTCGAGCGTATCTAGCAGCCTGTTGGCGGGCTTCATTGGACTGGGGTCGGTTCCGAGCTAGGCTGAATTGTGGCTCCTGGCCTCCCGGCCCTCGTTGCGGGGCGGGCTCTCGAGTTGATCACCCGTCAAAAAAGTTGCAGAGTTAGAGCGGTTTTCGTTCAACATGGCTCGTAGCCGCAGGCCGTAAAGTAGTTTGCCGCGTGCTGAGAGGTGACGATGGGAAGCAGAGCCCCGATAGCCGTCCAGAGTCCCTCCTGTGTTCGCTCTGCGGCTTTGCGGAGGTGAGCCTTAAGTTGCGAGAAGGCTTTTTCGATTGGGTTGAAGTCAGGGCTGTAGGGCGGGAGATAGCGCATCTCGGCGCCGACAGCCTCGATGGCTGTCTGTACAACGACACCCTTACGGGATCCGAGGTTGTCCATCACGACGATGTCGCCCTTTTTCAGTGTCGGCACGAGAACTTGTTGGACGTAGGCCTCGAAGGCTTCGCCGTTGATGGGGCCGTCGAGCACCAGCGGCGCGACGATGCCGGTTGTGCGCAGGCCGGCTACGAACGCTGTTGTTTTCCAATGCCCATGCGCAGCCGCTCGCCCCGCGCACAGCGGCCCCGGCGGCGAGCCATAT
>CAYYTH010000004.1:0-127873 GCA_964474665.1 uncultured Aestuariivirga sp.
GGTGGACCACGCCTCGGTCAACCTCTACCCCGGCGAAGTGGAGGGCCTGCTCGGCCACAATGGCGCGGGCAAGTCGACGCTGATCAAGATCCTGTCGGGCGCCTACAGGCGCGACCATGGCGACATCCTGATCAATGGCGAGAAGGTGGAGATTTCCAATCCGCGTGACGCCAAGGCACTCGGCATCGAGACGATCTACCAGACGCTGGCGCTGGCCGACAATGTCGATGCCGCCGCCAACCTCTATCTCGGCCGCGAGCTGCGCACCCGCTGGGGCACGCTCGACGACGTCGCCATGGAGGCCGAGTGCCGCAAGGTGATGGGGCGGCTCAACCCCAACTTCCGCCGCTTCAAGGAGCCGGTGAAGGCACTCTCCGGCGGCCAGCGCCAGTCGGTGGCCATTGCGCGCGCCATTCACTTCAACGCCCGCATCCTGATCATGGACGAGCCCACGGCAGCACTGGGCCCGCAGGAGACGGCGCAGGTGGGCGAGCTCATCAAGCAGCTCAAGGCGGAAGGCATCGGCATCTTCCTCATCAGCCACGACATCCATGACGTGTTCGATTTGGCTGACCGCGTGACGGTGATGAAGAACGGCCGTGTGGTGGGCACGGCGCGCACCACCGATGTCGACCATGACGAGGTGCTCGGCATGATCATTGCCGGCAAGTGCCCGCCCGGCGCCATTCCCGGACCCGGTGCATTGCAGACGGCCTCGGCCGCGGCGTGAGCCGCTTCGACGTCGTCGCACTCGGCGAGCCGCTCTATGAACTGAACCGCCAGCCGGACGGCAACTGGCTGTCGGGCTTCGGCGGCGACACGCTCAACGTCGCCATCGCCGCCGCGCGCCTCGGCAGCCGCGCGGCCTATGTCACGCGCCTCGGCGATGACATCTTCGCCGAAGAGCTGCGCGCGTTGATGGTGCGGGAGGGGATCGACACCTCCGCCGTGGCCACCGACGCGGGTGCCCCCACAGGCCTTTATTTCGTGACCCATGGTCCTGCGGGCCACGTTTTCACCTATCGCCGCGCCGGCTCCGCCGCCAGCCGCATGACACCCGCCGGTCTCGATCCCGCACTCATCGCCTCCGCCCGCTTCCTCCATGCCTCCGGCATCAGCCAGGCGATCAGCGAAACGGCGGCCGAAACGGTGGCCGCCGCGATCGCCATGGCCCGCAAGGCGGGTGTGGGCGTGTCCTACGACACCAATTTCCGGCCCCGCCTGTGGACCGCGGCGAAGGCCCGTCCGGTCGTCGCGGCGGCCGCCGCTCAGGCCGACATTCTCAAGACCTCGGCGGAGGATGCGGAGGCGCTGTTCGGCCTCCGCCAGCCGGCGGAGATCGGCCGCCACCTGTTGGGTCTCGGCGCCGGGGCGGTGGTCATCACGCGCGGCCGCGACGGCGTGGTGCTGGTGACACGCGGCGGGCTGGAGGAACTGCCCGCCCGCCGGGTCGCCGCGGTGGATGCGACGGGGGCTGGCGACGCCTTCACCGGCGCACTGCTGGCGGAACTGGCGCGCGGCCGGGGCCTCGGCGCGGCTGCACGCTTTGCGAATGCCGCTGCCGGTCTCTCCACCCTGGGCTATGGCGCCATAGCGCCGCTGCCGCGCCGGCCGGCGGTTCAGGCGATTCTGGCCACGCCCGATTGATCTGGATCAAGGTCCCGACCACGGCCCGCCGCGACAGTGGCCGGAATTGTCCAGGAACCACCCTTTGATGTCCGAGCACGCCGTGAGTGAAAAACCGAGCCCGCTGGCGCGCAACCCGCTGGACATGATCGCCAGTGCGCATGCCGTGCAGGTGCAGATGTGCGATGCCATGGAGCGCATCGCCGATGGCCTGCCGGACGAGGTCGATCGCCGCCTCTGCGCCCAGGTCGCCTCCTGCCTGCAATTCGACCTGCCGCTGCACCACCACGACGAGGAGGAGGGCCTGTTCCCGCTGCTCCAGAAGCGGGCGAAGCCCGAGGATGGCCTCGAGCAGATCCTCGCGCGGCTCGCGGCCGAGCATTCCTCCGACAATGATTTCGCCTCCGAGATCGCCGAGGCGCTGGAAAGCCTGGGCCAGGGCGGCCGCCCGGCCAACCCGGAAATGCTGGGCTACATGCTGCGCGGCTTCTTCGAGCGCTATCGCCGCCACATCCACTGGGAAAACCAGCTGGTCATGCCGCTCGCCCGGCTGCGCCTCACCCGCGAGGATCTCGACCAGCTGCAGGCCACGATGAACGAAAACCGCCGCCAGGCGGGCTGATCACCGCGCCTTAAACCGTTCCGTAACCACGGCCGGGCCCGCTCCAGCCTGACACAAACTTTCCTTCCTAGCCTCCGGTCATCAACAGCGGAGCGGAAGCAATGCATCTCATCCCGATGGCGGCGGTGCCGGCTTGAGTGACAGCCCTGGCATCACCGTGCTGCGCCTCAGGCCGTCGCTCGATCCCACTGCCATCGAGGAGCTGCTGCGCGACCTTCGCAAGGCGCGCAACACCGCCGTGGTGGTGGAAGCGGGCGAGGTGACGCGTGTCTCCACCCTGGCGATGCAGGCGCTGCTCTCCGCCTGGATGACCTGGCGCTCCGACGGGCACGACTTCCATGTCGCTGCCGCTTCACCCGCCTTCGCCGAGGCTGCGGCACTGCTCGGCCTGCCGAAGGATTTTCTCGCCCCCGAAGGACACATCACATGACCGTCACCATCCTCACCGTGGATGATTCCCGCACCATGCGCGACATGCTGCGCATGGCCCTCGTCGATGCCGGCTTCCGCGTGGTGCAGGCCGAAGACGGCCTTCACGGCCTCGACGTGCTGCGCCAGGAGGGCCCCCAGGTCGTCATCACCGACATCAACATGCCGCGCATGGATGGCTTCGGCTTCATCGAGGCGGTCAGGCAGGATGCGCAGCACCGCGCCGTGCCCATCCTCGTGCTCACCACCGAGAGCGACGACGAGAAGAAGGCGCGGGCCCGCCGGGCTGGCGCCACCGGCTGGATCGTCAAGCCCTTCGACCCGGTGAAGCTCGTCGCCGCCATCCGCCGCGTCGCAGCCTGAGGACGCCCGCCCATGGATGCGATGGCCGAAATCCGCCTGACCTTCTTCCAGGAATGCGAGGAGCAGCTCACCGCCCTTGAGAACGGCCTCCTCGCCATGCAGGAGGGCGAGAGCGATTCGGAAACCGTGAATGCGGTGTTCCGCGCCGTGCACTCGATCAAGGGTGGTGCCGGCGCCTTCAAGCTCGATGCGCTGGTGAGCTTCGCGCATGTCTTCGAGACCGCGCTCGACAAGGTGCGTTCGGGCAGCCTGGCGCCCGATGCCGACGCGATGAAGCTGTTCCTGCGCGCTGCCGATGCGCTGGCCGACCTCGTGGCTGCAAGCCGCGACGGCGCGGTGGAGGACGCGAGCCCCTATGTGGCGATCGAAGAGGAGTTCAACGCGCTGATCGGCGGCGGTGCGGCCGACGATGAGGACGAATTCGCCGGCATGGACTTCCAGCCGGTGATCACCGCCTTCGAGGCGCCTCAGCCCGCGCGCGACAGCTTCGCCATCCGCTTCCGCCCGCTGCGCGAGCTCTATGCCAAGGCCAATGAGCCGCTGGCCCTGTTCCGCGAGCTGGCGCGCCTGGGCACGCTCGAGGCCCAGTGCGACATCAAGAACCTGCCCTTCCTCGATACCTTCGAGCCCGAGGACAGCTACCTCGCCTGGGAGCTGCGCCTCGACACCGAGAGCCCGCAGTCCGCGGTGAAGGAGGTGTTCGATTTCGTCGAGGGTGACTGCGACCTCGCGATCGCGCCGCAGCAGGCCGAAGCCCCGCCGCTGCCGCAGGAGATGGACATCACTGCCATCCTGCGCAAGGTGCGCGAAGAGGCGCCCGCCATCGCCGCCGCTGCCGCCGCTGCCGCGGCCCCTGTGCCGGCCGATGCCGAGGCGGCGCCCAAGGCGAGGGCCGTGGTGCAGCCGACGATCCGCGTCGACCTCGACCGCGTCGACCGTCTCATCAACCTGGTGGGCGAGCTCGTCATCAACCAGGCCATGCTCACCCAGCGCGTACTGCACTCGAGCCACGTGCGCGACCGCGAGGTGACATCGAGCCTCGAGGAACTGGAACGCCTGACGCGCGAGATCCAGGAAAGCGTCATGGCGATCCGCGCCCAGCCGGTGCGCCCGCTGTTCCAGCGCATGTCCAGGATCGTGCGCGAGGTGGCCGATGCCACGGCCAAGGACGTGCGGCTGCGCACCGAGGGCGAG
This sequence comes from uncultured Aestuariivirga sp., assembly GCA_964474665.1. Taxonomy (GTDB): domain Bacteria; phylum Pseudomonadota; class Alphaproteobacteria; order Rhizobiales; family Aestuariivirgaceae; genus Aestuariivirga. The sequence continues at coordinate 4,235 of CAYYTH010000004.1, forward strand.
GCAACCGAGGTCGACAAGACGGTGGTCGAGCTCCTCGCCGATCCGCTCACCCACATGATCCGCAATGCGGTGGACCACGGGCTGGAAGGCCCGGAACAGCGCGCCGCCGCCGGCAAGCCGCCCGAGGGCACGGTCCGGCTCGCCGCCGCGCATCGCTCGGGCCGCGTCATCATCGAGGTCAGCGACGACGGCCAGGGCATCAACCGCCCGCGCGTGCTGCAGAAGGCCATCGCCAACGGCCTGGTGCCGCCCGATGCCCAGCTTTCCGACAGCGAGATCGACAACCTGCTCTTCCTCCCCGGCTTCTCGACCGCCAGCTCGGTGTCGAACATCTCGGGCCGCGGCGTCGGCATGGATGTGGTCAAGCGCTCGATCCAGGCCTTGGGCGGCCGCATCTCCATCGCCTCGGCACCGGGGCAGGGCTCCACCTTCACGCTGTCGCTGCCGCTCACCCTCGCCGTGCTTGACGGCATCGTGGTCACCGTCGACGAGCAGGTCTTCGTCATTCCGCTCACCGCCATCGTCGAAACGGTGAAGCACGAGCCTTCGCGCATCCATCACCTGGGGGGGCATTCCTTCGTGCTGCGCGTGCGTGACGTGCTGGTGCCGCTGATCGACGTCGGCGCCGAGCTTGGCGTCAGGGCACCCGCCTCCGACCTCCGCTCCGGCGTCGCCATCCTGATCGAGACCGCCAACGGCACGCGGAGCGCATTGCTGGTCGACAATATCCAGGACCAGCGCCAGGTCGTCATCAAGAGCCTCGAGACCAACTACATGCGCGTCGACGGCATCGCCGCCGCCACCATCCTGGGCGATGGCCGTGTCGCGATGATCCTCGATGTCGATGCGCTGGTGAGCCCGCGCCACCACGAGTGGGCTCCGGCCGAAACCCCCCTTGCCATAGCGAGCTGACGTATGATCGAAAAATCCGCACCCGAACTCTCCCGCGAAGCCGAATTCGTCGCCTTCCGCGCCGGCGGACTGGAATTCTGCATCAACATCATGTCGGTGCGCGAGATCCGCGGCTGGACGCCGGCCACCGCCATTCCGCGCGCGCCCTCCTATATCCGCGGCGTCATCAACCTGCGCGGCGTCGTCCTGCCGATCGTCGATCTCGGCGTCAGGCTCGGCCTTCCGGGCACCGAGCCCACGGCGCGCCACGTCATCATCGTGGCCCAGCTGGGCGAACGCGCCGCGGGCCTGCTCGTCGATTCGGTGTCCGACATCCTGTCGGTGGAGGACACCTCGATCCAGCCGACGCCCGATGTTGCCTCGCAGCTTGCCCGCATGTTCGTGCGCGGCGTCATCGCCATGGACGGGCGCATGATCTCGGTCATCACCATGGACAATGTGCTGCCCGCCGGCATGGAGCTGGAAGCCGCATGAGCCCCGCCGCGGAGCCGCTCGCAGCCGGCGAGTTCGGCTTCGACCGGACCGATTTCGCCTTCATCGCAACCACGCTCTACGAGGATGCCGGCATCAGCCTGCCGGCCTCCAAGGCCAATCTCGTCTATTCGCGCCTCGCCAAGAGGCTGCGCGCGCTCGGCCTCGAAAGCTTCCGCGACTACTGCGAGCTGGTGGGCTCGGAAGAGGGGACGGACGAGCGCACCCAGATGATCGCGGCGCTCACCACCAACGTCACGCGCTTCTTCCGTGAGCCGCATCACTTCGATCATCTGCGGCGCAAGCTGGTGGAGCCGCTGGCGCCACAACTCAGGCAGGGCCGCCGCCTGCGCATCTGGTCGGCCGGCTGCTCCAGCGGTCAGGAGCCCTATTCGATCGCCCTCACGCTGCTTTCGGTTCTGCCCGATGCGCGCGCCTATGACGTCCGGATCCTCGCAACCGACATCAACCCGCTGGTGCTGGAGACCGGCCGCAAGGCCACCTATCCGGCGGAGGAGGTGGTGAGCGTTCCCGCCGACATGCGCAAGAGCTGGATGGAACCCACCGGGACCGGCACGCTGCGCCTCGACGAGGCACCGCGCGGCCTCGTCAGCTTCCGCCCGCTCAACCTCATCGGGTCTTGGCCGATGAAGGGGCCTTTCGACGCCGTGTTCTGCCGCAACGTGGTGATTTACTTCGACGAGAAGACGCAGATGCGCCTGCTCACCCGCATCTCCGGCCTGCTGCGGCCGGGCGGCTATCTCTATCTCGGCCATTCCGAGCGCATGGTCGGCCCGGCGGAGGCACTGTTCCGTCTCGACGGCACCACCACCTACAGGAAGCTCGGAGGAGACAGTCCATGAGCCGTATCCGGGTCCTCGTCGTCGATGACAGCCCGACCATGCGCCAGCTCGTCACCCGCGCGCTGCAGTCGGATGGCGACATCGAGGTCGCCGGCACCGCCGCCTCGGCGCTCGAGGCGCGCGAGCTCATCAAGCAGCTGAACCCGGACGTGATGACGCTGGACGTCGAGATGCCGGAGATGGACGGAATCTCCTTCCTCGAGCGCGTCATGCGCCTCAGGCCCATGCCCGTCGTCATGGTCTCCACGCTCACCGCGCAAGGAACCGAGACGGCGATCTCGGCGCTGGCGCTTGGTGCCGTCGACTGCGTGGTGAAGCCCTCTGCCGCCAACCCCAACAGCTTCGACGAGCTGCCCGCCAAGGTGAGGGTCGCCGCCAGGGTGAAGCGCCCGCAGCCGGTGCCGGAGGCCGAAGCGCCGGCGGGCTTCCGCGGCACCTACCAGCCCGGCAACAGGCTCGTCGCCATCGGTTCCTCCACCGGCGGCGTCGAGGCGCTGATCGCGGTGCTCACGCGCTTTCCGCCCAACTGCCCGCCCACCCTCGTCACCCAGCACATGCCGCCGGTCTTCACCCGCAACCTCGCCCAGCGGCTTGACCGCATGTGCGCGCCGCAGGTGCTGGAAGCAACGCATGGCGCACCCCTCAAGGTCGGCACGGTCTATGTGGCGCCGGGCGGCGAGCAGCATCTCGAGCTGTCGGGCAGCGGCCAGGCCTGCGTGCTCAAGCCCGGCGGCCCGGTCAACGGCCACTGCCCCTCGGTCGACCGGCTGTTCAGCTCGGTCGCTCGCCATGCCGGGGCCCGTGCCGTCGGCGCGTTGCTTACCGGCATGGGCCGCGACGGTGCCCAGGGCCTGCTCGACATGCGCCGGGCCGGTGCCCGCACCTTTGCGCAGGATGAGGCAAGCTCCGTCGTCTATGGCATGCCGCGCGCCGCGATGGAGCTGGGCGCGGCCGAACATCAATATTCCCTCGCCCGCATCGGCCCCGCGCTCGTCGAGGCCGCGGCGGCGGGAAGCTAGCGGAGAATCCCATGCCTTTCATGCAGCACCTCAAGGTGATGGTGGTCGACGATACCTCGGTCAGCCGCATGCTGCTCGTCGATGGTCTGAACGAGATCGGCATCAAGAACACCGTCCTCGCCGCCGACGGCGAGCAGGCGCTGCAGTTGATGATGCAGGGCCCCTGCCACATCGTCTTCTCGGACATGAACATGCCGAAGCTCAATGGCCTGCAGCTGCTCAAGGCGCTGCGTGAGTATCAGCCCACGCGGCAGTGCTGCTTCATCCTCGTCACCGGCAAGGGCGACCGCGCCATGATCGAGGAGGGCAAGAAATACGGCCTCAACAACTTCCTCGCCAAGCCCTTCACGGCAGCCACGCTGAAGGCGGCGATCGAGGCGGTGGTGGGCAAGCTCGTCTGATGCAGCATCCCGGCCACCACCCCCGCATCAACATCGTGCAGGGCGAATATCACGTGAGCGGCGATCAGGCGCTCTCCATCACCACGCTGCTCGGGTCCTGCGTTGCCGCCTGCATCCATGACCCGGAGGCCGGGGTGGGCGGCATGAACCACTTCCTGCTGCCGGGTGACGAGGCCACCTCGCCGCTCGTGGCGCGCCACGGCGTGCACCTGATGGAACTCCTCATCAACGGCCTGCTCAAGAAGGGTGCATCGCGCGAGAGGCTCCAGGCCAAGCTGTTCGGGGGCGCGCGCACCATGCAGGGGCTGGGCGACATCGGCGCCTCGAACGCCAGGTTCGCGCAGGACTTCCTGAAGCGCGAGGGCATCACCGTCACCGGCGGCAGCCTCGGCGGCGAGACCGGTCGGCGCATCCAGTTCTGGCCGGCCTCCGGCCGGGTGCGCCAGAAGCTCGTTCAGGCCAGCGACGACATCCGCCAGTCCGATCCCGTCCTGCCCACCGCCGGCGACCTGGAGCTGTTCTGAGATGACCCACCTGCCGATCGCCCAGCTTCTCTCCCAGCTCTCCCATGAGCTCGGCGCGCTGCAGCTCATGGCCGCCGACATGGAGGCCACCGTCGACGACATGATCGAGCGTCACGCCGGCGTGCTCGATGCGCGGTCGATCCAGAACCTGCAGCTCCTCGATATCCTGAACCAGACGCTGCTGGCGCTGGCACGTTTTGCCGCCAATGCCGCCCACCACGCCCCGCCGCACTGGACGCTGGACGGTCCGTCGACCGTCGAGGGCATCACCCTCGCCAGCCTCGCCCAGCGCCTCGCCCGCGGTGGGGGCCAGGCCACCAAGGTCCAGTCGGACAGTTACGAACTCTTCGCCGACGGCTGAGGCCGGTCGGGCCCCCGCCGCAAGGCCCGGGCCGGGGGACGCGAAGCCAATGAGGGCGGCCAGCACGGCAATGATCTGCGCAAGGCGTGTCACGGTGGTCTCCTCCTGTCCGCTGCCGAGCAAGTCCGGCAGCCGCGGAGGGATATAGCATTTCCGGACCCGAAAGTCAAGAAATTCCTATATAAGGAATAAATATTAGATGCGATGCATATGCGTCGCGTCTCATGGGCGCGCGGAGCATGGTCAAATCGCCGCACGGCGCGCCCATCGCCTTCCCGCTGCACGCCCCGCGTGCTTCACTCATCGCGGTCCGCAACAATCCATTCGCGACGCAATTCCCCCATGAGACGACTTGCGCTTCTCCGATTCCCGTGTACAGTTCGGAAAAAATAATTCCATACAGGAAACACAGAGGAGGACACTGATGCCGCTATCCTGGAGATTCTCGGTTCTTGGCGACCGTCACAGGGCCCTTGGTTCCAAGCTCGAGGACTGGAGCGGCATGGGCACCGCCTGGACCTATGACAAGGACATCTACGAGGAGCACATCGCCGTCCGCACCAAGGCCGGCCTGATGGATGTCTCGGGCCTCAAGAAGGTCCACCTCGTGGGTCCCCACGCCATCGCGGTCCTCGACTACATCACCACCCGCGACATGAACAAGGTCTATCCCGGCAAGTCGGTCTATGCCTGCATGCTGAATGACCGTGGCATGTTCACCGACGACTGCATCGTCTACCGCACCGGCCCGAACAGCTGGATGCTGGTCCACGGTTCGGGCACCGCCCATGAGGAAGTGATCAAGCAGTCGCTGGGCCGCAACGTCGCGGTGCTGTTCGACGACGATCTCCACGACCTGTCGCTGCAGGGGCCGCTCGCCGTCGACTTCCTCGCCCAGCACGTGCCGGGCATCCGCGACCTCAAGTATTTCCACCACATGCAGACGACGCTGTTCGGTGCCCCCGTCATGATCTCGCGCACCGGCTACACCGGCGAGCGCGGCTACGAGATCTTCGTGCGCGGCCAGGACGCGCCCATGGTCTGGGACACCATCCTCGACAAGGGCAAGTCGATGGGCATCATCCCCGTCTGCTTCAGCGTGCTCGACATGCTGCGCGTCGAGAGCTACCTGCTCTTCTATCCCTACGACAATTCGCAGATGTACCCCTTCCCCGACCAGCCCCCGGGCGACTCGCTCTGGGAGCTCGGCCTCGACTTCACGGTGAGCCCCGGCAAGACCGGCTTCCGCGGTGCGGAGGAGCACTACAAGCTCAAGGGCAAGGAGCGCTTCAAGATCTTCGGTGTTCTGGTCGATCACGACGGCCCGGTCGATCTGGGCGACGAGGTCTGGGCCGATGGCAAGAAGGTCGGTGTCGTCACCTGCCCCAGCTACTCGAAGCTCACCAAGAAGAGCATGGGCATCGCCCGCCTCGAGGTACCTTATGCCAAGCAGGGCACGCCCCTCGAGATCCGCGGCAAGAACGTGAAGGCCAAGGCCATCGCCCACACCATCACCTTCGATGACCCGGAAAAGAAAAAGCGTACCGCAGTCGGTTAAGGAGTAACGGGGCGCATGCTCGTAGCAGGTATCAAGAGCCGCCCCGTCTACGGCGGCCTGAACATCGACAAGCACGCAAAGCGGCACCTCTTCGCCCTCGAAGGCGAAGGGGCGCTCGCCCTGATCGACCAGGTCAAGGCGGCAGGCGCGGACGTCCTCAAGAACGCCGACATCCTCTATGTCGCCTCGGGCTCGAAGGCCGAGGACCATGACAGGAAGCTGGCGGCGCTGGGTGCGGATACCTTCTGGCTCGCGCCCACCATCCCGGTGTTGCTCAACCGGCTCAACGTCATGCTGGGCCAGGCCCACATGGGCACCCACATCTACATCGCGGGCACCGAGGGCTTCATCGGCCAGGCCCAGCAGGTGGCGATGAACCACGGCGTCGACCCGGCCTCGCTCCACACCGAGCACCGCGGCTCCGCCGCGCGCCGCGTGCAGTGCGTGCACTGCAAGGGCATCACCGACAACGTGACGACGAGTCCCTATGCCTGCACCCACTGCGGGCTGTCGCTCCTGGTGCGTGATCACTACTCGCGCCGCATCGGCGCCTTCCAGGGCGTCTGCATCGATGCCGAGGAACCGGGCACGGCGCCGAAGCCGGAGGAGCTGTTCCCGTGACCATCAATACCGAAATGAAGGTCCGCGTGGCGAAGATCACCCAGGTCGCCGACAAGGTGAAGCGCTTCCGCTTCGAGCGCGTCGATGGCCAGCCCATGCCGGTCTTCTCCGGCGGCGCGCATGTCATCGTCTCGATGCATGACGGAAAGGCGCTGCGCCGCAATCCCTATTCGCTGATGTCCTCGCCGGCGGACACGGCGGGCTACGAGATCAGCGTGCTGCGCGTCGACAATTCGCGCGGCGGCTCGGCCTTCCTGCACGACACGCTGAAGGAGGGCGACGAGCTCACGCTGAGCCAGCCGGTCAACCTCTTCGCCTATGACCACCGCGGCAAGAAGCATATCATGATGGCGGGCGGCATCGGCATCACCCCCTTCATCGCCATGATGGACCAGATGGAGCGCGAGGGGAAAGCCTTCGAGCTGCACTACGCAGTGAGGACGCGCACCCACGGCGCCTACTGGAAGGAACTCCAGCAGCGCTATGGCACGCACCGCGTGAAGGTCTATTGCGACGCGGAGAAGCTCTTCATCCCCGTCGAGAAGGTGCTCGAGAACCAGCCGCTCGGCACGCATCTCTATGTCTGCGGCCCCGCCGGCATGATCAACGGCGTGCTCGGCAAGGCGCGCGAGCTGGGCTGGCCGAAGCAGAACCTCCATTCGGAAGAATTCCTGGCGCCGCCGCCCGGCAAGGCCTTCCAGGTGAAGCTGGCGAAATCGAACCGCACCATCGACGTGGCGCCCCACCAGTCGATCCTCGAGGCGCTCGAGGCCAATGGCGTCGACGCGCCCTATCTCTGCCGCGGCGGCGCCTGCGGCCAGTGCGAGACGGGTGTGGTGTCCTGTGACGGCGAGCTCGAACACAACGACCACTTCCTCGAGCCGGACGACAAGGCATCTGGCAAGAAGATCATGATCTGCGTCTCACGCATCAAGGGCAACGCGGTTACGCTTGACCTCTAGGAGTTCAGCCGATGAACATCACCTTCAAGAACGAAACCTTCCGCGACGACTACACCTTCAAGAACTCGCCCGAAGCGATCCGCCGCTTCCCCTTCCCCTTCAACGAAGACAAGTACATGTATTCGGTGAACATGGAGCCCCATGTTCCCGCCGGTCCCGCCGGCCACGCCTACAACAAGCCGATCGACGTCGACGAGCACTACCTCGCCGAAATGGCTGACCGCGCCAAGGTGCTGAAGGAAGATCCGCTGCGCTACCAGGCACTGCCCCACATGATGGCCGCCCAGTGGGACACGCTCGAGCTTCTGATGGAGGCCCAGGCCGCGGGCTATCCCGAGCTCTTCACGCTGGAAAAGAACGGCGACCAGTGGCGCTGGATCAACCGCCCGATGGGCATCGACCAGACCTTCACCTTCGGTGACGCATCGACCCTGCCGATGGAGCCGCTCGAATACATCACCCGCCAGGCCCAGGGCGACTTCGTCATCGTCGACCAGCGCGACGGCCAGCTGTGGTGCGATGCCGGCATGGTCACGACCCAGGCCGACTGGTCGCTCGACTTTGACATCGGCATGAACTTCCATGAGTGGCACGGCCCCGTGCCGCTGGCCCACGAGATCGGCGTCTTCGACCGCGCGCTGAAGTTCCTGCTGAACCTCCAGCAGGGCAAGCCGGTGCGCCGCCTCAACTGGACCATGACCATCAACCCGCGCCTCGACACGAGCCCCGAGAATTATCACAAGTGGGGCCCGGACCGCGCCACCGTCACGCCGGAGAATGTCGGCAACAAGGTTCACCTGCGCTGCGAGCTGCAGACGCTGTGGCGCCTGCCGCGCTCCAACGCCATCCTCTTCGTCATCCGCTGCTACCTCATCAAGATGGAAGAGCTGGTGACGGTGCCCAAATGGGCACGCCGCTTCCACCGTGTGCTCCGCGACCTGCCGCCGGAGCTGGTGGACTACAAGGGTCTGACCCGCTACCGCCCGACCACCATCGAGTGGCTAGCGAAATTCGACGACGGCCAGCCGACCACCCCCGGCATCTATCCGGAATGATGGTCGGCGAATAAGACAAGCACCAGGGAGCTACCATGACGAGAGTTGCAGTAATCGGCGCAGGCCCTTCCGGCCTCGCGGCCCTTCGCGCCTTCCAGTCCGCGAAGAAGAAGGGGGCCAAGATCCCCGAGATCGTCTGCTTCGAGAAGCAGGATGATTGGGGCGGGCTGTGGAAGTACACCTGGCGCACCGGGCTTGATGAATATGGCGAGCCCGTGCACTGCTCGATGTACCGCTACCTGTGGTCCAATGGCCCCAAGGAATGCCTGGAATTCGCCGACTACACCTTCGAGGAACATTTCGGTAAGCCGATCCCGTCCTATCCGCCGCGCGCCGTGCTGTGGGATTACATCGTCGGCCGCGTGAAGAAGGCGGGTGTGAGGAAGTGGATCCGCTTCAACACGCCCGTGCGCATGGTCGACTACGACAAGAAGAAAAAGAAGTTCCACGTCACCTCGCATGACCGCGTGAAGGACGTGATGAAGACCGAAGAATTCGACTACGTGATCTGCGCCTCGGGCCACTTCTCGACGCCCGTCACGCCGTTCTTCCCCGGCCTCGACTCGTTCAACGGCCGCGTGCTGCACGCCCATGACTTCCGTGACGCGCTGGAATTCAAGGGCAAGGACATCCTGATCGTCGGCCGCAGCTACTCGGCCGAGGACATCGGCTCGCAGTGCTGGAAGTATGGTGCCAAGTCGGTGACCACCACCTATCGCTCGAAGCCCATGGGCTTCAAGTGGCCGAAGAACTTCGAGGAGCGCCCGCTGCTGCAGAAGGTCGAGGGCAAGACGGCCTTTTTCAAGGACGGCACCACCAAGGACGTGGACGCCATCATCCTCTGCACCGGCTACCAGCACTACTTCCCCTACCTGCCGGAGGACCTGCGCCTCAAGACGGCGAACCGGTTGTGGCCGGAGAAGCTCTACAAGGGCGTAGTCTGGCAGGACAACCCGCGCTTCTTCTACATCGGCATGCAGGACCAGTTCTACACCTTCAACATGTTCGACGCCCAGGCGTGGTACGTGCGTGACATCATCCTCGGCCGCATCAAGCTGCCCAAGGCCGATGCCATGAAGAAGGACTGGCAGAAGTGGCTGCGCCGCGAGAAGAAGCTCCAGGACGCCGAGCAGATGATCTGGTTCCAGGGCGACTACGTGAAGGAACTGATCGACGCCACGGATTACCCGAGCTTCGACATCGAGGGCGTGAACAAGACCTTCATGGTCTGGGAGCACCACAAGATGGACGACATCATGGGCTTCCGCAACAACGCCTACCGCTCGCTGATGACCGGCACCATGAGCCCCAAGCACCACACCCCGTGGAAGGATGCTTTGGACGACTCGCTCGAGGCCTATCTGGCCACGAAGTAAGCCAGCGCCATCGCAGACATCATCGCCGGGCCGAATTGTCCGTCTATTTTGTTTTGCAGGTCATCCCCCCTCATTGCCGTCACCCCGGCGAAGGCCGGGGTCCCGCTTCGGGCATCGAACACGCGGAAAGCTGGATTCCGGCCTTCGCCGGAGTGACGGTCGTCAGGTGTGATTTTCGCCTGCTATTCGTCTCATCCATTACACCGACCTCACCTTCGCCGGGCTTGACCCGGCGATCCTTTTCCGTCGCGGCAAAAAAGATGCCCGGGTCGAGCCCGGGCAAAGTGAAACATGTTGAATGCGGTCGAGAGAGACCGGTGAGCCTAAGACCGCGGCCTGGTCTTCTCCGGATCGTAAGCCGCGAACTTCACGATCTTCGCCGGCAGCCGCTTCTGGTGGCCGTCGAGCTTGCCGATCTCGACTTCCGTGCCGAGTTCCGCGTTCAGCGCATCGACGCGGGCCAGTGCGATGTTCTTCCCGAGGATGGGCGATCGCATCGAGCTGGTCACCACGCCCACCTGCGCCCGGCCGATGTGCACGCAGTCGCCGTGGCCCACAGCCTCGTTCGAATCGATCTCCAGCCCGACGAGCTTGCGACGCGGGTGTTCCTTGCGCTTGATCAGGGCTTCCTTGCCGATGAAGTCGTCGCCCTTGGTCTTCAAGGGCACGGCGAAGCCGATGCCGGCCTCGAAGGGATCTGTCTCCGAGTCGAACTCATAATGCGCGAAGATCAGGCCCGCCTCGATGCGCACCATGTCGAGGGCCTCGAGGCCCATCGGCTTCAGGCCATACTTCTGGCCCGCTGCCCACACCGCGTCGAACACGGCGTGGGCATCCTTCGGGTGGCAGAAGATCTCGTAGCCGAGCTCGCCGGTGTAGCCGGTGCGCGACACGACCACGGGTGCGCCCTCGAAGTGGCCGATGCGGGCGGGCGTGAAGCGGAACCACTCGAGCTCAGCAATTGACGGCTGGGATGGCGGCGTCCAGATGATCTCCTTCAGGAGGTCGCGGCTGTTGGGCCCCTGCACCGCGATGTTGTGCAGCTGGTCGGTGGAGGAGCGCACCCACACCTTGTACCCCATCTTTTCAGCCACCTCGCGCAGCCAGATGCCCGAGTAGTCGTCGCCGCCGATCCAGCGGAAATTGTTGGGGCCGAGGCGGAACACCGTGCCGTCATCGATCATGCCGCCGTTGTCGTAGCACATGGCGGTATAGACCACCTGGCCGGTCGAGAGCTTGCGGATGTCACGCGTCACGCAATACTGCATCAGCACCTCGGCATCAGGTCCCGTCACCTCGAACTTGCGCAAGGGCGAGAGGTCCATCACCACGCACTTCTCGCGGCATGCCCAGTATTCCTCGATCGGCCCGTCATTGTTGAAGCGGGTGGGCAGCCAGTAGCCGCGATACTCGGTGAAGTTCCGGGTGAGTGCGGAGAAGCGCTCGTGGAAGGCGGTCTGCTTGGTGAGCTCTGCGTCGGCGTCCGGTGTCATGCGATAAGCCACTGCTCTCTGGAAGGTTTCTTTTGCGGCGTAGGTGCGGATGTGAATGTCGGTCGGGTCCCAGGCATTCGCCGCGTCGATGTCGTCGGGGCACGACGAGGACACGCAGATGATGTCGGTCAGGGCCTTCATCAGCACATAGTCGCCGGGGCGCGACCACGGCTCGTCGAGATAGAGCTGGTTCTGGTGGTCGATGTTGGTGTTGTAGAAGTAGTTGAGCGCCTCCCAGCCCTTGCGCGGGGCAACGCCATAGGGTTCCAGCGCCCGGTTGAAGTTCTCGGTGCAGTTCACATGGCCGGGATAGCCCATGTCGTCGTAGTAGCGGCTGTTGCAGGCGGTGGCGAAGGCATCATGCCGGCCCACCGTGTCCTGCACGATTTCGACCAGGGGCTCGAACTCGCGGTCGAAGGCCTTGGACGGCAGACCCGGTGTCGGGTAGCTGCGGCCCAGCAGGGTGCGGGTGACGGTCGAGTCGAGTGCAAGGTCGAGGCCCTTGTCCACCTTGCGCGCCGCCAGCGCCTGGAAGTCGGTGCATTGCCGGCCGGAGACGTCGATCACCTGGATCCACTCGCCCGCCCGCACCAGATAGGCCTGCGCCGTCGCCGCCTTGATGCGGATGTCGTGGATCGGGTCGGCCAGCGGCTCCGGCAGGATGTCGAGCGTCTTGCCGCCCTTCGGTGCCGCGCGGGTGATTCGCAACTCGATGGTGGTAGCGGTGTCCTGTGCCTCAGGGCTCATGTCGCCCGCGGGCGCTGCAACAATCAAAAGGCCGTCGCGCGCCACCGTGAGCTCGGCGCTGTTGCCGGCACGGCTGTCGGCCCCGAACAGGCCGATCGAAACGGCCTTGCCGAGGTCGATGCCGCGGCGGCGCAGTGCGCCCAGCGTGCGGCCTGCGCCTTCGCCACTGCGCGACAGCATGGCCTTCAGGCCCGCGGCCGTGCCGTCCGCCTGCGTGCCCAGCGCCGCGGCGTCAAAGGCCCCGTCAGGCCCGCAGAACAGCACTTCGCAGCCCTGTCCGCCCTCCACGTCGGTGAGGCGAAGCCGGTCGCCGGCCTTCACCTCGACCACCACCGAACCGGCGCCCGGCACGGGGTAGCGTTCCACCCGTTCCGGCAGGGTCCTCACACCCGGCCGCAGGATGCGGCTCGCGGCAGGTGCCGTGTTGCGTCGCAATAAATCCAGCATCGATCACCCTTCCCTAGGGAGACATCATCAACGAGTTTCAGAACTATAAGTGAGTTTCGCTTGACCGTCGATATAACGGCATTCAAAATTATTTCCTGAGGGATCGAGGGGGAACGGCGGCACGCTCCGCTGCCTCATTTCTTGCCCGCTGGCCACTGATCCACCCGCGAAGAGGTGGGCGCGCCGGACGGGAATGGGAACTGGGAACAACGGAGGAAACGACCACATGTCTCAACAATCATCCTCGGGCGAACTCGTCCGGGCCCTGGACTGGAAGGGCGCCTTCTGGGTCGCGGCCGGCGTGCCGCCCCTCGTGCTCTTCTCCATCGGCGGCATCGCCGGCACCACGGGCAAGCTTGCCTTCCTGGTGTGGATCATCTCGATGATCATGGGCTTCCTGCAGTCCTTCACCTATGCCGAAATCGCCGGCATGTTCGGCAACAAGTCGGGCGGCGCCTCCGTGTACGGAGCAACGGCCTGGCTGCGCTATTCGAAGTTCATCGCGCCGCTCTCGGTGTGGTGCAACTGGTTCGCCTGGAGCCCGGTGCTGTCTCTGGGCTGCGCCATCGCGGCGGGCTACATCCTCAACTCGCTGTTCCCGATCCCCGCTGCCGACTCGCAGCTGGTGCTCGACTGGGTGGCGGCCAATGCAGCGAACTATACCGAGACGACACAGTCGGTGATCGACTACATCGCCGCCAATGCCGGCACCGCCCCTGCCGATGCCATCAAGGCGGTCGCCACCAATGACGCGGTGGCGGCGCTGACCCCGGCCATCCGCAGCTGGGAGGCCTTCGGCTTCGAGATCCCCGGCCTCGGTGTTCTGCACTTCAACACCACCTTCGTGATCGGCGCCATCCTGATGCTGATCATCTTCGCCATCCAGCATCGCGGCATCGCTTCCACGGCGAGCGCCCAGAAGGTGCTGGCCATCATCGTTCTGGTGCCGCTCTTCCTCGTCGGCATCGTGCCGATCCTGACCGGCCAGATCGACTATGCCAACGTCACCAACCTGCTGCCGCCCGCCGCCGCCTATTCACCGGACGAGGGCAGCTGGAACATCGGTGGCTGGACGCTCTTCCTGGGAGGCCTCTACATCGCCGCCTGGTCGACCTACGGCTTCGAGACCGCGGTGTGCTACACCCGCGAGCTCAAGAACCCCAAGACCGACACCTTCCGGGCCATCTTCTATTCGGGCCTGCTGTGCTGCGTGTTCTTCTTCCTCGTGCCGTTCTCCTTCCAGGGCGTGCTGGGCCATGCGGGCATGCTCGCGCCCGGCATCGTGGATGGCACGGGTGTGGGTGAAGCGCTCGGCAACATGGTGGGCGGCGGCAAGATCGTCACCCAGATCTTCGTGATCCTGATGATCCTGGCGCTGTTCCTGGCCATCATGACGGCCATGGCCGGTTCCTCGCGCACCCTCTACCAGGGCTCGCGGGACGGCTGGCTGCCGAAGTACCTGAGCCACGTCAACAAGCATGGCGCCCCCACGGGTGCGATGTGGACGGACTTCGCCTTCAACCTCTTCCTGCTGGCGCTGGCCTCCGACATCGCGGGTTACTTCTACGTGCTCGCCATCTCGAACGTCGGCTACATCATCTTCAACTTCCTGAACCTCAACGCGGGCTGGATGCACCGCGTCGACTCCGGCCACGTTCCGCGTGCCTGGAAGGCGCCCACCTGGCTCATCGGCCTCAACACCATCCTGGCCTTCGTCAACGCCATGTTCCTCGGCGCCGGCGCCAAGGTGTGGGGCTATTCGAGCGCCCTGTGGGTGGGCTTCGTGATGGCGGCGCTGATCATCCCGGTGTTCATCTTCCGCCATTACATCCAGGACGGCGGCAGGTTCCCCAAGGAGGCGCTTGCCGATCTCGGCATCGTCGGCGAAGGCCTGGGCGAGCGCAAGGCGGGCATTCTGCCCTATCTCGCGCTGGCACTCGGCCTCGCCGTGGTGCTGTGGGCGAACTGGTTCTTCGTGCTACCGGGCTAGACCCGGAAGACGCAGCAAGACCTCGACCGTGCGGGGCCCTTCGGGGCCCCGCATGCGTCTTGCGGGGCGGCCGCTCTCTTCCTACACTCCTCACAACTGGGAGAACGTGCACCATGAAGAAGATCGAGGCCACCGAGCGCATCGTCACCAACTACAAGACCGCGCCCTACAAGAACTACATCGACGCCGACGGCCGCGAGATCCCGGGCCAGTCCTTCGTGCAGTTCGACGACACCTTCCCGGAGGGCGCGGGCTTCACGCTCTACCGCATGGCGCCGGGCTCATCGAGCCAGCCGCACGAGCACACCTGCCACGAGCAGTTCTTCGTCATCGAGGGAGAGATCCAGGACAACGACGGCTATGTCTACAGGGCCGGCGATTTCGTTCTGCTCAAGACCGGCACCCAGCACTTCTCGACCACCGAGAAGGGCGCCACCCTCGTGGTCTTCGTGCGCGATCTGGAAAAGAACCTGTAGCCTCCGCTCTCCGCCTCGTCTGCCCCAAGGCGGGCCGGATTCGATGCCCGGCCCGGGTTGGCTTGCGCCGCTGAGGATCGCCGCGGCGTCATGGCAGAGCACTGGCGTTTTGCCGCGCGGAACAACTGGCCCGGGCTGGCTGATCAGGGAGTCTGCGGCCTGCTGCGCCGCCACAGTGCCGGGTCGAATGCCAGCCCGATGCGGCCAAGGGCCGAGGCGATGCGGTCTTGTAATGGTCCCACACCCGTCGTGGTCTTGTAGAACACGATCACCGAGATGACGAAGAACAGGGTGAACACGCCCCACAGCAGCACGGCGGGCCCGACGTCGACGCGCTTGCCGAAGTTGCCGGCGAATTCGACCAGCTGGTGATAGACGATGATGATCAGCAACGCGAAGATCGACTGGTAGAGGTTCCGCTTTCGCGAACTCTGCACACCGAGGGACACCGCCAGCATCGGTAGGAACAGGCATGAAAGCGCAATGACCAGCTTCTTGTGCATGGCCATCGAAAGGTCCTTCACCGATGCATCCGCGAGTGGCGTGTTCTGCGCCAAGAGCTCCGGCAGGAGCAGTTCCTGCTCATCGTCCCCGCGCGCCCGGAACGGTTTGCTGTTACTGCCGACCGGAACGTCGAGCACGGCGAAGTCCATGACCTGCGTGGTCTCGGGTTTCGCACCATCCTCGATCAGCAAGCGCGTGCCGTCGAAGAGGCGCAGGTTCAGCTGCGCGTTCAACTTCATGATCTCTCCGCGCGGCGCCGTGATAGCCATGCTGCCGCCGTTCTCGAGGGGCTCGTAGATCATGATCTTCTGGAAGCTGTGGCGGTCGGAGTTGATTTTCTCCACGAACACCGTGCGCTTATCGACGTTCATGAAGGTGCCGTCGCGGATGCGCAGGTAGAAATCGGAATTCTGCAGGTCATAGGTGAGCGCGCGATAGGCATAGCGCCCGATCGGCTGCAGCCAGCCCACCACCGCCACGTTGATGCAGGCGAAGACCACGCCCAGCACGACGAGGATCGAGAAGGTCCGCGCAATGGAGGATCCGGTGGCCTGCAGGATGTTCACCTCCGAGCCCACGGTGAGCTGCCGCGCCGTGGTGTAGCTGCCCCAGTAGATCGACAGCGGCAGCATGAAGGCGAGGTAGTGCGGCACGAAGGAGCCGAGCAGCCGCGCAACGATCAGCAGGCCCTGATCGTTGCCCAGAACCAGGTCGAACACGATCAGGAAGCGCGCCGCCGACAGGACAAGCAGGCCGATGACGATCGTCGCGACAATCGGCACCAGGCATTGGCGCAGCACATAGCGGTCGATGATGGTCAGAAGCGTCTCGCCTGATGATGCCGAAAGGGGTTCAAAGTCTAAAAAACCATGATCGATCTTCAAAGCCAAGCGCAAAACACGCATGAATCACAACGCGGAGCCCCTGTTGTCACGGCTGGGCCGGGTGTCCCCTCGGGGGGGCGTTGCAATTCCTGGCTGATGAGCCTGCGGATGTTCACCGACAATCGCCGGACCGCCGTCTCCATGTCACCGGACAACCGGAGGTGCTGCACGAAGCGCCACGGCGCAGTGGATTTGGATGTGTGAGGGAGGGATGTGTGAGGGAGGATGGTGGAGCCAGGCGGAATCGAACCGCCGACCTCTTGAATGCCATTCAAGCGCTCTCCCAACTGAGCTATGACCCCTTGTAACCATCATGTTCGCCACATGGGGGTGGCGAAGCGGGGCGGAACCTAGTTCCGCGCCCGCCAATGCGCAAGAACTATTTTCAGGCTTCTTCTTCGTCTTCCTTGCCGCCGGTGTCGAGGAGGCCCGACATGTTGTCGCCCTCTTCCTCTTCCTCGACCAGGAAGGTGTCGTCCTCGGCTTCATCGCCTGCTTCTTCGCCGAGATCCACATCCTCGATGCCCGCGGTCTCGTCGTCGTCACCGGTGTCGGGCGCTTCCGCATCCTCGAGGCTGATGAGCTCGACGTCCGCCACTTCGACGTCGTCGGCCTCCTCGACAACGCGCGGCTTGGGCGCCGGCGCCATGGCGGGCATGTCGCCCTTGGACGGCAGGATCGAGGCCGCCACGAAGTTGGCGTTGCACTTCGGACAGACGATCGGGTTCTTCATCAGGTCGTAGAAACGGGCAGCACAGGACGGGCACGTCCGCTTGGTTCCGAGTTCAGCCTTGACCACGGTTGATCCTTTCGACGGAAAAGCTTTGATTGGGCGCTCCATGGCACTTCTGGACGGCAATGTCAAAACCCCCAATGCCAAGGGCTGGAAGCGGGCCGGATCATCGTGTATCGGAGCGGGCCTGACGGAGCGACCATGACCAGCCACACCCCCGCCGAACCCCTTCCCCTGACCTCCCGCCGCGCCGGCCCCCTCACGGGCCGCATCCGCGTGCCGGGGGACAAGTCTATGTCCCACCGGGCCCTCATGTTCGGCGCCGTGGCCATCGGTGAAACCACCATCCGGGGGTTGCTGGAGGCCGAGGACGTGATCAACACGGCGAAGGCCATGACGGCGCTGGGCGCGGATGCGAAGCGCGGTGCCGATGGCGTCTGGCGCGTTCAGGGCGTGGGCGTTGCGGGGCTGCGCTCGCCCGCGCAACCTCTGGACTTCGGCAATTCCGGCACCGGCGTGCGCCTCGCCATGGGGCTGATGGCCACCACGCCCTTGACCGCAACCTGCGTGGGCGACGCCTCGCTGTCGAAGCGCCCGATGGGTCGCGTCACGGTTCCGCTCGCCCAATTCGGCACCCGCTTCGAGACGGCGGAGGGCAACCGCCTGCCGCTGACGCTGCATGGCGCGAAGAACCCCGTACCCGTCACCTACACGCTGCCCGTGGCCTCCGCCCAGGTGAAGTCGGCCGTGCTGCTCGCCGGCCTCAACACCCCGGGCAAGACGACCGTCATCGAGCCCACGCCGACGCGCGATCACACCGAGCGCATGCTGAAGGGCTTCGGCGCGAAGATCACGGTGGAGAAGAAGGCTGACGGCAACCACATCACCATCGAGGGCCAGCACGAGCTGAAGGCGGTAGCCCTCGACGTGCCGGGCGATCCCTCATCCGCTGCCTTCCCGATGGTCGCGGCCCTGATCACGCCGGGCTCCGACATCGTCATCGAGAACATCATGCTGAACCCCACCCGCACCGGGCTCATCGAGACGTTGATCGAGATGGGCGGCAACATCGTGATCGAGAACCGCCGGCTCGCCGGCGGCGAGGAGGTGGGCGACCTTCACGTGAAGGCTTCCGCGCTCAAGGGCATCACCGTTCCCGCGGCGCGCGCACCCTCGATGATCGACGAGTATCCCGTGCTGTCGGTCGCCGCGTCCTTCGCCAGCGGCGTCACCCGCATGGAGGGGTTGGAGGAACTGCGCGTCAAGGAATCGGACCGCCTCGCCGCGGTGGAAGCGGGCCTGCATGCCAATGGCGTCACCACCCGCTCCGGCCATGACTGGCTGGAAGTGGACGGCGGCGGCGCGAAGGGTGGCGGCATCGTCGTCACCCACATGGACCACCGCATCGCCATGTCCTTCCTCGTCATGGGGCTGGCCTCCGCGGAAGCGACGAAGGTGGACGACAGCCGCTTCATCGCCACGTCCTTCCCGGACTTCACCGGCCTGATGAACGGCATGGGCGCCAAGCTCGGCCCTGCTGCATGATCATCGCGGTCGATGGCCCCGCCGCCGCCGGCAAGGGCACCATCGCCCGCGCCCTGGCGAAGCATTACGGCTTCCACTTCCTCGACACGGGGGCCCTCTACCGCATGGTGGGGCTGGCCGCGATCCGTGCGGGCGGCGAACCGATCACGGCCGGGGCCGCCATCGCCGCCGCAAAGAGCCTCGATCCCGCGGGCTTCACAGACGCGGAACTGCGCAACGAGAAGGCGGGTGCCGCGGCCTCGATCGTCGCCGTGATCCCGGAGGTCCGCGCCGCGCTTCTGGACCTGCAGCGCAGCTTCGCAAGGAAGCCACCCGGCGCCGTGCTCGACGGCCGCGATATCGGCACCGTCGTCTGCCCCGACGCCCACGCCAAGCTCTTCATCACCGCGAGCGCCGAAGTCCGTGCGAAGCGCCGCCAGATCGAACTGGGTGCGGCCGACTACGAGGCGGTGCTGGCCGACATCCGCGCCCGCGACGCCCGCGACTCCCAGCGCGCCACGGCCCCGCTGGTGGCGGCTCAGGATGCGGTGGTGCTGGATACTTCCTTCATGGACATTGGGGCAGCGGTGAAGGCGGCGATTGAAATCGTGGAAGCCAAGCGCGTTCCCTAGCGCCCTCGAGTGCTGATCTCGTTCCCACTGTTTTCAAGCCGTCATCCCGGCCTTCGCCGGGGTGACGGGCTTCGTGTCATGAACCCGATCGTCAGACCGGCTGAAGCGTGGGAATCTTCGAAACGTCGACCTCGCGCTCGGCCTGCCACAGGTCATAGGCCGACTGCATGTTGAGCCAGAGGGCTGCTCCGTTACCACACAGCTTGCCGAGTTTTACCGCCGTTTCCGGCGTGACGGGCTGTCGGCCGGCAAGGATGTCGTAAAGCGACTGACGGGAGAGGCCGAGCAGTCTCGCGATCTCTGTCTTGGTCCGGCCGAGCGCGGGCAGCACCGTCGTGTTGAGCATGACGCCCGGATGGGTGGGGCGGCGGTCCGGGTTTCGGCGGGCTGCATAGTCGGTCATTCGGTCACCATCAGTGATACTGCTCGAAATCGACATGGTGGGCATCGCCATCGGCAAATGAGAAGGTGATGCACCAGGGTCCGTTGACGTGAATAGTATAGCGGATGGGATCGAAGCCCCTGAGCATGTGAAAATCATATCCCGGAATGTTCATGTCGGCAGGCCTTACCGCTGACTCGAGTGCGTCCAGACGTTCGATGATCCGGCTGTGCAACCGTTTGTCGATCCTGCTTCGCCCAGTATTCCAAAGTGCGGCGAGTTCCTTGTTGCGGAACGTCCTGATCATTCCCGAACGCGGATAATGAACAACCCCAGATTTGTCAAGTGTTGCCTTACATTCTCTGCGCCGCTGGATGATTCCTCAATCCGCCGCGGCCCTGCCTACAGCCCATGAGGGGGGAGGCCGGAATGGCTTGCCCCGCCCCCCATTTTCACCTATATGCCGGCCCGTTGCAGGACGTCTGGCCCGCAGGCCATGACGAACATGAACCGGGGTGCCGCAATGCGCCCCATATTGTTTCACCGCTTCGGAAACAGCTAACTGCCTGCCTGGGCAGGGTTTTCGGGCTTGGAACGTTAGGTCGAGTTTGCCCTTCCGGCGCCCATTTCAACCAAGGGGGCCTTGAGGGACGTCCTAGCGGGGTTTTCCGCCGGGCCAGCCTCGATTTCAGACAGGATACGTAACACACATGGCGAAATCCGCCGTCTCGCTCACCCCCACCCGTGAAGACTTCGAATCTCTCCTCGCCGAGAGCTATTCCGACAATCCCGCCTCCGAAGGCAGCGTGGTCAAGGGCCGCGTCGTCAACATCGAGAATGATTTTGCCATCATCGACGTCGGTCTGAAGACCGAAGGCAAGATCGCCGTCAAGGAATTCGCCCAGCCGGGCAAGGCCTCGGAGCTGAAGGTCGGCGACACCGTCGAAGTCTATCTGGAGCGCATCGAGAATGCGATGGGCGAGGCCGTTCTGTCGCGTGACAAGGCCCGCCGCGAAGAGGCCTGGACCCGCCTCGAGCAGATGTCGAATGCCAACGAGCGCGTCGAAGGCGTGATCTTCGGCCGCGTCAAGGGCGGCTTCACCGTCGACCTCGGCGGTGCCGTGGCCTTCCTTCCCGGTTCTCAGGTCGACGTCCGTCCGATCCGCGACGTGGGCCCGCTGATGAACGTTCCGCAGCCCTTCCAGATCCTCAAGATGGATCGCCGCCGCGGCAACATCGTTGTCTCGCGCCGCGCCATCATGGAAGAGACCCGCGCCGAGCAGCGCTCCGAACTCGTCCAGAACCTCGCCGAAGGCCAGGTGGTCGAGGGCGTGGTCAAGAACATCACCGATTACGGTGCGTTCGTTGACCTCGGCGGCATCGACGGCCTGCTGCACGTCACCGACATCGCGTGGAAGCGCGTCAACCACCCGTCCGACGTTCTCCATGTCGGCCAGACGGTGAAGGTCCAGATCATCCGCATCAACCCCGAGACGCAGCGCATCTCGCTCGGCATGAAGCAGCTGGACAAGGATCCGTGGGAGGTCGTCACCGAGCGCTATCCGATCGGCGCCAAGGTGAAGGGCAAGGTCACCAACATCACCGACTACGGCGCCTTCGTGGAACTGGAAGACGGCATCGAAGGCCTGATCCACGTCTCCGAAATGAGCTGGACCAAGAAGAACGTGCACCCCGGCAAGATCCTCTCGACCTCGGAAGCGGTCGAGGTGCAGGTGCTCGACATCGACTCGGCCAAGCGCCGCATCTCGCTGGGCCTCAAGCAGACCCAGAAGAACCCGTGGGAAGCCTTTGCGGACAAGTATCCGACCGGCACCGACGTCGAAGGCGAGATCAAGAACATCACCGAGTTCGGCCTGTTCATCGGTCTCGACGGCGACGTGGACGGCATGGTCCACCTCTCCGACATCGACTGGAAGCGTTCGGGTGAAGACGCCATCAAGGACTTCAAGAAGGGCGACCGCGTCAAGGCGCGCGTCCTCGATGTGGACCGTGAGAAGGAGCGCATCTCGCTCGGCATCAAGCAGCTCGGCTCCGATCCGCTGGCCTCGGCCGCCGGCATCAAGAAGGGCGACACGGTCACCTGCGAAGTCCTCAAGGTCGAAGAGAACGGCCTCGAGGTGAAGGTCGCCGGCACCGACATGACCGCTTATGCCAAGCGCGCCGATCTGGCCCGTGACCGCGCCGAACAGCGCCCCGAGCGCTTTGCGGTGGGCGAGAAGTTCGACGCCAAGGTCACCATCTTCGACCAGAAGGCCCGCAAGATGAACGTCTCGATCAAGGCCCTCGAGATCGCCGAAGAGAAGGAAGCCGTCGCTCAGTACGGTTCCTCCGACTCAGGCGCCTCGCTCGGCGACATCCTCGGCGCTGCCCTCAAGAAGCAGAAGACCGAAGAATAAGCGAGACACGCAATACTGCAGAAGCGGCCGGGGAAACCCGGCCGTTTTCGTTTCTATTTCCCTTCTCCCTCCCCCTTGTGGGGAGGGCCGGGGTGGGGGTGATGCCCGAGGTTGGCGACAGATGCCGACTCGCGGGCGCGACCCCCACCCCTCCCCCTCCCCACAAGGGGGAGGGAAACCACACGCCAGGATTTCCCTCTTGGCCCCCACGTCCTATATAAGCCCCTCACCATCCCAGGAGCCGTCCATGATCTCCGAAGCCGAACTCATCGTCGACCGCCGCCGGCTGAAGCGCCGCGTCACCTTCTGGCGCATCCTGGCCGTGGTGCTGGCCATCGCCACGGTGGCGGCATTGCTGTGGAGCCAGGGCTGGACGGGCGGCGACCAGATCGCCCGCGTGCGCATCGACGGGCTCATCACCGGCGACCAGAAGACCATGGACCTGCTGAAACGCGTCGAGCGGGAGGACGGCGTCAAGGCGGTGATCCTCAGGATCGACAGCCCCGGCGGAACCACCGCCGGCTCGGAGGCCGTCTATGACGCTGTGCGCCAGATCGCGGCGAAGAAGCCCGTAGTCGCGGTGATGGACACGGTGGCGGCCTCGGGAGGCTACATCACGGCACTGGCTGCCGACCACATCGTGGCGCGCGGCAACACCATCACCGGCTCGATCGGCGTGATCTTCTCCATGCCCGAATTTTCCAAGCTCCTCGCCACCGTCGGCGTGAACATGGAGGAATTGCGGTCGGGCGACCTCAAGGCCGAGCCCTCGCCCTACAAGCCCATGTCGGAGAAGGCGCGCGCGGCGTCGATGGAACTGGTGATGGACGGTTTCGCCTGGTTCAAGGGCCTGGTGGCGGAACGCCGGAACCTGCCCATGCCCACCGTCGACGTGCTCTCCGACGGCCGGGTCTATACCGGCCGCCAGGCGGTGGCCAGCAAGCTCATCGACGCGCTGGGCGACGAGGGCACCGCCGTGGCCTGGCTGGAAAAGGACAAGGGCGTGGCCACCCGGCTCCCCGTCCGCGACTGGAAGCCGGAGAGCGAGAGCGCGGGCCTTGGCCTCGGCTTCTCCGCCGCCGACGTGATCCTCAAGTCCTTGGGCCTCAAGGGCTTCCAGGAAGCCGCCCAAAGGGCACAGCTTGACGGGCTGCTCGTGCTTTGGCACCCTGCCCAGTAACAAGGGAAGCGCCATGATCAAGTCCGAGCTCGTCCAGAAGATCGCGGAAAAGAACCCGCACCTCTATCACCGTGACATCGAGCGCATCGTCAACACGGTGCTCGACGAGATCATCAATGCGCTGAAGGAGGGCGACCGGGTGGAGCTCAGGGGTTTCGGCGCCTTCTCCGCCAAGGCCCGCAATGCCCGCATGGGCCGCAACCCCCGCACCGGTGAATCGGTCGAGGTGGTGGCCAAGCGCGTGCCCTTCTTCAAGACCGGCAAGGAACTGCGCGAGCGGCTGAACCTGCCCAAGGCCTGATTGTGCCGGGCCGCCCAAGGGCGTAGAACGGGGCCATGACGCTCAAACGCATCTTCAACTGGGTCGTGGGCCTGCCGATCGCCATCATCGGCGTGGGCTTCGCGGTGGCCAACCGCGATTGGGTGACGGTGTCCTTCGATCCGTTCAATCGCACGCTTCCCGTGGCCACCATGTCCATGCCGCTGTGGGCGCTGTTCTTCGCGGGCATCTTCCTCGGCATCTTCGTCGGCTGGTTCGTTGCCTGGCGCGGGGCCGCCCGCCACCGCCGCAGCGCGCGCGATGCCAGGATCGAGCTGATCCGCAGGGAGCAGCTCCATGAACGCGAGAAGCGTGAATTGCAGCAGCAGCTGCCTGCCATCCGCCCGGAAAACGTCTCGTGAAGATTCTGACGCAGGCCGACGTGGCGCGGCTCGGCGCCTACAAGGACATCGTGGCAGCACTGCGCGAGGGCTTTCGCGCCGCGATCGAAACGCCGGTGCGCCACCACCATGACATCAGCGACGTCTCGACGCTGCTCCTGATGCCCGCCTGGTCGAAGGACTGGGCGGGCCTCAAGACCGTGGTGTTCAAGTCCGACAATGCGGCCCAGGGCCTGCCCACGATCCAGGCGAGCTATCTTCTGTTCGACCAGAAGACCGGCGCGACCGTGGCGATGATGGATGGCGGCGAGATCACCCGCCGCCGCACCGCCGCGGCTTCCGCCCTTGCTGCCGATTATCTGGCCCGCAAGGATGCCGAGACCATGACGCTCGTCGGCGCCGGTGCCCTGGCCCCGCATTTCGCGCTGGCCCATGCCGCCGTGAGGCCGGTGAAGCGCGTGTTCATCCACACCCGCACCTTGGCTAAGGGCGAGGCGCTCGCTGCCGAACTGAAGCACCATGGCCTCGACGCGACACTGGTGAGCGACCTCGAGGCGGCGGTGCGCCAGTCGGACATCGTCACCTGTGTCACCACCTCCACCGCACCCATCGTCAAGGGTGCCTGGCTCAAGCCCGGCGCCCATGTCGACCTCGCGGGGGCCTTCAAGCCCTCGATGCGCGAGACCGACGGCGAGGTCGTGGCGCGCGCCTCGGTCTATGTCGACACGCGCGAGGGCGCGCTGGCGGAAGCAGGCGACCTGCTGCAGGCGCGCGACGAGGGCAAGTTCGACTTCGCCAACATCAAGGGCGACCTCTTCGACCTGTGCCGGGGCAAGGTCGCGGGCCGGGCGTCTGACAGCGAGATCACCCTGTTCAAGTCGGCCGGCACGGCGATCGAAGACCTTGCCACCGCCATCATGCTGTATCAAAAGGCCCGCTGACCAGGAGTGCCGGTGGTCGAGTTGGTTCTCCCTCCCCCTTGTGGGGAGGGTCGGGGGTGAGGGTACCGCGAGCCCGCTGCCGGACGACCGGGCCTTGCGGAACGACCCCCACCCCACAAGGGGGAGGGGATGGATGCTTGATGCAGTTGAGACTCACGGAGCCTTCGCATGCCCGCCAACCCGATCTGTGTTGCTCTCGACACGCCAGACCTCGATCACGCCGTGGCGCTTGCCAAGGCGCTGAAGCCGCATGTGGGCTGGGCCAAGATCGGCATGGAGTTCTTCTATGCCCATGGCCTTCAGGGCTACACCCGCGTGGCCGAGACGGGGCTGCCGATCTTCCTCGACCTGAAGCTCCATGACATCCCGAACACCGTCGCCTCCGCCATGAAGGCGCTGATGAAGATCACACCCACGCCGGGCATCGTGAACCTGCATGCCACCGGCGGGCTCGACATGATGAAGGCGGCGGCGGAAGCGGTGGACGGCCGTGCCAAGCTGATCGCGGTCACCATCCTGACCAGCCTCTCGGATGACGACATCTGGGCGGCAGGCTTCGAAACCGCCAAGAATACCGAGGCGCACGCCCGGTCGCTCGCCGAACTGACGAAGCGCGCCGGGCTGGACGGCGTGGTCTGCAGCCCGCATGACCTCGTGGGCATCCGCCATGACCTGGGCCGCGACTTCCTCACCGTCGTTCCCGGCATCCGCCCGGCGGAGGCCGCCGTGCAGGACCAGAAGCGCGTGGCAACGCCTGCCGCAGCGCTGGAAGCAGGTGCCGACATCCTGGTCATCGGCCGCGCCATCACCGGCGCCGCCGACCCGGCCAAGGCCGCGCAGGACATTCTGGGCACGCTCCATGGCCGTTGAGGTCAAGATCTGCGGGCTGTCGACGCCTGAGACGCTGGACGCCGCCATCGCGGCGGGCGCCGATTTCGTGGGCTTCGTGTTCTTCCCCAAGAGCCCCCGCAACGTGACGCTGGAGCAGGCGGCAGCACTGGCCGCCCGCGCGCGGGGCAGAGCGAAGATCGTCACCCTGGTGGTCGATGCGGATGACGCGCTGCTGACAGCGATTGCAGAACAGGTCCGGCCCGACCTCGTCCAGGCCCATGGCGCGGAGACGCCGGAGCGCGTCGCCGAGATCGCCCGGCTGACGGGAAAGCCCGTCATCAAGGCCATCCGGGTGAAGGATGATGCCGACATTGCCGCCGCGGCGGATTTCTCCACCGTGGCGAGCCTTATCCTCTATGACGCCAAGGCCCCGGAAACGCTGGGCAATGCGCTGCCCGGCGGCAATGGCCACGCCTTCGACTGGGGGCTGCTGGAGGGGAGCAGGCGTCCCGCCTTCATGCTCGCGGGAGGCTTGACGCCCGCGAATGTCGCAGAGGCCATCCGGGTG
Organism: uncultured Aestuariivirga sp.; assembly: GCA_964474665.1. Classification (GTDB taxonomy): domain Bacteria; phylum Pseudomonadota; class Alphaproteobacteria; order Rhizobiales; family Aestuariivirgaceae; genus Aestuariivirga. The sequence continues at coordinate 30,767 of CAYYTH010000004.1, forward strand.
ACCGGGGCGCCCGTAGTGGACGTGTCGTCAGGCGTCGAATCCGCTCCCGGCGTCAAGGATATCGGCCTCATCCGGAAATTCATTGAGGCCGCCAAGGCAGCCCGCTAGAACCGGGCATCATTCGAGAAAAGGCGGCGAAGCCCCATGAACGTGAACACCCCCAATTCCTTCCGCACCGGGCCGGACGAGAACGGCCTGTTCGGCATCTATGGCGGCCGCTTCGTCGCCGAGACGCTGATGCCGCTGATCCTCGAGCTCGAGCAGGCCTACAAGGCCGCCAAGGCGGATCCCAGCTTCCAGGCGGAACTCGACTCATTCCTCGAGCATTACGTCGGCCGCCCCAGCCCGCTCTATTTCGCCGAGCGCATGACCGAGCACCTGGGTGGTGCCAAAATCTATTTCAAGCGCGACGAGCTGAACCACACCGGCGCCCACAAGATCAACAACGTGATGGGCCAGATCCTCCTCGCTCGCCGCATGGGCAAGAAGCGCATCATCGCCGAGACTGGTGCCGGCCAGCATGGTGTTGCCACCGCCACGGCCTGCGCCCGCTTCGGCCTCAAGTGCATCGTCTACATGGGCGAAGTGGACATGGAGCGGCAGAAGCCCAACGTGTTCCGCATGAAGCTGCTGGGTGCCGAAGTCGTTCCCGCCAAGTCCGGCTCGCGCACGCTGAAGGACGCGCTGAACGAGGCGCTGCGCGACTGGGTGGCCAATGTCGAGGACACCTTCTATTGCATCGGTACCGTCGCCGGCCCCGCGCCCTACCCTGAGATGGTGCGCGACTTCCAGTCGGTGATCGGCCGTGAGACGAAGGAGCAGATGCTGAAGCGCGAGGGCCGCCTGCCGGACTCGCTCATCGCGGCCATCGGCGGCGGCTCCAATGCCATGGGCCTGTTCCACCCCTTCCTCGACGACAAGGAGGTGGAGATCATCGGCGTGGAAGCAGCGGGCTTGGGCCTCAAGACCAAGACCAAGCATGCCGCCTCGATCACCGGCGGCAAGCCGGGTGTGCTTCATGGCAACCGCACCTACCTGCTGATGGACGATGACGGCCAGATCATCGAGGGCCACTCGATCTCGGCGGGCCTCGACTATCCGGGCATCGGGCCGGAACATGCCTGGCTCCATGACATGAAGCGCGTCGAATATGTCTCCGCCACCGACAAGGAGGCGCTCGAGGCCTTCCAGCTCTGCTGCAAGCTCGAGGGCATCATCCCCGCGCTCGAACCTTCGCATGCCCTCGCGCATGTGATGAAGATCGCGCCGAAGAAGCCGAAGGATCATTTGATGGTGATGAATCTCTGCGGCCGCGGCGACAAGGACATCTTCACGGTGGCCGACATTCTGGGAGCCAAGCTGTGACGACCCGCATCGACCGCCGTTTCGCCGAGCTGAAAAAGGAAGGCCGCGCCGCCCTCGTCACCTTCGTGACGGCGGGTGACCCTGACTACGACACCTCGCTCAAGATCATCTCAGGCCTTCCCAAGGCCGGTGCTGACGTGATCGAGATCGGCATGCCCTTCACCGACCCGATGGCTGACGGCCCGGCGATCCAGGCAGCGGGCCTTCGCGCGCTCGCGGCCGGCCAGAACATGAAGAAGACGCTGAAGCTGGTGAAGGAATTCCGCAAGGCCGACCAGGACACGCCGATCGTGCTGATGGGCTATTACAATCCGGTCTATGTCTATGGCGTCGAGAAGTTCCTGAAGGACTCGAAGGCTGCCGGAGTGGATGGCTACATCATTGTCGACCTGCCGCCGGAGGAAGATGGCGAGTTCTGCATCCCCGCCCTCAAGGCCGGGCAGAACTTCATCCGCCTCGCCACGCCCACGACGGACGATCACCGTGCGCCCACCGTGTTCCACAACACCAGCGGATTCGTCTATTACGTCTCCGTCCTCGGCATCACCGGCACCAAGGCGCCGGACCTGAAGAGCGTGAAGGCCAACGTCAACCGCCTGCGCAAGCACACGGCCCTGCCGATCTGCGTCGGCTTCGGCGTCAAGACGGCGGAGCAGGCGCGCGCCATCGCGAAGGATGCCGATGGCGTGGTCGTCGGCTCGGCGCTCGTGAGTGCCGTCGAGAAGAGCCTCACAAAAGCCGGAAAACCCACCTCTAAGACGGCCAAGGCCGTGCATGCGCTGGTGGCCGACATCGCCCAAGGCGTGAGGAGCTAAAGCCCCGTGAACTGGATCAAGAACTTCGTCCGCCCAAAAATCCGGTCGATCCTCGGCACCGACAAGCGCGAGGTGCCGGAGAACATGTGGGTGAAGGATCCCGACACCGGCCAGATGGTCTTCTACAAGGACCTCGAGGCCAATCAGCATGTGATGCCGCAATCCGGCTATCACATGCGCATGCCGCCCGACGTGCGGCTGAAGGCGATGTTCGACGATGGCGCCTATGAGAAGATCGCCATGCCGGCGGTGCCCGCCGATCCGCTGAAGTTCCGCGACGAGCGCAAATACGCCGACCGCATCAAGGAAGCCCGTTCGAAGAACGGCGTCGACGACTGCATCCAGGCGGGCGTTGGCGAGCTCGACGGCTTCCCCGTCACGATCGCCGTCCAGGACTTCGCCTTCATGGGCGGATCGCTGGGCATGGCCGCCGGCGAGGCCATCGTCACCGCCATGCGGAAGGCGGTCGAGAAGAAGACACCCTTCATCTTCTTCATCTCGTCGGGTGGTGCCCGCATGCAGGAAGGCGTGCTCTCGCTGATGCAGATGCCGCGCACCACGGTCGCCGTGCAGGAGCTGCGCGCCGCAAAGCTTCCCTACATCGTGGTGCTCACCCACCCGACGACGGGTGGCGTCACCGCCTCCTATGCCATGCTGGGCGACGTGCACATCTCCGAGCCCGGCGCCCTGATTGGTTTCGCGGGCCAGCGCGTCATCGAGCAGACCATCCGCGAGAAGCTGCCCAACGGCTTCCAGCGCGCCGAATATCTCGAAGAGCACGGCATGGTCGACATGGTCGTGCACCGCCACCAGATGCGCGAGACGCTTTCGCGCATGGTGCGCATGCTGATGAAGGCGCCCTCGCGCGAAATTCCGTCGACCGCCCTCGTTCCGGTCGAGGGCTGATCTTGGCCCTCAGTGACGCCATCCTGACGCGGCTGCTGTCGCTGCACCCGAAGATCATCGACCTGAGCCTCGGCCGCATGGAGGCATTGCTGGCGAAGCTCGGGCAGCCCGAGAAGAAGTTGCCGCCCGTCATCCATGTCGCCGGCACCAATGGCAAGGGCTCCACCGTCGCCTACCTCCGCCACATCATGCAGGCGGCGGGACTTTCGGTTCATGCCTACACCTCGCCGCATCTGGTCAAGTTCCATGAGCGCATCCGGGTTGCCGGCGAACTGATCTCCGAGGCCGATCTCACCGCTTTGCTGGAGGAATGCGAAGTGGTGAATGGCGGCGAGCCCATCACCTTCTTCGAGATCACCACGGCGGCCGCCTTCCTCGCCTATAGCCGCACGCCGGCCGACTACCTGATCCTCGAGGTCGGTCTCGGCGGCAGGCTCGATGCCACCAACGTCATCCCCGCCCCGGCGGTCTCGGTCATCACCACCATCGACTACGACCACCAGCAATATCTGGGCGACACGCTCTCGCTCATCGCGCATGAGAAGGCGGGCGTCCTGAAGCGGGGCGTTCCCGCCGTCATCGGCGTGCAACCGGATGAAGCCCGTGCCGAAATCGAGCGCGTCGGCGAGCGGGTGCGCGCGGAGCTTCACATCGCAGGGCAGGACTGGTCGTCCTACGAGCAGCACGGCCGCCTCGTCTTCCAGGACGAGAAGGGCCTGCTCGACCTGCCGCTTCCGCAGCTCAAGGGCCGCCACCAGATCGACAATGCCGGCAACGCCATCGCCACGCTGCGCGTGCTGGACGATCCGCGCATTTCGGACCTGCACATTGCCGAAGGCCTGAAGGCCACCACTTGGCCCGCGCGCATGCAGCGGCTGGGGCAGGGGGCGCTGTCGGCACTCGTTCCGGCCGAGTCGGAGCTCTGGCTCGACGGTGGCCACAATCCCTCCGCCGGCCGCGTGCTGGCCCAGGCCTTCTCGGAACTGAACGAGCGCCACTCGCGCCCCCTGGTCATGGTGTGGGGCATGCTCAACACCAAGGATGTCGGCAGCTTCATCGGCTGCTTCGCCGGCATCGCCAGCCGCGTCATCACCATCACGATACCCGACGAGGAGAATGCGGTTCCGGCAGAGAAGCTGGCGGAGTCCGCGCGCGCCCACGGCCTGCAGGCCGAGACGGCACCCAATCTCGACGCCGCACTGCGCCAGGCCTCCTCGACGGTGCCTGCGCCCCGTATCCTCATCTGCGGCTCGCTCTACCTCGCCGGGCGCGTTCTCGCGGCACATGGCAATGAGGAGATGACGAAGGTGTCAGGGGCGGGCAGAAGGTAGGGCGTTCCCACACGATCCGGCCCACTATGCATTCACCTTCGCCCGGCTTGACCGGGCGATCCTTTTTGGTGGCAGCAAGAAAAGGATGCGCGGGTCAAGCCCGCGCAAAGTGACTGAGGGAAAGCAGCGCGCGGACGTCTGTCAGCCCACGATCCTCAGCTCCCGCGGGAAGCTCGTCAGGCATTCGATGCCATTCTCCGTCACCACGACATCGTCTTCGATGCGCACACCCGCCTCGCCGTCGCGGTACAGGCCGGGCTCGATGGTGAAGACCATGCCGGGCTCCAGCACCTCTTTGTTGCCGCGCATGATCTGCGGTGCCTCGTGCACGTCGAGGCCGAGGCCATGGCCCGTCTTGTGGCGGCAGAACTGCGCGAATTGCGACTGTTCCAGCACGGTGAGCACCGCATCGTCGACATCGGACGCGGTGATGCCGGGGCGCGAGATCTCGCGGCCCTTCGCATTGGCGGCCAGCACCGTCTCGTAGAAGGCGCGGTCATAGTCGGAGACTTCCTTCACGAAGAAGGTGCGGGTGATGTCGGCGGGGTAGCCCTGGTAGGTGCCGCCGAAGTCGATCAGCAGCGGGTCGCCCGGCTTCAAATGATAATCGGGCCGTGCATGGGCATGTGGCTTCGCGGCATTGTCGCCCGCCGCCACGATGGGCGCGAAGGACAGCCCATCCGCGCCATGGCTGAACAGGTTGCGCAGCAGGATGCCCTCGACCTCCGTTTCGGTCATGCCCACCTTCACCTCGGCGAGCGTCGCCTCGAGCGCGGCTTCCGAAATCCGGATGGCCTTGCGCTGCAGCTCGACCTCCTCAGGCGTCTTGTGCAGGCGGACCTTGGAAATCTCGCCATGAATGTCGACGAATTCCGCACCGGGCAACGCCTGTTGCAGGGCGAAGAGGTCGAACACCCGCATGCGCTGGCCTTCGACACCGATGCGTGCACCCTTGCGCAGCTGCGGCAGGGCCTCGCCGGCCGCCATGAAGGCGCCCATGTAGCCTGCCTCGTCGCGCCACGGGAAGACCTTGCCGGGGAAACCGATGGGCGTGAAGGATCCCATCTCGAGATGCGGCACCACGGCCACGGCCTCGCCCTGCTTCGGCACGATCACCGCGAGCGGACGTTCCATCTGGTGGAAGTCCTTGCCGAAGACACGGCGGAAATTGGCACCGGGCACCAGCACGACGGCGTCGAGGCCGGTGCGTGCGAGAACCGTCATCAGGGGGGTCAGCATAGGCTTGCACCAAGTTGCAGCAAAGGTTTTCAAAAGCAAACGCCAAGTCCACCTGCTGTGATCATGGCGACAAGGTGCGGGGTGGCCGCTATCCCTTGATCATGTAGATGTAAGCAGTGCTTACGCCGTATTTTTCGGCGAGCTTGGTGGCCGGAACGCCCTTGGCGCGCTTGGCGAGGATGTCGGCCCGCATCTTTTCGGCATCGGCCGCCGAGCGGCGCCGGCGCTTCGGGGCGCCGGAGCGGCTTTCCTCGAGATGCGCGGTGTCGAGAATCTTCTGGGCCGTCACGATAATCTTGTTGAGATAAGCAATCTGTCTCTTCGAGAGTGACATTTTTGATCCGCTTTCTGGGAGAGCCGCGGCAAATCACCACTGCCCTCGGGCTGCCGTCACAGCTTGCTTAGCCTGCAAAGTCATGAATGGCAATCCTAAGTTAATTTGATCGCCCAAGTGACTGATTAGCCCCGACGGCGGCGCCGGCGCTCCCCACCGTCGTCGCCTGCCGTAACGACATCCTTGGGCGGCGGCAAGGTCACTTCCTTCGAAAGCTGCGGGAAGGGCGCCGTCTTGTGCGGAATGGCCATGGCCTCGACGAAATGCTGCTGGAACATCGGCTCCACTGCCGTCTCGATCTTCTCAATGCGGCGCACGGCATTCTCGATCTCGTCACGCGCCTTCATGTTGAGGAGCGCGATGCGCGCACCCGTGCCCGCGGCATTGCCGGCACTCTGCACCTTGGAGAGGTCGCAATCGGGGATGAGGCCGAGGATCATCGCATATTTCACGTCGATGTGGCTGCCGAAGGCGCCGGCGAGCCTGATCTTGCCGACCTGCTCAATGCCGAGCTTGTCCATCAGCAGGCGCACGCCGGCATAGAGTGCGGCTTTGCCGAGCTGGATCGCGCGCACGTCATTCTGCGTGACGCGGATGAGCGGCTCGTTGCCACCTTCCTTCGGCGCGCGGATGACGTAGTTGAAGGTGCGCTTGTGCGCCTCGATACGGGGGCTGCGCTCGGCCAGCGAACCGTCGATCAGGCCGTCTTGGTTGATGACGCCGGAGAGATACATTTCGGCGATCGCCTCGATGATGCCGGAGCCGCAGATGCCGGTGACGCCGGTCTGTGCGATGGCCTCCTCGAAGCCTTCCTCATCCGACCACTTGTCGCAGCCGATCACCTTGTAGCGCGGCTCGAGCGTCTCCGGATTGATGCGGATACGCTCGATGGCGCCGGGTGCCGCACGCTGGCCCGAGGAAATCTGCGCGCCTTCGAAGGCGGGGCCGGTGGGTGAGGAACAGGCGAGCAGGCGGGCCTTGGAGCCCAGCACGATCTCGGCATTGGTGCCGACGTCGACGGCGAGCATGATCTCGTCCTGCTCGTGCGGGGCTTCCGACAGCACCACGCCCGCCGTGTCGGCGCCCACATGGCCGGCGATGCAGGGCAGGATATAGGCCCAGGCGCCGGGGTTCAGCTGCAGGTCGAGTTCCTTGGCGGGGCAGGTGACGGCAAGCCCCGTGGCCAGCGCGAAGGGCGCGCCGCCGAGTTCTGTCGGATCTATCCCCAAGAACAAGTGGTGCATGACCGGGTTGCCGACGAGCACCACTTCCAGAATGTCGCTGAGTTCGATGCCACCCTGCTTGGCCACTTCCTGTGCCAGCGTGTTGAGTGCGGCGCGGATGGCGGCGGTCATCTCTTTCTCGCCGCCCGGATTCATCATCACGTAGGAAACGCGGCTCATCAGGTCTTCGCCGAAGCGGATCTGCGGGTTCATGAGGCCTGCGGAAGCTGTCACTTCGCCGGTCGAGAGATTGGTCAGGTGTGCGGCGATCGTGGTGGAGCCCACGTCGATGGCGATGCCGAAGAGCTTGTCATGGAAGCCCGGCCAGATGGCCACGAGGCGGTTGCCGCCGCCCGGCGCGCGGCTGAACACGGCAGCGGTGATCTTCCACTCGCCCTTGCGCAGGGTCTTCTGCAGGTCCGAGATGATCGAAAGGTCGCAGGAAAGATTGTCGATGCCCCACTGGTCGTGAAGCGCCTTGTAGACGCGCTCGAGGTCGCTCGACGGCTTGTGCATGTCGGGCTCCTCGACCTCGATGAAGCACAGCCTTGTGGCGGGATCGAGTTCGATGGCGCGGGTATCGGCCTCCTTGCGGACGACCTGCTTGTGGACCTGGGATTCCGGCGGCACGTCGATGACGAGGTCGCCGAGGATCTGCGTCTGGCAGGACAGGCGGCGGCCGGCGGGCAGGCCGCGGATCTTGTCGTAGCGCTCCTCGACCTTGGTGACACCTGAGACGTGCGAGGCGGTCGAGGTGATGCCATGCTTGGCGAAGTCGCCCTCGCCGACATTGATCTGGCAGCGCCCGCAGATGGCGCGGCCGCCGCACACGGAGTCGATGTCGACGCCCAGCGCGCGCGCGGCCTGCAGCACCGGCGTGCCGACGGGGAAGCGGCCACGCTTGCCCGAGGGCGTGAAGACGATGAGGGGGTTCGTTTCGGTCATTGCGATCATCCCGTCTTTTTCCCCTCCTCCTTGTGGGGAGGGGCAGGGGTGGGGGTCGTGCCGAGCGGTGGGTGATGTGGCCGGAGTTCCGGCACCACCCCCACCCCTCCCTCCCCACAAGGGGGAGGGGGAAGGAAGCGTTTAGCGGCGGCGGCGCGCCTCGCGCGCGGCGCGGCGGGCGGCGAGTTCCTCGGCCGAGGGTGCGGCCTCGCCCGGGGCGAGCGCAGCGGTCGACGGTGCGGGGGCCATGTCGCGGAACTTGTTGTTCCAGAACTTGCAGTGCGCATCCGTGCCGTTCAGCACGTTGGCACCGAAGATGGCGTGCATGTCTTCGTCATGCAGCGGGTTCATGATGGCAGACGTCATGCCGTGGCTCGCGGCCATGGCGAGGAAGTAGCCCGTCAGCGCGCGGCGGTTCGGCATGCCGAAGGAAATGTTCGAGGCACCGCAGGTGGTGTTGACCTTCAGCTCCTCGCGCAGGCGGCGGACGAGGCGGAACACCTGCTGGCCGGCGGTGCCCATGGCGCCGATCGGCATGACGAGCGGGTCGACCACGATGTCATGCGGCTTGATGCCGTGGTCGGCGGCGCGCTCGACGATCTTCTTGGCGACGGCGAAGCGCACGTCCGGATCTTCCGAAATGCCGGTCTCGTCATTCGAGATGGCGACGACCGCGACATTGTACTTGGCAACCAGCGGCAGGATCGCCTCGAGCTTCTCTTCCTCGCCGGTGACGGAATTGACGAGGGGGCGGCCCTTGGCCGTCTCGAGGCCCACCTTGAGGGCGGAGGTCACGGACGAGTCGAGGCAGAGCGGCAGGTCGGAGACCGACTGCACGATCTCGATGGTCTGGCGCAGCAGCGGCGGCTCGGACTCGTTGGGGTTCACGGCGGTGACGCCGGCATTGACGTCGAGGATGTGGGCGCCGGCCTCCATCTGGGCGATGGCGTCCTTGATCACGGTGTCGAAGTTGCCGGCCTGCATCTCGGCGGCAAGCTTCTTGCGGCCGGTGGGGTTGATGCGCTCACCGATGACGGTGAAGGGCTTGTCGAAACCGATGATGTGCTCACGCGTGGCAGACGCGACGAGGGTATGGGTCATTGGGCTTTGCCTCCGTTGGCAATGAGGGTCTTGAGCTTGTCCTGGGTGAAAGTCGCTTCGATCTCGGCCTGGGCCTTCTCGACTTCCGCCGCGAGATCGTCACCCACGGGGACGGGCTCGGCCCGGCGCCAGTCGGCGAGATAGCTGTCGGTATCGGAGGCGCCGCCCCGCATGGCGGCCATGTCGATCGCTTCCTGGAAACGGTCGGCGAGCATGCGCTTTTCCTCCTTGCGGCCGGCCTTGACCGAAACCGCGGAAGGAATGTCGCGCCAGTAGGTGATGATGAGGTTGGCCATGATGGCCCGTGTATGCCCGGTCCGAAAACCAACCGATAGCCTGAAAGCGACATGGAAAAAGGGCGGGACGAAGCGCCGTCCCGCCCTTTTCAGACGGTTTTGGTTCAGGCCGACCGGTTCTTGGAGATGGCCCCCCAGATCGCCAGCACGATCACCGCACCGACGATGGAGGCGATGAAGCCCGCCCCCTGGTCCGGGCCGTACCAGCCCACGGCCTGGCCCAGCCAGGTCGCCACGAAGGCGCCGACGATGCCGAGGATGGCCGTCAGGACGAAGCCCGAAGGATCGTTCTTGCCGGGCATCAGGAACTTGGCGACCACGCCCGCCAAGAAACCGATAAGGATCGTGCCTATGATGTGAAACATCGTGTCCCCTTCTGTGTGTTGCGCTCAGATACCGAACTTGCGTCACGGCGGGATGAACCTGCCGTTCCCCCACCCCTAAACTACCACTTGCAATCCATGTCGGCCACGGCCAACTCTTGGAAGCCACAATTTTGGAGCGTCACATGTCAAACCGCATGCCTTCCCTCGCCGCGCTGCTGGGCCTCGTGGCCGTTGCCGGCTACCAGAACCGCGAAAAGATCGGGGAATTCATCAAGAACTTGCAGGGCGGCGGAGCTGCCAGCCCGGCCGGGGCAGACGCCGGCGGCAGCGTCCAGGGCGGCCTCGGTGGCCTGGTCGAGCATTTCCGCAATTCCGGCCTCGGCAAGAAGGCCGACAGCTGGGTCTCGACCGGCCAGAACGAACCCGTCGACGAGACCGAGATGGGCCAGGCCCTGGGCCCCGACCTGCTGGACACGCTCGCCAGGCAGACCGGCCTCAGCCGCGAGGAACTGGCCAAGCGCCTGTCGCAGGTGCTGCCGCAGGCCATCGACCACATGACGCCGGAAGGCCGCCTGCCGCCCCGCTCGCGCGAGAGCGCTGCATAGGCCTCGTCCCCCAAGAGGATGTCCTCAGATGCCCGGGCTCGCGCCCGGGCATTTTTCATTCCTGCGAAAGGATGTTTTTCCTTGACTTTCAATCAGTCCTATGATAGGTATGAGTTCCTTTGACGGGCTTTCTGCTGATTGACATCGTGAATCTGAATTTCGGGACCGGCACGGGTCTCTCGCAGCGGGACTGCGCCTCACCCGATCACGCCGTCCTTCCGCAGCCGTGCGATCTCGTCGGCGCCCAGCCCCAGTTCCTCCGACAGGACCTTCTCCGTGCCGTCGCCCAGGCGCGGCGGGGCCTTGTCGTACTGGATGGGCGTGCCGGAGAAGACGATGGGATTGGCCACGCCCGGCACCTGCACGCCGTCGTCGCGGGTGAGCCCGATCTGCATGCCCCGCGCCAGCACCTGCTCGTTGGCGAAGACCTGGTCGATCGTGTTGATGGGGCCGCAGGGAATGGCCGCGCTCTCGAAGGCTGCGACCCACTCCGCCGTGGTGCGCGTCTTCATCGGTTCGACAAGCAGCGGAATCAGTTCGGCGCGATGCACCACGCGGCCGCGGTTCAACGTGAAGCGCGCGTCCTCGGGCAGGTGCGGCAGCCCGATGATGGTGCAATATTCCTTGAACTGACGATCATTGGCCACCGCCATGATGATGTGGCCGTCCTTGGTGGCGAAGGTCTGGTAGGGCACGATGTTGGGGTGCGCGTTGCCCAGCCTAGTGGGTGCCTTGCCGCCGACAAGGTAGTTGAGCGCCTGGTTCGCCAGCACGCCCACCTGTGAATCGAGCAGCGCCACGTCGATGTGCTGGCCCTCGCCGGTGCGTTCGCGGTGGAACAGCGCCGCCTGGATGCCGATGGTGCAGTAAAGCCCGGTGAAGATGTCGGCGAAGGCCACGCCGATCTTCATCGGCTCGGCTCCCGGCATGCCATCGGGCTGGCCCGTCACCGACATGATGCCGCCCATGCCCTGGATCATGAAGTCATAGCCCGCCCGCTGCGCATAGGGCCCCGTCTGGCCGAAGCCGGTGAGCGAGCAGTAGATGAGGCGCGGGTTGACGCGTTTCAGGCTTTCATAGTCGAGGCCATACTTCTTCAGCCCGCCGACCTTGAAGTTCTCCATCACCACATCGGCCCTGGCGGCGAGGTCGCGGATGAGCTTCTGGCCCTGCTCGGTTGCCATGTCGATCTCCACCGACCACTTGCCGCGGTTGGTGGACAGGAAATAGGCGGCGTCACCCTTGGAGCCATCTGGATTGGTGATGAAGGGCGGGCCCCAGCCGCGCGTGTCGTCGCCCTCGCCCGGCTTCTCGATCTTGATGACCTCGGCGCCGAAGTCGGCAAGGATCTGCGTGCACCAGGGACCAGCGAGCACGCGGCTCAAGTCGAGGACGCGAAGACCGGCGAGTGGACCTGGCATGATGGCTCCTGATCGAAAGACGGCTGTTCTAGCCTGTGTGCGGGGTGCGCGCAAAGGGTTGGCAGCTGTCTTGTGGGCCCCCACCCTTACCCCTCCCCACGAGGGGGCGGGGAACTCCAGTGGACAGCGTGTTGCGCATGACCCACCTCCCCCTCGTGGGGAGGAGGGGCAGGGGTGGAGGTCGTGCAGCGAGGGCCGGTGCTAAATCGCGCTCCACAGCGCGTCGTCGATCTCCAGCCCCTCGGCGGCTGCAAGGTCGAGTTTCTCGGTGTAGGGATTCTTGTGGCGCTCGCCGCCGACCGCGAAGGCGGGGTCCACCGGGCAGCCCAGCCCAATCTTCGCGCGCACCGTGAAGGGCAGCATGTAGAGGCCATGGCGGACATTGCGCAGGAAGGCACGGCCATTGGCGGCGACGTCGCGCATGATGGCCGGAGCGAGGAAGGCGCAGGAGACCTGCTGCAGGTCGATGCCGAGCGCATCCCGCGTGAGATCCAGCGTGCGGCGCTCGTCCTTCAGTGCTTCGCCGAGCAGCTTCACGCCGGAATAGCCGCAGGCCTCGAGCCAGATCGTAGCCCAGGCGATGTCGGCTGCGTCCGGGAGATCGCCCAGCTTCCGGGTGAGTTCGGCTTCGGCCGTCTGCATGTCGGTGTGCATGTGAAGGAGTTTACGACGGAAGGAGCAGGGTGGCTAGGGCAGCTCCCGCACCAACTTCTCGGGCCGTCATCCCGGCTTTCGCCAGGGTGACGGCATCAGGAATTCACACCCCGCGCGCTGCCATCGAGCCGAAGCGTTGCTTGATGCGGCGGGTGAGCTGGTCCCGCACGTCGCGGTAGCTGTCAAGGATCTGCTCGCGGCTGCCCGTGGTGATGGAGGGGTCGAGGGTGGGCCAGTATTCAGTGTCGATGGCCATGGTGCGGGTCATTTCGAGGGCGCGGTGATGGGCCTCCGGCGACAGCGAGACGACGAGGTCGAAGCTCGAATCCTCGAGGTCCTCGAAGCCCTGGGGCCGGTGCTTGCCGAGGTCGATGCCCATTTCGTCCATCACCGTGGTGACGAAGGGATCGGGCGTGCCGGGCCTCACCCCGCAGGAGGCGACATAGACGCGCTGGCCGTAGAAATGCTTCATGATGGCGGCCGCCATCACCGAACGGATGACGTTCTGCGTGCAGGCGAAGAGGACGGCGCTGGGAAGGTCTCCCGCCATCTGGTGCGCTTAGCCCCGCCAGTGCAGGACGCAGACGAGGGTGAAGAGCCGGCGCGCCGTGTCGAAGTCGACGTCCACCTTGCCGTTGAGCCGCTCCTTGAGAAGTTCGCTTCCTTCATTGTGAAGCCCGCGCCGCGCCATGTCGATGGTCTCGATCTGGCTCGGCGTCGCGGTGCGGATCGCCTCATAGTAGCTTTCGCAGATCATGAAGTAGTCCTTCACGATGCGGCGGAAGGGCGACATGGAAAGGCCGATCAGCGTGAGGCGTTCCTCCGCCGCGTTCAGCACGTCGAAGATCAGCCGGCCGTCGGCCGTCGACAGCTTCAGGCGGTAGGGTCCTTCCGGGTTGCTGAGCAGCGTGAAGCTGTTCTCCTCGACGAGGTCGTAGATCGCGACGCGCCGCTCGTGCTCGGCTTCGGGCGACGGGCCGGGGCCGATGGAGGCGTCGAGTTCGACGGCAGCGAGGCGCGTTTTCGGTTTGTCGGTCATGGGAGGCAGGATAGCCGGGGGAGGGGCCGGGAGGCTAGGGCGACGAGAGGATAAAGGAATTTTCCCCTCCCCCTTGTGGGGAGGGGGCAGGGGTGGGGGTGATGCAGGAAACAGGCTTGGCTGTTGACCGGACTCGTGGACCCCCACCCCTTCCCCTCCCCACAAGGGGGAGGGATATTTCAAGGATGCGAGGTCATGCCGGATCGTCTTCGTCCGCATCCTCGATGTCGTGGTGCGGCACGGCGACGGCGGCCCAGGCCGGACCCAGGTCCGACATGCGGCATTCGAGGCATTCGACGGTGAGGCGGATGGTGGCGCCTTCCGCGAAGCTGAGCAGCACTTCGCCCGAGGGCGCGTCGAGCTCGGCGAAGGTGACGGAAAGCAGCGACAGGACCTCGTCCTTCTCCAGGTGGCTCATGTGCAGCGTCCGGACGGCGAGCACGCGGTCGAAGTGGAGCCCGGTGCGGCGGCGCTGCGGGGTGTCGGCATCGTCCCAGGCGAAGCGGTTGGCGAGCATGACGAACTGCTTGCGCTTCGGGTCATAGCTCATGTCGCCGGCCAGCAGGACGGAATCCTGCATCTGCGCGGAAATGACGGCGAGGTCCTCGGTGTCGAGCGCGGTGAGGCGAAGCATGCTGGGCTCAACCCGAAATGCGCGCGACGTCGGCGCCGCAGGCCTGGAGCTTCTCTTCCAGGGTCTCGAAGCCGCGGTCGAGATGATAGACGCGGCTGATCATCGTCTCGCCCGCGGCGGCAAGGCCTGCGATGACGAGCGACACCGAGGCGCGGAGGTCCGTCGCCATGACCGGCGCACCCGTCAACTTCTTCACGCCGCGCACTTCCGCGGTGTCGCCATGGAGGTGGATGTCGGAACCGAGCCGGGCCAGTTCCTGCACATGCATGAAGCGGTTCTCGAAGATCGTCTCGCGGATGATGGAGGTGCCATTGGCCATGGTCATCATCGCCATCAGCTGGGCCTGGCAATCGGTGGGGAAGCCCGGGAAGGGTTCGGTGTCGACGCGCACCGGCTCCAGTGCGCCGCCATTGCGGTGGATGCGCAGGCCATCGTTCTTCACGTCGACGCCGACGCCGGCGCGCTGCATCACGTCGATGACGGCGCCGAGGTGATTGGCATTGGCATCCTTCAGCAGCACGTCGCCGCCGGTCATGCCCACGCACATGGCATAGGTGCCGGTCTCGATGCGGTCGGCGATCACGCTGTGCTCGCAGCCCGACAGGCTGGTGACGCCCTTGATGCGGAGCGTCGGCGTGTGGATGCCCTCGATCTTCGCACCCATCTTGACGAGGCATTCCGCGACGTCGCCGATCTCGGGCTCGGAGGCGGCGTTCTCGATGATGGTGTCGCCGTCCGCCAGCACGGCGGCCATGAGGGCCGCATGGGTGGCGCCGACGGAGACCTTGTCGAACACGATGTGGGCACCCTTGAGGCCCTTCTTCGCGGCGGCGAGGACATAGCCGTTCTCGATCTCGATCGCGGCGCCGAGCTTCTCCATGGCCATGAGGTGCATGTCGACCGGGCGCGTGCCGATGGCGCAGCCGCCGGGGAGCGAGACCTTGGCCTCGCCGCAGCGCGCCAGAAGCGGGCCCAGCACCCAGAAGCTGGCGCGCATCTTGGAGACGAGTTCATAGGGCGCGGTGGTGTCGACGATGTCCCGGGCGGTGAGGTGCATCACGTCGCCCATGCCGGTCTGGCCGGCGCGCTTGCCCGCCACCATGATGTCGATGCCGTGGTTCTGCAGGATGCGCTGCAGCAGGCGCACGTCGGCGAGGCGCGGCACATTGGACAATGTCAGCGTGCCGGGGGTGAGCAGTGAGGTGATCATCAGCGGCAGGGCCGCGTTCTTGGCGCCTGAAATCGGAATGGTGCCGTTCAGGCGGTTGCCGCCGCGGATGCGGATACGATCCATCAAGTCTTCCCCTGCTCGGCAGGCTGCCCGGGAATCATCCCCGGACCGGTCCCTCCTGCCCCGATTTGGGCGCTAACAAGCACAGATGGCTCAATTGGGGCAACCATCCTCGTCAGGGGTCTCGCCGGAGGGGGCCTCGGCCGCCTTCCGGGCGCCATCGAGCGCCTTCGCCTGGGCCTTGCGCTTGGCGATGTTTGCCTTCAGCGCCTTGGCCAGGCGCTGCTTGCGGGCCTCGGAGGAGGGTTTTTCGGCAGCCATGACGGGGTTTTGGGGCCGCCGCACCCCTTCGTCAAGCCGACGGGGTTGCGCAACCCCTTTCACTGTGGCATGTGTCCGCCCGCTTCATTGGTGCGCTGCCGTAGCTCAGTGGTAGAGCACTCCCTTGGTAAGGGAGAGGTCGGGAGTTCAATCCTCCCTGGCAGCACCATTTGCGCCCGCATCGCGTGGTTTTCTAATCCTCATCGCATCTTGCCGCGTAAGACGTTCTCCAACATGGGAGGACGGACATGAAGACGATCATTTCGGCAGCTGCACTGTTTCTGGCGGCCACGGGCGTGGCCTTTGCAGGCGCCATGGCGACGGGCGAGCAGATTTCATCCGCGATTTCCGGCAACACGGTGCAGGGCAGCATGATCGCGTCCGGCGCCTATACCGAGTTCTATGGCGCCGATGGCGTGATCAAGGGCAAGGACTATTCCGGAAAGTGGCGCGTCAACGGTGACACCATGTGCTTCCAGTATGGCCAGGATCCGGAGGCCTGCTGGCAGGTGAAGCTCGATGGCAACCAGGTGACCTGGGTCAAGGACGGCAAGGACGACGGCACCGGCACCATCGTGACGGGCAACCCCAATAACTTCTGACGCGCCCTATCAGGCACAGGGCCTCTCCCGCGCAATGGCCGCCTTGGCGATCGGGGAGAGGCCTCCTCATCATCAGTCCGCGCCGTCCTCCATGAGGCCGGTGCGGTTGGCGTTACGCCAGGCTTCCGGTGTCTGGAAACGGCCTTGCCAGATGCCGCGCTTGGCGGCGCGCGCCGCGTCCTGCGCGGCGGCGTAGTCCTGGCCGTGGCGGGTATAGGCGATGGCCCAGCCCGAGCGCACCATGGCCTCGTTGAGGTTCACGCCATCCGCCGAGCACTCGGCAACGGAACGGCCATAGCGATCAGTGTCCAGCACCTGGCAGGTGACGGTGGCGTTGCGGACCAGGCGGCGCAGTTCGTCGCGCGCGGCGTGGCCGCACGGATATTCCCGGCCGTCCTCGCGCCAGCAGGTCTGGAACAGCTCCGGCGCGTCGATGGCGTGCAGGCGATAGTCCTTGCCATGCTTGCGGAGCGAGTCACCGTCGACCGCGGTGAATTGGCCCGTCTCATCGGGGAGCCAGCCGCCCTCTCGCGCCAGGTAGGTGATGGCGGCGAGCAGCAGCAGCATGACGGCACCCTCGGCGAGGCTGCGCCACCATGGCTTGGGTGGGCGGCGTGGCAGTGTTCGCCGTCTCACCTTGCCCAGCGCTTCGCCGCGTCGTCGTCGCTGTCCTTCGCGGCGACCCAGCTGGCGCCCTGGTCGCCTTCCTCGAGCTTCCAGAAGGGAGCCTTCGTCTTCAGCCAGTCGATGAGGAAGTGGCAGGCCTCGAAGGCGGCCTCGCGGTGCGCCGAGGCGGCGATGACCAGCACGATGTCTTCGCCCGGCGCGAGGCGGCCATGGCGGTGGATGATGAGTGTCGCATCAAGCGGCCAGCGGCGGTGGGCCTCGGCCTCGATCTCCTCCAGCGCCCTCTCGGTCATGCCGGGATAGTGCTCGAGCGTCATGGCCTTGACGTCGTTGCCATCCGAGAGGTCGCGCACCGTGCCGAGGAACATGACGGTGCCGCCGATACCGGGCCGGCCGGCCTTCAGCTGCTGGAGTTCGTGGCCGGGGTCGAAGGCCTCTTGCTGAACGCGGATCATGCTGTCCTCATGCCTCCACTCGCGTGTTCGATCAATTGCCTTGCAGGGGTGCTGCGTCCTGCAGGCGGTCGAAGCCGCCCTCGGGATTGTTCAGGATGTCGGGAATGTCGGGGTAGATCTTCGGCTTCGCCCACAGGCCCTTGGCGATAACCGCGACCGGCAGCAGCGGCTGGCCGCTGGCGCTGGCAGTGGCCGATACGGCGAGCCCCTTGCGCAGCAGGTCGATCAGGCCCTCGACCATGAAAGAGGTGACCGGACCCTCGATGGTGAGGCCGCGGAAGCTGATGATGCCATCCGCGATGGTGGCCTGGCCGCGGAGGCTGGTGAAGGGCGTGTCGCCGGGCGCGTCCGCCCAGCCGTCGACGATCTTCCGCTTGGCCGCGAGCACGAGGCCGGTGAAATCCGCTCCGGCGATGCGGCCCTCGCCAAGCGCGATGCTGGCGGTGCCCTTCAGCATGCCGACGAGTTCCTCCTGGGTGGTGCCGGCGGAGGTGACCTCGGCGGCGAAGCTGCCGGTGCCGGACAGCTGGCTGACGCCGAGCAATGCCGTCAGCAGCGGCTGCACCGCGGTATCATTCGCCGCGAAATCGAGCGACACGCTGGGCGGCAGCGCCGTGGCGTCGGCCCCCAGCGTGAAGGTGAGCGAACCGTCGCCGGCGAAGCGGGCGCCGCCGGAAAGCGCGAGCTTGCCGTCGGTCAGCTTTGCCGAGAGGCGGGAGGCGCCCGCGGTGAAGCCATTGTAGACAAGGCTGCGGGCATCGATGGCGGCCTCGACGTCGATGACCTTCAGCAGCGGGAAGGGCAGCGGCAGGCGGCCCCAGTCGCCGTCCTTCGCGCCCGAGGCGGGCACCAGCGGATCGAGCCACAGCGTATCCGCCGCGAGGTTCGCCTGCAGCCTGGGGCGCTCGTTGCGAAGGTCGGCACTCAGTTCACCCGCGGCCCGAAAGGCGCCGAAGCCGATGGTCGCGTTGCGAATGGCGAAGGCGCGGCCGGCGCTGTCCAGCGCGCCATCGATGGCGAGAGTCCCTGCCAGCGCCGCGCCCTCCGGCACGGGCAGCCCGAGCAGGCGGAGCGCAGCTGCGGGCGCGGTGCCGGCGAGGCTCACGGGGCCCGCGAGGCTCATCACCTTGCCGGTGGAGAGCCGGCCGCTGAAGCTGGCACTGCCGTCTTCCGCCACCAGCGCCAGTTCCAGCGGCGAACCATCGGCATTGACGCGGGCCAGCGACTTCAGGTCGGCATCGATGCGCACGAGGCGGCCGTTGATGACGGCAGAACCGGTGAAGGACAGGCCGCCGTCGGCGCGGATGTCGAGGCGGCCGTCGGCGTGGCCCAGTTCCATGCTCTGGCTGTTGCGGGCATCGTAATAGCGGAACCGCCCCTGCTCGATGCGGATGGTGAGGGCGGCCGGGGACGTGAGGTCCGGAAAGCTCCAGCTCGCCTCGCCACGCTCGTTGATGAGGAGTGCGATGTCGGGTTCGGTGAGCGTGATCTCGGCAAGCTGCGGTGCCGCGCCGAAGAGCTGGCCGAAGCCCACCGGGATGACGGCGGAACGGGCCATGATGAAGCTGTCGTCACGTGCAGTGGCACCCGCGAGCGACACCTCGTCGAGCGTGATGGCGAGCGGCGAGAAGGTGAGGCCGGTGCCCCCTTTGACGGTGACGCCGCGGCCAAGCTGCTGCTGCGCGAGCCCCGCAAGGCTGCCGGCCGCCACGCGCGGTGCGATGAGAAAGAGGGCAATGGCCGCAGCCACCACCAAGGCAATCGCGGCGCCAGCTGCAACCAGTCGTCGGTCGTACATCGGAAACTCCTGAAATCGCGCCGCTTTTGGGCGGGACTTGCGGCCCTTTCGTGACATGACTAGACCGCAATCCGAACCGTCACCCGGAGTGCCTTACATGACCGAACGCCCTTTGTGGACCCCCGCCCCCGAGAGGATGGCCGCGTCCAATCTCGCCCGCTTCATGGCGCCGCTGGGCTTCACCTCCTTCGATGAGGTGCTGCGTTACTCGGTCGACGCGCCGGAGGCCTTCTGGTCCAGGCTGTGGGACTTCTGCGAGGTGCGGGCCGAGACGCGCGGTGAACGGGTGATCGTGGACGGCACCCGCATGCCCGGCGCGAAATTCTTCCCCGATGCCCGGCTGAACTATGCCGAGAACATGCTGCGCCGGAATGACGACGCCGATGCGCTCGTCTTCCGCGGCGAGGACAAGGTCAGGCGGCGCATGAGCTGGGCCGAGCTCAACCGGGCGGTGGCGAAGCTCCACCGTGCCTTCGCCGCGGCGGGCATCACGGCGGGTGATCGCATCTGCGCCATCGTGCCCAACATGCCGGAGGCGATCGTGTCCTTCCTCGCGGCGTCCTCGCTCGGCGCCATCTGGTCGTCCTGTTCGCCCGACTTCGGCGAGCGCGGCATCCTCGACCGCTTCGGCCAGATCGCGCCGAAGATCCTCATCACCTGCGACGGCTATTACTATGCCGGCAAGACCATCCGCATGGCGGAGAAGGTTGCGAAGGTGCTGAACGAGCTGCCGAGCGTCGAGCGCGCGCTGGTGATCGACTACATCGGCGAGGCGGAGGAGGTGGCCAGGGCGCTGCCCAAGGGCCAGGCGCTGGCCGATTTCGTGCGCGGCGAGAGCGATGCGCCGATCCGCTTCGCGCAGCTGCCGCCGGATCATCCGCTCTACATTCTCTATTCCTCCGGCACGACCGGCATTCCGAAATGCATCGTGCACGGCGCGGGCGGCATCCTGCTGAAGCATCTTTCCGAGCATGTGCTCAATACCGACACCAAGCCCTCCGACAAGCTGTTCTATTTCTCCACCTGCGGCTGGATGATGTGGAACTGGCTGGTCTCCGGCCTCGCGGCGGGGGCCACGCTGCTGCTCTATGACGGCTCGCCCTTCCACCCCTCCGAGCGCGTGCTCTTCGATTATGCCGATGATGAGGGCATGACGATCTTCGGCACCTCCGCAAAATACATCGACGCGGTGAAGAAGAGCGGGCTCCTGCCGAAGGAGACACACCGTCTCGAAGCCTTGCGGGCCATGCTGTCGACCGGCTCGCCGCTGTCCGCCGAGAGCTTCGACTTCGTCTATGCGGGCATCAAGCCCGACATCCAGCTTGCATCGATCTCGGGCGGCACGGACATTTGCGGCTGCTTCGTCGGCGGCAATCCGCTCTCGCCCGTGTGGAAGGGCGAGATCCAGGGCGCGATGATGGGCGTGGCGGTCGACGTCTATGACGAGCAGGGCAAGCCGGTGCGCGGCGAAAAGGGCGAGCTCGTCTGCGTGAAGCCCTTCCCCTCCATGCCGGTGATGTTCTGGAACGACCCGGACGGGTCGAAGTACCACAACGCCTATTTCGCGCGCTTCCCCGGCATCTGGTGCCACGGCGACTTCGCCGAGATCACGTCGCACAATGGCATGATCATCCATGGCCGCTCGGACGCGACACTGAACCCCGGCGGCGTGCGCATCGGCACCGCCGAGATCTATGCCCAGGTGGAACAGATCCCCGAGGTGATCGAGGCCATCGCCATCGGGCAGGATTGGGACAACGACGTGCGCGTCGTGCTCTTCGTGCGGTTGCGGGCAGGGGTGGACCTCGGCGACGAGCTCGTGGCGCGCATCCGGAAGAAGATCCGCGACGGCGCCTCGCCGCGCCACGTTCCGGCCAAGGTCGTCGCCATTGCCGACATTCCGCGGACCAAGTCCGGCAAGATCACCGAGCTGGCGGTGCGCGACGTGGTGCATGGCCGCGCGGTGAAGAACAAGGAGGCGCTGGCCAACCCGGAGACCCTCGACCTCTACAAGGACATTCCCGCGCTCAGCTCGTGATGTGCGGCTCGTGCAGCGTGCGCGACAGCAGGATCACCGGTAACAGGCCCACGGCGACGATGGTGAGGGCGGGCAGCGCGCTCTCCTCCAGCTGGTCGAGCGAGGCCAGCATGAAGACGGTGGTGGCCAGCGTCTCGAAGTCGAAGGGCCGCAGGATCAGCGTGGCGGGAAGCTCCTTCATGCAGTCGACGAAGACGAGGAGTGCCGCCGAGGCGAGCGCGGGCTTGAGCAGCGGCAGGTGTACCTCGCGGAAGGCCGCGACCGGCCCGCGTCCCAGCGTGCGCGCCGCGGCGGCGACATTCGGCGTCACCTTCTGCAGCCCGGCCTCGATGGCCCCGAAGGAGACGGCGAGGAAGCGCACCACATAGGCGAAGACCAGTGCCGCGATGGTGCCTGACAGCAGCAGGCCCGACGACACGCCCACCTGCTCGCGCAGGAAGCTGTCCAGTGCATTGTCGAAGGCGGCGAGCGGGATCAGCACGCCGATGCCCAGCACCGTGCCGGGAATGGCGTAGCCCGTGGCCGCAAGGCGGATGACGCGGCGGGTGAGCCCGTTCTGCATGGCGCGGTTGGCATAGCCGAGGATGAGCCCGAGCAGCACCGCCGCCGCCGCCGCCAGCACGGCGAGCAGCAGCGAGTGATAGACGGCCTTCAGGTAGGTCGTCGACAGCGCGTCCTCGAGCCGCGAGGCCGCGAAGCTCATCAGCACCAGGGCCGGCACCACGAAGCCGATGAGGATGGGAAGCCCGCAGGCGATGACGGCGAGCGCGCGCTGCCAGCCGTTGAGGCGGATGCGGTCGGGCTGGCGCGGGCGCTGGGCGGGCAGCACGAAGGATTGCCGCCGCCGCGCCTGGCGCTCGATCCACAGCAGCACGAAGATGAACAGCAGCATGACCGCGGAAATCTGTGCGGCACCGCCCAGGTTCCCCTGTGAGAGCCAGGTGGTGTAGACGCCCAGCGTCAGCGTGCGCACCCCGAAGAAGCCGGCGGCACCGATGTCGTTGAGGCACTCCATCAATGCGAGTGACACGCCCACCGCGATGCCGGGGCGGGCGAGCGGCAGGGCCACGGCGCGGAAGGCGCCCCAGGGCGTGCGGCCGAGCGCGCGCGCCACCTCGAGCTGGGTTGCCGGCTGGCGGATGAAGCTCGCCCGCGCGGTGAGGAAGACATAGGGGTAGAGCACCATCGACAGCACGAAGATGGCGCCGCCCAGCGAGCGGATCTCGGGGAACCAGTAGTCGGAAGGGGTCTTCCATCCCATCAGGCCGCGCAGGCCCGTCTGCACCGGGCCGGCATAGCTCAGGAAATCGACATAGGCATAGGCGACGATGTAGCCGGGCATGGCCATGGGCAGAAGCGAGGCCCAGACGAAGAGCGGCCGCAGCGGGAAGCGGCACATGGTGACGAGCCAGGCGGTGCCGGTTCCCACCACGAAGGTGATGATGCCCACCCCCGCCAGCAGCGCCGCCGTGCGCATGACGTAGCCCGGCAGCACGGTGGAGAGAAGGTGCGGCCAGACATTCTCCGTCGGCATCAGCGCCAGCACGATGATGGTGAGCACCGGCATCACGAGTGCCAGGCCGATGATGAAGGCCGCCGCGGCGAACAGCCTCTCGCTCACCGGGCGGGGCGGGCCCTTTGCGATGTCGGCGGCGCTCATCGGGTGTTACTCCGCCAGGACGCGCGTGGTGGGGAAGGTGACCTCGGCGAGCGTGCCCTTGCGCGGCTCGCTGGTGAGGACGAGGCGGGCGCGGTTGGCCTCGACCAGCGCCTTGGTGAGCGGCAGGCCAAGGCCGGTGCCCTGCACCTCGCGGCCCTCGGTGACGACGCGGCCGAAGGGCTCGAGCGCACCGCGCAGCTGGTCCTCGTCCATGCCGATGCCGGTGTCCTTGACGCGCAGCTTCAGCTCACCATTGCCCAAGAGCTGGGCCGACACGACCACCTGGCCCCCCGCATCGGTGAACTTGATGGCATTGGACACGAGGTTCATCAGCGCCTGGCGCATGGAGCGCAGGTCGGCCACCACGTTTGGCAGCTCCGCCGGCATCGACTTGCGCAGCACCACGCGCGCGGCGGTGGCCTGCTCCTGCAGCATCCTCAGCACATAGTCGGTGACATCGCCCAGCGAGACGGCGGTGAAGTTGAGCTCGAGCTTGCCGGCCTCGACCTTGGAGAGATCGAGGAGATCATTGATGAGCGAGAGGAGATGCGCACCCGAGGCGTGGATGTCCTGGATGTAGCCGCGGTATTTCTCGTTGTCGATCTCGCCGAAGCGGCCGAGCCGCATCACTTCCGAAAAGCCCATGATGGCGTTGAGCGGCGTCCTCAGCTCGTGGCTGACGGAGGCGAGGAACTCCGACTTCTGGCGGCTCGTCGCCTCCGCTTTCTCCTTGGCCTCGCGCAGTTCGGCTTCGGTCTTCTTCCACTGCGTGATGTCGCGCACCACGGCGCAGAAGGCCGCCTGCGAGCGCGTGGCCTGCAGCTTGCCGATGGTGATGAACAGCGCCACCGTGCCGCCCTGGTTCACCCGTGCCGTGACCTCGCGCCCGTCGTTGAAGACGGCGGCGAGGCCGGGGCCCTGCAGCGCCGCGAGATAGTCGCGCACCACCTTGCGGCTTTCCGGCGCCAGCAGTTCGAACAACGGCTTTCCTGCCACCTCGGCGATGCGATAGCCGAAGATTGCCTCGGCACCGGCGCTGAAGGTGTGGATCTTCGCGTCCTGGTCCAGCGTGATGATTCCGTCGGCGGCGGTGTCGAGAATGGCGCGGAGTTCCTGGTCGGCCTCGCTGACCGGCGGGCGGACCGGAAGCTGGATCACCTCGGCGCCGGCGCGCGCCGCTTCCGGCTCGCTGCTTGCCTCGATGGCGGCAGGAGAAGGCTCGGCGGCGGACAGGGCAGGTGCCGGCGCGAGGCGGATCTCCGGGCGCTCCGGCTTCGGCGCTGCAGCCGGGAACAGCAGGAACTGCCGCGCCGGGCCACCGAGCCACGGGATCACCACCATCTGCACGCTGGCGTCCACCGTGGTGCCGCCGTCGGTCACGATGTCGGCGCGCGGCAGGGCCTGGCCGAGCTGGCCGAAGCGGGTGGACAGCGCCTCGTCGTTGATCACGTCCTCGCCCGTCTCGTAGCCGAAGAGGCGCGCGGAGGCGGGGTTGGCATAAAGCAGTTGGCCGTCCTTGGCGACGAGCACGGCTTCCGGCCGGTTCTCCAGCGGCAGGCGCACCTGGTCGGGGATGCGCTGCAGCTTGCGGCGTACCGGCGCGGGCGGTTCCTGCGCGGCAGGTGCCGGTGGGCGCGGCGGGCGTGGCTTCGCGTCGCGGATTTCCTCCTCCAGCGTCCTGCCCAGCTTCTCGAAGGCGGCGGCATCGGCGTCCGAGAGGGCGCTGCTGCTGCGGGCTGTCGTGGTCGCCGGCGCGGGTGGCGCGGCAACAGGCGTGGCGTCGGCACCCGACAGCTTCAGTTCGAGCGCCCGGCGCTCGGTCACGTCGTCGAGGAGGAGCATGGCGAAGGCCGCACCCTCGGCCTCGCGGTTGAGGCGGCGGGCGGTGAGGCGGATATCGCGGATGCCGATGCGCACGGCCAGTGCGCGGTGCTGCACCACGGTGCCGGCGGCGGCGAGGCGCGCCAGCAGCGCGTCGGCCTCGGCCTGATCGCCCATCAGCTCGGCCAGGCTGCCGCGCTGGTTGGCGCCGAGCAGCAGCTGTGCGGCGGCATTGAGATGGCGGAACCCGCCGTCACGCCCCACCAGCACGGCGGCGGAGGGCAGCAGGTCGAAGGCGGCGGCCATGTCGGCGTCGGCGCGCGCAAGCTCATCGCTGGCGGCGGCGCGGGCCACCGCCAGAACGCCCGGTCGGCCGTCAGCCAGCGCGTGGATCATGCAGCGGCAGGTGACCGGGCCATCGGCGGCGGCGGAGGGGAAGTTCAGCTCCACCGTCTCCACCTGGCCCCGGTGCAGGCTGCGGGAGAGGTTCATCAATGCCTCGACGCCCGGCTCCTGCTCGTCGAAGGGGCGGTCGATCAGGTCGAACAGGGATGCGCCGCCGAAATAGGCGATGCCGGCGGGATTGGCCCAGACAATGCGCACCCGGCCGGCGTCCCACAGCCAGGCGGCTTCCGGAACGTCCCTCAGGTCTTCCAGCGTCGGTGCGGCGGCGTTGGCCAAGAACTCACCCCAAAATCCAGCCCGCCCTGTTTACGATGGCTTAACCGAAAAAATAAAGGAATTCGGCAACATCCGGTTAATTTTCGGGGGCTGCCGGGCACTAGGCGCGGCCGCACTGCAATATTTATGTTGCACTGCACAATAATCACGGCTATAT
Source organism: uncultured Aestuariivirga sp. (assembly GCA_964474665.1). Lineage (GTDB taxonomy): Bacteria > Pseudomonadota > Alphaproteobacteria > Rhizobiales > Aestuariivirgaceae > Aestuariivirga. The sequence continues at coordinate 56,392 of CAYYTH010000004.1, forward strand.
GCTGCCCATCAGGCAGGCACCGCCAAAGCCTGGCCAACAGGAGAAACACCCATGTCGACCAAGAAGGCCAAGCCCGAAATGACCACCGAAACCATGACCAAGGCCACCGAGCAGGTTGCTGAGCAGGTTGCCAGCTTCGCCCAGAAGACCCTCGACCAGGCGCAGGGCGCCTTCGAGAAGGTGTCGGAAGTGGCCCACGGCAACGTCCAGATCCTCGACGCCGCCGCCAACGCCTACAAGAACCGTGTCACCGACATCCAGCTGAAGTCGATGGAATTCGTGCAGCTGAACATCAATTCCGGCTTCGCCTTCGCGCGCAAGCTCTTCGCCGTGCGCGACCCGTCGGAAGCCGTCAGCCTGCAGCAGGGCTTCTTCAAGGAGCAGTCCGAGACGCTGCAGCGCCAGGCCGCCGAGCTCTCCGAGCTCTCCGTCGCGCTCGCCAAGGAATCGCTGAAGCCGGTGCAGGACCAGATGACCAAGTCCTTCTCCAGCCTGTCCAAGGTTGCCTAAATCACACTCCGGTGCCCGGCCGTCCTCCCCGGCCGGTGCATCAAACTCCCAGGCCCGCTCGTTTCGACGCGGGCCTTTTTGTTGGCTTGAAATCCATGCCGACAGGGGCTAGGAACGCCCCCGTGCGGAGCGGCGCTCGCCCTTCGCCCAGTGATGCCGCCTTAGCTCAGTTGGTTAGAGCACTAGATTGTGGATCTAGGGGTCCCCCGTTCGAGCCGGGGAGGCGGTACCACTCCTGAGGCGCCGCGGGTGATGCCATCGCCATGCGGGCTCGCTGAACGCCACATTGAGACATGCTCCACATCAGATCGGTTGCCCGATCACGTTGCGATGACGCCGACAGGCTTTCGGCACCTTGCCCTGCAACCACATATGTCAAGCTGTCGATCGCTCAGCACGTCTTCAAGAGCGTGCATCTCCTGTCATCGCGCCGTACCGGGGTCAGAAAACAAAAACCGTATTAATTTTATACAACCATAGGGCAAGTTACCCCTGGTTTCTGCGGAGACTTCCCTACTCACAAGCACCGATTAACAACTCTGACATCCTCGGTATTACTCTTGAGGATGAATAATGGCGATTATCGCTTCGCGGGTTACACGTTTTCGCATGTGACGGGGCTTTCAGAGGGCAAGCGCCACATTCGCATGCCACGCCGCCTGGTGGTTCTTCTGCAGATTCTTCTCGAGGCCAATGGTGAAGCGATCGATGTGGAGGCTCTGCAGAATTTCTATTCCCAGAGGTCGAAGCATCCTCAGGCAGCCAAGATCAGCCTGAGCCAGAACATCTTCTGGCTCAGGCGCCATTTGAAGGACGGGGATGGAACCATTGTCCAGACGGTGTTGAAGAAGGGCTACAGGATCGGCGTGCCGATCGTCCGATCCGACACGCCGCCAGCCACCGCGCGCCACGCGACATCGCTGTCGGGCCACATGGCGGCGGAAGCTGCGACGGCTTCGTTACCGGTGGGCAGCGGGACGGCCCGTGATCCAGCCGACTCCGCGCCCCTCACGCTGGCCACTGAGAGTTCAGGCGCCGTGGCCGTCGCGCACCTGGCGCCGGAAGTTGTCATCAACAAGTCCATCACCGGCAGCATCCGGCTCGCGGACCATGCCGGGCAGGCCATTGATTCACTTCGCAAGCGCGCGGACAGTGAGGACGGCAGCAGCGCGGACCTTGCAATGCTGGGCTGGCTGAAGGGTGCCGCACGCGGTGAATTGGATGAAGGATTGTCGCTTGTCGACCGGGCGCTCGACCTTTCGCCCAAGCTTGGCTCCGCCCACTTCTACAGAGCTTGGCTCCTGATGGCATCAAGGCGGATCGACCAGGCGCTCAGACAGCTTGAGAGGGGCCTGACCCTGGATGCCCGGAATGACAGCTTGATGTTCCTGAAAAGCTGGGCGTTCTGCGCGATGGGGCGCCACAAGGAGCTCGACGCGCTGACCGAAAAAGCGCTGGCCATCTACCCCAATCATCTGATGCTCCGGGTCATCAGGTCGATCGGCGTTGCCCTTCAGGGTCAACTGAAGCGGGCAGAGAGCCTCATGGCCCAGACGGCGATGCTGTTTCCACAGCGCACGATTCTCGTCGCGATGCTTGCATGGCTCAGGGCGCTTCAGGGAGACAGCAAGACATCACTGACGTTGCTCACCGGCCACCAGAAACTGGCGAATGGTTACATGCCGCCGATCTCCATCGCGGCGGTGTATTGCGTGATGGGTGATCGCTCCGCGGCGTCGGCCTATCTTGGATTTGCCAACGTGGACCAGGATCCCTGGCGGCAACTGGTGTGGTGTGACCCCCGGTTCACCATGCTGGACAAGCCGGATGGCGCATCCTTGTCGGTTGACTGACCCATTCCGGACCGGTGACAGGAGCGGCGATCCCTGCGCCCCCACCCGACTCTGATCGGCTTGAAGCTTGCCCGGACGGCCCTGATACCCCTGTGTGCACAAGGATAATGGCTGTGAGGCCGCTCGCTCAGCGCTTCAGCATCGCCTCCGCCTCGGCGAGGTCATCATGGATCGCATTGAGTGAGGACATGATGGCGCGCATGTCGCATTCGTCGCCCACGCCTGCCATGGCAAGCCGCACCACATGGGTCTGTGCCTTCACGCGGGCGAATGCATCATGGAGTTCATCGAGCCCCTGATCATTGTCGCCGATTACGCCTTCGCTGTTCACGGCCGCCTCCCCAGCAAGGAAAACATATATCAAGATGATTTATACTAATTCGATCGACAGCCGGCACGCAAGCTCCGAAATCTCATCTGCCGTCACAGACTCCCGGAGAAGACCTGCTAGAAATCCATTGCAGAAATGACGTTTCGGGACGTCGTGCCGCCGCGCGGCGAAAGGAGCCATCAGCCTTGCTGATCTAAGCCAGGCCGCCCGTGCGCTCGATGAAGGCAACGATGTCGGCGACGCCTTTCTGGCGCAGCAGATCGGTGAAGACATAGGGCCGCTCGCCCCGCACCTTGCGCGTGTCCTGCTCCATGACGCCGAGGTCGGCCAGCACGTGTGGCGCGAGGTCTGCCTTGTTGATGACGAGCAGGTCGGAACGGGTGATAGCCGGGCCGCCCTTCCGCGGGATCTTCTCGCCCTGGCAGACGGAGATCACATAGATCGAGATGTCGGCGAGGTCGGGCGAGAAGGTGGCAGCCAGATTGTCACCGCCCGACTCGATGAAGATCACGTCGAGGTCCGGGTGGCGCTTCGTCATCTCGTCGACGGCGGCGAGGTTGATGGACGCATCCTCGCGGATCGCGGTGTGCGGGCAGCCGCCGGTCTCCACCCCCATGATGCGGTCCTCCGGCAGTGCCTGCAGCCGGTTGAGGATGAGCGCGTCCTCCTTGGTGTAGATGTCGTTGGTGATGGCGGCGACGGAGTATCGCTCGCGCATCGCCTTGCACAGCTTCTCGGTGAGCGTGGTCTTGCCGGAGCCGACGGGACCGCCGATGCCGACGCGGAGCGGACCATGGGCAGATTTCGTCATGTGCGGAACACCCGGCTGTGTTGTGTCTCGTGCCGCATGGCGGCGATGTCGGCGGCGAGCGTGATGGCGCCGAGATCGGCGAGGCTCGCCTGCGCCGCACGCTCCGCCGTGGCGGCGATGACGGGTGCGAGGTCGCGCAGCACTTCAAGCCCCGCTGTCTGCCCGATGGGCACGAGGCGCACGGCCACCGAGGTGAGCGTCGCTGCGAAGCCCTGCAGCCAGGCGAGCAGCGCCTGTGTCCTGTCGATGCGCATCGCGGCGCAGGCCGCGCCCGCGGCCACGGGGTAGGCGATCTCCTCATCATCAAGCGTGGGCGCAGCGAAGACTCTGGCCGCGATGCGGAAGGCACGGCCGATCTGCGTCGTCTCGAGGTGGCGCTCGCGCGATGTGGCGAGCGCCAGTGCGAGCGCGTTGAGCTCCGCCGCATCATCATCCCAGCAGCGCGCGAAGAGCACGGCATCGTTCCAGCCGGAGCCGCGCGTCAGCAGGTCGGCGATCCAGTGGCGGAGGTCTTCGGCATTCCTCACCGCACCGGACTCGATCGCCCATTCGAGGCCGTGCGAATAGGCGAAGGCGCCGGTCGGGAAGGCGGGCGACATCCAGGTGAGGAGCAGCAGCTGCTGCCGTGCGTCAGTGTTCATGGGCGTGATAGGCGCCATGCGCCGGCGCGAAGGGTTCGCGCACGTCGTAAACCGTGGCGCCCAGCTGCTCCAGCATGGCGCGGATGATGCGGTCGCGGCGCAGCAGGATGCGGCGTTCGCCGATCTCGGCGGCAAGGTGCCGGTTGCCGATGTGCCAGGCGAGCTCCACCAGGTGGCGGGCGTCGCGCCCCGTCACTTCCATCAGCTCTTCGGCTGCGGCAACGACCTCTGCGGTGCGGCCATCCTCCAGCACCAGCCGGTCGCCCTGTGCGAGGTGGACGGGCTTGTCGAAGTCGACCAGCACGTCCTCGCCATTGGCCAGCGTGATGCGCTTCCGGCGGATGTGGCGCGCTTCCGCATCGAGCACCACGATGGCGAAGGGCTCGTCGCTGAAAGCTTCCGCCCGGCGGAAGGATGTGACGCGCGTCGCCATCAGTAAAGGAAGTAGCGCTGCGCCATGGGCAGCACCGTCGCCGGCTCGCAGGTCAGGAGCTGGCCATCGGCCCGCACCTCGTAGGTCTCGGGGTTCACCTCGATCACCGGTGTTGCATCATTGAGGATCATCGACGCCTTGGAGAGCCCGCCGCGGGTATTGGCCACGGCAACCATCTTCTTCTGCGTGCCGAGCTTCGCCTGCAACCCATCCTGCAGCGCCGCCTTTGAAACGAAGGTGACGGAGGAATTGGTCATCAGCCTGCCGAAGCTCGCGAACATCGGGCGGTAGTGAACCGGCTGCGGCGTCGGGATCGAGGCGTTCGGATCGCCCATCGGCGCCGCCGCGATGGAGCCGCCCAAGAGCACCATCTCCGGCTTCACACCGAAGAAGGTGGGGTTCCACAGCACCAGGTCGGCGCGCTTTCCCACCTCGATCGAGCCTACCTCATGCGCGATGCCCTGCGCGATGGCCGGGTTGATCGTGTACTTGGCGATGTAGCGCTTCACCCGATTGTTGTCGGCAGCACCATCACCCGCCAGCGCGCCGCGCTGCAGCTTCATCTTGTGGGCCGTCTGCCAGCAGCGGATGATCACCTCGCCGACGCGGCCCATGGCCTGGCTGTCCGACGAGATCATTGAGATGGCGCCGAGATCGTGAAGGATGTCTTCCGCCGCGATGGTCTCCTTGCGGATGCGGCTTTCGGCAAACGCAATGTCTTCGGGAATGCGTGGCGACAGGTGGTGGCACACCATCAGCATGTCGAGGTGCTCGGCCACGGTATTGACGGTGTAAGGCCGGGTCGGGTTGGTGGACGAGGGCAGCACGTTGGGCAATCCCGCCACCTTGATGATGTCGGGCGCATGGCCGCCGCCCGCACCCTCGGTGTGGAAGGTGTGGATGGTGCGGCCCTTGAAGGCGGCGATGGTGTCGTCGACGAAGCCTGACTCGTTCAGCGTGTCGGTGTGGATCGCCGCCTGCACGTCGAAGCGGTCGGCGACGGCGAGGCACGTGTCGATTGCCGCCGGTGTCGTCCCCCAGTCCTCATGCAACTTCAGCCCGCAGGCCCCGGCCAGGATCATCTCCTCAAGGGCCGCGGGCAAAGACGCATTGCCCTTGCCCATGAAGCCGAGGTTCATGGGGAAGGAGTCCGCTGCCTCGATCATGCGCAAGGTGTGCCACGCCCCGGTGCAGGTGGTGGCGAGCGTGCCATGCGCGGGGCCCGTGCCGCCCCCCAGCATGGTGGTGATGCCCGAATAGAGCGCTTCCTCGATCTGCTGGGGCGCGATGAAATGGATGTGGCAGTCGATGCCGCCCGCCGTGAGGATGCGGCCTTCGCCGGCGATGATCTCGGTCGAAGGGCCGATGACGAGGGTGACGCCGTCCTGCGTGTCGGGATTGCCGGCCTTGCCGATGCCGGTGATTCGGCCGTCCCGCAGGCCCACGTCGGCCTTGATGATGCCCGTGGCATCGACGATCAGCGCATTGGTGATGACGGTGTCGAGTGCCCCTTCCGCGCGCGTCGCCTGGGACTGGCCCATGCCGTCGCGGATCACCTTGCCGCCGCCGAACTTCACCTCCTCGCCGGGAATCGTGAGGTCCTTCTCGGGCGTGATGAACAGTTCGGTGTCGGCCAGCCGCACGCGGTCGCCCACGGTGGGGCCGTACATGGCGGCATAGGTGGCGCGGGAGATGCGGGCCATGTCACAGCCCTCCCATGATGGCCTGGCGGAAGCCGAAGACGCGGCGCGCCCCACCGAAGGGGATCAGCGTCACCTCGCGGCGCTGGCCCGGCTCGAAGCGGACCGCGGTGCCGGCCGCGATGTCGAGGCGCATGCCGCGTGCCTTGTCGCGGTCGAAGCGCAGCGCCGGGTTGGTCTCGAAGAAATGATAGTGCGAGCCCACCTGGATGGGGCGGTCGCCGGTGTTGGCGACCTCGAGCACCACGGTGGTGGCGCCCTTGTTGAGTTCAATCTCGCCCGAGGCCGGGATCACTTCGCCGGGGATCATGGTGGCACTCCTAGCGGATGGGCTGGTGGACGGTGACGAGCTTGGTGCCATCCGGGAAGGTGGCCTCCGCCTGCACCTCGTGGATCATCTCGGCGACGCCCTCCATCACCTGCTCACGGGTGACGACATGGGCGGCGGCCTCCATCAGGTCGGCCACGCTGCGCCCGTCGCGCGCGCCTTCAACCACATAGTCGGTGATGAGGGCCACCGCCTCCGGGTGGTTCAGCTTCACGCCGCGGCTCAGCCTTTGGCGCGCCACCATGGCGGCCAGGCTGACCAGCAGCTTGTCCTTCTCGCGGGGCGTGAGTTGCATAAGAATTCCTCAGAACGACCAGGTTTTAGGCAGGCTGCCCCCGCCCGCCAGCACGCCGAGTGCTGGAATCAAGGATTTGCGGAGGTCGAACCCGTCTCTCGCGACCAGCCTTGCAACCAGCTTGCCAGACCAGGCGCTGGCCCCGCCCCGCGCCCCGATGGCGGCGCGGACGGGGCCGAGCAGGTCTTCCGCCTCCGCCGCGACCAGCACCACGGTGGCGAAGGCGCGCGATGGCCCGAGCGTGGCCGGGGTGGCGGGCGGCTGGCCGGCGAAGGCGAGATCCTCCGCGAAGATGAGCTTGCCCCCCTGGCGGATGCGCCAGCGGTCGCCGAGCCGGGCATCGGCCACCGTCTCGCCCGAGGCTTCCCGCCCGAGGATGACCGATTCGACCGCGAGGAAGCGGGCGGAAGGCGAGATGTCGGCGCTGATCGAACGGCTGAGGGCCGCGCCGTCGAACAGGATCGTTTCCTGCGGCAGCCACATCAGCCTTGCGCCGTCACCTGCGCTGAGGCGCACGTCCACTTCGGCCGCGGCGCCCAGCGAGCGGTAGACGCGCTCGGCGGCCTGCGAGGTGACGGTGAGCCGCGTGTCGGCTTCCGCCGTGATGTCGAAGCTGAAGCGGTCGCCGCCTGCCAGTCCGCCCCCGGTGTTGATGAGGATCGCCTCCGGCACGCCGAAGGGAATGCGCAGCTTGGCAGCATGCGCCTCACGCAGCGTGATGATGCCCCGTGGCCCCATGGTCAGCTGGACGGTGCCCTCCGAACGCTGGTGGCGGACGGGCTCCGCCGTCATGGAATGCTTTCAGGCTTCGGTCCGCCATAGGCCCAGTCGAGAAGCGCCACCGTGTGGACGATGGGGATCTTCGTGCCCAGCCCGATCTGCGTGATGCAGCCGATGTTGCCGGTGGCGATGGCCTCCGGCGCAAGGCTCTCGATGTTGGCCACCTTGCGCTCGCGCAGCTTCGTCGCGATCTCGGGCTGCAGGATGTTGTAGGTGCCGGCCGAGCCGCAGCAGAGGTGGCCCTCCGGCACGTCCATTACGGTAAATCCCGCGCGCCTCAACAGCTTCTGCGGTTCGGTCTTGATCTTCTGGCCATGCTGCATCGAGCAGGCGGAGTGATAGGCGAGGCGCAGGCCACCTCTCGCTTCCGGCAGGTCCTGCGCGATGAGGAACTCGGTCACGTCCTTCGCCTTGGCGCTGATCGCCTTTGCCTTCCCGGCATAGGCGGGATCATGCCGCAGCATGTGGCCATAGTCCTTGATGGTGGTGCCGCAGCCGGAGGCGGTGATGATCACGGCATCGACATTGGCCGCCGTCCACTGGTCGATGGAGCGGCGGGCCCGGGCCAGCGCATCCTGTTCCATCCCCATGTGGTGGGTGAGCGAGCCGCAGCAGGCTTCCTCGCCCGACACCACCACCTCGTAGCCGAGGCGGTTGAGCAGGCGGATGGTCGCGGCATTGATGCCGGGGTCGAGCACGCTCTGCACGCAGCCCATCAGCAGGGCGACGCGGCCCTTCTTCTCCGCCGTTGCCGGATAGGTGCCGGGCTGGCCCACGCGCTCCGGCGTCGGCATGCGCTTCGGCACGAGGCCGAGCAGGGCGGCGATGCGCGTGGCACCGAAGGACCTCGCCACGGGCGCGAGCGGCGAGGCGAGTTTCGCGCCGATGAGCGACAGGCGGAACAGTGCCGGACGCGGCATGGTGAAGGCGAGCACGTTTCTCAGCAGCCGCTCGACCAGCGGCCTCCGGTAGGTTTCCTCCACATGGGCGCGTGCCGCGTCGACGAGGTGCATGTAGTTGACGCCCGAGGGGCAGGTGGTCATGCAGGAGAGGCAGGAGAGGCAGCGGTCGAGGTGCTTCACCGTTTTCGCATCGGCGGCTTCGCCTGACTCCAGCATGTTCTTGATGAGATAGATGCGGCCGCGCGGGCTGTCGAGCTCGTCGCCCAGCAGCACATAGGTCGGGCAGGTCGCCGTGCAGAAGCCGCAATGCACGCATTTGCGCAGGATCTGGTTGGCGGCGTCGATGCGCGGCGTGGCCAGTTGTTCGGCGGTGAAATTCGTCTGCATCAGAGCCCCCGATACATGCGGCCGGGGTTGAGGACATGGCGCGGGTCGAAGGCATCCTTCACCCGGGCCGAAAGGGCCGCCAGCGCCGGCGCCTGCGGCTGGAACACGCCCACCGCCGCGCGCGTGGCCTCGTCCGCGCGGATCAGCGTGGCATGGCCCGCGCTGAAGCTGCCGCGCACCAGCGCTTCCGACGCATCGGGCGACGGCGGCACCTCCAGCCAGACGAGGCCGCCCGCCCAGTCGAAGAGGTAGCGGATGTCGATCCTGTCCTTCAGTGTACGGATGATGCTGGGTGCATCCGACGGCGCCACCGAGAGGCGCCACAGCGGATGGCGCGGCCTGTCCGTGAACATCGCGCCATCGCGAATGGCCTTCCATCTGGCGGCAGAGCTCTTCTCGGCGATCACCTCGATCGGCCGCCGCAGCAGCTTTCCGAGCTGGTCGCGGCGATAGGCGACGGAGGGCGCGATGCCCTCGAGGCGGAGATAGACCGCCTCACCCGGCACGAAGGCAGCCGCCGACACCTCGCAGGGCGATTGCATGGCGAGGCTCATCGCCTCCACCGCCTGCGCATCATCGAGGCCGGCGAGCACGACTGTCTCTTCGGTCTCGGGAGCGGGCAGCACCTTGAGGATGACCGAGCTGAGCGCGGCGAGCGTGCCCCAGGAGCCGGTGACGAGCTTCGGCATGTCATAGCCCGTGACGTTCTTGACGACGCGTGCGCCGGCCTTGAACAGCTCGCCCGTGCCGGTGACGCCGCGCACGCCCAGGATATGGTCTCGCACCGCGCCGGCCTTGAGGCGGCGCGGGCCGGAGAGATTGGTGGCAACCAGTCCGCCCACCGTGCCGCTGCTCAGCGATCCCAGCAGGCCGGAGAGATCCGGCGGCTCGAAGGCCAGCTGCTGGCCACGCTGGCCGAGCATGGCCTCGATCTCGGCCAGCGGCGTCCCGGCAGCGACGTCGAGGATCAGTTCCTCGGGCTCATAGGCGATGACGCCGGAGAACCCGCTCATGTCCAGCGTGGCCGCCGCCTGCACCGGATGGCCGAGCCGGCGCTTGCTGGCGCTGCCGATGATTTCCAGCGGCCCGCCCGCGGCGGCGATCATCGCCGACAGTTCGGCTTCGGTGGCAGGCTTCAGCACGGCGCTCATCAGAATCTCGGAATATCCGCGAAGGGCAGGGCGCCGCCCTTCACGTGCATGCGGCCCAGCTCGGCGCAGCGGTGCAGTGTCGGGAAGACCTTGCCGGGGTTGAGCAGCCCCTTGTCGTCGAAGGCGCATTTGACGCGCATCTGCTGCGCGAGGTCGCCCTCGGTGAACATCTCCGGCATCAGGTCGCGCTTCTCGATGCCCACGCCATGCTCGCCGGTCAGCACGCCGCCGACCTTCACGCAGAGCCTGAGGATGTCGGCCCCGAACTTCTCCGCCCGGTCGAGCTCGTCCGGGTCATTGGCATCGTAGAGGATCAGCGGGTGCAGGTTGCCGTCGCCGGCATGGAACACGTTGGCGACGCGCAGGCGGTGCAGGCGGGAGAGTTCCGCCATGCCCTGCAGCACGTCGGGCAGGCGCTTGCGCGGGATCGTGCCGTCCATGCAGAGATAATCGGGCGAGAGGCGTCCCACGGCGGGGAAGGCGGCCTTGCGCCCGGCCCAGAACAGCAGCCGCTCCTCCTCCGAGGTGGAGATGCGGAGCGTCGTGGCCTTGTTGGCCCTGGCGATCGCCGAGACGCGCTCGATGAGGTGGTCGACCTCCACCTGCGGCCCGTCGAGCTCGACGATCAGCAGCGCCTCGACGTCGAGCGGATAATCGGCATGGACGAAGGCTTCCGCGGCGTGGATGGCGGGACGGTCCATCATCTCCATGCCGCCGGGGATGATGCCCGCCGAGATGACGTCGGCCACGCATTGCCCGGCATCCTCCGACGTGGGGAAACCGACCAGCACGGCGCGCGCCGTCTCCGGCTTCTGCAGGATGCGCACCGTGACCTCGGTGACGACACCGAGCAGGCCCTCCGAGCCGGTCATCACGCCGAGGAGGTCATAGCCTTCCGAGTCGAGGTGCTTGCCGCCCAGCCGGATCACCTCGCCGGTCACCAGCACCATCTCGATGCCCAGCACGTTGTTGGCGGTCAGCCCGTATTTCAGGCAGTGCACGCCGCCGGAATTCTCCGCCACGTTGCCGCCGATGGTGCAGGCGATCTGCGAGGAGGGGTCAGGCGCGTAGTAGAAGCCCTTGTGCTCCACGGCCTTCGTGATCGCGAGGTTGGTGACGCCCGGCTGCACCACGGCACAGCGGTTGGCATAGTCGATGTCCAGCACCCGGTTGAACTTGGCCATGCCGAGGAGGATGCCGTCCGCCAGCGGCAGCGCGCCACCCGAAAGGGATGTGCCCGCCCCGCGCGGCACAACCTTGATGGCATTGTCATGGGCATATTTCAGCACGGCGGACACCTGCGCGGTGGTTTCCGGCAGCACCACGACCAAGGGCATCTGGCGATAGGCGGTGAGCCCGTCGGTCTCGAAGGCGCGCATTTCCACCGGGGCCTCGATCACCCCTTCGCCCGGCACGATCCGCCGCAGGTCGGCGGCGATGCGGGCGCGGCGGGCAATGACCTCGTGGTCGGGAACGGGCATGGTGAGCATGGGCGGAGTTAAGCCGCCTCCGCCCGGCATTGCAATGAAAGATCGCCTTGCGGGCCTGCGCGGGGGCTGGCAAAACCCGTGTCCGTGATTGCCCCGAGGTTCCATGCCTGAGTCTTCCCCACGCGTCGGCCTGTTCGTCACCTGCCTTGTGGACATGTTCCGCCCCTCCGTCGGTTTCGCCGCGGTGAAGCTGCTGGAGGATGCCGGCTGCACCGTTGAGGTGCCGGAGGCCCAGACCTGCTGCGGCCAGCCCGCCTACAACTCCGGCGACAGGGCGGATGCCCGGGCCATCGCGCTCCAGGTGATCGCGGCCTTCAAGGGCTTTGACTATGTGGTGGCGCCCTCGGGCTCTTGCGGCGGCATGATCGTCAAGCATTACCCCGAATTCTTCGAGCCGGGCTCGACCGAGCATGACGAGGCGCTCGACCTCGCCCGCCGCACCCATGAGCTCACCTCCTTCCTGACCCGCGTCATGAAGGTCGAGAGGGTCGCGGCGGAGTTCCCGGCGCGCGCCACCTACCACGATTCCTGCTCCGGCCTGCGCGAGCTCGGCATCCGCAACGAGCCGCGGCAGTTGCTGGCGTCCGTCGATGGCGTTTCCCTGCGCGAGATGACCGATGCCGAGGTGTGCTGCGGCTTCGGCGGCACCTTCTGCGTCAAGTATCCGGGCATCTCCGACAAGATGCTGGAGAAGAAGATCCGCCACATCGAGGCGACGGGCGCCGACACGCTGATCGCCGGCGATCTCGGCTGCCTCATGAACATGGCCGGCAAGCTGAAGCGCATGGGCTCTGCCATCAAGGTGCGCCACGTTGCCGAGGTGCTGGCGGGCGACCATGAAACGCCACCCATTGCGGAGGCCGAATAAGCATGACCGAGATGTCCACCACTGCGTTCAAGGACAACGTCTCGAAGGCGCTCGCCGACGACAAGCTGCAGTTCGCCATGACGGAGACGGGCCCGCGCTTCATCGCCAAGCGCAGCAAGGCGCGCGCCGCGCTGCCGGAATTCGACCAGCTGCGCGACCAGGCGCGTGACATTAAGGACCACGTGCTGGACCATCTCGATATCTACCTCGAGCGCTACGAGGCCAAGGTGAAGGAAACCGGCGGCCACGTGCATTGGGCCGCCACCGCCGAGGACGCCCGCGCCGCCGTGCTCGACATCTGCCGCAAGGCCAATGCCAGGATGGTCACCAAGGGCAAGTCGATGATCTCGGAGGAGATCGACCTCAACAAGCACCTCGCGGAGAACGGCATCACCCCGGTCGAGACCGACCTGGGCGAATACATCATCCAGCTCAGGAACGAGCGCCCCTCGCACATCATCGCCCCGGCCGTGCACCTCACGCGCGACCAGGTGGAGGAGGACTTCCGCCGGACCCACACCCACCTCGACCCGAAGCGTGACCTCTCGGAGATTCCCGCACTGGTCGAGGAAGCCCGCGCCGTGTTGCGGCAGAAGTATCTCACGGCCGATGTCGGCATCACCGGCGCCAACTTCCTCGTCGCCGAAACCGGCACCTCGATCATCGTGACCAACGAGGGCAACGGCGACCTCACCCAGACGCTGCCCAAGGTCCACATCGTGCTGGCCTCGATCGAGAAGCTGGTGCCGACGCTGGAGGATGCCACCACCATCCTGCGCGTGCTGGCCCGTTCCGCCACGGGGCAGGATTTCTCCAACTACACCACCTTCTCCACCGGCGGCCGCCGCCCGGGCGATCCGGACGGCCCGGTCGAATACCATGTCATTCTGCTCGACAACGGCCGCAGCGCCGTGCTCGGCACCGAGTTCCAGGACATGCTGCGCTGCATCCGCTGCGGCGCCTGCCTGAACCACTGCCCGGTCTATAATGCGGTCGGCGGCCACGCCTATGGCTGGGTCTATCCCGGTCCCATCGGCTCGGTGGTGACGCCCGCCCTCGTCGGCATCGAGAATGCCCGTCACCTTCCCAATGCATCGACCTTCTGCGGCCGTTGCGAGGAAGTCTGCCCGATGCGCATCCCGCTGCCCAAGATGCTCCGCCACTGGCGCGAGAAGGAGTTCGAGCGCCACCTGCAGCCGGCGACCCAGCGCTGGGGCTTGCGGTTCTGGGCATGGCTCGCCAAGCGCCCGGCGCTCTATCGCAAGGCGACGGCACTCGCCGCCCGCGTGCTGGCCAACCAGGCCTTCGGCAAGGGCCGGCTGAAGACGGTTCCCCTCGCCTCCGGCTGGACCGAGTTCCGCGACTTCCCGGCGCCGCAGGGCAAGACCTTCCACCAGCTGTGGAAGGAGCGCCACAAGTGAGTGCCCGCGAGGTGATCCTCGGCCGCATCCGGTCGAAGCTTCCCAAGGCGCCGGAGGAGGCCCGCCGCGCCGCGGTCGAGCTCCACATGGCCGAGCATCCCCGCAACCTCATTCCCGAGAGGGGGCAGGGCGACATCGAGCACCGCATCCGCGTCTTCACCGAGATGATGCTGGCCGTCGGCGGCACGGTGGAGGTGATCGACGACATGAACGAGGTGCCGCATCACGTGGCCGCCTACCTGCGGGACGGCAACCTTCCGGCCAGGGTCAGGCGCGGCGCGGACCCGCTGCTGGCGCACCTGCCCTGGCACCGCGGCGGCACGCTCGAGGTGGTGGAAGGCCCGGCGGTGGACGCCGACCGCGCGTCCGTTTCCCGCGCCTTCGCGGGGATCGCCGAAACCGGCACCATCGTGCAGATTTCGGGTGCCGACAATCCGACGACGCTCAACTTCCTGCCCGAGGCCCATATCGTGGTGCTCGAATCCGCCGCCCTCTTCGCCAGCTACGAAGAGGCATGGACGAAGCTGCGCAACCTCATGGGCGAGGGCAACATGCCGCGCACGGTGAACATGATCTCGGGCCCGTCCCGCACGGCCGACATCGAGCAGACCATCGTGCGGCCGGCCCATGGCCCGAAGAACATGCACGTCATCATCGTCCGCTAGCGCCCGCCAAGTGAGGTTTTGACACAGGCCTTGATCGACGGCATTTTGCCGCGATCGTTATAAAAATGGGATGGAACGTCAGATGAAGCTGCTGCGTTACGGTGCGAAGGGCAAGGAGAAGCCGGGCCTGCTGGACAGCGAGGGCCGCCTGCGCGACCTCTCGGCGGTGATCCCGGACATCACGGGCGAGACGATCAGCCCCAAGGGCCTTGCCCGCCTCAAGAAGATCAAGCCGGAATCGCTTCCCCTGGTGCGCGGCAAGCCGCGGATCGGCGCCTGCATCGCCAATCCGCAGAAGTTCATCGCCATCGGCCTCAACTATTCCGACCACGCGGCGGAATCGGGGTTGCAGGTGCCGAAGGAGCCGGTGGTCTTCACCAAGCAGGTCAGCTGCCTGTCCGGTCCCTTCGACGACGTGACCATTCCGCCCAAGTCCAAGAAGTCGGACTGGGAGGTGGAGCTCGGCGTCATCATCGGAACCAAGGCCAAAAACATCAAGAAGGCCGACGCGCTGAAATACGTCGCGGGCTACTGCACCATCAACGATCTCTCGGAGCGTGAATTCCAGGCGGAACGCTCCGGCCAGTGGACCAAGGGCAAATCCTACGACACCTTCGGGCCCGTCGGCCCCTGGCTCGTCACGGCGGATGAGGTGAAGGACCCGCAGAAGCTGCACATGTGGCTCGACCTCAACGGCAAGCGCGTGCAGAACGGTTCCACCTCCACCATGGTCTTCGGCGTCGCGCACATCGTCGCCTACCTCTCCGAGTTCTTCACCCTGATGCCGGGCGACATCATCACCACCGGCACGCCCCCCGGCGTCGGCATGGGCATGAAGCCGCAGCGCTTCCTCAAGCCCGGCGACACGATGCGGCTGGGCATCGAGGGCCTGGGCGAGCAGGGCCAGAAGGTGGTCCGGGACAAGTGAGACGAGTCCTTCTCCCGTCGGCGCAGCCGATGGCAGAAGGTGGCCGACAGGCCGGATGACGGCCTCTCAGCGTTGACCTTCCGAACACTCACCTTGGCCGGGCTTGACCCGGCCATCCTTTTTGCCGGGTTTGAAAAGGACGCCCGGATCAAGTCCGGGCGAGGTGAACATGAGGGCGCGAGCGAGGGGGGTAAAGCGCTAAAGGTTGCCCCCCGCCCCCCGTTCCTCTAGATAACCCGGCATTCAAGCCGGGTTGCCAAAATGACCAAAGAACTCCGCCCCAAGGCGCGCGTCGCAAAGGGGTTCCGTGACATTGCCGCCGACGAGATCCGCGGCACCCGCCAGATGCTGGCCACGATCCAGCAGGTCTACGAGGCCTATGGCTTCGAGCCGGTGGAGCAGCCCTTCATCGAATACACCGACGCGCTCGGCAAGTTCCTGCCCGATCAGGACCGGCCCAATGCCGGCGTCTTCTCCTTCCAGGACGATGACGACCAGTGGCTCTCCCTGCGCTATGACCTGACGGCGCCGCTCGCCCGCTACGTGGCCGAGAACCAGCAGAAGCTGCCCACGCCCTATCGCAGCTATCGCCAGGGCTGGGTGTTCCGCAACGAGAAGCCGGGACCGGGCCGCTTCCGCCAGTTCATGCAGTTCGACGCCGACACGGTGGGCTCCGCCTCGCCGGTGGCCGATGCCGAGGTCTGCATGATGGCGGCGGACACGATGGAGGCGCTGGGTCTCAAGCGCGGCCAGTATGTGATGAAGTTCAACAGCCGCAAGCTGCTCGACGGCTTCACCGAAACCTTCTCCATTGGGGAAGAGGTAAAGCTCACCTGGCTGCGCGCGCTCGACAAGCTCGACCGTCTCGGCAAGGAGGGCGTTGCCCTTCTGCTCGGCGAAGGCCGCAAGGATGAATCGGGCGACTTCACCAAGGGTGCGGGCCTCAATGCGAAGCAGATCGAGGCGAGCCTGAATTTCGCCACCGCCACCGCGCTCGACCCCGCCTTCGTCAGCGGCAGCAAGAACGGCGAGGAGGGGCTCCGCGACCTCGAAGCCATGCAGGCGCTCTTCGTCGCCGCGGGCTATGGCGCGGACCGCATCCGCTATGACAGCTCCGTCGTGCGTGGCCTCGAATATTACACCGGCCCCGTCTTCGAATGCGAACTCCTGATGGAGACGAAGGATGAGGATGGCCGCACCGTGCGCTTCGGCTCGGTGGGCGGCGGTGGCCGCTATGACGATCTCGTGGCGCGCTTCACTGGCCAGCAGGTGCCCGCAACCGGCTTCTCGATCGGCGTGTCGCGCCTCTATTCGGCGCTGAAGCTGGCGGGCCTCGCGCAGGAATCCTCCACGCTCGCCCCCGTCGTCGTGCTCGTCATGGACAAGGACCGGCAGGGCGATTACTGGCGCATGGTGCAGCAGCTGCGCTCAGGCGGCGTGCGCGCCGAAATGTATGCCGGCACCGCCGGCATGAAGGCGCAGATGAAATATGCCGACAAGCGTGGGAGCCCCCTCGTCGTCATCCAGGGCGGTGACGAGAAGGCCAGCGGCGTGGTCCAGATCAAGGACCTTCGCTTGGGCACAGAGCTCGCCAGCAACATTGCATCGCGTGAGGAATATGCCTCCCAGCGCCTCGCACAGTTCTCGGTGCCGGAAGCGGAGCTCGTTGCGGCGGTGAAGAAGGCGCTCGCACCGTAATGGCCGGAAAGTCGAGCGCGGAACGCTCCTCGCTGGAGCACCAGAACACTGCCCTCATGGCGGTGTTCGAGCGCGCCGGCTTCGACCACATCGCGCCCGACATCATCCAGCCTGCCGACATCTTCCTTGAGCGCTCGGGCGAGGACATCCGTGCACGGACCTTCGTCTTCACCGATCCCTCGGGTGCGGAAATGTGCCTCCGCCCCGATCTTACGGTGCCGGCCTGCCGCTATCATTTGAGCCACGCCGAGAATCCCGCCGACGAGCGCCGCTATTGCTACTTGGGCCCTGCCTTCCGCTTTCCGGACGAGCTCTTGAGCCCGCAGGAATTCACCCAGGCGGGCCTCGAATGGTTCGGTGCGCCGGAGCCCATCGCCGCCGAAGCGCGCGTGCTGAAGCTCACCATTTCGGCACTCGAAGCCGCGGGCCTGTCGCGCTATCGCGTCAGCTTCGGCGACCTCGGGCTGTTCTCGGCGCTGCTCGAGGACACGGACATGCCGGCGCGCTGGCGCCAGCGCCTGCGCCACCATTTCTGGCGCCCGCATGCCTTTCGTGACTTGCTCGATTCCTTCTGCGCGGGCAGGGGAGCGCGCCGCACCTCGATCTCGCCGCTGGTCGACCGAGTCGCCGCGGGCGATGCGCTGGCAATAGCGGAAGCCGAAATCGAGACCCGGAAGATCCCGCTCGTCGGTGGCCGCGACCTTTCCGAGATTGCCGCGCGCCTCGCCAACAAGGCAGCCGACCGGCAGGAGACGCCGCTCGCGCGCACCAAGGCCGACACGCTCAACGCCTATCTCGCCATCCAGGGCGAGGCCTCCGCGATTGATGCGCAGTTCGCCGCCATCGCCGGCGGCAATCGCTTCAAGGGGGCGCGCGAATACTATGCGAAGCGCCTGTTCGAGATGGAGGAGCTGGGTTTGAACCCGCGCCGCTTCCATTTCGCCGCGGGCTTCGGGCGCGAGCTTGAATACTACACCGGCTTCACCTTCCAGATCGAGGCGGACACCGCCCATGGCCCTGTCGCGGTTGCCGGTGGCGGGCGCTATGACAACCTGCTCTCCGACATGGGCTCAGCCGTCAGCGTGCCCGCCGTGGGCTGCGCCATCCACACCGATCGGCTGAAGGCGGTGCTGGCATGAGCCTCATCACCCTCGCCATCCCGTCCAAGGGCCGCCTGATGGAGGCGACGGCCGGGCTTCTTGGCCGTGCCGGCTTCACCATCGACCGGCTCGGCGCCGACCGCGGCTATCGTGGCGTGCTGAAGGGGCTCGATGGCGTCGAAATCGCCTTCCTCTCGGCCTCCGAGATCGCCCAGAACCTGCGCGACGGCAAGGTCGACCTCGGCGTCACCGGCCAGGACCTGCTCGATGAAAAGATCCCGCCGGACGGCAAGGCGGTCGAGCTCCTCGTCCGCCTCGGCTTCGGCCCGGCTGATGTGGTGGTGGCAGTGCCCGATTGCTGGCTCGACGTCGCCACCATGGCCGACCTCGACGAGATCGCCGAGAGCTTCTACGAGCGCCACGGGCGCCGCCTGCGGGTCGCCACCAAGTACCACAACCTCACCCGTCGCTTCTTCGCCGGGAAGGGTGTGACCGGCTACCGCATCGTCGAAAGCCTCGGCGCCACCGAGGGAGCCCCCGCGGCAGGGATCGCGGAGATCATCGTCGACATCACCACCACGGGCTCGACGCTTGCCGCCAACAGTCTGAAAATCCTCGATGATGGCGTGATCCTCAGGTCCTGCGCCGTGCTCGCGGGGCGTTCGGACAGGCTTGCCGACCCCCGCGTGCGGCGGCTGATCGAGGTCCTCTCTGCCATCACTTGAATGTGTTGTGGCATTTTCCGCGTTCCGCGTTAGCCTATGCAGACTGGTTGAACAGGGAGAACGCTGATGAAGTCCATCCTCGCGGCTGCAGCCCTTCTGGCAGGCCTAGCCTCCCCCGCGCTGGCGGAGGGTGCCGCCACGCCCACGCCGCCCGCCCAGCAGGCCACCGCGCCCGCCTCGCAACAGGTCGTCGTTCCCGCCGCCGCGCCCCAGTCTGAGGCCGAAGGCGATGCCGAGGTGATGACGCTTCCGGCGGAGCCCAGCGTGGCCAAGGGCAGCGGCGGCTGCTCGCATGGCAAGACGGTCTACCTCACGAACTGAGCCTTCCCCCAAGTCGGCCGGTTCCCCCGCCCCTTCCGCGTGTCCCCGCGGGAGGGGTTTTTGATGGCGCGCATCGGCCTTGAATTTGACCAAGAGGGGACTTAGCGCCAATGGTCAGGTTTCAACGGCAGACGAATCGGGAGACAGGAATGCGGAACTTCAGGCTTGCGTCGGTTGCACTGGCAGCACTCATCGGGCTCGGCGGCGTGGCCCAGGCGGCCGATTGCGGCAACTCGGCCAAGGGCTTCGACGGCTTCATCAAGCAGTTCAGGAAAGAGGCCGCGGCCGCCGGCGTCGGGGCCCGGGGCCTGTCGGCGCTGGATGGCGTGCAGTACCAGCCCGCGATCATCAAGAAGGACCGTTCGCAGAGCGTCTTCTCCATGAACTTCCTGGATTTCCAGAAGCGCATGGTCTCCGCCTACCGCATCAAGGAAGGCAAGGCGATCCTTGAGCGCAACAAGAAGATGTTCGACGCCATCCAGAAGAAATATGGCGTGCCGGGCGAGGTGCTCATCGCCTTCTGGGCCTTCGAGACTGATTTCGGCAAGAACATGGGCGACTTCGAGACCATTCCCTCCCTCGCCACACTGGCCTGGGACTGCCGTCGCCCCGAGAAGTTCCGCGAGCAGCTGATCGGCGCGCTGAAGCTTTATGACAATGGCGACCTCGAGCTCGCGGACATGCGCGGCGCCTGGGCCGGCGAGATCGGCCACACCCAGTTCCTGCCCAAGGAATATTTCGAGACCGCCGTCGACTTCGACGGCGACGGCCACCGCAACCTCAAGAAGTCGATCCCCGATGCCATGGCCTCGGGTGCGGCGCTCCTGGTCAAGCATGGCTGGCAGGCCAACCAGCCTTGGATGGACGAGGTCTCCGTTCCCGCCGAACTGCCGTGGGAAAAGGCCGACATCGCCATTCAGCTGCCGCGCAGCCAGTGGGTGAAGTGGGGCGTCAAGGGCGCCCACGGCAAGCTCAAGGCCGACAACTTCCCCGCCTCGCTGCTGCTGCCCATGGGCAAGGACGGCCCCGCCTTCCTCGTCTATGAGAACTTCACCACCGCCTATCTGAAGTGGAACGAGTCCCTCGTCTACTCGACGACCGCCGCCTATCTCGCTGACCGTATCGGCGGCGCAGGTCCCCTCGACCCGGGCCGCGGCCAAGTCGATCCGCTCTCCTACGAGCAGATCAAGGAGCTGCAGCAGATCCTCGTGTCCAAGGGCTATGACGTGGGCGAAGTCGACGGCAAGCTCGGCCGCGCCACGCGCGAGGCGGTGAAGCAGGAGCAGATCAAGATGGGCTGGCCGGCGGATTCCTATCCGACCGTCCAGTTCCTCCAGAAGCTCGGCGGCTGAGCTGACGCAACGAGTCCTTCTCCCGTCGGCGAAGCCGATGGGAGAAGCTGTCCGACAGGCCGGGTGAGAGCTCTTCCTATTCCCGCCGCAGCGCCTCGATCGGGTCGAGGCGCGCGGCGCGCCGCGCCGGGAAGAAGCCGAACACCACCCCGATCAGTGCCGATACGGCGAAGGCCAGCGCGATGACGCGAAGGTCGGCCTGGAAGGGCACGTCCATGATCGCCGAGCCCGCTGCGGCCAGGCCCAGCCCGATGGCGATGCCCAGCACGCCGCCGAACAGCGCAAGCACCACGGCCTCGACCAGGAACTGCGTCAGCACCTGGCGTTCCAGCGCGCCGATCGCCAGCCTTATGCCGATCTCGCGGGTGCGCTCCGTCACCGAGACGAGCATGATGTTCATGATGCCGATGCCCCCCACCAGCAGCGACACCGCGGCCACGGCGCCGAGAAGCCCCGTCAGGATCGTCGTGGTCGAGGCCATGGTGGCGAGGATCTGGGTGAGGTCACGGATGGTGAAGTCGTCCTCCTCGCCCGGCACGATGCGGCGGCGCTCGCGCAGCACGTCCTCGGCGTCGCGCTGCACGCGCGCGATGTCGGCGGCGTCGTTCACCGAGATCGAGATGGTGCCGATGCGGGTGTTGCCGGCGATGCGCCGGTGATAGGTGCGCAGCGGCAGCACCACGATCGAATCCTGGTCGGAGCCGAAGGCGGACTGCCCCTTGGCCGCCATGTGGCCCACGATCTCGCAGGAGAAGTTGCCGATGCGCAGCCGCTCGCCGATCGGGTCCTGGGCGCCGAACAGCTCGCGGCGGATGGTGGCGCCGATCACGCAGACCGAGGCCCCGGCGCGCAATTCGCTGTCGGAGAACACGCGGCCATCGGCCAGCGTCCAGTCCTGCACCGCGAACCAGTCGGAGTTGGTGCCGGTCACCGAGGTGTCGTAGTTGAGCGAGCCGTAGACGGTCTTCGCCTGTTTCTGCGCCGTGGGGGCCACGCCCTTGATGCCGGTGAGGTTGCTCTTCAGCGCCGCCACGTCGCGCTCGTCGAAGGCGCGCGCATCCGATGTGCCGCCGGGGCCGAAGGTCGATTGTCCGGGCCTGACGATCAGCATGTTGGAGCCGAGCTTCGCGAGGTTCTCCTGCACCTTGCTGGAGGCGCCGTTGCCCAGCGTCACCATGGCGATCACCGCGCCGACGCCGATCACGATGCCGAGCAGGGTGAGCACCGAGCGCAGCACGTTGCGCCGGATCGACGACATGGCGAGCTTCACCGTCTCCCACAGCATCAGGCCGCCACCTTCTGCTGGTCGCTGGCGATGCGCCCGTCGACGAAGTGGATGATGCGCTGCGCATAGGCCGCCATGTCGGGCTCGTGCGTCACCATGACGACGGTGATGCCGCGCTCGCTGTTCAGCCGGCCGATCAGTTCCATGATCTCCTGGCTTCGCTGCGTGTCGAGGTTGCCGGTGGGCTCGTCGGCGAGCAGCAGGAGGGGGTCGGTCACGATGGCGCGGGCAATCGCCACGCGCTGCTGCTGGCCGCCGGAAAGCTCGCCGGGCGTATGATGCTCGCGGCCGTTGAGGCCGACGAGGCGCAGCGCCTCCATGGCGCGCTCGCGCCGTTCGCGCTTCGGCGTGCCGCGGTAGATCAGCGGCAGCTCCACGTTCTCGATCGCCGTGGTGCGGTTCAATAGGTTGAAGCCCTGGAACACGAAGCCGATGAAGTTGCGCCGGAGCAGGGCGCGCTGGTCCTGGGTCAGGTTGTTCACCTCGACGCCGAGGAAGCGGAAGCTGCCGCCCGTCGGCCGGTCGAGGCAGCCGATGATGTTCATCGCGGTGGACTTGCCGGAGCCCGAAGGGCCCATGATGGCGATGAACTCGCCTTGGCCGATGTCGAGGTCGACGCCCGCCAGCGCACGCACCAGCCCGCCACCCTCGCCATAGCTGCGGGTGACGCCGGTGAAGGACACGAGCGGCGCGTCGGCGCTCACGTGCCGGCGGCCTTGGAGGATGTGATCACCTGCTGGCCAGGCTTGATCTCGCCCGAGACGATCTCGGTGTCCTTGCCGTCGGTCACGCCCACATGCACCGTCACTTCCTTCGGCACGCCGTTCTCCAGCACATAGAGCGTGCGCGTGCCGTCGGCGGCGGGTGCCGTGTTCTTGCGCGCCGGGGGCATGCGCGGGATGAACATGTTCATCACGCTGAAGCCCGGCTGCTTCTGCTCCTTGGGCGGGCTGAAGCGCAGCGCGGCATTGGGCACGGCGAGCGCGTCCGGCACTTCCTGCACCACGATCTGCGCCGTCGCCGTCATGCCGGGGCGCAGCAGCAGCTCGCGGTTGTCCACCGTCAGCACCGCCTTGTAGGTCACCACATTGTCGGTCACCTCGGGGGAATACTCGATGGTGTCAATCACCGCGGGAAAGCTCTTGCCGGGATAGGCGTCGACCGTGAAGGTGGCCTTCTGCCCCTCGCGCACGTCGCCGATGTCGGCCTCGTCCACGTCGGCCTCGAGCTGCATGCGCGCCAGGTCCTCGGCGAGGGTGAACAGCACCGGCGCCTGGAAGGAGGAGGCCACGGTCTGCCCGGGCTCCGCGTCGCGCTTCAGCACGATGCCGTCGACGGGCGACAGGATGCGCGTCTTGGTGAGGTCCGTCTCGGTCATCGCCATGGAGGCCCTGGCCACCGCGATGTCGGCCTCCGCCGCGACGACGCCCGCCTCGGCGCGGGCTTGTGCGGCACGCGCCGTGTCGAGCTCCTGGGTGGAGGAGACGCCGCGGCTGGTCAGCTTCTCGGCGCGCTGGAACAGGAGCTGCTTCTCGTTGAGGGTTGCCTTGGCGTCGGCCAGCCGGGCCTCGGCCGCGGCCAGTGCCGCCTTGTCGCGGGCGAGCTCGGCCATCAGCCGCTCGGTGTCGAGTTCGGCCAGCACGTCGCCCTTCTTCACCACGCTGTTGGCCTTGACGTTCACCGTGCGGATGACGCCCGAACGCTCGCTTGAGACTTCCACCTCGGTGGTCGGCTGGATGTTGCCCGTGGCCTGCACCCGCACCACGATGGGCTTCACCTCGGCGGGGGCGGTGTCATAGGTGATCGCCGCCCCGCCGCTCTGCCGGGCCATGGCCCACCAGGCGATCGCCGCCGCGGCCAGCACCAGCAGCGCCAGCCAGACCAGGCGGCGGAGCCAGCTCCTGCGGCGGCTCCTGGCGTCCAGCCCCAATATGGCTTCGATGTCGGCGGCGCCGGGAGGTGTCTGAATGTTCATCTGGTCCAATGCCTTGTCTGGCTCCTTTGCCTAGACGTGAATGACGGCGCAAATCCGGCGCTGCCCGATTTCCAACCTGTGCAACGCCTGATATGACCCGGCCATGACCGATATCAAGTTCGAAAACGCGCCCGACGGCTCCCCGATCGCCTATCGCCTCGACGGCAAGGACGATCTCGGCCGCTGCGGCTTCGTCTGGCTGGGCGGCTACAAGTCCGACATGGAGGGCTCCAAGGCCGCGGCGCTTGCAGCCCTGGCACGCGAAACCCGCCGGCCCGGCCTGCGCTTCGATTATTCGGGCCACGGCGCCTCGGGCGGCCTCTTCGTCGACGGCACCATCTCGAAATGGCTGGAGCAGTCGGCCCATATGCTGCTCACCCATGGCAAGGGTCCCCGCATTCTGGTGGGCTCGTCCATGGGCGGCTGGCTCGCCCTGCTGCTCTGCCGCCACCTGCAGCGCACGAGCCCCGCCGCGCTCCACAACATCAAGGGCCTTGTGCTCCTCGCCCCCGCCGCCGACATGACCTCCGACCTGATGTGGAACGAATTCCCCGACGAGGTGCGCCGGGAGCTGAACGAAAAGGGCGTGTGGATGCGCCCCTCGGCCTATGGCGAGCCCTATGCCATCACCCGGCGGCTGATCGAGGATGGCCGCCGCCACCTGATGCTGGGGGAGGGGCTCGACGTCCATTGCCCCGTCCGCATCCTGCAGGGAGACGAGGATCCGGATGTTCCCGCCGCCCATGCGGTGAGGGTGTTCGGCGCGCTCCGCGGTGCCGACGTGACGCTCACCCTCATCAAGGGCGGTGATCACCGCCTCTCGACACCCGGCAACATCGCCCTGCTGCGCGAAACGGTGCTGCGCCTGGCGGAACGCTCCGAGGGGATCGAGGTCTGAGGCTGCACTTGTTGGCCCGACGGATTCTTATCACCGTCATCCCGGCGAAGGCCGACTTACCGGCCGAGCTCCTTGGCGATCGCCCCTAGCCCCTCGCGATAGGTCGGGTAGCTGAGCGTCACGCCCAGTTCCTGCATGATCCGCGCGTTCGAAACACGCTTCGAATCCGCATAGAAGCTCCTCGCCA
Organism: uncultured Aestuariivirga sp.; assembly: GCA_964474665.1. Lineage (GTDB taxonomy): Bacteria > Pseudomonadota > Alphaproteobacteria > Rhizobiales > Aestuariivirgaceae > Aestuariivirga. The sequence continues at coordinate 81,427 of CAYYTH010000004.1, forward strand.
TGGGTGAGAGATCAGCTGCCTCGAAGGGCACGTCCGGCGGAACGGGAAGCCCCAGCAGCCTCGCCCCATATTCCACCACGTCCTGCGGCGGGCAGGCCTCGTTATCGCAGACATTGTAGGCGCGGCCTGGGTGGGGCCGGGCGATCGAGGCCTCCAGCGTGTTGGCGATGTCCGCCACATGGATGCGGCTGAAGATCTGGCCTTGCTTGATCACGCGCTTCGCCGTGCCGTAGACGAGCGACAGCAGCTGGTTGCGCCCCGGGCCATAGATGCCGGCGAGGCGGAAGATCATCACCGGAAGCCCGTGGCGCTGCCACAGTTCCAGCCACTGGGTCTCGGCCAGCAGCCGCTTGTGGCCGCGCTCGGTATTGGGCGTGAGTGGCGTGTCCTCGGTCACGAGGCCGCCGCCATGGTCGCCATAAACGCCGGTGGTGGAAAGATAGGCCACCCAGCGGAACTGCGCCGCGCGGTTTGCGAAGTCGCTGCGGTTCTGGCGCAGCACCGGGTCGCCGTCATCGCCGGGCGGAGCGGAATCGACCACATGGGTGACGCCGTCGAAGGCCTCCGCCGGCAGCGGCCGCGTGCCGTCGAACACGAAGGCCCGGTATCCGCGCGCGCGGATCGCCTCGGCCCCGGCCGCACTGCGGCTGGTGGCGCTCACCGTCCAGCCTTTTTCCGCCAGGCGCTCCGCCAGGGCCCTCGCTGAAAAGCCCAGACCGAAGAAGAGAATGTGGTTCATGCCGTCTCCCATTCGCGGCGCACGTCATCGTCAGTCTCGCGTTGCATGCGCTCATTACGCAGCGCCGCAAACTCCGGTTCGCCCATCAGCCGCGACAGCGCCCACACCGCCATCGCCCGCACGATTGCCGCCTCGTCGTCGAGCAGCGCCCGCACCTGCGGCACGAGGCCTGCATCGCCGCTGTTGCCCGCGGCGATCAGCACATTGCGGATGAAGCGGTCGCGCCCCGTGCGCTTCACCGGCGATGCGCTGAACAGGGCACGGAAGCCCGCATCGTCGAGGTCCAGCAGCGCGCCGAGCCGCGGCGCCTTCAGCGCGTCGCGCGCCGTCAGCTTTGCCTCGCGCGATACCTGCGCGAACTTGTTCCACGGGCATGCGGCAAGGCAGTCGTCGCAGCCATAGATGCGGTTGCCCATCGCCGCGCGGAATTCATGCGCGATGTGGCCTGCATGCTCGATGGTGAGATAGGAAATGCAGCGCCGCGCATCGAGCTGGTAGGGCGCCGGAAAAGCCCCGGTGGGGCAGATGTCGAGGCAGGCCCGGCAGCTGCCACAGTGGTCTTCTTCCGCCCCGTCGGCCGCGATCTCCGCCGTGGTCAGGATGGTGCCGATGAAGAACCACGCGCCCAGCTCGCGCGACACGAGGTTGGTGTGCTTGCCCTGCCAGCCCAGCCCCGCCTTCTGCGCCAGCGGCTTCTCCATCAGCGGTGCCGTGTCGACGAATACCTTCACCTCGGCACCCGTGCGCTTCGCCAGCCACTGCGCCATGCGCTTCAGCTTGCCCTTCACGACATCGTGGTAGTCGCGGTTCAGCGCATAGACGGAGATGACGCCCGCAGCCTTGTCCTTCAGCCGCTCCAGCGGGTCCAGGTCCTGGCCATAGTCCTGCGCCAGGATGATCGCCGTCCTCGCCTCCGGCCACATTGCCTGCGGGCTGGCGCGGCGCGTTTCCGTCTCCGCCATCCAGGCCATGCTGCCGTGGCGGCCCTTTGCGATGAAGTCATGCAGCCGTTCGGCCTGCCGTGCATCGGGTGCGAGCCGCACCACGCGCACCGCGCCGAAGCCCTCGCCCGAGGCCTTCTCGCCGATCTCCTGGCGGAGCGCGTCCACGTCAGAAGTCGAGGTCGGCGTAATGCGATCCGGGCGCCATGCCGCGGACCGTGTCGGCCAGCAGCGGCCGGAACGACGGGCGCGACTTCACCCGCTGGTACCAGCCCTTGGCCACCGGATAGTCAGCCCACGGAATGTCGCCGAAATAGTCCACCGCCGAGATGTGCCCGGCCGCCGCCAGGTCGGCGATGGAGAGCTCCTCACCGGCCATCCACACCCGGTGGTCGACGAGGTGCGAGATGTAGTCGAGGTGGTCGCGCAGCCGCGCCATGGCCTGGCGCACGCGGCCGGTGTCGGGCCCGCCGCCGCCCTGCGCGCGGGGAAGGAAGCGGCGGATCACCTTTTCGGTCAGCAGCGGCTCGGACACCTCGGCATAGAACTTGATGTCGAACCACCCGGCGAGCCTTCGCACCTCGGCGCGCTCGAAGGCATCGCCGGGGATGAGCGAGAGGCGCGTGGCCTTGGTTTCCTCGAGATATTCCGTGATCGCCTCGATCCCGGACAGCGCGGTGGTCGAATCCTCGAGGTAGACCGGCAGCGTGCCCGCTGGGTTGAGCTCGAACAGGTGCGGGCTCGGCTCCCACGGCTCCTCGTCGATGAGTTCGACCGGCACGCCATATTCGGCCAGCGCCAGGCGCAAGCGGCGGCTGAACGGGTCGAGGGTGAAATGTACAAGCGATGGCATGTTAGGACGAATTTAACCCTGATCTTGGCAACTCTGGGGACACGAAGCAGAACAAAGCCGCATTTGCCCGCAATGATGCGCGCGTATAAAACGCACGCGGCCGTCGCGGCAAGAAAATCCGATCCGAACTTCCAGGGCCCAGACAGAGTCGCCATTCATGCTCATCCTCCAGATCGTCGTGCTGGCGCTCATCCAGGGCATCACCGAATTCCTGCCCATCTCGTCCTCGGGTCACCTGCTGCTGGTGCCGGTCCTCACCGGCTGGCCGGACCAGGGCGTCCTCACCGACGTGATGGTGCACATGGGCTCCTTCCTCGCCGTCGTGGTCTATTTCTGGAAGGACTGCGTCAACCTGCTCACCGGCTTCCTCGACATGGTGCGCGGCCGCAGCAATGCCTGGGGCCGCCTGGCGCTGCTGATCGTGCTGGGCACCATTCCGGCCGTGGTGGTCGGCGTCATCCTCGACAAGGCGGGCTTCATGGACCTGGTGCGCCAGATGCCGGTCATCGTGGCGTGGAACGCCATCATCTTCGGCATCCTGCTCTATGTCTGTGACCGCCTCGGCCTGTCCACCCGCCGCATGGCCGACATGACCTGGGGCCCCGCCCTCATCATCGGCGCGGCACAGGCCGTGGCGCTGGTGCCCGGCGTCAGCCGCTCCGGCATCACCATGACGGCGGCCCGCGCGCTGGGCTTCGAGCGGCCGGAGGCGGCGCGCTTCGCCTTCCTGCTCGGCATTCCCGCCATTGCCGGTGCGGGTGTGCTGAAGCTGGGCGAAGCGGTGACCACCGGCGCCCACATCAGCTTCCCGATGATCCTGACGGCCGTCCTCACCTTCTTCGTGGCGCTCGGCACCATCACGGTGCTGATGAAGCTGGTGCGCCACGTGAGCTTCCTGCCCTTCGCCATCTATCGCGTGGCGCTGGGCGTGGTGCTGCTGGCGCTGATTTACTCGGGAATGCCCTTGGGCGCGGTGAACTGACCGGCCTTGCGGTAGCGGTAGAGATAGCCCGGAACAATTCCCTCGATGCCCTGCGGCGTCAGCCCCAGGCCCTCGAGCGTGCGGCCCTCGCGCCGCGCCTCCTCGCTCACCACATTGTCGTGGCGCAGCATTTCCACCTGGTCGGTGGTCAGCATGGGGTTGGGCATCAGCCCCATGATGGCGGCCTGCAGCTTGGCAAGGCCCCAGGGCAGCGGCAGTAGCAGCCGCGCGCGGCCGATGGTGTCGAGGGTGAACTGCATCAGGCTCTTGAAGCTGAAGGCCTCGGGCCCGCCCAGCTCATAGGTCTTGCCATCGGCCTCGCCGGCATCGACGAGGCGTGCCACCGCCTCGCCCACGTCGCCCGCGAAGACCGGCTGGAACTTCGTTTCCCCACCGCCGATCAGCGGCAGGAAGGGCGAGAAGCGGGCCATCTCGGCGAAACGGTTGAAGAAGCCGTCCTCCGGCCCGAACACGATCGAGGGCCGGAGCACGATGGCGCCGGGGAAGTGAGCCCGGGCCAGCGCCTCGCCCTCGGCCTTGCTGCGGCCATAGGCGGAGGCCGAATTGGCATCGGCACCGATCGCCGACATCTGGATGAACACCCGCGCGCGGGCCGCCTTCGCGGCCTTGGCCGAGGCTTCGGCGCCGAAGACATGCACCGCATCGAAGCTCTGGGCGCCGGAGGAGTGCAGCACGCCGGTGAGGTTGATCACCGCATAGGCGCCCTCGCAGGCTGCCGCCAGCGAGGCGGGGTAGCGCACATTGGCCTGCACCGCCATGATCTGGCCGGTATTGCCGAGGGGCTGCAGGTGGCCGGCGAGGTCGGGCCTCCGGCAGGCCACCCGGATCCGGTAGCCGCGCCGGGCCAGCGCGCGCACGATGTGACGCCCGACGAAGCCCGAACCGCCGATGATGGTGATAAGTCTGTCGGAAGGCTGAACGAGCACGGAGGTCACCCCTGATTTTCGGTTGTGCGGCGCCTTTTAACGCCGTGACCGGGCTTATGCAAAGGCCAAGAACGTTTCGGGAGGACTGCGGTTGACAGCCGCCCGCCGCCTCTCTAAGAGACGCCTCGCCTGCCCAGATGGCGGAATTGGTAGACGCACTAGTTTCAGGTACTAGCGCTGAAAGGCGTGGAGGTTCGAGTCCTCTTCTGGGCACCATTTTTTTGACGGCAGAACGGCGGGACCCTCCGATGGCAATCAAGCTTTACAAGGGCGACCTGCCCCCGGGCCTCGACTTCGGAGCCTCGGTCGCCGTCGACACCGAGACGCTGGGACTGGTGCCGCGCCGCGACAAGCTCTGCCTGGTGCAGCTGTCGGCGGGCGACGGCAACGCCCATCTCGTGCAGCTCGATCGGTCGAGCTATGATGCGCCCAACCTCAAGGCGCTGTTCGCCGATCCGGCCATCACCAAGATCTTCCACTATGCCCGCTTCGACGTCGCCGTGATCAAGCATTACCTCGGCGTCGACACGGCCCCGCTGTACTGCACCAAGATCGCCTCGAAGCTCACCCGCACCTATACCGACCGCCACGGTCTGAAGGACCTGGTGAAGGAGCTTCTCGGCATCGAGCTCAACAAGCAGCAGCAGAGCTCGGACTGGGGTGCCCACATGCTGTCGGATTCGCAGAAGCAATATGCCGCCCAGGACGTGCTCTACCTCCACGAGCTGAAGTCCCGCCTCGACCAGATGCTCTCGCGCGAGGGCCGCGAGGCGGTGGCCCGCGCCTGCTTCGACTTCGTTCCCACGCGCGCCGCCCTCGATCTCTCGGGTTGGACCGAGGAAGATGTCTTCGCCCACTGAAGCAGCCCGCAGGGCCGTCCGCACGGCAACGCTGTCGCGCCTCTTGAGCTGGCTCGCCGCGGCGATCGGCATCGGCTTCGTCGTCACCTTCCTGGCCCAGGCGGGTCTGTTCCGCGCGCTGATGCCGCAAGACGCCGCCCCGCCGCCACCGGCGGTGGAGCCCGACCGCATCACTGCGGGCGCCTCCACGGTGACCGGCATCGACGACGACAAGCAACCCTACCAGGTCACCGCCAAGCGCGGCTGGCAGGACGGCAAGACGCCGAACCTTGTCCACCTCGAGGAGCCGGTCGGCGTGTTCCGCCGCGCCACGGGCACCAAATACACCATCACCGGCACCACCGGCCTCTACGACACCAAGATCAAGTCTCTCGATCTCGACGGCAACGTGGTGCTGGAGCAGGAGGGCCGCTTCAAGGCCCGCATGGACAAGGCCAATATCGCGGTGAACGACAAGAAGCTCACCGCCAACACCGCGGTCAGCGCGCAATTCGGGTCCGGCACGGTCGATGCCAATGGCATGCAAATAACCGATGACGGTGCCCGAATTCTGTTCTTGAATGGGGTCAAGGCCCGCTTCACGGCGGCCGAGGGCAAGGGAGACACCGATCCATGATTTCGAGGCTCGCCGCCAGCGCTGCGGCACTGTTCCTGTTCGCGGCCGCCCCGGCTCTCGCCCAGGAGGAGGCCGCTCCCGCGGCCAAGGCGGAAACCAAGGCCGAAACCAAGGCGAACGCGAAGGCCAATCCAGCCCCCACGCCGGTCGACATCGTGTCGAACGAGATGGAAATCCTCGACAAGGAGAAGAAGGCCGTCTTCCGTGGCGCCGTGGATGCCACCAAGGGCACCACCAACATCAAGTCCGACACGCTGACCGTCACCTATGCCGACGTGAAGCAGCCGGACGGCACCACCAAGACGGATGCCACCGACATCGACGCCCGGGGCAACGTGACCATCACCACGCCCAAGGAAGTCATCACCGGCGACTGGGCGAAATATGATCCCCGGACCGAGAAGCTCACGGTGGGCGGCACCGTCAAGCTTGTCCAGGGCACCACCGTGCTGCAGGGCAACGAACTCGTATCCGACCTCAAGACCAGCCGCACCCAGATGAAGGGCGGCCGCGTCAAGGGCAGCTTCCTGCCCAAGTAAACCGCCTTATTCAAAATTAACCTCTTGGGTGGACACTCATTTGGCGCGTGACGAAGATCTAGTGGCAGACAGGCAGGTACAGGCAATGGCGCCCCGGCGGGCACAGATTCCGCAGACGGGCGAAGCAGCCTCTGCCGCTCCCGAGCGTCCGGGCCTCGTCGTGGAAGGGCTGAGGAAGTCCTACAAGCGGCGTCCCGTGGTGCGCGATGTATCGCTCTCCGTCAGGCGTGGTGAAGCTGTGGGACTTCTGGGACCCAATGGCGCCGGCAAGACGACGGTGTTCTACATGATCACCGGCCTCATTGCCGCCGACAGCGGCCGGATCAGCCTCGATGGCGCCGATATCACGCATCTGCCCATGTACCGCCGGGCGCGGTTGGGGATCGGGTATCTGGCGCAGGAAAGCTCGATCTTCCGCGGCCTCACGGTGGAGGAAAACATTCGCGCCGTGCTGGAGCTGACCGAGGGCTCGAAGCAGAAGCGCGAAGCGAAGTTGCGTGAGTTGCTCGATGAATTCTCCATCACCCACATCCGGAATTCGCCGGCTGTTGCGCTCTCTGGCGGTGAGCGTCGCCGCGTGGAAATCGCCCGCGCCCTCGCAGCCGACCCCGAATTCATGCTCCTCGACGAGCCCTTCGCCGGAATTGACCCGATTGCGATCGGTGATATTCGCCGCCTGGTGCGACAGCTCACCTCTCGGGGAATCGGGGTGCTTGTTACGGATCACAACGTCCGCGAAACCCTCGAACTCATCGATACCGCGCTCATCATCCATGAGGGCCAGGTCCTGACCCACGGCACCCCCCAGGAAATCGTCTCCAATCCGGACGTCCGGCGCTATTACCTTGGCGCCGATTTCACCCTGTAAGGGGCTGGGGGCGCCATGGCGCTGAACCAGCGGCTCGACCTGCGCCAGGGCCAGTCCCTGGTGATGACGCCGCAGCTGCAGCAGGCCATCAAGCTGCTGCAGATGTCCAACCTGGAACTCCAGGCCTTCGTCGACCAGGAGCTGGAGAGGAACCCGCTGCTCGAGCGCGACGAACGCGCGGAAGTCCAGAAGCCCGCCGCCGGGCAGGCCGAGGCACAGCCCGACATGGTGGCGGCCCTGTCCTCCACCTCCGCCACCGAGGACCGGCTCAGAACGCTCGATACCGAGCTCGAGAATGTCTACACCCATGAGTCACGCGCCGATGCCGCAACCCGCGAGGCGGTTGTCCCGCCGCCCGACTCGGGCTGGTCCTCGCTGCGGCCGCAGGGTGCGCTCTCGCTCGATGCCGAGGGGCTGGACTTCGACGCCACGCTGACCCGCCAGCCCACGCTCGCCGAACACCTCACCGACCAGATGCACCTGGTCCTCACCGATCCGGCCGAGCAGCTGATCGGCCAGCACCTCATCGGCAGCCTCAACGAGGCGGGCTACCTCACCGCCGACGTGCCCGCCATGGCCGAGACGCTGGGCACCTCGGTGTCCCATGTCGAGGCCGTGCTGGCGAAGCTCCAGGACTGTGACCCGCCCGGCGTCTTCGCCCGCGACCTCAAGGAGTGCCTGAGCCTGCAGCTCCGCGAGCGTGACCGCTTCGACCCCGCCATGGCAACGCTCGTCGCCCATCTCGACCTCGTGGCCCGGCGTGACTACGCGGCCCTGAAGGCGCTCTGCCGCGTCGACCTCGAGGACCTGAAGGACATGCTGGTCGAGCTCCGCGCGCTCGATCCGAAGCCCGGCCACGCCTTCGGTGCCGATCCCGTTCAGCCGGTGATCCCCGATGTCGTCGTGCGTCCCTCGCCCGAAGGCGCCTGGATCGTCGAGCTCAACACCGAGACGCTGCCGCGCGTGCTCATCAACAACCAGTACCTCGCCCGCGTCTCCGCCACCGCCCAGCGAAGCGAGGACAAGGTCTATCTCTCCGAATGCCAGGCCAATGCCACCTGGCTGGTGAAAAGCCTCGACCAGCGCGCCAAGACCATTCTCAAGGTGGCGCGTGAGATCGTCCGCCAGCAGGACGCCTTCCTGCTCCTCGGCGTGCAGCACTTGCGGCCGCTCAACCTGCGCACCGTGGCTGATGCGATCGAGATGCACGAATCGACGGTGAGCCGCGTCACCTCGAACAAGTACATGGCCACGCCCCGCGGCATCTTCGAGTTGAAATACTTCTTCACCACCGCCATCGCCTCGGCCGATTCGGCGGGGGACGCCCATTCGGCGGAGGCCGTCCGCCACCGCATCCGGGAGTTGATCGCCGCCGAGGGCCAGGACGTGCTGTCGGATGACACGATCGTCGACAGGCTCCGGGCATCGGGCATCGACATTGCCCGCCGAACGGTCGCCAAGTACCGGGAAAGCCTGGGGATTCCCTCATCCGTCCAGCGCCGTCGCGAAGTCCGGGTACAAGCCGCCCGATAGGGTTTGACGGGGCCCCCGCCCTCGACTAGGTTCCGCCCGCTTCGCGAGGGACCCACGTGGATTGGTCCGCACGCAGCTTGTGCGAAGCAGTAGGCAACTCGGTTTCGGATCCGCCGGACAGTTGACGTGTCAGCCAAACGCGCCCATGTGTAGAGACAGGGCGAAGCAGGGATATTTGCGACGACCATGCAGATCAAAGTCACCGGTAAGAACCTCGATGTCGGCGACGCCTTGCGTGAGCACATCGAGACCCGTCTCGGCCTTCTCCAGCAGAAGTATTTCGACGGCACCGTCCATGCCACGGTGACGGTGGAGAAGCAGCGCAGCTTCTTCCTCACCGACTGTGCGCTCCACCTCGCCACGGGCCTCGTGCTGCAGGCCGAGGGCAAGGGGGCCGAAGCCCATCCGAGCTTCGACGAGGCCGCCGCCCATCTCGAAAAGCAGCTCCGCCGCTACAAGCAGCGCCTGAAGGACCACCACCGCAAGCGCCGCGAGCCGGTGCGCCAGTTCGAAGTCCAGAGCTATGTGATCGAGCCCGCCTCCGAAGAGCAGGAGGGCCATGGCGAGCATCCGGTGGTCGTCGCCGAAACCGGCCTCAAGCTGCCCGAACTCTCGGTCGGCGAGGCGGTGATGCAGCTCGACATCTCCACCCAGCCGTTCCTGCTGTTCCGCAACGGCGGCCATGGCGGTCTCAATCTCGTCTACCGGCGTGCGGACGGGAACATCGGCTGGGTCGATCCCAAGCCGGCGGCCTGACGCGCGAACTCCACGGGAACCTCCCGACATGACCCTCGATTCCCTGATCGACAAGCAGTCCGTTCTTGCGAGCCTCAAGGCTCCGAACAAGAAACAGCTGCTGCAGGAACTCTCCCAGGCCCTTGCCGCCCAGGTGGCGGTGGATCACCGGGTGATTCTCGAGGTGCTGATGAAGCGCGAGAAGCTGGGCTCCACCGGCATCGGCCAGGGCATCGCCATCCCGCATGGCAAGCTGCCCTCGATCAGCCGCGTCTACGGCCTCTTCGCCCGTCTTGCCCAGCCGGTGGAGTTCGACTCGGTCGACGGCCAGCCGGTCGACCTCGTCTTCGTGCTCCTCGCGCCGGAGGATGCCGGCGCCGACCACCTCAAGGCGCTCGCCAAGATCTCCCGCCTCCTGCGGGACCCGGCCGTGGTCGCCAAGCTGCGCGGCACCGACGATGCCCAGGGCCTCTACGCCATTTTGACCGAGCCCGCAGCGAACCCGAAGTCCGCCTCGGCGGCTTGAGGTAGATCACCATCTTCAATCGGTTCACCTCCCCCGGGCTTGACCCGGGGGCCCTTTTGCGCGGCTTCAAGAGGATGCGCGGATCAAGTCCGCGCAAGGCGACGGTGGAGAGTGCCTGACCAACGCCCGGCCCAGACTCCCTCCTCGCCTGAAGCGTCTCACGGCACGCAGCTTGCCCGTGGGGCCGGGGGGTCATCCGGGAGGGGCTTCGGCACGCCGTCCCGGGAAATCTTTCACACTGTCAATCAGCAGCAGGCACGATATGGGAAAGATAGAACATAGCAGGAACAAAGTCAAGCTGAAAATTCCTCTCACAGGATAAAAAAGGGCCCCGGATCTCTCCGGGGCCCCGCATTCATCACCTGCCTGCGTGCTCAGTGCACGCTCATCGCCATCAGCTCATGTTCGAAGGCGCTGCCCAGCGCTGCTTCCTTCGAGCCGGAGATCGACACCGGCGTGCCGTCGGCATTGTAGAGGCAGAACAGCTTCGAATCGGCCGCCACGCTGGTCTGGCCGCCCAGCAGCCGCCGGGCCTCGTTGACTTCGATCTCGCGGATATATCCGAGGTCGCCTTCGCCCAGCAAAGCCAGGTCCTGCGGTGTGAGATCGACGGATTTCTTCATGTCCATGTCATCACCCTCCAATCTGGATGCGGCGGACCACCCGCCGCGGTTCGGGTCGTTCGAGGTGCAGTTCGAGCAGGCCGTTCTCCAGCCGGGCGCCGGTCACCTCCATCCCGTCCGCCAGCACGAAGGCGCGCTGGAACTGCCGGGCCGCGATGCCGCGGTGCAGATAGGCCTTCCCGTCCTCCTCCTTCTGGCGGCCGCGGATCACCAGCTGGTTCTCCTCGACCGTCACCTCCAGCTCGTCGCGCGCGAAACCGGCGACGGCCAGCGTGATGCGAAGCCGCTCGGCCTCGCCCTCGGCCCTCGGCAGCCGCTCGATGTTGTAGGGTGGGTAGCCGTCCCCGCTGGTCTTGGACGCCCGGTCGAGCATCCGCTCGAGCTCGTCGAAGCCGAGCAGCAGGGGGGACGAAAAAACAGACAGAGTTTTCATTTCGGTTTGCCCTCGTGAAGCAGCAGTCGCTGGAACCCGGTATCGGCATCCTCAGCCATGAACATCATATGTGAAACCTGTTCCCCGCTTTCAAGCCGCCCCGGCTTGACCGCGGGGCAGGGCGGGTGATTTGATCGGCCGATCAAGATTGGAATCGCACCCTTCGGCAGGTTGTGATTAGATCGCGACACGACAACAACAGGGAGACGATGATGCTCAGACGTTCACTCCTGGCCGCCGCTGCGGCCATTGCCATGTCGGCCACCGCCGCGCTGGCCGCCGACGACAAGCCCGCGATCGTGTTCGACATCGGCGGCAAGTTCGACAAGTCGTTCAACGAAAGCATGTTCAACGGCTCGGAGAAGTTCAAGAAGGAGACCGGCATCGCCTATGGCGAGTTCGAGATCGCCAACGAGGCCCAGCGTGAGCAGGCGATCCGCAACTTCGCCGACCAGGGCTATTCGCCCATCATCGCGGCGGGCTTCGCCCAGGCCGCGGCGCTGGAGAAGGTCGCCAAGGAATATCCGGACCTGAAGTTCGCCATCGTCGACATGGTGGTGGACCTGCCCAACGTCCAGTCCATCGTCTTCAAGGAAGAGGAAGGCTCCTATCTCGTCGGCCTCCTCGCCGGCATGGCGTCCAAGTCCGGCAAGGTCGGCTTCGTGGGCGGCATGGACATTCCGCTGATCCGCAAGTTCGGCTGCGGCTATGCCCAGGGCGTCAAGGCCGCCAAGGCTGATGCCACCGTCATCCAGAACATGACGGGCGACACCGGCGCGGCCTGGAACGACCCCGTCAAGGGCGGCGAGATCACCAAGGGCCAGATGGCCCAGGGTGCGGACGTGATCTATGCCGCAGCCGGCGCCACCGGCCTCGGCGTGCTGCAGGCCGCCGCCGACGGCGGTGCGCTGTCGATCGGCGTCGACGCCAACCAGAACTATCTCCACCCCGGCAAGGTCCTCACCTCCATGCTGAAGCGCGTGGACGTGGCGGTCTTCAACGTGATGATGTCCGGCAAGGACGGCACCTTCAAGCCGGGCATCCAGGTCCTCGGCCTCGCCGAGGATGGCGTGGGCTATGCGGTGGACGACAACAACAAGCCCCTGCTGACGCCTGAGATGACCGCCGCGGCCGAGAAGGCCAAGGCCGACATCATCGCCGGCACCATCAAGGTCCACGACTACACGACCGACAACACCTGCCCCGTGCAGTAACCCGCCCGCGAGCCGCTTCCCTGCCGGGAAGCGGCTCGTCCTTTGCCTGCTGAAACGGGAACCGCATGACTCCCGCCATCGAACTCATCCGCATCGACAAGCGCTTCGGCTCAGTCCATGCCAACCGGGACGTGTCGCTGGCCATCGCGCCCGGCTCCATCCACGGCATCATCGGCGAGAACGGCGCGGGCAAGTCCACGCTCATGTCGATCCTCTTCGGCTTCTACCAGGCCGACTCGGGCGAGATCCGGGTCAAGGGTGCGCCTGTGAAGATCCGGTCCTCCTCGGACGCCATTGCGCTCGGCATCGGCATGGTTCACCAGCACTTCATGCTGGTCGAACCCTTCACCGTGCTCGAGAACGTGGTGCTGGGTGCCGAGGGCGGCCGCCTCATCGGCCCCGCGCTCGACAAGGCCCGCGCCGAGCTGACGCGGCTCGCCAGCGAATATGAACTCGAGGTCGACCCCGACGCCATCGTGGGCGAGCTTCCCGTCGGCCTGCAGCAGCGCGTCGAAATCCTGAAGGCGCTTTTCAAGGGCGCCGAAACCCTGATCCTCGACGAGCCCACGGGCGTGCTGACGCCCGACGAGGCCGACCACCTGTTCCGTATCCTCCGTACACTGAAGGACCAGGGCAAGACCGTCATCCTCATCACCCACAAGCTGCGCGAGATCATGGCCATCACCGACCGCGTCTCGGTCATGCGACGCGGCGAGCTGGTGGCGACGAAGGAGACCAGCGCCACCAACGTCGAGGAACTGGCCGAGCTCATGGTCGGCCGCCACGTGCTGCTCAGCGTCGAGAAGGGGCCTGCCAATCCCGGCGAGACCGTGCTTGAAGTCAGGAACCTCACCTGGAAGGACCGCAAGGGCATCGCCCGCGTCGACAATGTCTCGTTCTCGGTCCGGAAGGGCGAGATCGTCGGCATCGCCGGCGTCTCGGGCAACGGCCAGTCCGAACTCCTCGACGTCATCGCCGGCATCACCAGGCCCACCTCCGGCCAGGTGATCTTCGAGGGCAAGGATATCGGCATCCTGGGCGACCCGCGCCACGTGCGCGCCGAGGGCCTCGCCCATGTGCCGGAGGACCGCCAGCACCGCGGCCTCATCGGAAGCTTCGATGCCGCCGAGAGCGCCATCCTCGGCTGGCACCACCAGGAGTCGCTCGGCAAGGGCTTCCGGCTGGACCGTGACAAGGTGGTGGCCCGCGCCCGCGCCGAGATGGCGGAGTTCGACGTCCGCCCGCCCGACCCCTTCCTCAAGTCCTCGAAATTCTCCGGCGGTAACCAGCAGAAGCTGATCATCGCCCGCGAGATCAAGTCCAACCCGGACCTCCTGATCGTCGGCCAGCCGACGCGCGGCGTCGACATCGGGGCCATCGAGTACATCCACAAGCGCATTATCCAGCTCCGGGACGCGGGCAAGGCCGTGCTGCTCGTCTCCGTCGAGCTCGACGAGATCCGCTCGCTCTCCGACCGCATCCTGGTCATGTTCGCCGGCCGCATCATGGGCGAGCGCGGGCCGGAGGCGGACGAGCGCGAGCTCGGCCTGCTCATGGCCGGCGTCGCGAAGGATGCCGCCTGATGATGCAGAACCGCGGCGAGCTTCCGCACTGGGTCGACGTCGGCCTGATCCCGCTCATCAACTTGTGCGTGGCGCTCGCCGTCTCCGGCCTCGTCGTCATCATCATCGGCGAGAACCCGGTGGAGGCGATGTGGATCATGCTCAAGGGTGCCGTAGGCTCGCTCAAGGGCTGGGGCTACCTCCTCTATTACGCCACCACCTTCGTCTTCACCGGCCTCGCGGTGGCGGTGGCCTTCCATGCCGGGCTGTTCAACATCGGCGGCGAGGGCCAGGCCTACATGGCGGGCGTCGGTGCCGCCGCCGTGGGCCTCGGCCTCGAGTTCCTGCCCTGGCCGATCCTCATCCCGCTCGCCATCCTCGCGTCAATGGCCATGGGCGCCTTCTGGGCCTGGATACCAGGCGTGCTGCAGGCCAAGCGCGGCAGCCACATCGTGATCACCACGATCATGTTCAACTTCATCGCGGCGAGCCTCGTCGGCTACCTCATCAACTACTGGTTCCGCCCCGTTGGCAAGATGGCGGTGGAAAGCCGCGAGATCACCGGCGCCTACATCATGAGCGCGCGCGAAGTGGCGCGCGAGTTCTTCGGGGTCAGGATCGCGTCCTCGCCGCTGAACTTCTCCGTCTTCCTCGCGCTCATCGCGGCCTGGGCCGTCTGGTATCTCCTGTGGCGCACCAAACTCGGCTACGAGATCAGGGCACTCGGCGCCAACCCCGCCGCCGCCGTCTATGCCGGTATAAGGCCGGACCGCATCATCATCATTGCCATGATCATCTCGGGGGCGCTGGCGGGCCTCGTGCCGGTGAACGAGATCCTTGGCGTGCAGCACCGCCTGGTGCTGGGCTATGTGGGGGGCGCGGGCTTCGTCGGCATCGCCGTGGCGCTCATGGGCCGCTCGCATCCGATCGGCATTCTGCTCGCTGCCATGCTCTTCGGCCTCCTCTACCAGGGCGGCTCCGAGCTCTCCTTCGCCAAGCCGGAGATCAACCGCGACATGGTGGTGGTCATCCAGGGCCTTGTCATCCTGTTCATGGGCGCGCTCGAATATGCCTTCCGGCCCTGGGTGGCCGCGCTGTTCTTCAAGGTGGAGGGCAAGTAGGTGGACCTCTACGTCGAACTCCTCGCCTCGACGATCCGCATGAGCGTGCCGCTGATCCTCGCCTGCATCGCCGGCCTGTGGTCGGAGCGCGCCGGCATCGTCGACATCGGCCTCGAGGGCAAGATGCTGATCGCCGCCTTCATCGCGGCCTCGGCCTCCGCCGTCTTCGGCTCCGCCTGGATCGGGCTCGCCTGCGCCATCTTCACCTCGGTGGGCTTTGCGCTGGTCCACGGCTATGCCTCGATCAACCAGCGCGGCAACCAGGTCGTCTCGGGCGTCGCCATCAACATGCTGGCCGCGGGCCTCGCCGTGGTGCTGGGCAATGAGTGGTTCCGCGAGGGCGGCCGCACGCCCGCATTGCCGCCTGAGGGCCGCTTCCTGCCGTTCCAGTTCCCTGCGCTGGAGGATATCCCGCTCATCGGCCCGCTGGTGCGGATCTTCTTCGAGCAGTCGATCCTCGCCTATGTGGCCTTCCTGCTGGTGCCGCTCACCGCCTGGGCGCTGGCCCGCACCCGCTTCGGCTTGCGCCTGCGGGCCGTGGGTGAGAACCCGCATGCGGTCGACACGGCGGGCATCTCGGTCGCGGCGCTGCGCTATCGCGCGGTCATCATCGCGGGCGTTCTCTGCGGCATCGCCGGGGCCTATATCTCGACCTCGCTGTCCTCGAGCTTCGTGCGCGACATGACGGCGGGCGGCGGCTTCATGGCGCTTGCCGCCCTGATCTTCGCCAACTGGCGCGCCTGGCCGGCACTTGGCGCCTGCCTGCTCTTCGGCTTCCTGCAGGCGGTGGGCAATTTCGCGCAGGGTGCCTCCGTCGGCGGGGTGCAGATCCCGGTGCAGTTCATCAACATGCTGCCCTATGTGCTGACCGTGGTGCTGCTCGCCGGCTTCATCGGCAAGTCGGTGCCGCCCAAGGCCTCGGGCATCCCCTATACGAAGGACCGCTGACATGCATGACCTGATCGCGGAGGCGAAGTCCGCCCGGCTGCGCGCCCATGCGCCCTATTCGAACTTCCTCGTGGGCGCCGCGATGCGTGATGAATATGGCCGGGTGCACGGCGGCTGCAACATCGAGAACGCCTCCTATCCGCAGGGCTGGTGCGCCGAGCCCTCGGCCATCTCCGCTCTCATCATGGCGGGTGGTCGCAGGATCACCGAGATCGCCGTGATGGGCAATGGCACGACGCTGTGCACGCCCTGTGGCGGCTGCCGCCAGAAGATCCGCGAATTCGCCGCGCCGGATGTGAAGATCCACTGCTGCACCGAGGCGGGCGAACTGATCCAGACCTTCACGCTGGAGGAGCTGCTGCCCTTCTCCTTCGGCCCGGAGAACCTCGCATGAACGCGCTCGCCGCGAAGCTCGGCGGCCGCGCGCCGAAGACCGCCATCATCCTCGGCTCCAGCCTCGGCGCGCTGGCGGAGGCCGTCGAAGACCCGCTCGTCATTCCGTATGCGGATCTTCCGGGCTTTCCCGTGCCGAAGATCTCGGGCCATGCCGGCAAGCTCTTCGTGGGCATGCTGGGCGGCAAGGAGGTGGCAGTGCTCGCCGGCCGCGCGCATCCTTACGAGTCCGGCAATGCCGCCGTGATGCGCCCGGCCATCGAGATGCTGAAGGGCGCAGGCGTCGAGACGCTGATCCTCACCAATGCCGCCGGCAGCCTGAACCCCGAGATGCGGCCGGGCTCGATCATGCTGATCTCCGACCACATCAATTATTCCGGCATGAACCCGCTCGTTGGCCAGCACGGCGACGAGAACTTCGTGCCGATGACCGATGCCTATGACACCGCCCTGCGCCAGCGCTTCCTTGCCGCTGCGAAGGCCGAGGGCATCACGCTGCATGAGGGCGTCTATTGCTGGTACGCGGGTCCCTCCTTCGAGACGCCGGCCGAGATCCGCATGTTCCAGATCATTGGGGGCACGGCGGTGGGCATGTCGACCGCGCCTGAAACCATCCTCGCCCGGCGCTTCGGTCTCAAGGTCGCGGGCCTCTCCGTCATCACCAATCTCGCCGCCGGCATCGAGGGCGCGTCACCTTCGCATGAGGAGACAAAGCGCGAGGGTGCGAAGGCGGCGCAGGACATGAAGACACTCGTCACCCGCTTCCTGAAGGACGCCTGACATGCTTCCGCAGGAACTGATCCGCAGGAAGCGCGACGGCGCCTCGCTCAAGCGCGAGGAGGTGAAGGACTTCATCGCAGGCCTCACCTCCGGGGCTGTCTCCGAGGGGCAAGTGGCGGCCTTCGCCATGGCGGTCTTCTTCCGCGGCATGAGCCGCGAGGAGGCGGTGGGCCTGACGCTGGCCATGCGCGACTCCGGCACCGTGCTGCAGTGGGACCTGCCCGGACCGGTGGTCGACAAGCATTCCTCCGGCGGCATCGGCGACAATCTTTCGCTCATGCTCGCCCCCATGCTCGCGGCCTGCGGCTGTTACGTGCCGATGATCTCGGGCCGGGGCCTCGGCCACACCGGCGGCACGCTGGACAAGCTCGATTCCATTCCGGGCTATGCCACACAGCCCGGCCTCGACCTTTTCCGCAAGGCGACGCGCGCGGCGGGCTGCGCCATCATCGGGCAGACGGCGGATCTCGCCCCTGCCGACAAGCGCCTCTATGGCATCCGCGACGTGACGGCCACGGTGGAGTCGGTGCCGCTTATCACGGCCTCGATCCTGTCGAAGAAGCTTGCGGCGGGGCTGGGCCATCTGGTGCTCGACGTGAAGATGGGCTCCGGCGCCTTCATGACGCGCATGGCCGATGCCGAGGCGCTGGCCGAGAGCCTGGTCGACGTGGCCAACGGGGCGGGATTGCCCACGACGGCGCTCATCACCGACATGAGCGAGCCCCTGGCGCCCTGCGCCGGCAATGCGCTCGAAGTGGCCCATGCCTGCGACTTCCTGCTGAACCGCCGGGATGATCCGCGCGTCATGGAGATCACGCTGGCGCTCGGCGCCGAGCTGTTGCTGAGCGCAGGCCTCGCGGCTGACGCGGCCAGTGCCCGCGCGCGGCTCGCGCAGGCGCTCGCCTCCGGTCGGGCAGCGGAGCATTTCGACCGCATGGTCGCGGCGCTCGGCGGCCCGCGCGATTTCGTGTCGAACCACGCCGCGCATCTTGCCGCCGCCCCCATCATCCGCCCCGTCCATGCCGACGGGGAGGGCTTCGTCTCGTCCATCCACACGCGCGAGCTGGGCCTCGCAGTCATCGAACTTGGCGGCGGCCGACGCGTGGCGTCCGACGTGATCGACCACCGCGTCGGCCTCTCGGAATTGCGCGGCAAGGGTGCGCGCGTCGACCATTCGGAGCCCCTCTGCCACGTCCACGCGGCGGATGAAGAAACTTTCGTCCGGGCTGCAGAAATTATAAAATCCGCTTATGTGATCGGTGAGCGTGCCGGGGAACAGGCAACAGTCCTGGCGCGCATCACCGGCTGAAGCGGAGTTTCCATGGCACGGGCCTTTCTTCTGATCCTCGATTCCTTCGGCATCGGCGGCGCGCCCGATGCCGCGGGCTTCGGTGACGAGGGGGCCAATACGCTGGGCCACATCTGCGATCACATGAAGCTCCATGTTCCGCACATGGCCTCGCTCGGTTTGGGCCGCGCGGCGCAGCTGTCCACGGGCCATGATCCGCTCGGCGCGCATCCTCTCGTCGGGCAATATGGCGTGGCACGCGAGGTGTCGCGCGGCAAGGACACGATCACCGGCCACTGGGAAATCGCCGGCGTGCCACTGGCCTTCGACTGGGGCTATTTCCCGCACCAGGTTCCCGCATTCCCGCAACAGCTGGTCGACGACATCGTGGAGCAGGCGAAGCTGCCGGGGCTTCTCGCGCTCTGCCATGCCTCGGGCACGCAGGTGATCGAGGAGTTCGGCGCGGAGCACATCCGCACCGGCAAGCCCATCGCCTATACCAGTGCGGACAGCGTGCTGCAGATCGCAGCACACGAGCAGCACTTCGGGCTCGAGCGTCTCTACGAGGTCTGCCGCGTGGCGCGCGAGCTGACCTATCCCATGAACATCGGCCGCGTCATCGCCCGGCCCTTCCTCGGCGAGGGGCCGGGGGAATTCAGGCGCACCGGCCACCGCAAGGACTTCGCGGTGACGCCGCCATCGCCGACGCTGCTGAAGGTGCTGAGCGATGCGGGCCGCGACGTCGTGTCGGTCGGCAAGATCGGCGACATCTATGCTCATGTGGGAACGGGCCGCGAGTTCAAGGTGGCGGGCAACCCGGCCTTCCTCGAAACGACGCTCGCCAGCATGGATGGCCTGGGCGAGGGCGGCCTGCTGATGACCAACTTCGTCGACTTCGACACCGAGTTCGGCCACCGCCGCGATCCCCTGGGCTACGGCAGGCTGCTCGAGGCCTTCGACGCCGGGCTGCCGCGCATCATGGAGAAGCTCAAGGCGGGCGACCTGCTGATCCTCACGGCCGACCATGGCAATGACCCCACATGGACGGGCACCGATCACACCCGCGAACAGATCCCGGTGATGAGCTACATGCCGGGCATCATCCCCGGCAGCTTCGGCCTCAGGACGAGCTTCGCCGACATCGGCCAGACCATCGCGCGTCATCTGGGCGTCGGCCCGCTCGGCGCGGGCACGGCATGGGACGTGGCTAGTCCGGCTTCTTGAGCACCGCCTGCAGCACGTTCCTGACGCCGACGGATCCGAGGAAGCGGTCATTCTCGTCGAAGATCGCCACCGGCGAGACGTCGGTGTTGTGGATGGCCAGCATCACGACCTTCAGCGACGTGCCCGGCCGTGCCCAGAACACCGGGCGGTGATCCGCCTCGACATGCGTCTCGACATGGTCGCATGACACCCATCTGGCGGGATGGCCGTCACGCTCGGCGGCCATGACCTTGCCGTCGGCGCCGAGCTTGAAGCGCGTCGTCTTGCGCGTGTCGAGCCAGACCCAGCCGTCGGCGTCCGTCTCGAGTTCGTGCAGGGCGCGCATCACGTTCCAGGCGGTCAGCACCGAGAGCGGGTTCACGTTGGCGATGAAGTCACGCACATAGTCGTTGGCCGGCTTCAGCACGATGTCCTCTGGGGCGCCCGACTGCACGATGCGGCCGCCCTCCATGATGGTGATGCGGTTGCCGATCTTGAGTGCTTCCTCGAGGTCGTGACTGACGAACAGGATGGTCTTCTTGATCTGCTTCTGCAGCTGCAGGAGTTCGTCCTGCAGCTTGGTGCGGATCAGGGGGTCGAGGGCGGAGAAGGGCTCGTCCATCAGCAGGATCGGCGCTTCCGTGGCGAAGGCGCGGGCGAGGCCTACGCGCTGCTGCATGCCGCCTGAGAGTTCGTGCACGTATTTGTTGGCCCATTGCTTGAGGCCGACGAGTTCCAGCTGCTTGTCCACCTTGGCGTTGCGCTCCGCCTCCGGCACGCCGGCGAGCTCGAGGCCGAAGCCGGCGTTCTCGCGCACCGTGCGCCAGGGGAGCAGCGCGAACTGCTGGAACACCATGGCCACCTGGCGCTGGCGGATGTGGCGCAGCGTTGCGGCATCGCAGGAGGCGACGTCGACCATGCGGTCTCCGTCCTTCACCAGAACCTCGCCGCCCGTCACCTTGTTGAGGCCGTTGACAGCGCGAAGGAGCGTCGACTTGCCGGAACCGGACAGGCCCATCAGCACGCTGATCTCGCCCTCGTTGACGGTGAGGCTGGCCTGCGTGGCACCCAGCACGGCACCCGTCTTGGCCAGGATCTCCGAGCGGTCAGTACCCGCATGGGCCAGCTTCAGCGCTTCCTCGGTCTTTTCGCCGAAGATGATGTCGACGTTCCTGAACGCGATGGCGGTGGTCATTTCTTGGCTCCCGCCTTCACCGCCAGCATGCGGTCGAGGATGATGGCCAGCACCACGATGGCGAGGCCCGCCTCGATGCCGAGCGGAATGTTGCGGTTGGACAGCGCCTTGAACACCGGGTTGCCGAGCGAGGGCGCGCCGATCAGCGTGGCGAAGACCACCATGGACAGCGACAGCATGATGCACTGGGTGAGGCCCGCCATGATCGAGGGCATGGCGGCGGGCAGTTCCACCTTCCACAGCAATTGCCGCTTGGTGGCGCCGAAGGCCTCGCCCGCCTCGATCATCGGCTTGGGGATCGAGGTGATGCCGAGATAGGTCATGCGCACGGGGGCCGGCATGGCGAAGATGATGGTGACGATGAGCGCGGGTGCGGCGCCGAGGCCGAAGAGGATGAGGATGGGGATCAGGTAGACGAAGGTCGGCATTGTCTGCATCAGGTCGAGGATCGGCTGCGTCACATGCCAGACCCGCCGCTTGTGCGCCGCCCAGATGCCGAGCGGCACGCCCATGGCCATGGACAGGGCGGTGGCGCCGACAACGAGCACCAGCGTCTGCACCGTCTCCTTCCAGAGGCCCTGGTTGATGATGAAGAGGAGGCCGATCAGCACGCCCAGCGCCAGCTTCCACGATCGCTGCAGCCAGTAGGCAAAGCCCGCGACGGCGAGAGCGAGCAGCACCGGCGGGATGGCGAGAAGGGCGGCGGTGGTGTTGTCGACCGCGAAGTTGAGCGACACCTTCAGCGCGTCGAACAGCCACTGGAAATAATTGACGATGAAGTCCATGAAGCTCTTGCCCCATGGTCCGACCGGAATCTTCCACGACTTGATGAAGTTGGAAACCGGATCCATTGCCTCTCCCCCGAGAGTGACGCCGCCTGCCTATGTCGCTGCGGGCCGTCTGTCATGCATTGGCCGTGAAGGGAAAGAGGCCCGGGAGCTGTCTCCCGGGCCTCTGGAGCGTGCTCAGCCCTTCAGCGCGGCGTCGACCGCGGCGGCGGCGTCGCCGCCGTCAAGCGTGGTCACGCCCTGCAGCCAGGGCTTCACCACATCCGGGTTGGCCTTGAGCCAGGCCTTGGCGGTTTCCTTCGGGTCCGCGCCGTCCTTCAGCACGGGGGCCATCATGGCGCCTTCCATGGCGAGGTCGAACTTGAGGTTCGACAGCAGCTTGCCGACATTGGGGCATTCCGCGGCGTAGCCCTGGCGCACGTTGGTCAGCACCGTGGCGGCGCCGAAGCCTGAGTCACCCATGCCATCGAGATAGGCGATCTTCATCTCGCCCATGATGGGGTGCGGGGTCCAGCCGAGGAAGATGATCCATTCATTGTTCTTCATGGCCTTCTCGGCCTCGGTCAGCATACCCGCCTCGGAGCTCTCGACCAGCTGGAAGCCGGCAAGATTGTTCTTCGGGTCATCGATCATCGTCTGGATGATGCGGTTGCCGTCATTGCCCGCTTCGATGCCGTAGATCTTGCCGCCGAACTTGTCCTTGTTGGCGCCGAGATCGGCAAGCGACTTCACGCCCGCATCCGCGACATATTGCGGAACGACCAGGCCATAGCCCGCGCCCTCGAGGTTGGTGGCGATCTGCTCTACCGACTTGTCGTCGAGGTAGGGCTTGATGTCGGCGGTCATCGACGGCATCCAGTTGCCCAGGAACACGTCGATGTCCTTGTTCTTGAGCGAGGCATAGGTGACCGGCACCGAGAGGGTGGAGACCTGCGGCTCATAGCCCAGCGCCTCGAGGATGACCGAGGTCGCGCCGGTGGTGACCTGGATGTCGGTCCAGCCCACATCCGCGAACTTCACCGCCTTGCAGCTGGCCGGGTCCGCCGCGAAGGCCGTCGAGGCCATGGCAACGCCCATGACGGCAGCCGCCGCCACACTCTTGATGAAAGACTTCATAATCACACTGCTCCCTGTTCACCCGGAACCTTCTTGGCGGCCCCGCGGCATGACCGGAAGACTAATTCAGGTTTCGCACGCTCGGCAAGTTTTCATTGGACAGTCGACCAATAAAAACCCACAGTTTCCGCCGGAGACAGGGGAATGCCGAAGCTCGGAATGGCGCCGATCCGGCGCAAGCAGCTGGTGGAGGCGGCAATCGCCGCCATCCACACGCATGGCTTCGCCAATGCCACAGTGGCGCGCATCGCCCGGCAGGCCGGCATTTCCTCGGGCATGGTGCACCACTATTTCACGGACAAGGACGAGCTATTGCTTGCCACCATGCGCCACCTGCTGGCGGAGCTGCGGGCGGATGCGGTGGCCCGCCTGTCGGGCGCGGCGGACCCGCGCCAGCGCATCCGCGCCATCATCGATGCCTGTTTCGGCGATACCCAGTTCGACGAGCAGGTGTTCAGCGCCTGGCTGGCGCTCTATGGCAATGCCCGCCACTCGCCGCGGCTGATGAACATCCTTTCACTGTACCATCGCCGCCTGAGGAGCAGCCTGCTTCATGACCTGCGCCGCCTCGTGCCGGAACAGGAGGCGCTGCGCCTCGCCGACGGCATCGCCGCGATGATCGACGGCCTGTGGCTGCGCTATGCGCTGACGGGAAAGCCCGCCAACCCCGAGACGCCGCGCGCCCTCACCCGCGATTATCTGGCCGCCGCCCTCGCGGGCACTTCCAACAGCCCTCACGCCGGACTAAACATGCGCCCCTGAACAGGGAGGCTGACACATGAAACCCGTGAAGTGGGGCATCATCTCGACGGCGAACATCGGCGTGGCCAAGGTCATTCCGGGCATGCTGAAGTCGAAGGACATCGACATCGTCGCGATCTCGTCACGCAACAAGAAGACGGCGCAGGAATGGGCCGGAAAGCTGGGAATTCCCAAGGCCTATGGCTCCTACGAGGAGATGCTGGCCGACCCCGAGATCGAGGCCGTCTACAATCCGCTGCCCAATCACCTGCATGTGCCGCTGACGCTGGCGGCAGCCAAGGCCGGAAAGCATGTGCTGTGCGAGAAGCCGATCGCCATCACCGCGAAGGAGGCCGCACAGCTCAGGAAGATCAAGAACGTCTTCGTCGCCGAGGCCTTCATGGTGCGCCATGCCACGCAGTGGCTGGCGGCGCGCGAGCTGGTGAAAAAGAAGAAGATCGGCGACGTCCGCGCCATCCAGGTGCTGTTCTCCTATTTCAACCGCGACCCGAAGAACGTGCGCAACATGGCCGACATCGGCGGCGGCGGGCTGATGGACATCGGCTGCTACCCGATCACCGTCTCGCGCTTCATCTTCGATGCCGAGCCGAAGCGTGTGACCGGCACCTTCGACCGCGACCCCAAGTTCAAGACCGACCGGCTGGCCAGCGGCCTTGCCGATTTCGGCGAGGGCCGCCAGCTGTCCTTCGCCGTCTCGACCCAGCTCGCGCCCTACCAGCGTGTCAACATCATGGGCACCAAGGGCCGGATCGAGATCGAGATTCCGTTCAATGCACCGCCTGACAGGCCCAACCGCCTGTTCCTGCAGGGAATGGAGATGAATGAAGGCAGCTGGACCGAATTCCCGGTTTCCGACCAGTACCAGCTGCAGGCCGAAGCCTTCGGCCGGGTGGTGCGCCGGAAGCAGAAGCCCTTCTGGGGGGTGGAGGATGCCATCCAGAACATGCGGATCATCGATGCCTTCTTCCGCTCCGAAAAATCCGGAAAATGGGAAAAACCCTGAGGAATCAGAGTCGCTTGGAGCCCATTGACGGGACGGCCCCACTTCCCTATAAGCCCGCCATCCCGATGGGCCGGGAAGGCGGGCCGTCAGCCGATGGGCATGGCGGTCGTTCCTTTTACCAAGCCGATCAAACGCATTTCTGAAGCAGGACCAAAGCCAAATGGCCAATACGAAATCGGCGAAGAAGGCCACCCGCGTCTCCGCCCGCCGCACCGAGATCAACAAGAACCGCGTCAGCCGCATGCGCACCTTCGTGCGCAAGGTCGAGGAGGCGATTGCCTCCGGCAACCAGGCGGAAGCCGCGGCTGCTCTCCAGGCTGCCCAGCCGGAGCTGATGCGTGGCGCCCAGAAGGGCGTCCTCCACAAGAACACCGCCTCGCGCAAGGTGTCCCGCCTTGCCGCACGCGTGAAGGCCCTCAAGGCCTGACACCGCGCCTCCTGCCCCTGCAGGAGCGCTTCGTATCGTTTGGCGCCGGACAGATTCTGTCCGGCGTTTTTCGTTTTTGATGCACAGTCTTAGGCTTTTCCACAGCCGCCCGATTTGTCCGGCTACGGAACGTCTCGCGCAGAATTCACATCGCTGAATCAACGGTTTAATGAGCATCCCCAGGTGTGCCTCAGCAAACGGCGCGCCCGGCGCGAAACGCCCGCCGCACTTCACCCGCCGGTGGTTCATCCGCAAGATGCAGGCGTGCATGCTCCACGCGTTGCAAAAGTGGAAGAGTCTCAGGGTGTTAGGATTTACCGAAGAGAAACCGCCAGGGCCGGGAATGCGTCAAGCCACTTCCGTGTACGGAGCGTTTTCTGAATCAGGTTGCTTGGGCGCCAAGCGCTTTTGTAAGTTCTCCCACGTGGGCAGGCCGACGGCCAGACGCCTGCAACACAATCGCAGAACCAGGCCTGTTGCGCCAAGGGTTCTGTCAGTCGGTCAGTGGTGGCGTTTGCTGGGCGTCTTTCGTCCAAGCGGGACGTCATTGTGTGTGAGTGAGGGATTTGCGAGTGGGGACTGGCGGGCGCATGACAACCCGGGACGAACACACGGACGACCATACCGGCTCAAGTTCAAAATGCTACGGCAGGGGCATGTGATGATCACTTCGGACAGTTTTGCCTTCATCCCGGCCTGCGCTGACGTTTAGTCGGCGGCGGTCACCGGGGGTGAGAGACGGTTGGGCCACCGGCCCAGCCGCAATGATGAGGCGCGCCGCAGAATGCGCGCGAAGGGATGCGGAAGAAGATGACTGTTTTGACGGACGTGAAGACGAGGTGGGATCGTGTTGCGCAGCGGCTTCGGGCTGAACTTGGTGAAGATCTCTACACGTCGTGGTTCGCGCGCATGGAACTGGAGGAGTTCGAGCACGGCCGCCTGATCGTTTCCGTTCCGACCCGCTTCCTCAAGTCCTGGATCGAGACCCACTATGTCTCGAAGCTGCAGAAGATCAGCGAGGCCGAACTCGGCCGCTTCGACTCCATCCATGTGCGCGTGCGCATGCGCGGCGGCGTGCCGCAGCGCGCCGCGGCCGAGGATCATGGTGGCCATGCCGCCCAACCGGCTGCGGCGCCGCAGCCCCAGCCTTCGGTGATCGCGTCGGCCCAGGCCATTGCCGCTGCCGAGCGCGGCCCGCAGCTCGATCCGCACCAGACCTTCGAAACCTTCGTCGTCGGTTCCTCGAACCAGCTGGCCCATGCCGCCATGTGCCGCGTGGCCGATGCCGCGCAGGGGGCCGCCGTCAGCTTCAATCCGCTGTTCGTGCATGCCGGCTCGGGCCTCGGCAAGACGCATCTGCTGTCGGCCGTGGCGCATCGCGTGAAGGAAAGGCGGCCCGACCGCCGCGTCATGTTCCTCACCGCCGAGCGCTTCATGATCAACTTCGTGATGGCACTCCGCCAGCGCGACACGCTGGCCTTCAAGGACCAGTTTGCGGCCGTCGACGTGCTGCTGATCGATGATTTCCAGTTCCTGCAGGGCAAGACCATGCAGCAGGAGTTCTGCAACGCCTTCAACGGGCTCGTGGACTCGCGCCGGCAGGTGATCGTGGCCGCCGACGTGCCGCCCTCGCAGCTCGACTCGATCGACCAGCGCATGCGCTCGCGCCTGATGGGCGGGCTCGTCGTCGACATCGAGATGCCTGATCTCGAGACCCGTCGCCGCATCCTGCAGAGCCGCTACGAGACGATGCAGAAGCGCGACCCCTCGGTGGTCATTCCGGACGAGGTGCTGGAATTCATCGCCAACCGGGTCACCGGCACGGGCCGGGAGCTCGAGGGCGCCATGAACCGCATCACCGCCTACCAGCAGTTCAACAACGCCGCCGTGACGCTTGACCTGGCGTCGCTGGTGCTGCGCGACATGCAGGCGAATCCCGACGGCTCGCGCATCAAGATCGACGATATTCTCAAGATCGTCGGCCGCCACTTCAATGTCGGCCGCACCGACCTGCTGTCGCCCCGCCGGGCGCGCAGCGTGGTGGTGCCGCGCCAGATCGGCATGTATCTCGCCAAGAAGATGACCGCGCGGTCGCTGCCCGAGATCGGCCGCCGTTTCGGCGGGCGCGACCATTCGACGGTGCTGCACGCCGTGCGCAAGATCGAGGACCAGATCAAGACGGACGACAAGCTCGCCCGCGAGGTCGCACTCCTGATCCGGCTTGTCGAACAGGGCTGAAAAACCTGCGATAACCCTTGAATCTGACAGTGTTCCGCGCCAAAGTTTCCGGCCCGGCAAGAGGCCGGAAACCATGGAACGAGGGATCACCGGACGATGCGTGTCACGATCGAGAGATCAGCTTTCCTCAAGGCGCTCACCCATGTGCAGAGCGTCGTCGAGCGGCGGAACACCATTCCGATCCTCTCCAACGTGCTGCTCCAGGCGGGTGACGGCCAGCTGAAGCTGACCGCGACCGACCTCGACATCGAGATCGTCGAGAGCGTTCCCGCCGAGGTGTCGAAATCCGGGGCCACCACGGTGCCGGCGCACATGCTGTATGACATCGTGCGCAAGCTTCCCGACGGGGCGCAGCTCGAACTCGAGCAGGCCGGCGACGGACAGCGCGTGTCGATCTTCGCCGGCCGCTCGCGCTTTGCGCTGCAGGCGCTGCCGCACGAGGACTTCCCGGATCTCGCAGCCGGCGACTTCCCCAACCACTTCGCCATTGCCGCCTCGGACCTCAAGGGCCTGATCGAGAAGACGCGCTTCGCGATCTCGACCGAGGAGACCCGCTATTACCTCAATGGCATCTATTTCCACGATGTGGCGGCGGGGGGCATGCTGCGCGCCGTCGCAACCGACGGCCATCGCCTCGCCCAGGCCCAGATTCCGCGCCCCGATGGCGCCAAGAACATGCCGGGCGTGATCGTGCCGCGCAAGACTGTGCTGGAAGTCGTCAAGCTGTTCGAGGGCGTCGACGGTGCGGTGGAGGTTTCGCTCTCGGCCGCCAAGATCCGCTTCGCGGCGGGCGACCTGGTGCTGACCTCGAAGCTGATCGACGGCACCTTCCCGGACTATGAGCGCGTGATCCCGCGCAACAATGACAAGAAGCTGGAACTCGATACCAAGACCTTCGCCCAGGCGGTGGATCGCGTCTCGACCATCTCGCAGGAAAAGGGCCGGGCGGTGAAGCTGGCGATTGGCGGCAACAAGGTGGTCCTGACGGTGAACAACCCCGATTCCGGCTCCGCCGAGGAAGAGGTGGCCTGTTCCTATGACGCCGATCCGCTCGATATCGGCTTCAACTCGCGCTACCTGATGGACGTTGCGGGACAGATGAAGTCAGACGCCATGGAGCTTCACCTGGCCGATGCCGGATCGCCGACCATCGTGCGCGACCCGACCGACGAACAGGCCCTCTATGTGCTCATGCCCATGCGGGTGTAAGCGCCGCCCTGCAGAATGATGAACGGACGCAGCGATACGCCGCTTTCCCTCCCCCCTGTGGGGAGAGACCAAGGGTGGGGGTCGCGCTGACTCAAAGGACTTGGGGCCAAGGATTGCTTCATCCGGTGCGACCCCACCCCTGCCCCTCCCCACAAGGGGGAGGGGAACAAGACGGATGCCCCTGCCGGCATGTTGCCTGAGTGACACATAACGCGACCCTCGCCATCCGCCGGCTGACGCTGACGGAGTTTCGCAACTATGCGGCGCTGCGCCTCGAGACGGCAGCGCAGCTGGTGGCGCTGGTCGGCGCGAATGGGGCGGGCAAGACCAACATCCTGGAGGCGATCTCGCTGCTGGCGCCGGGGCGCGGCCTCAGGGGCGTGACCTTCGACGCGTTGCCTCGGCAGGGCGGGCCCGGTTCCTGGGCCATCGCCGCGGAGATCGAGGCCGAGCACGGGCCGGTGTCGCTCGGCACCGCCTGGAGCGGCCAGCCGGATGCCGGCGAGGGCGGCAGCCGCCAGGTGGTGATCGACGGCGAGGCGCAGAAGGGCTCAGGCGCCCTTGGCGAACACATGCGCCTCCTCTGGCTGACGCCTGCCCAGGACCGGCTGTTTGCCGGTCCTGCCTCTGACCGGCGGCGCTTCCTCGACCGCATGGTCACGGCCTTCGACCCGGAGCATGCCGCCCGCATCACCGTCTTCGAGAAGGTGATGCGCGAGCGCAACCTGCTGTTGGAGGAGGTGAGGCCCGATCAAGCCTGGCTTGGCAGTCTCGAGGCCCACATGGCCGAGGCCGCCGTGGCGATTTCGGCCGCCCGGCTGGTTGGACTGGAGGCCCTCCAGGCCCATATAGGCGAGGGGCGTGAGACCAGTTCCTTCCCTTGGGCGGAGGTGACGGTTTCGGGTGAAATCGAGGCCCTGGTCGCCGCGAAACCTGCCGTGCAAGTCGAGGACGAATATCGTAAGATTTTAGCCGATTCGCGCGGTATCGACCGGGCGGCCGGGCGCACCCTCCGGGGCCCCCACCGGAGTGATCTCGAGGTGGTCCACGGGCCCAAGCGGATGGCGGCAGCACAGTGCTCGACGGGCGAGCAGAAGGCGCTGCTGATCGGGCTGGTGCTGGCCCAGGCGCGGGCGGTGAAGGCGGGTGCCGGCGTGCCGCCGGTGTTGTTGCTCGACGAGGTGGCAGCCCACCTCGACCGGGCGCGGCGGAAGAGTTTGCTGGAGGCGCTGGCGGCCCTTGGGTCACAGAGCTGGATGACGGGAACAGACGCAGAGCTGTTCGAGGCAATTGGTGAGATGGGTCAGGTCCTCCAGGTGGAGGCCGGCCGCGTCTCGAGAGCGATGGAAGACTGATGTCAGACGTTGAGAACACCGGGAACGGCGAGGCGACCTACGGCGCGGATTCGATCAAGGTCCTGAAGGGCCTCGATGCGGTGCGCAAGCGCCCCGGCATGTATATCGGCGACACGGATGACGGCTCTGGCCTCCACCACATGGTCTACGAGGTTGTCGACAACGCCATCGACGAGGCGCTTGCGGGGCATGCAACGCACGTCACGGTGACGCTCAACGCCGATGGCTCCTGCACCGTGACCGACAATGGCCGCGGCATCCCCACCGACATCCATCCGTCCGAAGGCGTTTCCGCCGCCGAGGTCATCATGACCCAGCTGCATGCCGGCGGCAAGTTCGACCAGAATTCCTACAAGGTGTCCGGCGGCCTGCATGGCGTCGGCGTCTCCGTCGTCAACGCGCTGTCGGTGAAGCTGAAGCTCACCATCTTCCGTGACGACAAGGAACATTTCATGAGCTTCACCCACGGCGAGCCCGATGCGCCGCTGAAGGTGGTGGGCGATGCACCGGGCCGGCGCGGCACGGAAGTGACCTTCCTGCCGTCGCCCGAGACCTTCACCAAGACCGAGTTCGACCTCGGCACGCTCGAGCATCGCCTGCGCGAGCTCGCCTTCCTGAATTCCGGCGTGCGCATCATCCTCACCGACAAGCGCGGCGTCGAGGACAAGGTGGTGGAGCTGTTCTACGAGGGCGGCATCGCAGCCTTCGTTCGCTATCTCGACCGCACCAAGCAGGCGGTCCTGGCCGAGCCGATCATGATCCATGGCGAGCGCGATGGCATCACCGTGGACTGTGCCCTGTGGTGGAACGACAGCTACCACGAGAACGTGCTATGCTTCACCAACAACATTCCGCAGCGCGACGGCGGCACGCATCTCGCGGGCTTCCGCGGCGCGCTGACGCGTGTGGTGAACAATTACGCCAATGACAGTGGCATCGCCAAGAAGGAGAAGGTGCAGCTGACCGGCGATGACGCACGCGAGGCGCTGACCTGCGTGCTCTCCGTCAAGGTGCCCGACCCGAAGTTCTCCTCCCAGACCAAGGACAAGCTCGTGTCATCGGAAGTCCGCCCGGTGGTGGAGAACCTCGTCAACGAGCAGCTGGGCGCCTGGTTCGAGGAGCATCCTTCCGAGGCGCGCGCCATCGTCTCCAAGGTGGTCGAGGCTGCAGCGGCCCGCGAGGCGGCCCGCAAGGCGCGCGAGCTGACGCGGCGCAAGGGTGCGCTCGATATCTCCTCCCTTCCCGGCAAGCTCGCCGACTGCCAGGAGCGCGATCCGTCGAAGTCCGAGCTCTTCATCGTCGAGGGCGACTCGGCCGGCGGCTCCGCCAAGCAGGCGCGCCACCGCGAGAACCAGGCGGTGCTGCCGCTGCGCGGCAAGATCCTGAACGTCGAGCGGGCACGCTTCGACAAGATGCTGGGCTCCGCCGAAATCGGCACGCTGATCACGGCACTCGGCACCGGCATCGGCCGCGAGGAATTCAACGTCGACAAGCTGCGCTACCACAAGATCATCATCATGACGGACGCCGACGTCGACGGCGCCCATATCCGCACGCTGCTGCTCACCTTCTTCTATCGTCAGATGCCGGAGGTGATCGAGCGCGGACACCTGTTCATCGCCCAGCCGCCACTCTACAAGGTGAAGCGCGGCTCCTCCGAGCAGTACCTCAAGGATTCGAAGGCGCTGGAGGATTATCTCGTCAACACCGGCCTCGAGAACACCACGCTGGTGCTGGCCGACGGCACGGAGCGGGCAGGGCAGGACCTGCGCGCGATCGTCGAGGAGGCGCTCTCGGTGCGCGCCGCCCTCGATGCGCTGCATTCGCGCTATCCGCGCCCGCTGCTGGAGCAGGCCGCGATTGCCGGCGTGCTGAACCCGGAAGTGCTGTCCAGCACCGAGCGTGCGGCCGATGCCGCCGCCTATATCGCCCGCCGCCTCGACGTCATTGCCGACGAGACCGAACGTGGCTGGGTCGGTGAGCCCACCACCGACGGCGGCCTCGCCTTCACCCGCGAGGTGCGCGGCGTGAAGGAGGCCTGGACGCTCGACGGCAAGCTCATCGGCTCCGCCGACGCGCTGCGCCTCGACCGGAAGTCCGGCCACCTGCAGGAAATCTACGAGAAGCCCGCCAAGCTGCGCCGCAAGGATGGCGAGACCGTCATCCACGGTCCCACCTCGCTCCTGGATGCCGTCTTCGCCTTCGGCCGCAAGGGCATCACCATGCAGCGCTACAAAGGCCTCGGTGAAATGAACCCCGAGCAGCTGTGGGAGACAACACTCGATCCCAACGTCCGCACGCTGCTGCGCGTGAAGGTTTCCGAACTCGACGAGGCGGATGACATCTTCACCAAGCTGATGGGCGACGTCGTTGAGCCGCGCCGCGACTTCATCCGCGAGAATGCGCTGAGCGTCGCCAACCTCGACGTCTGATCGGGCCTTAACGCGTCGTTTAGACCTGCCGGGCTAAATTCGGTCTCGTGCGGAATGCGGGCTATCACGGCCCGCCGGCATGACGCCGCCCACCACGCCCGTTGCAATCCCAACCATCGGACACTGTGCAAGTCTCGCGCAGGGTTGCCGCGGCAATGTCTCCATGCGGATCGTGAGGTTAGTGGGCGCGCCCGGCGCTGCCCAGCGGGAGCTCATCCATGTCGATTGTTTCGTCGCTCACCACCAGGCAGATTGCGACCCTCAGCACCACCGCCATCCGCGCCCTGTCGGTCACCGACGTGCAGGCGCTGAGCACCACCCAGGTTGCGGTGATGACGGCCTCGCAGATCAATGCGATGGAGACGACCGACCTGACCGCGCTGGACACCAACCAGCTCCAGGCCATCTCGACCACGGCCATCAAGTCCCTGATTGCAGCGACCATCACGAATCTTGCGGATACCCAGGCCGCATTGCTCACGTCCACACAGATCGGTGCACTGCAGGCCTATGCGGTCGAGGCCCTTGAGACAACCGATGTCCAGGCATGGAACACAACCCAGCTGGGCGCCCTCACCTCGCGCCAGCTTGCGGGCCTCACCACGAGTGCGCTGGCGGAATTCACCGACACGCAATTGGGTCAGCTCAGCTCCACCCAGCTTCGTGGCCTCACCACCACGCAGCTCAACACGCTTGCGACCACCCAGCTCAACGCCCTGAACGTCGCTGACCTTTCGGCAACACAGATCCGCGGCATGTCGTCCACCGCCTTCGATGCGCTGTCCGACACCCAGGCCCAGGCACTCACCGCTTCGCAGATCGCCGTCGCCTCCACCGCAGCGCTCGAGGCGCTGAGCTCCACCGACATCCAGGGCTGGAGCACCACGCAGCTCGGCGCCATCACCTCGCAGCAGCTTGCCGGGCTCTCCACCACGGCCATTGCCGACTTCTCCGACACGCAGCTCGGCCAGCTGACGTCGAGCCAGATCCGCGGCCTGACCACGCTGCAGCTCAACAACCTCGCCACCACCCAGCTCAATGCCATTGATGTCACCAGCCTGTCGGCAACGCAGATCCGCGGCATGAGTTCCACCGCCATCGATGCGCTGTCCGACACGCAGGCGCAGTCGCTCACCACTTCCCAGATTGGTGCCATCTCGGTGACCGGCCTCGACGCCCTGTCCTCCACAGACGTCCAGGCCTGGACGACGACCCAGCTCGGCGCCATCACCTCGCAGCAGCTCGCCGCCCTCACCACCACGGCCATCGCGGACTTCAGCGATACCCAGCTCGGTCAGCTCACCTCCACCCAGGTAAAGGGTCTCACCTCCACCCAGCTCAACAATCTCGCCGCAACCCAGCTCAATGCGCTGAACGTCACTGATCTCTCGGTGTCACAGATCCGCAACATGACCTCCACGGCGGTCGGCACGCTCACCACCACGCAGGCACAGTCGCTCGGCACCCTGCAGATCTCGGCCCTCAGCGCCGGCGGACTCGAAGCGCTTGATTCGACCGTCCTGCAGGGCTGGTCCACCACGCAACTCGGCGCCATTACCTCCCAGCAGCTGGCGGGGCTGACGACCACCGGCATCGCCGACTTCTCCGACACGCAGCTGGGCCAGTTCACCTCCACCCAGTTGCGCGGCCTGACCTCGACCCAGATCAACAACCTTGCCACCACGCAGCTCAACGCCCTGGATGTGACGTCTCTCTCGGCGACGCAGGTCACGGGCCTGAGCACCACGGCCATCACCAACCTCACCTCCACCCAGGCCCAGGCCTTCACGGTCACCCAGGTTACGGCCATGACGGCCGGGGGGCTCGGCGCGCTTGCCTCGACGGACCTGCAGGCCTGGAGCACGAGCCAGCTCGGCGCCATCACCACGCGCCAGATGTCGCAGCTCACGACCACTGCACTCGCCAATTTCTCGGACACGCAGCTGGGCCAGCTCACCTCCACGCAGCTCCGCGGCCTCACCTCCACCCAGCTCAACAATCTGGGCACCACCCAGCTCAATGCGCTGAACGTGGCCGATCTCTCCACCGCTCAGGTCCGCGCCATGACGTCGACGGCGCTCGACGCGCTGACCACGACGCAGGCCCAGGCGCTGACGACGGCGCAGATCGCTGTGCTCTCGGCCACGGGTCTTTCTGCCCTGTCCTCGACCGAGATCCAGGGCTGGAGCACCACGCAGCTTGGCGCCATCACCTCGCAACAGTTCGTCGGCATCGCCGCGACCGAGATCGAGGACTTCTCCACCACGCAGATGGCGAGCTTCACCTCGACCCAGCTTCGCGGCCTGACGGCCACGCAGCTCAGCGGCCTCACCAGCACCTATCTGCAGGCGCTCGACGTCGCGTCGCTGTCCGCCCAGCAGGTGGCGGGGCTTGACACGACCGCGGCAGGCAATCTCTCCAGCACCCAGGTCCAGTCGCTTTCGACTGCGCAGATCAGCGCCCTCACGGCCGGCGTGCTCTCTGCCTTCGGTTCCACCGACATCCAGACCTGGAGCACGACGCAGCTCGGCGCCGTGACGGCGAGCCAGCTCGGCAGCCTCACCACCACCGAGATCACCGACTTCTCTGACACGCAGCTGGGGCTTCTGTCCTCCACCCAGCTCCGGGGCTTCACCTCCACCCAGCTCAATGCGCTGGACACCGCACAGCTGACGGTGCTGACCGCCTCCTCCCTCTCGACGGCACAGGTCGCCGGCCTCACCTCCACCGCGATCGACCGCTTCACGACGACGCAGATCGGCTCACTTGACGCCAGTCAGTTCCGCGCCATCACGCCAAGCGCCCTCGACAGCCTCGACACGTCGATTTTCGCAGCGCTGACCACGGCGCAGGCCGGCGCGTTGACCTCGGCACAGATTGCGGGCCTCAGCACTACCAACTTCGCGTCCCTGAACGAGACCACCGGCATCCCGTCGCTCGCCACATCGGCGATCGCGGGCATCACCACCGATCAGATCGCGGCCCTCAACAGCACCCAGGCCAATGCCTTCACCACCAGCCAGATCGGGTTGATGAGCTCCGACCAGCTGACGGCCCTCATCGTCGCCTCCAACGCCTGAACCGGGAGTTCCCTGCGCCTTGTCCTCCACCATCGCCGCGCTGTTCCATGATGCCGACACCATCGAAAAAACGCAGGGTGCCGCCGCTGCCGCCGAACTCTACAAGCGCTGGATCGCCCTCAACCCCGAGGATCCGCATCTCGCTGCCGCGCATTTCAACATGGCTGTGGTGGCCCAGCGCGGGGGCGACCCCTTCGCCGCGATCAATGCCCTTCGCCAGGCATTGAGGATCGACCCGGACTTCCACCCGTCCTACATCAATCTGGGCCGCGCGCTTGAGGACCAGGGACACACCGGCGCCGCAGTCACCCAGTGGCTGGGGCTGGTGAACCGGCTGCCCGCCCTCAATGGACCGGCGCTGCGCCACAAGGTGATGGCGCTGCACCAGCTGGGCCGGGTTCTGGAGTTCAACCACGCCGATGCGCCGGCCGAAGATGCGCTGCGCCAGGCCATCGATCTTTCGCCCGGGCCTCAGGCCGTGCAGCACTGGATCGCGTTGCGCCAGAAGCAGTGCAAGTGGCCCGTGGTGCAGGGCTGGGATGGTGTCGAGGCAGGCAGGCTTCTTGCCGAGATCTCTCCGCTGTCGACGGCCGTGATGTTCGATGATCCGGTGTTCCAGCTG
Source organism: uncultured Aestuariivirga sp. (assembly GCA_964474665.1). Classification (GTDB taxonomy): domain Bacteria; phylum Pseudomonadota; class Alphaproteobacteria; order Rhizobiales; family Aestuariivirgaceae; genus Aestuariivirga. The sequence continues at coordinate 117,358 of CAYYTH010000004.1, forward strand.
GCGCGCAATGCCGCCTATGCCCGCCAATCGATCTCCCGCCCCGCGCAGGTTCATGACCACGCGCCACGCCGCGCGCCCCGGCCGCAACGGTTGAAGATCGGCTATGTGTCCTCGGACCTGCGCGAGCACGCGGTGGGATTCGGCATTGCCGAAGTGATGGAGCTGCATGACCGCGGCCGCTTCGAGATCTACGCCTATTACTGCGGCATCCCCCGCGAGGACGATACGCGCACCCGCATCCGTGGTGCGGTGGATTGCTGGACGGACATCACCGGTCTCCCGGATGATGCCGCTGCGGCGCGCATTGCGGCGGATGGCATCGACATTCTCATCGACGTGAACGGCTACACCCGTGATGCACGGACCGCGGTCTTCGCGCGGCGACCCGCACCCATCGCGGCGAACTGGTTCGGCTTCCCCGGCACCATGGGCACGCCCTATCACCACTATGTCATTGCCGATGGCCATGTCGTGCCGGACGGGCATGAGGCCTTCTTTACCGAGCGTGTGCTGCGTCTGCCCTGCTATCAGCCCAATGACCGCAAGCGCCTCGTCGCGACGGAGCCGCCGCAGCGCGGATCCGAGGGCCTGCCCGAGCAGGGCTTCGTGTTCTGCTGCCTCAATGGCACGCAGAAGATCACGCCACAGGTTTTCGGCGCCTGGATGCGGATTCTCACCGCCGTCGAGGACAGCGTGCTGTGGCTGCTTGATTCATCGCCGGAGACCAATGCCCGCCTGCGGCAGATGGCGGTGGCAGCGGGGATCGCGCCGGAGCGGCTGTGCTTCGCGCCGAAGCGGCCCAATCCGCAGCATCTTGCCCGCTATGCGCTGGCTGACCTGTTCCTCGACACCTTCCCCTATGGTGCCCACACCACGGCGTCGGACGCCATGTGGATGGGAACGCCGGTCCTGACACTCGAGGGCCGGGGCTTCGCCGCGCGGGTCTGCGCTGGTCTCGTCAGGTCTGCCGGCCTGCCGGACCTCGTCTGCGCCACGCTCGAGGAGTACGTCATGCGGGCCATCGCCATCGCAGAGGTCGCGGGTGCCGCGGCCGACCTGCGCTGCAGGCTGCGCGCCAATCGTGATCGCTGCACGCTGTTCGACGTGCCGCTGCTCGTACGCAGCCTCGAAGGTCTCTTCGACCGGATGTGGGAGGACTTCCGCACCGGCGACCTGCCGGTCCCCAACCTCACGAATCTCGCCCGCTATGAGGAGATCGGCCTGGGTCTCATCCAGGGCCTCGAGGGCGAGAGCATCCCGCCTGAGCTCTATGCTGCCGAGCTTGCCCGCTGGTCGGCGCATGAGCCACTCGCCGCCGACGGGCGGCTCTGGCCGACGGCCGCGCAAACGCCCCCGCAGAGCCGCGCCGCAGCGTAGCGCTCGGCCGCCGCAGCGCATCGCGCCGTCAGCATAGTCGCAACGCGTTCCTTTGGCGTCAGGCGAGGTCGAGCAGCCTGCGGGCTGCCTGCTCGTCGGTGACCAGCGTGTTGCACCCGATGCTCCCGTGCACCGCCAGGATGGCTTCGGCGCGGTCCCGTCCGCCACTGGCCAGCACCTTGTGCTTCGCCCCTCGCAAGGCATCGACGCCAACCGACATGATCCTGTCGTTGATCGGGTGGTCGATCCTGCGCCCGCTGGCGTCGATGAAGTTGCACATGATGTCGGCCACGCAGCCACGCGCCAGGAGGTCTTCGATCTCCTCGGCAGTGATCAGCTGGTGCACGAGGGAGCCCGCCCGCTCTGCCAGCGAACCCGCGCTCACCACCGCAAGGTCCAGCGCGCGCGCGAGGCCCGCGAGTCGTGCAATGCCGCGGTCCGCCATCAGCTGCCGGCGCATGTCCGCGCTGTCCACCACGAGGGGGGAGGGAAACAGGAAGCATTCCGCCTGCAGTTCCGTGGCAAGCCGCCAGGCGAACTCGAAGGGGTTTGTGGACTGCGTTTGAACGGCGCCACCCATCAGTGACATGACCTTTATGCCGCTGCGCTTCGGTGGGCTGAAGCTCTCGAGCGCTGCGCTCAGGGTGCGGCCCCAGCCCACGCCGATGGTCATGCCGTCCGTGATGCTTTCGGACAGAAGCCTTCCCAGTGCTAAGCCCACGGCCCGTGCCGTGCCGGCTCTCCCGGCGGGCGAGGGGACCACGATGGCCTCGTCGAGGCCGAGCGCCTTCTCGAGGCGGATGGAAAGCTCGACGAGATCGGGGAGGTGATCCTCGATGGTGATCTTCACCTCGCCCCGCTGGCGGGCCTCCTCGAGAAGGCGGATCACGGTGGAGCGGCCGATACCGAGTTGCGTGGCCACGTCCGACTGGGTCAGCCCGAAGGCATGGTAGAGCCAGGCGGCGCGCAGGCGCAGCGCCGTGTCATCCGCCAGAGCAGGCCCCGCCGTGCGCCGCAGCCTGGCCATGGATCAGGCGCTCACGTTCGTGATGAAGCTGACGAGCTCGCTATTCACCAGGCGCGCGGCCTCCACATGCGGAAGGTGTCCGGCTTCGGGAATGACCACGCTCCGCCCGCCGAACCGCGCAAGGGCCTCGCCGTCCGGCGGGTTGATGGTATCGGTGGCGCCGAAGATGGTGAGGCGCGGTAGAGTGGTGGCGGAGATGCGGTGGGCGGCCTCGCCCAGTTGTTCTTCATGGGCCGCGACGCCCCGGGCGATGGATCGCAGCGCCTCGCGCGCCCCGGGCCGAGCGAGCTGGTCCAGAACACGCGCGACGGTGAAACGGTTGATCAGCAGGGGCTTGCTGACGAGCCTCTGCAGCAGCGCCTCGGCCTCCTCCTTCGTGGCGAGTTCGGGAAAGCGCGCCAGAAAATCGTGGTCGATGCCGCGCCCCAGTCCCGCCGGTGCCAGCAGCGACAGCGATCGGACGCGTTCCGGCCGGTCGAGTGCAAGCTGCATTGCGATGCTGCCACCGAGGGAGTGGCCGAGCAGGTGAACGCTGGCAAGCCCTTGGGCGTCGATGGCTGCGGTCACGGCGCGCGTCAGGTCCTGCGCACTGCCGTCACCCGCATCGGCGCCAAGCGAGTCGCCATGGCCCGGAAGGTCGAGCGAATGGACCCGCGCCACCCCCATCAGCGCCGGCGACGTGCCGGCCCAGGACAAGCGGTCGGAGCCGAAGCCGTGGATCAGCACGAGGTCCTCGCCCGTACCACCCAGGGTCTTGAAGGTGATGGCGTCCATCACGCCTCATCGATGACGGCGAGCACGTCACCCACGCTGGCGATCTCGTCGGCCGGAACGCGGATCTCGCGCAGCACGCCGGAGGCGGGGGCCTCGATCTCCATGGTCAGTTTGGGCGTGGTGATGGTGAGCAGCATCTCACCCTTTTCCACCCTCTCGCCCGGGCTGCGCGACCAGTAGTCGATCTGGGCTTCGGTGATCTCGTTGCCAAGCTGCGGCATGACGACGTCGGTGCTCATCTTCTCCTCCTTTTCAGAGCCCGTTGCGGGCGAGGGCGCGGTCATCCCAGTTGCGGATGCCGCGGCGGTTCGAGTGCTTGCCGGGGTGGAACTGCGCCGTGACGATCTCGATGATATCATCGGCCTGCGGGAAATAGCTCGTCTCCATCTCTGCCCCCGGCACGATCCAGTTGGGTGAGCCCAGCACGCGCGGTGGCGACTTGAGGCTGCCGAAGGCGAAGCGCGTGAGGTTGGCAGCAAGCGTCATCGCGAAGGAGCCGCGTTCCGAAGCTTCGGTGACCACGAGCAGGTGCCCGGTCTTCACGATGGAGCGGATCACCGGGTCGTAGTTGAAGGGAACGAGCGAACGCGCATCGATCACCTCGAGTGACAGGCCACATGCCTCCTCGAGCTCCTGCGCGGCTGCCATTGCCGGGTAGAGCGAGGGACCGATGGTCAGCACCGTGGCGTCGCTGCCGTCGCGCTTCACCTCCGGCTCGCCCATGGGAATGCGGTAGTAGTCCTGCGGCACACCATCCGCCCTGAAGCTTTCCACGGTGTCGTAAAGGCGCTGGCTCTCGAAGAAGACGACGGGGTCCTCGCTCGACAGCGCTGACGCCATGAGTCCCTTCGCATCATGGGCCGTGGCGGGATAGAGCACCTTGAGGCCTGGGATATGCGCCACGAGGGCCGTCCAGTCCTGCGAATGCTGCGCACCATACTTGCTGCCCACCGAGCAGCGCAGTACGACGGGAAGCTTCAGCATGCCGGCAGACATGGCCTGCCACTTGGCCATCTGGTTGAAGATCTCGTCGCCGGCACGCCCGATGAAGTCGCCATACATCAGTTCGATGAGCGTGCGGCCGCCTTCCAGCGCATGGCCGACAGCGGTTGCCACGATTGCGGCCTCCGAGATCGGCGAATTGAACAGGCGCTCGTAGGGCAGGATGTCTGAAAGACCGCGGTAAACGCCGAAGGCGCCGCCCCACTCGCGGCATTCCTCGCCATAGGCGATCAGCCGCTCGTCATGCAGCATGTGGTGGGCGATCGCCTCGAACAGGCCGTCGCGGTAGGTGATGGCGCGCATGGCGGAGAGCTTCTGGCCATCTGGGCCGATGCCGCTCCGCGCCTTCTTCGCGTCCTGCCGGATGCGGGCCGATGTCTCTGCTGGCGCCAGCAGCTTCACCTCGCCGGCGGGCACAGGGATCTCCGCGTGGGAGAACATCAGCCGCCCGATCAGCGTCGGGTCGGCCGGAACGTCGACCGGTGCTGCCGCCACGGCGACGCGCGTCACAGCGGCAATGGCGTCGGCAACGCCGGTCCTCATGGCGTCGACGTCCTGCTGGCTCATCACGCCGGCAGCGATTAGTTGCGCCGCGAACTTGGCGATGGGGTCATGTGCTTCCCACAGTGCCAGCTCTTCCCGGGTGCGGTAGGCGTTGGCATCCGTCGTCGAGTGACCGCCCGAGCGATAGCATTCGACATCGAGGAGTGCGGGGCCCTGGCCCGCGAGCAGCAGGGCGCGCTTGCGTGCCACGGCATCCGCCACCGCAAGCGGATTGGTGCCATCCACGGTCTCGGCATGGAGCGCCTCCGCATTCACCGCCGCGCCGATGCGCGAGAGCCGGTCCCAGCCCATGGTCTCGCCGATGGTCTGGCCGCCCATCGCATAGAAATTGTTTGAGAAGAAGAACAGGACGGGCAGTCCGCCCTTGCGCGCATCGGTCCACAGGGTGCGGTATTGCGCCATGGCGGCGAAGTTCATCGCTTCGAAGACCGGGCCGCATCCGGTGGAGCCATCACCGCTCATCGAGACCGTGATCGAGGCGTCCCCCGCGAGCTTCTTCCGCAAGGCGGCACCCGCTGCGATGCCGGCGGATGCCCCCACGATCGCATTGTTGGGATAGGCGCCGAACGGCGTGAAGAACGCATGCATGGAACCGCCCATGCCGCCGTTGAAGCCGTCTGCCTTCATGAAGATCTCGGCCAGCAGGCCGAGCAGCAGGAAATTCTCCGCCGTGCTGGTCACGGGGCTGGCGGGGAGTTGTGCCTCTGTCATGCGCAGCAGGGCGCCGCCGCCATGCTCCGCCATGATCCGCTGCAGGTCCGTGGCGGGAAGCCGGGCGATGGCCGAAAGCCCCTTGGCGATGAACTCGCCATGGCTGCGATGGCTGCCGAAGATGTGGTCGGATGGCTCCAGCGCCAGCGCCGCGCCCACCGCCGCGCCCTCCTGCCCGAGCGAGAGATGGGCGGGTCCCTTGTAGACGTAGCTGATGTCGGCGTAGCTGCCCTTGGCCTTGAAGGAGCCGAGCATCGTCTCGAACTCGCGCACGATCATCATGTGGCGCAGCACGTCGGTCATGGCCCTGGCGCCGCGCGCTGCCAGTTCCGTGGCGAAGGGGCGGTCATAGGCATGGAGCGGAATGCGGGGAAACGCCAGTTCGCCCGCCTGCTGGAAGGCGCTGGGATCGACGGGAAGGGATTTCGGCATGGCGGGCGCTTTCTGGAGACAATTGTGTTTTATCATACGCAATTGTTGTTCCCTTGGCCAGTGGGTGCTCCATACCGCCGCTGCGCCCGGCCCCTGCGCTGCGGCGATGGCTCGCCAGAGGGGGAGACGCCGGTCAATCCCATGCTAGACTTGGCTTAAATCGCTTTCATGGGGGGATTCGATGGGAAGCACATTGCCGACGGCCACGCTGGAGAACTGGCGCCAGCACCCGTTCAGCGTCTGGGGCTTCACCCATGTCGACAGCCTGATTCACGTCGACACGATCCCAACCGCCCCGCCGGCGCTGCCGTTCCGCCATGGCAAGCCGCTGGACCTGGGCCGCCTCGCCATCGTCTGGGCCGGCGGCCGCCGCAGCGCGGAGGTGGCCCTGGAGGAAACCCACACCGATGGATTTCTGGTCCTCAAGGATGGCGAGGTGGTGGCGGAACGGCTGATCAACCAGTCCGCCGCCGACCGCCACATCGTCTTCTCCGTCAGCAAGTCGATCACCGCGGCGCTGGCCGGCATCCTCGTGCAGCAGGGCAAGCTCGATCCGCATGCGCCGGTCACGCGCTATGTGCCGGAGGTTGCGGGCTCCGCCTATGCCGATGCCACCGTGCGACATGTGCTCGACATGGCGGTCAGCATCCGCTTCGTGGAGGATTATCTCGATCCCGAAGGCGACGTTGCGCGCTACCGTGCCGCCATGGGCTGGAACCCGGCCGGTGCGGTCGCGGGGGCCGATGGCATCAACGCATTCGTCACCAGCCTGCCAAAGGCGGAGCATCCGCATGGCAGTCGCTTCCACTATGTCTCGCCCAACTCGGACCTTCTCGGTTGGATCGTCGAGCGCGCCGGTGGCGAGAGCTTCGCCAACCTGCTGTCGCGCCTCATCTGGCAGCCCATGCACATGGCACAGGACGCCTTCGTGACGGTTGACCGCCATGGCGCCCCGCGCACCGCAGGCGGCATCTGCACCAGCCTCGGCGACCTCGCGCGCTTCGGCGAGATGATGCGCGGCAAGGGCCGTTTCAACGGCCAGCGCATCGTGCCGGAGGAATGGGTCAACGACATCCTGCTCAAGGGCGATTCCGCCCAATGGTCGCGCGGCGAGATGGTCAACCTCTTCCCTGACGGCCGCTATCGTTCCAAGTGGTATGTGCCTGACCCGTCCTCCACCGTGCTCTGCGCCATCGGAATCCATGGCCAGTGGATCTATATTGACTATGATGCCGGCATGGTGGCGGTGAAGCAGTCTTCGCAGCCTGTGCCCGCAGACGAGGCGCTGGACAATCTTACCTACGCGATGTTCCAGGCCATCGCCGACGAGCTGAGATGAGCACCGCGCAGGATGACGCCTGGCGGCGTGAGGCCGTGCTCGGCAATTATGCCGAGCGGCCCTTCCACGCGCCGCCTGCGAAGACCCGCATCTGGAGCTATTGCGACAGGCTTTCCTATGCGCCGGGCGAGACCGTTCAGGTCAGCGCCTGCACCAATGCTCGGACTTATGACGTCGAGGTGATCCGCGACGGCCTGGCGCCTGTCACGATGTTCACCCGCAACGGTCTTCCCGGCACATGGCGCGACACGCCGGATGATTGCTCGGCCACCGGTTGTGGCTGGCCCGTCTCCCTCGAGATTCCCATTGGCGCAGACTGGCCCTCCGGCGGCTACATCCTGCGCACCCGAGCCGGCGGAGACATGCACGAGCATCTCTTCATCGTCCGCCCGCGTGATGGCGCCGACAGGCGTGGCCGGCTGCTCCTTATCGCCGCCACGGCCACCTGGACGGCCTACAATGACTGGGGCGGCTCCAACCACTATCAGGGCTATTGCGGCCCCAAGGGCGACCGCTTCTCACCGGTGCTCAGCACGCAGCGACCTCTTGCGAAGGGCTTTGTCTCGCTGCCGCCCGATGCGCCGCGCGCCGTGCTGCCCGATGACCCGCCCATCAATTCCGAACCGCGTTATCCGCACATGGAATGGGCCTACGCCAATGGCTATTCGAAGAAATACATGTCGTCGGGCTGGGCCAGCTTCGAGCGCCACTTCGTGCTCTGGGCCGAGGCTGAAGGCTACCACCTCGACATCATCAGCCAGACCGACCTGCATTATCGCCCCGGCCTGATCGAGGGCTATCCCTGCATCGCCCTGGTCGGTCATGATGAATACTGGTCGTGGGAGATGCGTGACGCGATCGACGCCTATGTCCAGAGGGGCGGCCACATCGCCCGCTTTGCCGGCAATTTCATGTGGCAGATCCGCCTCTCCGACGAGGGACGTACCCAGACCTGCTACAAGTACATCGCCCGCGATGAAGACCCCTTCATGCAGACCGGCCCGCGCGAGCGCGTGACGGAATCATGGGAAGCACCCGAGATCGGCCGCCCCGGCGCTGCCAGTTTCGGCCTCAATGCCACCCATGGGCTCTATGCCAGCTGGTCCGGCTGTTCGCCGCGCGGCGCCAAGGGCTTCCCCGTCTACCGGCCGGAGCACTGGGCCTTCGCCAAGACCGGGCTTTACTATGGTGACATCCTTGGCGGCGCCTCGCGCATCTTCGGTTACGAGGTGGATGGCCTGCCCTATGAAATCCGCGGCGGCCTGCCCTATGTCGCCGATCCTGCAGTGGCGCCGGAGGGCATCCAGATCCTCGCCCTCGGCATCGCCGCGACCGTCGAGGAAGGCCCCACCATCCTGCCGGGCCGCAGCTTCCTCGGTCTCGAGGATGGCGAATATGTCGCCTCGGTGCTGACCGGCCGCAAGGATGCCGATGCCATCGAACGCACCAAGCGCGGATGCGGCATGATCGTGAATTTCGTCCGGGGCAGGGGCGAGGTGTTTCACGCCGGCTCCAGCGACTGGATCGTGGGCCTCACCCGCAACGACGAGATCGTGGCGCAGGTCACCCGCAACGTGCTCGACCGCTATATCGGACGGAGTTGACGCGCCCCTCAGCGCAGCGTTTCGACCTTGTCCATGAAGCGCTTCACCCGCGCGCCGTCGACCGGGTTCCAGGTATTGCCGTCCACCTTGAAATGGGTGCCGATGATCACGCCGCTCGCCAGGGCCAGCGTGTCCTTCACGTTGTCGATGTTGACGCCGGTATTGGCGAAGACCGGCACGTCCTTCACCGTCTCGCAGACCCGCTTCAGCTGCGACTGGTCGGCGGGCTCGCCCGTCACCGGCCCGGACACGAGGATCGCGTCGGCGAGGGACGAGAAGACCGCACTCCGCGCCCGCAGTTCGATGGGGCGCTCGTCCAGCGAATGGGCAAATTCGGCGTTGATGTTGTACAGGAGCTTCAGGTCCGGGCGGCCCAGGTTGCGGCGCAGCCGGGCAGGGGTCGCGGCATCGGGCGCCCACACACCCATGTCAGAGGCGAAGACACCGGTGAAGATCTCGCGTACGAAGCTCGCACCCGTGGCCGCGGCAATCGCCACACTGGCAGTAGGGTCCCACAGGTAGTTGACCCCAAAGGGCACCTTGATCATCGGCTTCAAGGCCATCACCACGGCGGTCATGGCGGCAGTCGATTCGGGGGTTGCCTTCAGCAGATAGGGCCTGTCGTTTTCGTTGCCGAACATGATGGCATCGACGCCCCCCGCCTGCAGCTTCTCGATGTCGGCAGCAACGCCGTCGATCAGCTTCTGCATCCCGCCCTTTTCGTCATAGAGCGGGGCCCCGGGCATGGCGCCGATATGCGCCATGGCGATGATCACCTTCTTCCGCACACCGAAAAAGTCAAAAACCATGGCTCTGCTCCCGGGTAAGCGCCAGAAGCAACACGTTCCGGACCGCTGGTACTGGAGCGGGCGATGGGAATCGAACCCACGACATGCAGCTTGGGAAGCTGCCGTTCTACCACTGAACTACGCCCGCGATGGGCAGAGATTAGTGGAGCGGACGAGGGGCGGCAAGGGGGTGGGTGCTGGAACTCATTGCACCTCTCTCCCAACCTTCAAGAGGCGGGAGCAGGGGCAGTGATGGGTGGTGTGATCTCTATAGAGAGAGAAATCTTGGCACTACCCCTTAGGAGAATGACAATGCTCAGCGGATCGCCCTACCACGAAGCCAAGATGTCAGGGCGACCTTCTGTCTCGTCTAGCCGCACCTCGACGGATACTTCACTCGCTTCGGCGAAGTTCCCTTCTTAATCAACTTGATTTGAGGAGCGACCCTCAACTCGGTGACATCAGTGGGTTGGCTCCATACTGATGACAACTCGGCATAGGCACCGATCACACCGGCACCTTCAAACGCATCGAGGTAGAAGCGCTTCGAGTTGCCACTACCAGAATGTCTCAGCGTAAGAGTCAGATTTCCACCAAGATAACGGTATGGCCTCCCAAACGAGATGACTGGGCCGTACCCGTCTCTGACGGATCTGTTGTAGCTGCAACGGAGTATGCTCAACGAACGCCTGAAGACGATGGATTCGAAGCTTACTCCTGCTTGCGCACTTGGTGCTGTGGCGCCGCTCTTTAGCGCTATCTGGACATTCTTAAATCGAAGCGTTTGCTTTGGCTGAGCGCTGATACCTTCCGCCAGACGCAACTGCATGCCCTTGATCTTGTCATGATCCACCCCCACTGAAGTGTTCCGACTTGAAGTATGTCTTATGGCATCAAG